>NZ_CP121463.1:2858448-3573060 GCF_029690065.1 Arthrobacter sp. Y-9
GTCGATGCCCCACCATCCCGACGTCCTCAGCGCGATCACCCGGGCCCATGAACGGGGCGCACGCCTGCTGGGCATGTGCAGCGGCGCCTTCACGCTGGCGGAGGCTGGCGTGCTGACCGGCCGCCGCGCGACGGTTCACTGGCAGTGGGCGGACGAATTCCGCACCCGGTACCCACAGGTCGATCTCGATGAGGCGGTCCTCTTCGTCGACGACGGCGACATCCTCACCTCGGCCGGCAGCGCGGCCGCGCTCGACCTGGCGCTGCACGTGATCAGGAAAGACCACGGAGCGGATGTCGCATCCGCCGTCGCCCGTCGGCTGGTCTTCCCAGGCCATCGGCCGGGAGGTCAGCGGCAGTTCATCGACCGGCCGATCCCCAAAGAAGCCGAAAGCGACCTGGCGGCGGCTCTCGACTGGGCTGAACGGCACGCGACCGAAGCGATCACGGTTTCCGACGTCGCCGCCCGCGCGTCCCTGAGCGTCGCCACGCTCCACCGGCGCTTCAGAGCGGAACTCGGCTGCACACCGCTCCAATGGCTGAGTGCCATCCGACTGGAGCACGCCCGCCGCCTGCTGGAACAGACCGACTATTCGGTGGACCAGGTCGCGGACCGCAGTGGGCTGGGGACCACCGCGAACCTCCGCAAACACCTCGCCGCGCAGACCGGACTCACTCCCACGGCCTATCGACGGACCTTCGAATCCCGGCCGGGACCGGGCGGAACGTCCGGGAGTGCGTGAGCCTGATGGCGACGCCGTGAGACCACCCGCAGTGACGATCGACCCACCACGTCGCAACCCGCACACTCCGGTTCCGGGCGTGTCTCCGCCTCGTCTGCTTGGCTGGTCGGTATGAGTCAGAGATTCCTCCGCTACCAGTCCCCGGTGCCCGACAGCACGGGGATCCATCTGGGGATCTTCGCGCTGGCCAATCGGCTGGCGAAGCAGGGTCACCTCAGTCCTGAGGACTGGGCGTCCTGGCGCAGCGCCAATGACTACTACGACGCCGCCTATCCGACCCCGGCGAAGTCGGTCTACGATCCCGTCGCGAATCCGGCCGCCCAGGCCTGGTTCAAGTCGACCGCCGAACACCTGCTGGCCAGGGTCGACCTCTACGTCGACCTCCTGCGCCGCTACGACGTCGCCTGCGAGCTGTTCCACTCGGACGATCCCGGCCGGGTCGTCTACGAGGACGACGTCCAGATCGTCGTCGTGCCGCAAAAGGCGGTGTCCCCGGAACCGCCGTCCGAGGCGGCCACACTCTCACTGCGGTGAAGTTCTCTGCTGACAGCAGAGAATCTCCTGCCCGGCGACCCGCCGTCCTACGATGAAGCATGGCCGAGAATCCCTTCCGCGAACAGCGCTCCGAAGCCCCCGACGTCGTCGCTCGTCTCTCGCCGGTGAGCCCCCTGAGGCGGGAGCCGCTGTGGCGTCACCTCCTCGGCGGGTCGCTGCGCCGCCGGCGGACCGAGCGGGGTGAGACCCTCGAGACGGTCGCCGCGCGGGCCGGCGTTTCGACGCAGTACCTGTCCGAGATCGAGCGTGGCCGCAAGGAGCCGTCGAGCGAGATCATCGCCGTCGTGGCCCGTGCCCTGGACGTGACCCTCGTGGATCTCACGCTCGATGTGGCGCAGGCCCTCACGGTCGAGCGTCCCGTGGTGGAGCAGAGCATGGCCGGCCCGACCTGCTTCGCGCTGGCCGCCTGATCCCCAACCCCGACGCGGCCCTGCTCAGCGTCTCGTGATCACGAGGTCCAGCAAGCCGTAGTCGCGCGCCGCCTGAGCGGTGAAGGTGCGGTCCCGGTCGGTGTCCCGGCGCAGGGTCTCCACACTCTGGCCCGTGTGCAGCGCGAGCGCCTCCTCGATATCTGAGCGGATGCGGATCACCTCGTCGGCCTGCAGGATGAGGTCGGGAATCGTCCCCCGGCCCTGCGCCGCGGGCTGATGGAGCACGATGCGGGAGTGCGGAAGCGCCGCTCTCTTGCCGTCCGCGCCGGCGGCGAGCAGGACCGCCCCCACCGCGACGGCCTGCCCGACACACGTGGTCGCCACGTCCGGCTTGATGAACGTCATGGTGTCGTAGATCGCCAGCATGGCGCTCGGGTCGCCGCCCTCGCAGTTGACGTAGAGCTGGATGTCATGCTCCGGGTTCTGCGCCTCGAGATACAGCAGCTGCGCGATGAGCGCGTTGGCGACGCCGGCATCGATCCCCGTGCCGAGGTAGACCACCCGTTCGGTGAGCAGGTGCGAGTAGACGTCCATGATGCGTTCACCGCGCGGATGCTGGGCGATGACGTTCGGAATCGTGTAGCTGCTCATCGGACGGCCCCTCCCGTGGCATGCGCGAACCCTGCGGCGACGCGCGACGACGGCCGGAACTCCTCGAAGGAGCCGACCACCGCGTCGATGAAGCCGTAAGCCCTGGCCTCCTCCGCCGTGTACCAGTGGTCGTGCAGGGAGTCCTCATGGACGCGCTCCACCGGTTGGCCGGTGTCCTGGGCGATCAGTCCGAGGACGGTGTCGCGCATATGGCGAAGATCGTCGGCCTGCAGGGCGATGTCGACCGCGGTTCCCCCGATGCCCGCCGAGCCCTGGTGCATCAGGATCCGGGAATGAGGGAGCGCCTTCCGTTTGCCTTGGGCGCCGGAGGAGAGCAGGAACTGCCCGGCGCTGCACGCGATCCCGAGGGCGAGCGTGGAGACATCATTGGGGATGGTCCGCATGATGTCCCGGATCGCCAGCATCGCGGGAACGGAGCCGCCCGGGGAATGGATCCAGAGAGCGATGTCCGCCGACGGGTCATCGGCGGCCAGCAGCATCAGCTGGGTGGCGAGGACGGTGCCGTTGTCGTCGTCGAGGACGCCGTCCAGCACCAGGACACGGCGCTCGAAGAACTCGCGCCGCATGGATTCGGAGAAGAGGGCTTGTTTCGGAGCATCAGTCATGAAGCCATCGTCACCCCGGGTGACCCTGCGATGGGCCCCTCTCTGCCACGGGCAGAGCAGCCCACAGCAGAGGGGTCCGGGTCACCTGACGATCTGGCTGATGGCGAGCACTCCACCCTGAAGGTCCGCGATCAGAGCGTTCCGGAAGCCCGGCGCATCCGTCGGCGGCATGAGCACGGACCCGCCCAGCTCGATGACTCGGCGCACGACCTCATCCGCGTCGGCGACCTGCACATTGATCGCCCAGTGCGTCGGAACGCCCGCAGCCGCGGGGGTTTCCGTGGCCACGGCGACCACGTCGTCGGGAAGGTCCGGGTCGGCGGCCTTGCGCGTGCTGCCGTCCAGGCGCCAGAGGGCGAGCGCCGAACCGGGCACTGGCTCCATCCGCCACCCGAAAACCGCGGCGTAGAACGCGCCGGCCGCCTCGACGTCGGGGGTGTGCAGTGCGCTCATCTGCCAGGCGTCAGGCACATCGACGACTTCGCTGATGGTCGGGGCACTGCCTTCGCGCACTCCGAAGGCCGCTCCTGCCGGGTCCGTGAAGAGCGCGGTGCGCTCACCCTCTTGGAGTTCCAGGGGCCCGGCGAGCACGGTGCCTCCGGCTTCCTGGACGGCGTCGACGGTCGCCTCCAAGTCAGTCACCAGGAGGTACATCACCCAGGCGCCCCGGTCGAGGATCGGCGGTGCCTGCGCGACGCCGGCCACACGCCTCCCGTCGAGGCGCGCGACACGGGAGCCGTCCGGGCCCGCCTCATCAAATGTCCAGCCGAACAGCTCACCGTAGAACAACGCTGCGGATTCCGGGGCGGGCTGAAGCGTCTCGACCCAGCAGGGCGACCCTGCGGGAAGTGAAGGGGTGCCGGTCATGCTGAGCTCCTCACCTGTAGGACATCGTTGTTCCAGAACCTGCCGTAGGCCGTCCTGCGGTTCGCTTGACGCTGGGGTCGGGCCGGACAGATCAGCCAAGGGGTTCTCGCGACGTCGCCCGAGCGTTCCACGACCAGCCTAGACGTCGGGACTCAGCATGAGGCACTCTCTCGACGCCTTCTGCAAGGATGAGGATCGTGAGCATCAGTGCCGCGCACGCCAGCGCGTTCTACCGGGAAGTCGTCCAACACCTCGAGGTGTGGACCGTCCGCGATGACCGGGGCTTTCCGGCTCCGTTGAGCGCCGAAGGGCACCGGACCATGCCTTTCTGGTCTCTCCTTGGCCGCGCGGAAAGCGTCGTCAGTTCAGTTCCTGATTACCGTGACTTCGAGGTGATCTCGCTGCCGCTGGACCGGTGGATGGACGCTTGGCTCCCGGGCCTCCACCGCGATGGAATGCTCGTCGGACTCAACTGGTCGGGCTCCCGCGCGACCGGTTTCGAGGTGCCGCCGCTGACCGTCATGGATGCTCTGCGCGCTTTGAGAAACTGATTTCGCAGCAGTCCGCAGGCCCGACCGCACGCTCCGCGGAACGACTGCCTTTGCCTCAAGGGGCACGTTCATGTTCGTGAGCATGGTCCAACGCTCCTCAGCCTCGTGACCAGGCCCGCGCCGATCGTCGTGGCAGACTCATCCCGTGGATGCACTCCAAGGCCTTCGGATGCTCGCCCTCAGCGAGGCGCTCCAGGTACCCCTCGGTTCGCACACACTGATCGCGGTCGCCGTGCGGGCGGTGCTCGACGGCGTGGACTCGGCATCCCTCTTGCTGCTGGCAGGACTCTCCCGGCGGGAGGAAAGCGACGCGCGCGACCTGTTCCACGATGTCGTCGCCGAACTGGGTCTTGAACCGGCTGAGCCTATCGACAGCCCCCTCAATCGGTGGGAACTGGTTCGCTGGTGGTGCGAACAGATCACCGGAGGAGAACTCGAACCGGAAATCGGCGGCCGGCTGATCTGGTTCCACGGATGGATCAAGCTCGGCCATCCTTCGGCCCTTCAACCGATCGTTCTCGCGGTGACGGAGGGGGAAGGCCGGGCCCGCCCTTGGGCCGATGAGCGCGAGGATCCCCGGAAACGGATCACCGACGAAGCAGCGTTGCTTCTGAAAGGCTCTTGGCCACCGTAGGCCTGGTCGCGGTCCACGCGGCGCCCCTCGTTGCCCTTGGACAGGCACGTGGTGGGACGGTTGCGTTTCTCTGCGCGGTTCCTCTGGCACAGTTCTTCGGTTCGGCGCTCATCCGTCCATGGCCCTCCCGTTCAGTGGAGCGGAGCACCGCAAAGGAAGACCCGTCGGAAGAGATCATGGCTTTCCCTTCCTTTTTGCTACCTTCTGGATTTATGGCAGACGAATCACACCCCACCCTGCGGCCGGGCGGCAGGCCCGACCTCGGGGCGCTCGAACGGAAGATCCTGAAGGACCATCCGGCCATCCTCGCTGCCATCGAGGCCGAGGACGAGGAGGACATCGTCCCTCCGAGACCATCCGACGATGCACGGATCCTGATCAACATCGTGGCCGTCGTGGGCCTCGCAGCTCTTCTCCTGGCGCCGATACTCGGCGTGGCCATCTATGGCGAACACCCTTATCTGGGCAACATCCCGAGAACGCCGCCCAGCACGTCGATCCCCGTGGCCGGGATGTGCTTCATCGTCACCCTGGTGGGGCAACTGGTGGTGGCCGTTAGGTGGGTGCAGCGCGGTGCGACCTGGAGCGGCCCGACAGCCCTCTACGGCGTCTACACGGCTGTCTTCGCCATCCTGGGGGCCACAGGAACCGGCAACCTGGTCGAGGCGAGCGGATATGACGCGGGTGCCTGGCGGGTCCCCGTCTTCACGGCGATCTTCTCCGGCCTCCTGCTCACACTCGCAGTGCTCCTCCGGTTCGGGGCTAAAACCACAGTCTCTTCCCGTGCTACCGGCGTCGAGCGCATTCGCCAGGAAGTGAGCCGTTTGCCGGTCTTCGACCGCGCCGATCTGAAGCGTCGCCGCAATTTCGCGATCGATGACCTCGCCGAGCAGGGGCTCATCGACGCGCAGCTCAGGCTGTCCGCGATCGGAGAACCCCTGGGACAGTTGACCCATCTGGAAAAAGTCCGACGCCGCATTGACCTGTACGGGCGGTAGACCGAAGCGGTTCGGTCTCAGAAGGTGATCTGGGTCAGTCGGATCCTGCCCCAGAGCCGTGACTTCTGGCTGCGGGTCAGTTCATCGATGAAACGCTGGCGGAGGTTTCACTCGGCCCTGCGCCACGCTTGCATCCAGGACGTGAACTGCGCAAAGACCACGGAAGCGACATGCTCCGGGGTGACATCGCCGGTATCGATGACGAACGCGTGAGGGCTTGCCTGGAGCCGTTCGGCGAGTGCCTGATGGCGTTCGAGGTGCCACGTCAGCGCTTCCTTCCGAGAACTCGGGTATCTCCCACGGAGTCTCTCGGCGGCCACCTCGGGCGATGCCGTCAAATGCACCACGAGCAGCTCGACGCCGAAGCATTCCTCATACCGCCGCTGATCCTGATCGGTTTCGATGATTCCGGCGATGATCGGCGTCCGTCGGCCACTGCGCTGATAGTTGTTCCACACGGTGCGCATGTTGTCCGCCTCAATCCGGATGTTTCCCGGATCGTCCGGAGCCACCGGCCATGAACGGTGGAACCAATCGACATCGAACAGAGCAAAAGGCAGCCCTGCCCCCGCGAAGCGGTCCCCGAGGTGGTCAAGCACCGAGGTCTTGCCCACCCCGTAGGACCCATTGAGAAAAATTCCAGACGTACCCGGCGCCATCCCGCAACGATACCAACGGCCGGCTCGGTGCTTTCCGACCGCCCGACCCCGGTCAGGAATCGTCTAAGGGGTCAAAACACCTCAGCCTCCTGTGGTTCCTCATGAGCGGCCGCCTCCGCTGGCCGATTCCCGGCCGCGCTAGCCGCGGCGACGGCCACCGGATCGGTGAACGGTCGGCCCAGCAGCTGTCCCAGGTCAGAGCCGGTACTGCTGAGGAAGCCGTGCCGGATGCTGCTGGCAATCGAGGCAAGCATCGGTGCCTGGAACGGCTGCAGGTTCTGATCTGCGAGAAGCCGTGCCCGGTACGCCGCGAGCCCGATGTTCTCATGGGGGACGCCAAGTCGCCGGGCAACATCTTCGGCTGTCACCGGATCACCGACCAGGTCGTAGATCCTGCCGGCATGTTCTGCCGGGGCGCTAGCCACGATGGCCGCCGCCGCGGCAAGATCTTCCCGCGCCACTGCGCACAGCGCTCCCTGGCCGAAGGCCGACTGAACGCCGTCGGTCGTCCACGTCAGCAGCGCACCGAAGAGCTCGGCGTAGAGCCCATTGCGCAGGATCGTCCACGCCAGACCGCTGCGCTCGACCAACTGTTCGGTGGCGCGGTGCGCCAGGGCGAACCCCAGGTGATCGCCAGAACCTGTCAGACTCGTGTAAATGACGTGCTCGACGCCGTCCCGGGCTGCAGCAGCAAGGGCCTCTCGATGCCGGGCGATGACCTGGTCGTCCTCGGCATAGCCGGCAGAAACAAGCACCAGAGTCGAGACGCCCGTCAGATCGATGCTGGACGGCTCGTCGAAGTCCAGGCGGCGCTGCCTGCCGGTGGGAGTCCGGCTACCGCCCACGGCGGGCACCTGCCTGGCGGCCAGTTCCTGCAGAATCAGTGAGGCAAGTTGTCCATTCGAGCCGGTCACCAAGATCATGTCTGGTCGTTCTCCTTCGTGGTTCTCATCAGTAACTAGGCTGAGTCTTGACCAGTCGAAGGCAGTCCACAAGGAGGCAGCTTGATGTCACTGACGCACACCGGGGTAACCATAGGCCCAGCAGACCTGGACCCCTGCGGACAGCCCGACCATGCTGATTGCGGCATCCGGGAAGTCCTGGACCGAGTTGGAGACAAATGGTCGGTCCTCGTGATCGTCGAACTCGCGAATGGTGCCCGACGTTTCCGGGAGCTTCAGCGCGCCGTCGACGGAATCTCCCAGAGGATGCTCACCTTGACCGTTCGCAGACTGGAACGCGACGGCCTGGTTCTTCGGACCGTCTATCCGACGGTGCCGGCCCAAGTCGACTATCGCCTCACCGCCACAGGCGAAAGCCTGACGCACCTCGTCAAAGCACTCGCCGACTGGTCACTCGGACACCGTGACAGCATCGCCCGAGCCCGTCAGGCCTACGATGCCGAGCACCCCGACAACGACATCCGATAGGATCTAAGGCACTTCACAGCCGTCAGCGCTTGCCGGCAGGCCGAGGTCAAGGATCGATCCCCCCTGGCACTCGGGCGATGCGAAGGAGGGTGACCTTGTTGACACCTCGGTGAGGGCCTACTCCAGCACGCACATCCGAAGCGACGTAGATCCCGCCTCGGCCAGCCCCAATGACGGAGGATCCGCCCCGCCGACCACACGGCCACCGCCAAGGGCGGGCCGCCCTGGCCGGTCATTCCCAAACAGTGATCGTCAGTGTCGCCTTCTCTGAGTCATATTTGCGGACCTGCACTGCCCCATAGCGGCCCGAGTCGAGACGCAAGCATGTGGTGGGATTGGACAGGACATGAGGGTCAAGATCGGGCTTCTTCTCCCACCCGGTGGCTGCTGCACAAGTGGCGTAGTTCGCAGGGCCTTTTGACAGCATCAAGGTGGAGACCCCGTACCCAAGCCTGACCTCGTCACCGGCGAATCTCAACGTGTCCGTCCAAGAGTTTCCACTGCTGCGGAAATTGGGCAACGTGGAATTGAGGTCTGCGGTGTCCCCCTCTTTCGCCAGCGTGATGGTGGCTACGCTCCGGACTGGATGAGTGTCCTCGGGCGCGACCGTGTAGGGAACCGCCGCCCTGAGCTTGGTGTTCTCCGCTCGCAACGAAGTGATGGTCTCCTGCCGGGAATCGAGGATGGCGCGGTCGGCCTGCACCTGCTGGTTGAGCTTCTCGATGTCCTTATCTCGTCCGGCTATCACCCCATTTTGATCCGTGATCTGGTGCGCGAACTGGACCAGCCCCACCACGGCGACGATCAACCCGATCACCGTCGTGACGAACGTGATCTTCGATGCGAGAAGAGCCCGTCGCGAAATGACTCGGCTCTCCTGCACGCTCATGAGTCTCGCTCGTGAGACAGGACGGTCTTGCCGATCGTCGTTCCGGAGCGCAGGTCCTCGAGGACGGATGCACCGTTCTGGATGGATTTGGTCGCAGTCACCTCAACGCGGATCGTCCCGTCCGCCACCAGATGCAGTGCACGGTCGAGATACTCTCCCACGAGCTTCGGGCGAGCCGCAGCGAGCGCGCCGAGGTTGAATCCGAGGACGCTCTTGCCGCCAAACCACAAGCTATTGCTGCTGATGCACTGATCACCGGCTTGCGCTGCGTCGCCGACGACCAGAAGGCGGCCCTCAAAGGCGAGCAAGTCAATGCTGAGCACGCGGGCCGGGCCGCTCACGGGGTCAGCGATGACATCAAACCGTTCGTCCAGGTGCTCATCGAGTTCTGAGCGCAGCCACACCTCGTCATACCCGAGATCAAGCGCATGCTGACGCTTCTCCTCACGACCGACGACGCCCACCACCCGCCCTGCACCACAGTGTTTGGCGACCTGTCCGATCTGCGAACCGAGGCCCCCGGCAGCGGCATGGACCAAAACGCTCTCCCCGGGGCGGAGCTTTGCGAGGCGCTCGATGACGAGCAGCGCCGTGGTGGTGTTGGACGGCACCGCGGCAGCCACCACAGGAGACAGTCCCGCCGGGATCCGCTTGACCAGATGCGCGTTTGTCACGGCGATTTGACCGTAGGCGCCGCCGCCGTTGATGGTCAGCGCCGCGATGAGATCCCCGGACTTCCCTAAACCTTCAAGGGGTTCGTTCCCGAGCAGATACCCGACCGCTTCAATCCCCGGCGTCCAGGGCACCGCCAGGTCAGGGACGAAGCCACCCGCGAAGAGAGCCTCGACGTAATTCGCACCGGCATGGGTGACCTCGATCGCGACCTGCCCTTCCCCAGGCACGGGCACATCCGCATCCTGGTAGCGCAGAATCCCGGCTCCGGTGTAGTCAGTGATCTGAAGCGCCTTCATCGTCATACTCCTCGACTCGTCGTGTACGCTGGCCACAATAGCAGACATCTGATACATGACAGGATGCGATGACAAAGATGGTGCGAGAACTTGGCACAACCGGACGGATGGTTTCCCCGCTTGGGCTGGGATGCATGGGGATGAGCTGGGGTTACGCGGAGAGCAGCCGCAACGACGCCGAGTCCATGGCGGTGATCCGCACGGCGGTTGATCAGGGCGTCGACTTTTTCGACACAGCGCGCGTGTACGGCGACGGCCATAACGAACGACTCGTCGGCAGAGCGTTGAAAGAGCGGCCGGACGTCGTGATCGCCACGAAGGGCGGTCTCGTCGTCGACGACCTTTCGACACACACGATGCGGCGGGAGGCCACTCCGGATTCACTGCGACGCCAGGTCGACGAAAGCATGTCGCATCTGGGACGCGAAATCATCGACTTGTACTACCTTCACCGAGTCGACCCGACTGTCCCCCTTGAGGACAGCTGGGGCGCTCTGGCTGACATGGTCTCGCAGGGAAAGATTCGATGGCTCGGCCTGTCGGAGGTCAGCACAGTAGAAGCCGCGCGTGCCCATGCGATCCACCCCGTCACCGCGATCCAGTCAGAACTGTCACTGTGGACCCGCGACGCTCAGGGGATCGCTTCGGCAGGCCATGACTTGCGGCCCGCGACTGCGGGGTCGGCGAGCACATCGGGCGGAGATGTGGTGAGCTGGACCGCAGACCACGGCGCAAGCTTCGTCCCCTTCGCACCTCTCGGCCGCGGCTTCCTGACTGACAGCATCGACGTCGGCAAGCTCGATGACGACGATTTCCGCAAGACAAATCCGCGCTTTCAGCCAGAGGCGATGGAACACAACCGGTTCATCACCGCAACCGTGCGCCGGATCGCGACAGCACACGACGCGTCACCCGCGCAAGTCTCTTTGGCCTGGGCTCTGGGTCAAGGACCCCGCGTACTCCCGATTCCAGGAACCCGCACTCCACGCCACCTCATGGAAAACCTCGGAGCCATCGATGTCAGTCTCAGCGAGACCGACATCGCTGAGCTAGACGGCCTCGGGCCCGCACAGGGAAGCCGCTACTAGACAGCACCCATCCCAGAACCCGGTACCACCAATCTGACGCTCACGGGACCCGCACCCTGCACCGCGACGGAGACGGTTGAACCCGTATCGAGGGTCGTCGTGTGCACAGCGTATGTTGAGCCATCGGCCACCGCCCAGACGTTTCCGCCCGCTGCTGTCCCAGCGATCGAGAGGCCCGAGATGCCGAGGCCCAGGCCTCGCCCGTCGGCCTTCGCGAGGGCTTCATAGACCGTCCAAGCCTCCACCGGCGTGAGAAAGCGGGGGCTTGGCGCCGATATCGGCGTCAAGAGGAGCTCGACGGCCGGCGGGATGACCCGCTCGCGGGACTCGATGTCCAAGCCGATGCTTCGTCGAAAGGAAAAAGCGACCCCGACGGACGACGAGTCATGTGCGATCGACACAGTGAGATCCGCGCGGCGCTCGTCGCCCAGGACGAGAACAGGTTTGCCGTGCTGAGCTCTTGCAAGTGCAGGGATCTCGGTTGACGTCAGCGATGCCCATAGCTCAGCCACGACGTCGACCATCTCGGCGGCGACCTGAGATTCCACACGAACGGAACGAGCACTCGGCGCCGACGGTCCCACGCCACGGGACCAGTCCTCACCCTGCGTCCGTCCAATCACCCATAGAAGTGCATCGACGCGGCTATGAAACAAGTCCTCCAACGCTGTGCCCAATGCCGTTCGACAGTTCCGGGACGAGGGCCGCAGTGCGCTATTCGCCATCCTGATCGCGCACCGCTGACGCCGCGCGCAGAAGCAGTTCCTTCCAGACGGCCACCTCGCTCTCGGTGAATGCGTCCCGCAGCCGCTGTTCCACAGCCCGGGCACTGGCATCAGCTCTCAGCACCAGCGCTTCGCCGCTCGGCGTCAACGACACCAGGAGGACCTTGGAATGGATCTCTGAATGAACACGGTCCACGAGCCTCTTGGCCTCAAGCTTCGACAGGACTGTGGCCATCGTCTGAGGCGTCACAGCGGCCGTACGGGCCAGCATCGCCGCCGACTGTTCGGGAACGTAGTACAGCGCCATCAAGGTCGCGTACTGCGCCACACTCAGATCAAAATCACGGAGAGCCCGTGCCTTCTCGGCCATGAGTGTCTGCTCTGCGAGTTTCAGATAGGTGCCGAGCCTGGAGTCCAGGTCCTCCTCGAACGCGGTCTGGCCGCGTCGCGGAGCCGACAGCCGCGGTTGATCGGAAGTGCTCTTCGCGTTCGTAGCAGGCATCTTATTATGCTACCGCATCTGCTTCTTCACAGGCCTGTGGCACAAACTGAAGATCGAATTCCGCTAGTTTAGACCGATTGGCGCTGACGCAAGCGCGTGGCCACTCTTACGTCCAAGAATTCCATTCTTCACCAGCGCCTTCAGCAGAGGGGCCGGCCGCAGGGAAAGATCGGATTCGCGCTCGGCCAAAGACTCCTGGATTGCCAGAACCACATCCAGCCCGATCAGGTCGGCCAGCCGCGATGGACCCAGCGGTAACCGATATAGCTTGCGCATGTGCTGATCCAGGGCCCGGATATCAACACCGCGCGAAATCTCCCCGAAGAAATCATTCAGATACGGAATCAGGACTCGATTCACCACGAACCCGGGAGTGTCGGGCACCACGGTGGGCGACTTCCCGAGCCGTCGGCACAGCCCGGCCACACGGTCCAGTGCCTCACGTGGCGCGTTCCCTTGAATCAACTCGACGAGTGGGTTGGTGCTGGCCGGATTGAAGAAGTGCGCACCAACCAGGACAAGGCGATCCCCGAGCCGACGCTGGAGTTCCGTGATCGACAGGCTCGATGTCGTCGTGGCGAAGACCGGGGGCGGGCCCGGGTTCATCCGCCATACGTCTTCTAGGACCTCGACCTTGGCTGCAGGATCCTCAGCGATCGCTTCGATGATCACATCGCTGCGGCTTACAACCTGAAGGTCTGATCCAACGTAAATCCCAGCCGTTCGTCCACCCGCGGCTGTCCTCAGTGCCTCTCCAACGGCCGCCAACCTGGGGCCTTCGCGGCGGCCGTACACGGCCACGGAGATGCCGGCGTGCGCGACCGCCTGAGCAATACCGACCCCCATCGTGCCGGCCCCGAGGACACCTACTCGTTTGATGTTCTCCAGTGGTTGCTCGAAGGCCCCGGAGAATGATCCGGCAGCATCAGTTCCCAGGCTGACTGATGCCGGGATTCCGCAACCTAAGAACAGTGTGTGCGCGATGGTTGGAAGAGACAGCCCTGTCGAGCGCGAAACGTCGATGGTTCTCGAGCGCAGCCCATGGACGAGCCGGTCCGCTATGGCCGCGGTGGCCATCGAAGTCATCGCTCCTCCAGATCGTTGCAGAAGGTGAGGGTCGGCCAGCCGTGCTGCCGAGCCATGTCACGCATGGTGGCGTCGGGGCGAACGACGTACGGTCTCCGCGCACTGGAAAGCAGCGGGGCGTCTGAAGGATGATCGCCGTACGCCCAGGTGCGCCGAGGATCGATGAAGTGCTCGCTGACGGCCTGCGTGAAGGCGTCCCGCTTGCCCTCGCCGATTCTGGAGACGAGGACCTCACCGGTGAGTCGCCCGTCGGAGACCTGCAAGATGGTTCCATACACGCCGTCGACCTTGAGCGCAGAAGCCAGAGGGGCCAGGCAGGGGTGGAACGACCCGGAAATGAGGAAGACCAGGTCCCCGCATCTTCGGTGCGCCTCAAGACGGCGAAGGGTCTCCTCGACGTAGAAGTCAGGCTGGTGCCTCACCCGCGCGAACCAGGCGCGGCCGGCCGCTTCCACGTCCGCAAGGGACTCGTCCTTCCAGAGCCGGTAGTATCTTCGGTTGCCGTCAGCACGTGGAGTCGTTCCCAGACCCTGCTGAAAGCGGTCCCAGGGCCGGATGCCTGCGTCTGAACCGAAGTAGTGGTTGAGGAACGACTGCATGGTCTTCAGGTTGACGAGGGTTTCATCCACGTCGAAGAACGCAGCCGACCGACGATGGCGCTGCTCGTTCGCTATCACAAGAGTCCTCACGGAGTCAGAGCGAGGGCGACGTTATGCCCGCCGAAACCGGCAGACAAGGTGACCGCAACGCCTGATGCAAGTTCCCGGCTCTGACCGGTCACGAGGTCGATCGAGAAGGCGGCGTCGACGCGCTCGGTGTTTGCTGTGGGCGGGATCGTACGCTTCGAGAGGGTCAACGCCGTCACCGCGGCTTCGATCGCACCGGCCGCCGCCAGGGTGTGCCCGGTGACGCCCTTGACAGAGGTCACCGGGACGCCCGAGCCGAACAGATCGCGGATCGCCGCCGCTTCCGACGCGTCATTGAGCGGAGTCGACGTGCCATGCGCGTTCACATGGGTCACCTCGCTCAGGCCCAAGCCAGCGTCCACTTCAACAGCTTCCAGGATGGCACGCCGGATGCCGTCGCCGGACGGATCCGGGGCCGTGACATGCTGGGCATCCGTGCTCGAGCCGAACCCGGAAACGTGGGCGTAAACCCGGGCCCCACGCGATCGCGCCGCCTCTGCCGATTCCAGGATCAGAACTCCCGCACCTTCAGCGGGCACGAAACCGGCGCGGTCAGCCGAGAACGGTCGCGATGCAGACTCCACGGGTTTCCCGAGCTTGCTGAGCGCTCCCATGTTGTTGAGAGCTGCGAGGTTGATGTCTGTCAGGGCGCTCTCCGCGCCACCAACGATCACGACATCGCACCGACCTTGTCGCAGAAGGTCACGGCCCTGGCCGATCGCCGACGTGCCGGACGCGCAGGCCGTCGCGACCGTGAACGCGGGCCCGCGCACCTTGAATTCGATTGCGAGCGTGCCAGCCAGCATGTTCGGCATGGCAGATGGGATCAACAGCGGCGACACACCGTTTGGGCCGTCGTTCGACATCGCTTCCGCAGCCCTGTCGTAGACCTCCGCTCCGCCCAGCGAGTTCCCCATCACCAGCCCGACGCGGAAACCGTCCCAGCGTGTCGGCTCAAGGCCACTGTCGTTGAGGGCTTCACGGGTCGCGAGGATCGCAAGCTGAACGAACCGGGCCAACCGCCAGGCTTTTGCCGGTCCGAACTCCGCCCGCGGATCGAAGTCAGGAACGACGGCGACCGGCAGGACCGTGGATCCGTCACCGATCGTGCGATCGTGTGCTTCAGTTCGCGCGGCGGAGAGAATAGTGCTCCACGTCGTCGAGGCCGTGAGGCCGGCCGGGGTGACCAGACCGATGCCAGTAATGGCGGCGTCGAAACGATCACTCGTCATCGCGATGCACCAGCGCGCTCGGCAATCAGATTCACAACCTGATCGATCGTGTGGTGCGGAAGAATGATTCCGGTTTCGATGGTGGCACCGAAACTCTTCTGAACATCGAGAAGCATCTCGACGAGAGCTAGGGAATCCAGTCCAAGGTCATCCATCGTCGAGGAGGCGTTCGCGGTCTCTTCGACGGGCACACCGAACTTCTCGGTGAGGATGGTCAGGAAGGAGTCGTGGATGGTCGGCATGGGCATGTTCCTTTGTTCAGATGGTGAAGGTGGTATCCGGAGCGGTGAGCGTCGCTGCACCCCAGGTCGCTCCGCCTCCGAAGGCAGCGAGCGCGATCCGTTGTCCCCGAGTGATCGTGTTGCTCCTCAGAGCCTCGTCGAGGGCGATCGGGATGGAAGCCGCAGCCGTGTTGCCCACGCGGCGGAGGTTCATCCGGACCCTACTGGCGGGCAGATCGAGTCGGTCGGCCACCGCTGCGAGAATCCGGGCGTTTGCCTGGTGCCCGACGAAGTGATCGACCTCCTCGACATCCCAGCCGGCACTGGTCAAGGCGATCTGAGCAGCCTCCTGCATGCGGACCACGGCATTGAGGAAGACCGCCTGACCTTGCATGTGGAAGTAAGGGTCCATTGACCCGGGGGCACTCCCGACTGCGGCGCCCTCGGCTCGGATCAAGTCGGCCAGAGCGCCGTCACTGCGCAGGACGATTTCTCCGATCGCCCCGGGATCCTCGGCATGGCCGGCCTCGATGATGACTGCACCTGCCCCATCTCCGAACAAGGGCACCGTGGTCCGGTCATTGGGGTCGAGGAGGCGGGTGAAGGTCTCCGCCGCCACGATCAGGACGCGGTCGGCAGCGCCTGAGCAGACGGCGTTCCGGGCAGCGGCGAGCGCGTATAAGAACCCACTGCACACTGCGGCGATGTCAAATGCGGGGATCGTACCGAGCCCGAGCCGAGACGCGACCTCCGGGGCCATCGCCGGGCAGGCCCTGTCGGGTGTCGTGGTAGCCAAGATCAGCTGGTCGATGGAACGCCCGGACGGCAACTGTTCGAGCGCTCGTTCTGCGGCGGCGGCGGCTAGGTCCCTCGTGGTTTCGTGCGTGGCGACGTGCCGCTGGAGGATGCCCGTGCGTTGACGAATCCAATCGTCCGAGGTGTCCATCCGCATCGAGAGCATCTCATTGGTCTCCACGTGCAAGGGCAGCGCGCTTCCGGTTGCGACAAGGACTGCTCCACGACTCATGCAGACACCGCCGTCCGCTCATCTTCAGCGACCGATCTCCCTGAACTTCTGAGGTCACCGAGGCGAACAGCCACACAGGAGACCGTGAACCCGGCCCCTGCGCAGATGAAAAGACCGATGTCGTCGATCGCATGGACGCCATGGGAGAGCATGTCGTGGAGGTTGGCCAGAGTGTCTCCCGCGCCGAGGTGACCAGAGTCATCACCCAGATACACGAGGGGCTTCGGCGTCAGCTTACGGATCGCTGGAGCGTAGATGTCACCCACGACTTTCCTGCCGACGCGGGGAAGCGCGATGAACCGTAGCCGATCAGACTCCACCGGGATCCCGGCGTCGGCAAGGCTCCGCGTGATCACTGACCGCAGCGCGTCGACCATATCAGCAGCGAACGATTCTGCACGCCCCGGAGTGTGCAAGTGCGCCTTCTTGGTCCGGCGTACATCGATGGTGTCGCGAGCCTCTCCCGGCTTCCAGGTGAAAGGATCCACACCGCGGTGGAGGCCTTCACCGGAAAGAACCACGCTGGTGGCCGTGGAGAGAATTTCAGGGAGCCTGTCATCGGCTGACTTCGTCAAGACCACGGCAGCGCCCGCGTCACCGTACCAGAGCGTGGAATCGCTGTTCCAGCGATCGAAATCGCCGTCGAAGATGTCCGAGGTTGACACCAGCGCGGCACGGCACGCGGGATCGACAGCCATTCGCGCCAGTGCAATCTCTAGGGCTGTCTCTCCCCCATTGCACATGGTCTGCACGCCGATCGGAAGGGCGGCGTGAGCGCCCAGCTGATCGGCGAGGTAATGCGCGGGAGACCAGAAGTCATGACCTTGGTGATGAATCCAGGCATGGGCGATAAGGCCGATCCCGTCGTTGTCGACGTGGGCCGACGAGATCGCCGTCGCCGCAGCCTTCAATGCCAGAAGCGGCGGTCCAGGTTCCTGTGCTGCGGGGAGTCGATTGACGCCGACGTCTCGGGCCACCTCTTGCGTGACGATGCCTTGCTGAACAGCGGTCGCGGTGTCGATGGTGGGCGCCAGGACGAGGGCGGTGGCGGCGATGCGCACGCCCGGGGGCATCTTCAATGGGTCTCCTGAGAAGTGAATGGGGTGAGGTGTTTCTCAAATCCGAGGTGGATCGTCGCAACGACCGCGCCACTTTGGCGGATCTCTATGAGGTGACTGCTCGAGCCGGCCGGAGCGTCCTTGCCACCGCGAACTGACAACACCGCGGGCATGTCCAGCTCCACGTAGTTAGAGAACTCACCGCGGAACCAGACCAGGCACTGCTGCTCGGGACCGTGGGAGGGTTCACTGAGCCCCACCAGCTGTCGCGCGGCGTCCGTGAGAGCCATGGCTGGAGCATGGTCTTGCGGATGGTCGAAGATGCTCCAGTTGCGCACGGGCAGACGGAGTACACCCATGAGCGAGGAGCCTCGGCCTACGGCTTGAGTGATGAGCACGTTGTCGGGGTGCGTCCGGCCAACCGCCCATGGTTCGATCGTGGAGGGGGTGTCACTCAGACTAAGGCTGGAAGGGGCCGGTGTCCCTGAAGACCGGGTGGACCTCAAATACTGGTACGTCTCCTCGGTAAGGAACATCACGTCGAACGACATCGTGCCGACCAGCGTCTTTCCGTCTGCCCGAAAGAGCTCGACGGTACTGGCCACTGAACGGACCTGCTGCCGACGGGTTTGATGCTCTCGGAGCGTGACCCACACCTGTACCTCAAGGGGAGGATCGTCCTGCGAGGGCCTGGCATCGAGGGGGAAACTGCCTTCCCACTGACGGAGCACGAAATGCGTGCCGAACGGGATCTTCCATTCGAGGTGGGCTGCGGCTGTGACAGCCTGCCGACAGACCTCCATCAGACCGAGGATGTCAACCGGCCCCGCGGTGTCTCCGTAATAGCTGTGGCTCGCCGGCAATTGAGCCGTGCACCACCCGGTAGTCATGTCCACTTCAGTGATGAAAACCTCGTGCACCTGCCTTCGGTGGACCAAATGTCGGTCAATTGTTCGGCTGCTTCTCGGTTGCAGAACCGCGGTCATGTCTTCCCTCTCAGAGCTCAGGTCACGCAACGGTTCAGCTCTGCGCAGGATCTAAACAGTTGGTTGCTACGTACCAGCGCTCTGATATTGGCGCGCGCCTTGTCGCATGTCAAGTCCATTTTCGCTCCCCGGCTCTGGCCTCAATCCTCAGTTGATACGGTTACTGATATATAACAGATGTCTGTTACCGTTTGCTCCATGAATGAAGGAGACACGATGAACGAGGTTGATGTTGTCGTGGTGGGGGCGGGACCGGTGGGCCTGTACCTGGCAATCGATCTGGCAATGCGCGGCGTCTCGGTCCAGCTGTTGGACAAGGCCCGCAGACCGCTGCGGCACTCACGCGCGTCGGTCCTCTGGCCCCGGCAGCTTGAGCTGATGCAGGCCATCGGCGTCGTAGATGACCTCATGGACCGGGGCCGCGCCATCGAGGGGGTCGAGTTCCACTCCAATCGGCACGATCTGGGTCAATTGCGCTTCTCCGCTATCCGCGAGGCCCCGTACCCGTTCGGACTCGCCATCTCACAGGAGATGACGGAACGGATGCTCGTGAAGAGGTACGAGGGTGACTTTGGCCCTCTGGCGCGCAGCAGCGAGGTTGTCGGCCTGTCACAGGACGCTTCCGGGGTCGATCTGACGGTGGTCACCGTAGGCCGGACGGAGAACGTGAGGGCGAAATGGGTCATCGGTGCCGACGGAGCGCACAGTGCGGTGCGTGAGCTGGCCGGGATTACCTTCACCGGACCACCGGGGACTGCTCGATTCGGCATCGGAGATGCCGCGATCGAGGGAACTCTGTCGACACGGATGCTTCACTACATCTATTCGCGGTCGACTGCGATCGGCATCTCACCCTTCACGGAAAAAACGATGCGCATCGCAGTGGCGATGTCTCCGGATGCTGAGAAACCCGACCACGCGTTCTTTCGCAAAATCCTGACCCAGAACAGCCGGCTTGTCACCGATGTCCATGCTCCGGAGTGGACCAGCGCCTTCGACGTCGCCTTCAGAACCGCCGAACGTTTTCGCGCAGGACGCGTGCTTCTCGCCGGAGACGCCGCTCATCTGCTCAGTCCGGCTGGCGGCCAAGGAATGAACACAGGCCTGCAGGACGCCGCCAACCTCGGATGGAAGCTGGCACACGTCATCCAGAAGATCGCTGATGAGCGGCTGCTCGACACCTACGACGACGAGCGGCGCGCCGCTGCGGCCCGCGTTGCCTCGACGTCTGCCCGCCTCGCCCGGTGGTCAGGGGTATCGGGTCCGCGGGCGACCAAAATGCGGGATGCCGCAGTCTTCGTGGCGACCCGAAGCCTGCGGCGACCGAATCTTGTCGACACCATCACCCAGCTGGATACCCGCTACGACTTAGATAACGAGGCCTCCGGCAGCAAGCTGATCGGTTCTCGCTTCCCGTCCTTCGCCGGAAAGGCCCCTTCACGGGCGCCATGGTCGAGTTGGCCAACGCACGACCGTGACCGTCACACCCTTTTCCTTTGGCCCGGGCGAACGCTCGCGCACAACTGGGCGGTTCAGGTCGCCGCCATCGAGCCCCGCACAGCACACTGCGTTCGAGACCTCGGTGCCATCGCCGCGCCAGGCTCAGCCCTCAGACTTGGGCGTCGACCGCACTACTACCTCGTCCGCCCCGACGGGCACATCATCGCCGAGGGCGTCCTCGGCCGGGATGGTGCCATTCCGCCGCACGTCCTGAATGCACAACAGGCCACATCACGTGCCCTGTTTGAGAACAAGAAAGGTGACTAATACCCCATGTCCCAGCCAACCTCAGTGAAACTCACCGCGCGGGAACGATGGAAACTCATCGCGCTTCTGGGCGCCAGCTTCACCCTCGCAGTGGACTTCTCCGTCCTGAATGTCGCGCTCCCCGACATTGGGCACGATGTGGGAATCTCGGCAGCCGATCTGCAGTGGGTCATCACAGCATTCGCCCTTCCCGCCGCCGGTTTCGGGCTGCTCTTCGGACGTCTAGGCGACCTCGTCGGTCGGCGTCTGCTTTTTGTGATCGGCATGATACTGCTCGGCGGTGGCAGTCTCATCGGCGGCATCGCATCAACCAGTTGGATCCTCATCGGTGCCCGGATCGTGCAAGGCTTCGGCGCAGCCGCCGTCGCACCAACTGCGCTGTCACTGCTCACGACTTCGTTCGAAGAAGGGCCTCGTCGGGCCAGAGCCCTCGGTATCAACGGCGCCCTGATTTCTGCAGGATTCACCGTCGGGGCGCTTCTTGGCGGCGTGCTGACCACGGGACTCAACTGGAGGTGGGCGTTCTTCATCAACGTCCCAGTCGCAGCGGTGATCCTTGTCGCTGCTCCCATCCTGTTTCAGGAATCCCGGCCTGAGACCAAACCTCGTCTCGACCTCACCGGCTCCGTTCTCATCAGCGCCGGCCTTGCTGCGCTCGTGTACGGGCTGACGGTTGCCGGCCAGACCGGCGTCACCGTAGGCGCTCCCTACCCATGGCTCGCGGCAGGGATCGTGTTGCTCGCGATCTTCGGGTGGGTTGAATCCCGAATCGCTTCTCCGCTGGTGGCCGTGCAGATCCTCCGCAGGCGCACAGTCGCTCTCGGCAACTTGGCCGGCCTCACGACGTTCTCGATGATGTCCTCACTCACCTTCCTGCTGACTCTCTATCTCCAGGACGTCCTGCTGCTCAACGCATTGATCACCGGTTTCATCGTGGCTGCCATCGGCATCGTCTCGATCGTCGCAGCCAACTTCGTGCCGAAGATCATCGGCCGCTTCGGACAGAAAACCCTTCTAGTCACGGCACTGGTCTTCCAAGGCGCTGGGACGCTCATGCTGGCATTCGCCGGACCGAACATGTCGTCCCTCGCCCTCATCCTCGCCGGAATCGTCATTGGCGCGATCGGACATATCGGTTCCATCATCGGTTTCATGGTCACAGCCACCTCCGGATTGCCCGATGACGAACAAGGACTTGCAACAGGTCTCACCACGACCAGCCAACAAGTCGGACTCGCCCTGGGTACGCCGATCATGGCATCGATTCTCGCCGCAGCTGCATCGACTGGCGATTCCAGCCACACCAATGGCCTCCTGCATGGCCTGACAGTTGCGATCGGAGCCAATGGGGTGGCCGTGCTTGTGGTTGGCGCGCTCGTCGCCGTCTTCCTTCCCGGACCCAAGGCGGCCTCTATGAGCCGCAAGGCCACGAGCGAAACTGAAGCACCCGCTCCGGAGAAGGTCGATTATTAGGTCAGGATCGTCGGATCTGTGAAATCACTGGTCGTTGCTCGAGTGGTGGAGGTCGCGCCTATTCGCGTGGCTGACCAGCGTTCCCCTTTTCCATCTCAACCAGCCCTTCAGGAGGACTGATGTCCCAAGAAAACACTGAGCAAAGCGGCTCACCACATTACCGACCGTTCACCCTCGCCCGGGAAGGAGAGTTGAAGGCCTTGAGGGATCTTTCGAAAGAGGCACATGAGAGGTTCACACCGATTTTTGTCATCCCGGCAAGACCCTTCGACTACGACAAGGGTGATCATACGAAGTCCATGGCACAGCACATCGCGCCATTTCCCGAGAAACTCGTCCCCGCCAGGAAGGCACCCCAGGCCTTCGTCGACACCTCGCTCCTCGATGATGAACGTCCCATCCATGGATCGACCCACCCGATCATCTGGCTGGTCCGCAAGACTGAGTCACTCGGTTTGGCTCTGACCCCGGTCCTCACACCGGAGAGTTCCTCTTCCCTTGTAGCGGCCGCACGGGCGCTGCATCACGAGACCGGGAGAGGAATCGCTTTGAAGCTGACCGGGCCCGAGTGGCCCAGCAAAAACCCCTCGCCATCACAGGCGATCCTCGCAGCGGTGGGCGTGGCACCTGCCGACGTCGATCTTCTCCTCGATTTCGGCGCCGATACCAGTTCCTTTGTAGCCTCGGCCATCCAGACGGAGCTTCAGGCACCATCAGCCACGCAGTGGCGGAGCGTAACGGTGGGCGGCTACGCCTGGCCGGCCGCTACTCCGGCTGACAAGGGGGTCTCGGTACTCCCCCGACATGATTGGAGGCAGTATTCTGCTGGTCGCCAAGCATTCAATGGACCCGACTCTCGCCGGGCAGACTTCTTCGACCACCTTGTCATCAACCCAGAGGCTGTGCTCGAGGTTGATCCCCGTTATCTGGCCATCAGTGCCACATTCCGTTACACCACGGAAGAAAACTGGTTGTTCAGCCGAGGTGACCTCTATAAAGCAAGCCAAGGCAGAGGGAAAGGAGGTAAAGCGGTTCCGACCGCTACCGGGCCGCTCACCCAGCATCATCTTTATGGCACTCCAATTCGAACCCGCGCCGATGACTGGATCGATAACACCCTCGACTCTTCAATGCCCTACAAGCCGGGCAACGCGGGGACGTGGCGACAATGGGCAACCTATAGGCACATCGAGGTCACGCTACATTCCCTCTCCAGTTTGTCCGGGCCTTCAGCTGCTCCCTCACAAGCTCCGACACTTCCTCACCACTGAGATGCTCGACGAGCCGAGCACGTAGAGTATTCGCCGGCTTGGATCGGAACCCCTTAACAAGGCCCCGGTCTTCCAAAGCAGCCAGGAGCTCATCGCGCCACAACAAGGTCGCAAGAAAAGCGGCTTCGACTCCGGGGTTCGGCAATCCCTGGCGATGGCGGCTCAAACGCACCCCGGAGTCGGTAGCGCGGGCAGTGAGCACTCCCCACCAGCCGGGCACCTGTTCCAACGCATGCTCAAGGTGCCGATCAGCTACCACCAACGTCATATAGTCAAGGATCTTTGAATACACCTCGACCTGCTTAGGCAAACGCTTCAACGTGTCTCGTTCGCTCTTGATCTCAAACCCTGAGAAAGACCCGTTCAAAACGGCAACATCCACCCGTACCTCACCGGCCAGGCCAAGCTCGTCCAAGATACGAGTAGGGGTCCTCTGATGAACGTGTTCCTCCTCAAGGAAGGCATGCAAAGCTACACGCACGTCATGGTCCCACATGGCCTCAGGTTAACAGCTGACGCTCAGGAGTAAAATTCGAAACTTGCCGCAGACTCATCACGAGTATCAGGGGGCTGATGATCCTTGACCGCGCAGCGACTCGGCGGCGGCACCGCAAGGGAGACGAGTTCTAGACAGTGCCAGGGTGTTCGGACGAAAACCTCCTACCTTGCAGCTGGAGATTTGAGGCCCAACCGCCGGATCGTCGCCTCTCGGGTGGGCTCGCTGTCGCTCTTTGAGGAAAGGGGACTGAGCGCCTCAACGCACAACGCCGGCCGAGCACGGCCCCGTGGGGGACCACCGTGCTCGACCGGCGCTTCAGGCCAAAGTCCCGGGGAATCAGAGCTGGGCGAAGGCCTGCTCCAGGTCCGCCAGGAGATCCTCGACGTCCTCGATGCCGCACGAGAGGCGCAGCAGGTTGTCCGGGACGGCCAGCTCGGTGCCCTTGACCGAGGCGTGAGTCATCTCGGCCGGGTAGTTCATGAGGGACTCGATGCCGCCCAGCGACTCGGCCAGCGTGAACACCCGAGTGGACTCGGCCACCTTGCGGGCCGCCTCGGCGCCGCCCTTGAACTGGACGGACACCATGCCACCGAAGCCGCGCATCTGCTTCGCGGCGAGCTCGTGACCGGGGTGGTCGGGCAGACCCGGGTACAGCACGGCCTCCACCTCAGGACGGGTCAGCAGCCATTCGGCCACGGCCTGTCCGTTCTTGCAGTGACGGTCCATGCGCACGCCCAGGGTCTTCAGACCGCGGGTGGTGAGGAACGCGTCCATGGGGCCGGAGACGCCACCGGCGGCGAACTGCAGGAACTGCACCTTCTGAGCCAGTTCCTCATCGTTGAGCACCACGGCGCCGCCCACCACATCGGAGTGTCCGCCGATGTACTTGGTGGTGGAGTGGATGACGATGTCGGCACCCAGCGCCAGCGGGTTCTGCAGGTACGGCGAGGCGAAGGTGTTGTCCACCACCAGGAGGGCCCCGGCGTCGTGAGCGATGTCCGCGAGCGCCGCGATGTCGCTGATGCGCATCATGGGGTTCGACGGCGTCTCGACCCAGAGCAGGCGGGTCTGGTGGTCTCGCACAGCCTGAGCGGTGGCTTCCAGATCAGCCAGGTTCACGGCGGTGTTGCCGATGCCCCAGTCCCCGTGGATGCGGGAGATCAGGCGGTACGTGCCACCGTAGGCGTCGTTGCCCAGCACGATGTGGTCCCCCGGGCGGCAGAGGGCCCGGATCAGGGCGTCCTCTGCGGCCAGGCCCGACCCGAAGGAGTAGGCGTACTTGCCGCCTTCCACCGCGGCGAGCTGCTCCTGGAGTGCGTCACGGGTGGGGTTGCCGCCGCGGCCGTACTCGTACCCGTCGCGCAGGCCGCCGATGCCGTCCTGTGCGTAGGTGGAGGAGAAGTGCAGGGGCGGGACCACGGCGCCGGTCCGGGGTTCGAAGGCCTGGCCGGCGTGGACTGCGGTGGTGTTGAACCCCGCGGTGCGGTCAGCTGCGTGGGACATGGTGTTTCCCTTCCATGAGGCGTGTGCCGGTGGGCGTCAGTTGCTGAGGTAGGCGAGGAGATCGTGACGGGTCACGATGCCCACGGGCGCTCCGACGAAGGTCACCATGATGGTGTCCGACTCGGAGAGCAGGGCGCGGGCCGCGGAGATGGACTCGAGGGAGCCGATCACGGGCAGCTTCTCCCCCATGTGGTCCGCGATCTTGTCCGTCATCTTGGCTTCGCCGCGGAAGAGTTTGCTGGTCAGGGTGCGTTCGTCCACGGAACCCAGAACCTCGCCCATCACCACGGGCGGTTCGGCGGACAGCACGGGGATGTGGTCCACCCCGTACTCGTTCATGATGTTGATGACGTCGCGGACGGATTCGTTGGGATGGATGTGGACCAAGTCCGGCAGGGATCCGTTCTTCCCTTCCAGCACGGCGCCCACGGTGTCCTCCTCAGCGCCCGGGAGGAAGCCGTAGGACCGCATCCACTGGTCGTTGAAGATCTTGGCGAGGTAGCCACGCCCGGAGTCCGGGAGGATCACCACGACCACGGCATCCTTCGGGAGGTCCTTCGCCGCACGCAGCGCGGCGACCACCGCCATGCCGCTGGAACCACCCACCAGCAGGCCCTCTTCACGGGCGAGCCGGCGGGTCATGGCGAAGGAATCGGCATCCGAGACGGCGATGACCTCGTCCGGCACGGACTTGTCATAGTTGCCGGGCCACATGTCCTCGCCCACGCCCTCGACGAAGTACGGGCGTCCGGTGCCACCGGAGTAGACGGAGCCTTCCGGGTCCGCGCCGATGACCTTGACCTGGCCGCCCTCGGATGCGGGACGGTCCGCGGAGACCTCTTTGAGGTACCGGCCGGTGCCGGTGATGGTGCCGCCGGTGCCTGCGCCGATCACCACGTGGGTGATCTTGCCGTCGGTGTCCTGCCAGATCTCGGGACCGGTGGACTCGTAGTGGCTGCCGGGGGCGGCCGGGTTGGAGAACTGGTCCGGCTTGTAGGCGCCGGGGATCTCGCGGACCAGACGGTCCGAGACCCCGTAGTAGCTCTGCGGGCTGTCCGGGGCCACGGAGGTGGGGGTCACCACGACTTCGGCGCCGTACGCCTGCAGCACGGCGCGCTTGTCCTCGCCCACCTTGTCCGGGACCACGAAGATGCACTTGTAGCCCTTCTGCTGAGCCACGAGCGCCAGGCCGACACCCGTGTTGCCGCTGGTGGGCTCCACGATGGTGCCACCGGGCTGGAGCTTGCCGCTCGCCTCCGCATCCGCGACCATCTTCGCCGCGATGCGGTCCTTGATGGACCCGCCGGGGTTGAGGTATTCGAGCTTGACCAGGACGGTGGCTTCGATGCCTTCGGTCACGTGGTTGAGCTTGATGAGGGGCGTGTTGCCGATCAGGTCCAGGACGGACTCCGCGTACTTCATGGCATCAACTCTATCCGCTGGCACTGACAGCGCGGGGGCGGCAGGAGGGATGTGGAAATCCAAGGTCACGCGGGCTTGTGGAAAGGCCCCGTAAGAGGATTCAGGCCCCCGGTTCGCGCGTCGCCCGGTAGACGTGCTCGGAGAACTGGTGGAGATGGTCTTCGCAGCCGGAGAGCCGGTCGGAGGCCTCCTGCGCCTCCGGGAGGGCGAGGACGTCGCGCCTCTTCAGATCCCGGTACCAACGGCGCAGCCGGTCCAGACTCTGTTCCTCCTCCTCGAGTTCGGCGAAGGTGAATTTCTCCTTGGCGATCTCCCGGTCGATCTCCTCGGCGAATTTTCCGCAATCGGCCAGGAACTCGCGCCATTCATCCACCCGAGCCGCCCGGAACGCGGACTCGATGAAGTCCTGTGAGGCGCTGTCCCGCGGGCCGGCGTCGAACGTCGCCAGGGTTCCGCCGCCGTCGGCCGCGAGCTGCGCGGCTTTCTCCAGCGCCGAGCGGAAGGGTTCGGTGGCGGGCAGCGCCCAGGTGCTCTGCGAGATGAGGACGGCTCCGGCTCGGCGCAGCTCACGCCAGACCGCCACCCGGTGCCGCGACGGCTCGGCCGGGACCTGGACGACGGCAAGAACCCATTCGATCTCTGCACCCATGCCTTGGACCGTAACACCTGACAGACCCTGATCGCTCACCACAGGCACACGAGCATTTGTAACGCCTGTTACATTGATTGATGTGACGGCATCGAATGACACGGCCCGCCCCCTCATCCCCCTCTACCTGGCAGGCTTCACCTCCGCCTTCGGAGCGCACGGAGTGGCCTCGGTCCTGGGCGCGGAATCCGCCGACCTGGGACTGACCCTCCTGGGACTCGGGGCGATCCTGGCGCTCTACGACCTGGCCGAGGTCGTCCTGAAGCCGGTCTTCGGGGCCCTCAGCGACCGGATCGGCGCGAAGCCGGTGATCATCGGCGGTCTGATCGCCTTCGCCGCAGCGTCCCTCCTGGCCTTGCTCAGCGCCTCCCCCGCCATGCTGGCCCTCGCCCGGCTGGGGCAGGGCGCGGCCGCGTCGGCGTTCTCTCCGGCGTCGTCGGCCGCGGTCGCACGACTGGCTGGCAAGGAGCGGCTCGGCCGCTACTTCGGACGGTACGGCGCCTGGAAGAGCCTGGGGTATGTGCTGGGACCGCTGATCGGCATCGCCCTCACCGGATGGTTCGGGATCCAGTCCCTCTATCTGGCACTCGCACTCTTCGCCCTGGCCGCGGCCGTCTGGGTGAGCCGCGGCCTTCCGGCGCTGCCCCCGGCACCACGGCAGCGCTCGACCCTCCGGGATCTGGCACGGCAGGTGACGGCGCGCGGCTTCCTGTTGCCCACCCTGCTGATGGCGATGACCACCGCCGTTCTCGGCGTCGCGGTCGGCTTCCTGCCCCTGCTGGCGGTCCGCCTGGAGCTTCATCCCCTGACGGGTGCCGCCGCAGTGGCACTGCTCGCTCTGACCTCGACCGCCGCGCAGCCGGTCATCGGACGACTGCACGACGAAGGGCGGCTCCGGACCGCCACCGGCAGCGCCGTCGGTATGGCCCTGGCCGCCGTCGGCCTCACCCTCCTCGCCTTCTGGCCGAACGCCGTCACGCTTTTCGCCGCGACCCTGGCGTTCGGCGTGATGACCGGCACGCTGACGCCGCTCGCCTTCGCACACCTCGCCGCGACGACTCCCGAGGAACGGATGGGCCGGACGATGGGCAGCGCCGAGATGGGGCGCGAACTCGGCGACGCAGGCGGCCCTCTCCTCGTCGGCGCGCTCGCCACCCTCTGGACCCTGCCGGCCGCGCTCCTCACACTGGCGGGCCTCAGCGCGGTCGCCGGAGCGGCAGGCTGGAGCGGTCTCCGGCGCGACGACGACGGCGACCCCCGGCCCGCTGACCGCCCCGCCGAACGCCGCCATCCCTCCCCGACCACCTGACCAGCGACGACGTCACCGCCCGCTCCGAGAAGGTCCCTGAAACCCGCCGAAAAGCGCCCGAAACGACCCCTTCCGGAGCCTCGCAGACCCCTCCGGAAGGGGTCTCGAAGTATCCACAGGCACCCCTTCGCCCGATTGACTTAATCGAACATACTTTCGAATAATGGAGGCATGCCACTCCCGCTCAGCTCCGTCTCCACCGCCTCCGCGGAGGACGGTCTGCGCGCGCTCCAGGAACGCATCCACGTGATGCAGGGCAGGGGCAATAGGGAGGGCTCTCACCCCGTGATTCCGGGGTTTCGAAGGCTTTTCCCCTCTGGGCTGAAGGGCGGTGCGGCGTATTCGCTCGAGACCCCTCTTTCCGTGGCCATGGCGCTGCTCGCGGGGCCGTCCGCGAACGGCCAGTGGTGCGGCGCGGCGGGCATCCCCGACTTCGGCGCCGAGGCCGCCGCGGGCTTCGGCGTCGTGCTCGAACGGTTCGTGCTGGTCCCGGACACCGGACCGGAGTGGGTCCCCGTCGTCTCGACCCTTGCGGACGTCCTTCCGGTGCTGCTGGTCCGGCCTCCCGGCCGGGTCGCCCCGGGGGACGCGGCGCGCCTCGCCTCACGCCTGCGCGAACGCGGCGGAACGCTCCTGGTCCTCGGCCCCTGGCCGCAGAGTGAGGGACTGCTCCGGGTGCGCGGCTCTCGCTGGGAAGGGCTCGGCGACGGCCATGGTCACCTGAGGCGGCACCGGATGGAGCTGGAACTCCAGCACCGTGGGCGCACCCGGACCGCCTCCCTGGATCTCGCGTCACTGGATTCCTCCGGAAACCTGGACGGCGCCGGAACGTGGCAGGGCACCGGAGGACAGTCAGCGTCCCGGGCCCCGCACGCGTCGACGGCTCACCGCCCTGCTCTCGTGCAGGTCTCACCATGAACGTGAGACCACCGGACGCAAGAAGGCCGGACGCGAGAACACCGAGCACAGAGGCACCCAGCACGGGGACGCCGTCCGGCGTCCCCCGGGCGCTCATCGTCTGGTTCCCCGACTGGCCACTCGTCGCCGCACAGCTGGCGGAGGAGATCCCTGAGCGTGTCCCCGCGGCGCTCCTCGAGAAGGGTCTCGTCGCGGTCTGCTCGTCCGAGGCGAGGGCAGCCGGCGTGGTCCGGGGCATCCGCGTCCGCGAAGCACAGTCCCGTTGCCCCGACCTCGTGACGCTGCACGCCGACCCTGACCGGGACTCCCGGGAGTTCGAACCGGTCGTCACGGCCCTCGAGGCCGTGCTGCCGGGGGTGCAGATCCTCCGTCCCGGCCTGTGTGTCATCCGTGCCCGGGGCGCCGTCCGTTACTACGGGAGTGAGGAGGCCGCCGTCGGCGCCGCCCTTGAAGCGGCCGCGCAGCTGGGGCTCGAAGCGAGGGCCGGGATCGCGGATTCGGTGTTCGCAGCCGAACAGGCGGCACGCAGCACCACGGAGCTCTCGCCACTGTTCATCGTCGCAGAAGGAGACTCTCCCGCTTTCCTCGCAGGAATTCCGGTCACGGTCCTGGGCGAGCCCCGGCTCGTCTCCTTGCTGATCCGTCTCGGCATCCAGACCCTGGGCAGCCTCGCGGCCCTGTCATCGTCGGATGTCCGGTCCCGGTTCGGCGCCGCGGGGTTCCTGGCCCACGCCTGCGCCCGCGGGCGGGATCCCCGGGAGATCGTGCCACGGATCCCTCCTCCTCCCCAGGACCGGACCATCACGTTCGAGCCCGGCCTGGACCGGGTGGATCAGATCGCTTTCGCCGTGCGGCCGACCGCGGAGGAATTCGTGGAACGGCTGCGTCGTCAAGGGCTCGCCTGCACCACCTTGCGAGTGAGCATCACGGACGACGCCGGGCATCGCTCCGAACGCAGCTGGGGGCACCCGCATCACTTCGGCGCGGGCGACGTCGTGGACCGCATCCGCTGGCAGCTCCAGTCGTCCGGCGTTCCGGCCCCGGCACGCCGGAAGACCGCCCCGGCGAACACTGCCGCCCCGGGAGCCCGGTGGAGGATGACGGGTGAAGCCCTCGGCGCCCCCATCGTCCAGATCAGGGTCATCCCGGATGCCGTGGACCTGCTGGGCCGCCGTGGACAGGCCCTGTTCGGTGGCGTGGACGAACGTCTCGACCATGGCCTCCGGCGTCTCCAGACGATGCTCGGCCATGGATCCGTGCTGCACCCTGTGCCGGGAGGCGGCCGTCTCCTGGCGGAACGCAGCCTGCTGGTGCCCTGGGGCGAGGAGGCCCCGTCCGGCACGGCAGCACGCGCAGAACGACCCTGGCCCGGCGCCATCCCGGACCCTTTGCCGGCCACGGTGTTCCCCGAACCTCTGCCGGTCCGCTTGCTGGACGAGCATTCGGGCACCCTACAGGTCGGGGAACGAGGGGATCTGGCCGCGCCTCCGGCCTGGTTCTCCCCCGGCCCCCGTGCCCTGCGCCGGGCCGTCGTGGGGTGGGCCGGGCCCTGGCTGTTGCGGCAGCGCTGGTGGGATGCGGAGGAGAAACGCCAGGCCGAGCGCTTTCAGATCCTCGACAGTGAGAACGAGGCCTGGCTTCTGCTCGGCGAAGGCGGCGAGTGGTGGGCGGAAGCCCGGTACGACTGACAGCATGAGCAGGCGGGGCAGCCACTCTGAACAGCGGTCATTCTGAACAGCGGGAAGGAGAAGACGGTGGGCTGGAACAACCCCTCCATGCCATGGCAACAGCTCCATGACATCCTCGACGGCACCGAGGTCCAGCGTGCCGGGAAACGGAAGGCCAAGCGCACTGACGCCGGGCGGGCTCCGATCGAGCGCGACGGCGGGGACAGCCCCGCGTGGTCCCACAAACGCGGCCCGTACATCCCACTCCCCCAGCTCCTCGCCGCAGCCACCGAGAAGTCCGGAACGGACCCGGCCTCAGCCGGTGCCTCGCCCCTCAGCGCCCCATCGCTCAGCGCAGACCCGGACTTCTCCGGCGCAGGCGGACGCACGACGGCGGAGCCCGGTCGGGCGCGAAGCGGACATCACGGACGGGCAGCCGGCACCAGGGTCACCATTCCGTACGCCGAACTACATGCGCATTCGCACTACAGCTTTCTGGACGGTGCCTCCTCCCCGGAGGAACTCGTGGAGGAGGCCGTGAAACTGGGCCTGCACGCCCTGGCCATCACCGACCATGACGGCTTCTACGGAGTGGTCCGGCTGGCCGAGGCCGCCGAAGCCTATGGGCTCAAAACCATCTTCGGCGCGGAGCTCTCCCTCGGTCTGAGCGCACCGCAGAACGGGGTGGCCGATCCCGAGGGCGAACACCTCCTGGTGCTGGCCCGGGGCGAGGAGGGCTACCACCGTCTGGCCGGGGCCATTACGCAGGCCCAGCTCGCCGTGGGTGCGGAGAAAGGGCGCCCCGTCTTCGACCTCGACGACCTCGCCGTGCGGCTGCGCGGACACGCCGTGGTTCTCACGGGCTGCCGAAAAGGGGCCGTCCGGCGGGCCCTCGCAGGAGCCGGTGCGGACGGCGGGTTCCGCAGCCCCGAAGCCGCCGCCGAACATGCCGTGCGCCGCCTCGTCGAGCGGTTCGGGCCGGAGGGTGTCGCCGTCGAGCTCTTCGATCACGGCAATCCCCTCGACAGCGCTCACAATGACGCCCTTGCCGCGATCGCCGACCGGCTGGGCCTGCCCTGCGTCGCCACGAATGCGGTGCATTTCGCGGAGCCGTCCCGCCACCCGCTGGCCACGGCTCTCGCCGCCGTCCGAGCGCGCCGGAGCCTCGATGAGATGGACGGCTGGCTTCCCGCGAGCGACGGAGCCCATCTGAGAAGCGGTGAGGAGATGGCCCGTCGCTTCGCACGGTATCCGGGCGCTGTGGCGAACACGGTCCTGCTGGCCGACCAGCTCTCCTTCCCGCTCCGTTCGGCCCGCCCGAAACTGCCACAGCAGGACGTCCCGGAGGGGCACACCCCCATGTCGTATCTGCGCGAGCTGGTGGAGCAGGGCATCACGGAACGGTATGGCGCTCCAGGGCCGGGGTGGCGTGGGCCGGTGCCCGTGGAGGAGGTGCGGGCCCGGGTCGAGCAGGAGCTGGCCGTGATCGAGAAGAAGGACTTCCCGGGCTATTTCCTGATCGTTCATGAGATCACTCAGTTCGCGAAGAGCCGGGGCATCCTCTGCCAGGGCCGGGGATCCGCAGCGAATTCCGCCGCCTGCTACTTCCTCGGCATCACGGCCGTGGACAGCATCATGTACCGCCTGCCGTTCGAACGCTTTCTTTCGAGCCTGCGGGAGGAGGAACCGGACATCGATGTCGACTTCGACTCGGACCGGCGCGAAGAGGTCATTCAGCACGTCTACGCCACCTATGGCCGGGCCAATGCGGCACAGGTGGCGAACGTCATCAGCTACCGGCCCAAGAACGCCGTGCGGGATGTCGCGAAGGCCTTCGGCTACAGCCAGGGCCAGCAGGATGCGTGGTCCAAGCAGCTGAACCGCTGGGACGCCCTCTCAGAGGCCCGGGAGTCAGGGGCGAGAGAGACAGGGGCCCGCGAGTCGGAGGCACACGAGCCGGCGGCCCGGGAATCTGCTGCGGACACCACTGCGGATCCGGCCGTGGCAGGAGGAGGGCAGCCGGAGAGCAGGGCCGCGGAGGGCCGGACAAAGCCGTCCCGGTCCTCCCATTCCTCTCAACCGTCCCGACCGTCACGGCCGTCCGGGTCCTCGTCCTCCTCGAAGGGACCAGCGGATTCGGAAGGACCATCGGACGACGCCGTCATTCCGGAACCCGTCCTCGCCCTCGCCGAGCAGCTGCTCGGCTATCCGCGGCACCTCGGCATCCACTCGGGCGGCATGGTCCTGACCGAACGCCCCGTGGGGGAAGTGGTGCCGATCGAGCATGCGCGCATGGAGAACCGCACGGTTCTGCAATGGGACAAGGATGATTGCGAGTGGATGGGGCTCGTCAAGTTCGACCTCCTGGGCCTCGGGATGCTCGCCGCGCTCCAGTACTGCTTCGACCTGGTCGAAGAGAACTTCGGCGAACGCTGGACCCTGGCAGATCTGCCGAAAGAGGAGCCCGCCGTCTACGACATGCTCTGCCGGGCCGATTCGGTGGGAGTGTTCCAGGTGGAGTCCCGGGCTCAGATGAGCACTCTCCCCCGCCTGCGTCCCCGGGAGTTCTACGACCTGGTGGTGGAGATCGCGCTCATCCGGCCCGGCCCCATCCAGGGCGGCGCCGTCCACCCTTACATCCGGCGCCGCTCCGGGGAAGAGAAGGAAACCTACCCTCACCCTCTCCTCGAGCCGGTCCTCAAACGGACCCTCGGCGTCCCCTTGTTCCAGGAGCAGCTCATGCAGATGGCCATGGCGATCGGCGGGTGCAGCGCCGAGGACGCCGATCTCCTGCGCCGGGCCATGGGTTCCAAGCGCGGAATCGAGAGGATCGACAGCCTGAAACAGAAGCTCTTCGCCGGCATGGCGGAGAACGGGCTGAGCCCTGAGGAGGCCCAGACCATCTATCTGCAGATCAAAGCGTTCGCCAATTTCGGCTTCGCGGAATCGCATTCCCTGAGCTTCGCACTGCTCGTCTACGCGAGTTCCTGGCTCAAACTGCACTACCCCGGCGCGTTCCTGGCGGCTCTTCTCCGGGCTCAGCCCATGGGCTTCTACTCACCGCAGACTCTGGTGGCCGATGCCCGGCGTCACGGGGTGCGGGTGCTGCGCCCGGACATCCTGCGTTCCCGGGCGGAAGCGTGCCTGGAGCCGGACGACGGCGAACCGGAGGACGGCGCGGACCCCGGCGACGCGCACCGGGACACCGCCCGGGGCCACGACGCTCCCCGGACACCCACCCCACCCCACGGAACCTCATCCTACGGAGCCTCATCCCGTAGAACCCCACGCCGCGGGCTCGATTCCTGCCTGGACGACCTCCAGCCCAAGGTCGGTCCTTTCGATCCCGAGGCTCCCGACGACGGCGAGGCCCACCGCCGCGACGGGACGCACGCCGTACGCCTCGGGATCGCCAGCGTCACGGGTATCGGGAAGGACCTTGCCGAACGCATCGTGACCGAGCGGGAGACGAACGGGCCCTTCCTCGGTCTGACGGATCTCTCCCGGCGCACCGGCCTCACCGCGGAACAGCTCGAAGCACTCGCCTCGGCCGGAGCCTTCGAATCCCTGGGGCTCAGCCGTCGTGAGGCCCTCTGGCAGGCAGGCTCTGCCGCGCTCGAACGGCCGGGCCAGCTCCCCGGCACGCAGCCTTACATCCAGCCGCCTCTCCTGCCCGAACTGGGTGACGAGGAGGCCGTGGCGTACGAGCTGTGGGCCACCGGCATCGCCACGGACGACCACCCGGTCCGGCACGCCCGGGGTCCCCTCGACGCGCGCGGAGTCCTGCGGATCACGGCCCTGCGCAGCGCGGAGGACGGCACTCGGGTGGAGGTCGCGGGGCTCGTGACCCACCGGCAGCGGCCTCAGACCGCGCAGGGCATCACGTTCATGAATCTCGAGGACGAGACCGGGATTCTCAACGTGGTGTGCAGCGTCGGGGTGTGGACCCGCTACCGACGCGTCGCGCAGACCGCCAAGGCCATGGTGGTGCGGGGCCTGATGGAACGCAGCAAGGAAGGCGTCATCAATCTGGTGGCCGACCGACTGGAGGCCCTCCCCCTGCGGGCCAAGACCACCTCGAGGGATTTCCGGTGAGTGCGAACCGAGCGGCGATGAAAGGAACCCCATGAAGCGACCCGGTGAAAGGAAGCGTTCAGTGTCCCGTGACATGATGCTCCCGTGACCTCCGTTCTCCCCACCTCCCGCGCCTCAGGTGCCGCGGCACCTGCCGCGCGCCCGGTCGGGGTCTCCGCGGCACCAGACGCGGAAGAGGTCTGGGAGGCGCCGGCGCACTACTCGCTCGCGGCCACGTGCTTCCCCTTGCAACGAGGCGACGGCGACCTCACCTTCGCCCCGCATCCGGGCGGACTCTGGACGGCCTTCCGCACCCCGGAGGGCACGGTGTCCCTCCTGCTCACCCATCACCGGGACGAATTGCGGGCGCGGGCCTGGGGCGACGGTGCGGCTCACGCCATCGCCTCCGCGCCGGCCCTCCTCGGCCTCACCGATGACTGGGGAACCTTCGACGCCGACCCCTTCCACACCTCCCTGCCCACACTGGTCCGGGAAGCCCGACGCCGGAACCCCGGCCTGCGGGCACCGGCCACGGGGCGGGTGGTCGAGTCACTCGTGCCCACGATCCTCGAACAGAAGGTCACCACACTCGAAGCCCGCCGGGGCTACCGTTACCTGGTGCGCCGCTTCGGCTCCCCGGCTCCGGGTGCGGGCCGGTTCGCGCCCGCCGGGCTGATGGTGGCGCCGTCGGCCGCTCAATGGCTGCGCGTGCCGTCCTGGGAATGGCACCGCGCCGGGGTCGGCCCCCAGCGGTCGGCGACCGTCCTGCGGGCGCTGCGCTCGGCGTCGGGCCTCGAACGGCTGGCGGAGAAGAGCGCCACCGAGGCAGCCGCGGGGCTTCAGAGCATCCCGGGCATCGGGGTGTGGACCGCGGCCGAAGTCACCCAGCGCACGCACGCAGACCCTGACGCCATCTCCGTGGGCGATTTCCACCTGGCCAAGTTCGTGGGCTTCGCGCTGACCGGCGAACGGACGGACGACGCCGGGATGCTGCGCCTGCTCGCCCCATGGGAGGGGCAGCGGCAACGGGTCGTCCGGCTGCTCTACGCGGCCGGCGTCCGGGCGCCGCGTTACGGACCGAAGATGACGATTCAGGACCACCGAGGCCACTGAGGCCCGAAGCCGAACCCCTCAGGCCCGCCGCTCGGTCAGGTGGACCGTCACCTCGTCGCCTGCGGTCTTGCCGCTCCGTCGCCGCAGCGCAGCACTGATCGGGAGCTTGTGGGTGCCGTCGCCGAGGGCCATGAAGGAGCTTTCGAACGGCTCCCCGTCGACGGTTCCCGTGACCCGGACCAGCCCGCGGGTTCCGAAGTACTCCGCCGAGCCGTCCATCTGCACATAGGTCCAGCCGCCCTTGGCGGGACTCGTCACGAGCGTGGCGGTGAACGTCACGTCCAGTGGTCCCGGCTGTGTCGCGTCGGCCATTCGGGTTCCTCTCCTCGTTGAAAGCCTGCCCTCCTGCCACGGTACGCCTCCTGAGGGGAGACGTCAGCCCTCGGCCGCGACCCGTTCCCGGTCCAGCAGCCGGACGATCCCCGCCACGGCGTCCCGGCCAGCCCGGTTGGCGCCGACGGTCGACTGCGACGGACCGAAGCCGATCAGGTGCACCCGCGGTTCGGCCGCCACCTGGGTGCCCCGGACCTCGATTCCGCCGCGCTCATTACGCAGCGCGAGCGGCTCCAGATGCGCCAGAGCCGGGCGGAATCCGGTGGCCCAGAGAATCACGTCCACCCCGGTGAAGGAACCGTCCGCCTCCCGCACGCCGTAAGGCTCGATCGCCTTGAACATCGGCCGGCGTTCCAGCGCGCCGCGGGCTTTGGCCGCACGCGCATAGGGGGTCCAGGCGAGCTGCGTGTAGGAGACGATGCTGCCGGTCGGGTTGCCGGCCTCGGCGTCGGCGGTGACCTTCTCGATGGTCTCGCGCCCTTCGACTTCCGGGCTGAACCCGGCCTCGCGGAAGACCGGTTCGCGCCGGGTGTACCAACGGACTGTGGCGACCCGCGAGATCTCCTCGAGCTGCTGCACTGCCGAGATCCCACCGCCCACCACGGCCACGCGGAGCCCCGCGAACTCGTCGAGGGAGACGTAGTCCTTGGTGTGGAGCTGTCGGCCGAGGAACGTCTGCCGTCCCGGGTAGTCGGGCAGGACGGGATTGGTCCAGGTGCCGCTCGCGTTGATCACCGCCCGGGCACTCCACCGTCCGGCGCTGGTGTCGATCAGGAGCTCGCCGTCCGGATCGTCATCGGCCCGGGACACGGAATGCACCGTGACCGGCCGGAGGATCGGGAGATGCTCGGCCTCTTCGAACGCGGTGAAATACTCCGGGACGGCGGTCCTGCTGGGCGTGGCCGGGTCGACCGAGGGCTGCCGGAGTCCGGGCAGATCGAAGATGTTGTTGACGGTCGCCATGGTGAGCGACGCCCAACGGTGCTGCCAGGCGCCGCCCGGCCGCTCCTCGGCGTCGAACATCACGAAGCCTCGCTCCGCCTCCGGCTCTGCGAGCGCGCTGACGAAGCCGTTGCGCCGCAGATGATGACCGGCGGAGAGGCCGGCCTGCCCTGCCCCGATGACGACGACGGCGGCGCGCCGGACGCCCTCCCCCGCCGAGGCGCCGCTCACTTCCGTCCGTCCCAGTCGAGCCCGAGATTCCGGCGCAGGGCCTGGCTCACCCGGTCGACGTCCACGAGCTCGTCCGGAGTGAAGGCCTCGAGGAACAGCTCGTGCACCGCTTTCAGATGGGGGACGGAGGCCGCCCGGAAGGTCTCCAGGCCGTGGTCCGTGGCGCGGACGTCGATGCCCCGCGCCTCATCGGTGCAGGTGTTCCTGCTGATGAGTCCGCGCTTCTCCATCCGGCCCAGATGGTGCGACAGCCGGCTGCGTTCCCAGCCGACCAGGTCCGCGAGCTCCGAGGAGCGCAGGGTGTTCCGCTCCGCCTCGCTCAGCGCCAGGAGCACCTGATAGTCGCCCGCGGACAGAGCGGTCTCGCTCAGAAAGCGGGCCGCGAGCCGGGCCTGCAGGGCCTCGGCCGTCTCCAGGTAGTTCCGCCAGATGCGCAGTTCCTCCCGCGTGGGCAGGTGGTCCCGGGCAGAGCCGGGGCGGTGCTGGATGTGGGCCATGATTCCTCCCGAGTTGACATGTCAACTGTAGAAGCGGACTATTGACATGTCAATTCATTCTGCAGCGGAAGGCGCCCGGCCATGACGGCACACCAGGAGAACCCCCTCACCCTCGGCATCCTCGGCGCCGGAAAGGTGGGGACCGTCCTGGCGCGCCTGGCTGTCGCGGCGGGCTATAAGGTTCTCATCTCGGGCTCCGGCGACCCCGCCAAAATCTCCCTCATCACCGCCGTCCTGGCCCCCGGCGCCGTCGCCGTGCGTCCGGAGGAAGCCGCGCGAGAGGCTGACCTGGTCGTCCTCGCCCTGCCCCTGGGCAAGTACCAGAGCCTTCCGGTGGAGGAACTCCGCGGCAAGCCGGTGATCGACGCGATGAACTACTGGTGGGAGACGGACGGTCTGCGCGACGATCTCCGGAATCCCGTGACGTCCACCAGCGAGATCGTCCAGGACTTCCTGCCCGAGTCCCGCGTGCTGAAGGCCTTCAACCACATGGGCTACCACGACCTGGACGAAGGCGCCCGGCCCGCCGGGACAGCCGGACGGAAGGCGATCGCCGTCGCGGGTGATCAGGAAGAGGATCTCGGCGCTGTCGCTGAGCTGGTCGACGCTCTCGGCTTCGACCCCGTGATCCTGACCCCGCTCGCCGCCGGCGCCCGCCTCGAGCCCGGGAATCCCGCTTTCGGGGCGAACGTGGAGGCGGACGACCTGCGCGAGCTCATCGGAGTGGAGTCCGCCGCCGCCTAGGATTGCGGGGTCACTTAATGCCACCCGCAGGGCCAGGAACCGGCATCAAGTGGCCCCGCATTCGTGAAGAACCCCTACAGCCCCATCCTCTTCACCGCTTCCTCGCGCATCTCCACTTTCCGGATCTTGCCGGAGACGGTCATGGGGAAACTCTCCCGCAGCTCCAGGTATCGCGGGATCTTGTAGTGCGCCAGGCGTCCCGCGCAGTACTCGCGGAGGCCTTCCACGGTCAGTTCAGGCGCGCCGGGCTTCAGGATGATGCAGGCCATGAGCTCTTCGCCGTACTTCTCGTCCGGGACGCCGATCACCTGGACGTCCTGAACGTCCGGATGCTGGTAAAGGAACTCCTCGATCTCCCGGGGATAGATGTTCTCGCCGCCGCGGATCACGAGGTCCTTGATGCGACCCTCCACCAGCACGTAGCCGTCCTGGTCCATCCGGGCCAGGTCTCCGGTGTGCATCCAGCCCTCGGAGTCGATGGCCTCGGCGGTCTTGTCCGGCTGATCCCAGTAGCCCTTCATCACGACGTAGCCGCGGGTGCACAGCTCGCCGATCTCGCCCCGAGGCACCACCTCGCCGCTCAGCGGGTCGATGATCCGGCTCTCACAGTGCGGCATCGTCCGCCCCACCGACTCCGTGCGCTGCGCCAGGGTGTCGCCTTCGCGGGTCATGGTCGAGACGGGCGACGTCTCGGTCATGCCGTAACAGATGGCCACGTCCTTCATGTGCATCTCCCCGATCACGCGCTTCATGACCTCGATGGGACAGAGCGACCCGGCCATGACGCCGGTCCGCAGGGTCTCGAGACGGTACGAGTCGAAGTCGGGAAGGGCCAGCTCGGCGATGAACATGGTCGGCACCCCGTAGAGAGACGTCGCCCCGAACTCCTGTACCGCCCGCAGCGCGGCCGCCGGGTTGAACGAGCGCGACGGGATGATCGCCGTGCCCCCGTAGGAGAAGATGTTCAGGTTCCCGATCACCATGCCGAAGCAGTGGTAGAACGGCACCGGGATGACCACTTTGTCCTCCTCGGTGTACTTCAGGAGGGCGCCGATCTGGTGTCCGTTGTTGAGGATGTTGTGGTGCGTGAGGGTGGCGCCCTTCGGGAACCCCGTGGTGCCGGAGGTGTACTGGATGTTGATGGCGTCGTGCGGGTCCAGCCCCGCCATCCGCTCCGCGAGCGCTTCGGGCACGACGACGGCCGCCTCCTCGAGCAGCCCGCTCCAGCTCCACTCCCCGGGGCTCTGCGGGACCCCCTCCCGCAGGCTCAGCTGCGGATCGGTCTCGGTGTTGCCGGGAAGGAAGACGAGTTCCCGCAGTTCGGGACAGTGCTCGACGGCCGCGCGAGCCATGGCCACGTAGTCGCTGTTCCGGTCATCCGGAGCGAGGACCAGCATCCGCATGCCGTTCTGCCGGGCCACGAATTCGAGCTCGTGCGTGCGGTACGCGGGATTGACGTTCACCAGGATGGCGCCGATCTTGGCCGTCGCGTACTGAAGGACCGTCCACTCGGCGCAATTGGCACTCCAGATGCCCACCCGCTCCCCCACGCCGATGCCCACGGCGAGGAGGGCACGCGCCAGGAGGTCGACGTCGTCGTTCAGTTCACGGTACGTCCACCGGCGCGGTGCGTGGCCGGGAAGTCCCGCCTCCACGAGCGCTTCCCGTTCGGGGAAGCGCTGGACGACGGTTTCGAAGTCGTCGCCGATCGTCCGGTTCAGCAGCGGGACGCTGGCGTCCCCGGCGGTGTAGGAGTCCATGTGAGGCAGGTTACTGGTTGGTACGCGTCGGCGGCCAGACCTCAGGGCTGTCCTGCCGTGGCTTTTCGAGGCGGGCCGCCAGCACTCCGCCGATCGCACCGAACAAGTGTCCCTGCCAGGAGATTCCGGTCTGACCTGGGAAAACACCCCAGAGAACGGCCCCGTAGGCGAGGAGGATCACCACGCCGAGCGCGATCTGGGGCACGCTCCGGGTGAAGACCCCGCGCAGCACGAGATAGACGATCCAGCCGAACACCAGCCCGGAGGCGCCGAGGTGCAGCGACCCCGGTCCGCCCGTGAGCCAGGTGCCGATGCCGCCCACCAGCCAGACGACGGCGGTGACCCGCAGCCACGCGCCGACTCCGGACAGCAGGATCACGAAGCCCAGCACCAGCAGTGGGCCGGTGTTCGCGATCAAGTGACCCCAGCCCAAGTGCAGCAGCGGCGCGAAGAGGATCCCGCTCAGCCCGGACGGATTCCAGGGCCTGATTCCGAAGGAATCAAGCCGGTGGCCCATGACGGTGTCGACCAGCTCGATGGCCCAGAGCAGCAGGACGAACCCGCCGATGGTCACGGCCGCGGTCGCGACGCGGCTCCGGCCGGGCCGCTCCTGCTCGTCCTGCTCGGGAATGAGGCTCATGCGGACAGTCTAGAAGGCCGCCCTTTCGGCCCCGCGGACGACGACGGCCCGGCGGCGCCCGCGGGGGCGCTCACCGGGCCGTCGGCACGGGAGAGGGTGGCTCAGTCCTCGGCGGTCTCGCCGGCTTCGGCCTGCGCCTTGGCGACCTGAGCGTGAACCTCGGTCATGTCCAGGCCCTTGACGGCCTCCACGAGCTGCTCGAGCTGCGGAGCGGACATGGCGCCGGGCTGGGAGAAGACCAGGACCTGCTCCCGGAAGGCCATGAGCGTCGGGATCGAGGTGATGCCGGCCTCGGCGGACAGCTGCTGCTCCGTCTCAGTGTCCACCTTGGCGAAGAAGACGTCGGGGTGCTTCTCCGAAACGGCGGCGTAGTTGGGGGCGAACATCTTGCAGGGTCGGCACCAATCAGCCCAGAAGTCCACCAGCACGATGTCGTTGCCCTGAATGGTCTCGGTGAACTGTTCTCCGGTGATGTCTACGGTAGCCATGTCTCCACGGTAACCATCCGGGCGGCCCCTGGCCACCGTGCCCGCACCCTTTCCGCTGAGGGCGTGACCATTTCCAGCCCGCCTCTTCCCCTCCATTGAACACGTGTTTAGTATCTTAAACATGCGTTCAGCACCACAGGACGACCTCACCACCAAGGCCCGGATCCGCGACACCGCCATCAGGCTCTACGCCCGCGATGGCTTCGCGAAGACGAGCCTGCGTGCCATCGCGACGGAGGCCGGGGTCAGCCCCGGCCTGCTCATCCACCATTTCGGCTCGGCCGCCGGGCTGCGCGAAGCCTGTGACGAGCAGGTTCTCGGCGTGACCACCGAACGGGCGAGCAACAAGATGCGGCCCGGCGGACTCAAACACCTCATGGCGGAGTTCAACCGCAATCCGGAGGGCTACACCCTGGAGATGGATTACCTCCGCCAGGCTCTGCTGGAGGGCACCGCCACGAGCGCCTCGCTGTTCCAGCACCTCGTGGAGCTGAGCGAATCGGTGATCCGCAGCGGCATCGAGGACGGGACCGTCCGGCCCTTCACCGACATCCGCGGGGTCGCCGTCCTCACCGCCCTCACCAGCGTCGGCTCACTCGCCTTCGGCCCGATCGCGGCAGAGGCACTGGGAGTGGAGGGTGATTGGCAGAGCGTCATGCAGCGCATCGGCGGACCGGGCCTGGAGCTCTACACCCACGGCTTCTACACCACGGACGCCTTCCTCACGGCCTACCGGGAGGCCACCTCCCCGGACCACGACGAACCTCAGGAGGCCTGACATGTCGTCCAGCACCAGTTCAGCCGGCGTCGCCACAGACAGGGCCCGTTCGGCCAGCATCAGCGTCGAATCCCTGCACAAGTCCTTCGCGCGGAACGAGGTGCTCCACGGGCTCAGCTTCGAGCTGCCGCCGGGTTCCGTCCTCGGCCTGATCGGGCCGAACGGCGCCGGCAAGACCACCACGCTCCGGTGCCTCGTGGACATCATCCGGCCCAGCAGCGGGACACTCCGGGTCCTCGGCGAGGACCCGCGGCACGCCGGCCCCGAGCTGCGCCGCAGGATCGGCTACCTTCCGGGCGAACTGATCCTGGAATCCCGGGTCACGGGCCGCAAGCTCCTCCAACACTTCGCCCGGCTGAGCGGCCCGGTGCGCCACGGCCGGATCGAGGAACTGGCCGAACGGCTCAACGTCCCGCTGGACAAGCAGGTCCGCGAACTCTCCAAGGGCAACAAGCAGAAGCTCGGGCTCATCCAGGCCTTCATGCACGACCCCGAACTCCTCATCCTGGACGAGCCCACCAGCGGCCTGGATCCCCTGCTCCAGCAGGAGTTCCTCTCGATGATCGCCGAGGTCCGCGCGGACGGCCGTTCGGTCCTACTCAGCTCCCACGTGCTGAGCGAACTGCAGCAGAGCGCGGACCGGGTGGCGATCCTTCGCGCCGGGACGATCGTCGCGGACGCGAGCGTCGAGGAATTGCGGGCGACCGCGGTCCGAACCCTGCGGGTCCGCCTCGAAGACGGCGACCAGCAGCGTGAGGACGCTCTCGAACGTCTGCGCAGCGTCCCCGGCGTCGACGGCCTGACCACCCTCCCGGACGGACGGCTGGAGGCGAGCGTGCACGACGGCGTCCGCCCCCTGCTCGCAGCACTCGCCGCCCTGCCGGTCACCGACGTCGTGCTGGAAGAGCCCGACCTGGAGCAGGCGGTGCTCACCCTGTACGGCGCCCACACTGAGCCGACGCCTCCGGAGGAGGCGGCACGCCGGGGCGGCCGCCATGAGCGGCACGCACGGAAGGAGTCCTGAGATGTTCGCGATCTTCACGCGTGGCGTGGTGGACAGCTGGCGGGCGACGCTCGCCTGGGCCGTGGGTCTGGTGGCCGCGGCGGCGCTCTACCTGCCGCTGTTCCCCTCGATGGTGGGCAATGGGCAGATGCAGCAGCTGCTGAAATCACTGCCCACCCAGCTGGTCAGGACCCTGAACTACGACCAGCTCGGCAGCGGCCCGGGGTACACCCAGTCGACGCTGTTCGGACTGCTCGGCTTCCTGCTGCTCAGCATGGCCACGATCGCCTGGGGCGCGTCGGCGGTCGGCGGTGACGAGGAATCCGGTCTGCTGGAACTGACCCTCGCGCACGGCGTGACCCGGGTGCAGCTCGTGGTGGGGCGTGCGCTGGCGATCCTGGCGCGACTGCTCTTCCTCGTGCTGGTCATGTACTGCGCGGTGGCGGTGCTCAACGGCCCGTCCCAGCTGAACCTGGACCTGGGCAAGGTCACGGGCGCGGCCCTCGGCTACGCCGGGCTGCTGGCGCTGAGCACCGCGGCCGCCCTCCTCGGCGGAGCACTGCGGGGACGCCGCGTCCACGGGCTCATCCTCGGTGCGGCCGTCGCGGTGCTCGGCTACGTCTTCAACGCGGTCGGCAAGCAGAGCGACTCCGCCAAGTGGCTCCTGGACTTCTCGCCGTACCACTGGTTCTTCGGCTCCGACCCGTTCAGCCAGGGCGTGGACTGGGGCGCCTGCGCCGGGATGTGGGGCGGAACGGTCATCCTGATGGCGCTGGCCGCGCTCGTGCTGCGCGCCCGCGACGTCGGCCGCTGAGCCGCACCTTCACCGGGCCGCGGGGTCAGTCACCACTCATGCGGCGCCGGCGTGCGCGACCCCGGCAGTGCGACCTCGGAACGCCACTCGTGGATCCATTCCGGCAGCACGAGGTCCTCCGGAACGGGGCCGACCTCGGCGATGATCTCCTCGTTGCTCACCGGACGTCCCCGGTGGACCAGCCGCGTGGCCATGTAGGCCCGGGCGTAGATCTCGCCGTTGGCGACCATGCGCTGTTCGAAGTAGATGGCTTTGGCGTCCAGGCCGATGATGCGGGATTCGATGGTGTACCGCTGCCACAGCTTGACCGACTTGCGGTAGCTGATGGTCTGAGCGGAGACCACGGGGCTCCATCCCTTCCTGCGCATGCGCTCCCACACTCCGGCCCGGACCATGAGGTCGAAACGGCCCAGATCCATGAGGGAGAAGTACATGCCGTTGTTGATGTGGACTGCGATGTCCACATCGGTCGGCAGGGCACGCATCGGCAGACTGGACGTGTCCCAGATGCTCAACGGTGAACGGCGACGCGAGGCGAACAGCAGCCAGAGGGTCCGGAAGATGAGGTGCATGCCCTTATGTTACTTGTCGGTAACTTAGGGCGGAAGACCCGGACCGGGACAGGCACAGCACCCCGGTGTGGCCGTCCTCCGCGACAAGGCGCTCCGCATCGTACCCGGCCTCTTCACCGTGAGCGGCCGCTGCCGCGAGCTGTTCACGGTTCATCTCCAGGAGGATCCGCCCCGAAGGACTGAGCCACGGTCCCGCCTCGGTGATCAGGGCCCGGACGAAGTCGAGTCCGTCCGCTCCGGCATAGACGGCCGCGCCGGGTTCGTGTTCTCGGGACTCGCGGGACATGAACAGGGCCTCCGACTCCGGAACGTAGGGCGGGACTGCTGCCAGGACGTCGACTGCGCCGCGGAACCGCGGCGGCACCGCCGACAGCACCGTTCCCCGCGACACCACGGCCCCGGAGCCGAGGTTCCGCTCCGCATGTGCCAGCGCGACGGCGTCGGCGTCACTCGCATGGACCGTCGCCCCGGGAAGGTGGTGCACCACCCAGGCGGCCACCGGAGCCGCCCCGGAGAAGGCTTCCAGCACCACGGGATGGGAATGCTCCCGCGCAGCGCCGAGCGTCAGCCCGGCCAGGAACAGGGTCCGTTGCCGGGGAATGAAGACTCCGGGCCCCACCGAGAGCCGCAGGCCGCCGAAATCCACCCAGCCGACGAGCTGCTCCAGCGGTTCGCCCCGTTCCCGCCGCTCGCACAGCCGGAGAAGATGCGCTTCGTCCAGCGCACTCTCCTCCAGGATGGCGGCCTCCTCCTCGGCGAAGACGCAGCCGGCGGCGCGCAGACGGAGCACCAGGCTGTCGGTGTCCAGGGTCGGGGTGTTCATGACATTCATGCTCGGCGATGGTCTGGTCCGGCACAAGGAAATGCGCACCGCATGTGGACGAAAGACGAAGGCGACCTGGGGGGGTAATTCACGGCGGATGTTCACCCGCCATTCATTCAACTCCTGGAAAATGAGGTCATTGAGATGAGAACAAGCAGCAAAGGAGACTGCCGTGAGTGCACTGGGCGCCACCGAGATCAACCACCTCTGGCCTGAAATCCCCTCGGGCCAGCCGATCGCTCTTGCGGACCAGCGAGGCGACCGCATCGTCGGCCACGTCGACGGCATGACGCACGACCGCACCACCCTCTGGATCCAGCTCGACGGCGGCCTGGGCCGCCGCCTGGTCCACCACCTGGACGGTTACGCGCTGGAGAACTGAGCCCATTCACGGGCCCGCCCCGCGCCGACGTCTGCGCGCACGGCAAGCCCGCCCCAGGAAACACGAAAGGCCCGGAACCATGTGGTTCCGGGCCTTTCCCTGGTGGCAGATGAGGGATTCGAACCCCCGTAGGCAGTGCCAGCTGATTTACAGTCAGCCCCCTTTGGCCGCTCGGGTAATCTGCCGAGCTTCACGAAGAAGCACTTCCGCCCGTCGTTTCCGGCGAGTGGAAGCAAGACAACTTTACAGAAGATTCTCCGCAGAATCGAATCGGGCCTCGTCAGGCCCTTCGGACGGCGGATCAGGCCTGGCTTTCGTCCCCGCCGGAGCCCCCGCCGGACCCCAGGATCGTGCGGCTCATGCGCTCCTCGAAACGCGCGGCCTGCTCGGGCGTGAGCTGCTTGAGCTGCACCGCGCGCTGCAGATCCGCGTGGATGCCGTTCACCCGGGCCTGAGGCGCGGCCTGCGGGGCGAAGGCCACGGACGCGGCCACCACTGCTGCGGAGGCGAGCGCGGCCGACGCGCCCTTGATCACCGTGGCCGTCCGGCTGCTCTGCTTGCCGGCCGAGGCCGAGACCGCGCCCTTCGTGCGTTCCGCCGTCATGACTTCTCCTGCCTTCATTCATTCCGGGAACCCCTGTGGAGTTCCTACTGAGGCAACTCTCCCCGGCCCGGATGAGTTCCGCCCAGAGATCAGCTGAGAGTGAACTGTGAGCCACGAGCCCGACTCCCCGCGCGTTCCGTGGCGCCAGGCCTTAAACTCGTAGGAAGAAACCACCCACCGCCTAAGGAGAATCATGGCCGGCGAGTCCACGTTCGACGTTGTCAGCAAGGTAGACAAGCAAGAGGTTGCCAACGCCCTCAACCAGTCCCAGAAGGAGATCGCCCAGCGCTACGACTTCAAGGGCGTCGGCGCCGAGATCGACTTCAGCGGCGAGAAGATCCTCATGAAGGCCAACTCCGAGGACCGCGTCAAGGCCGTCCTGGACGTCTTCGAGTCCAAGCTCATCAAGCGCGGCATCTCCCTCAAGTCCCTCGATGCCGGTGAGCCCTTCCCGTCCGGCAAGGAGTACCGCATCGAAGCCTCCATCAAGGAAGGTATCGAGCAGGACATCGCCAAGAAGATCAACAAGCTCATCCGCGACGAGGCCCCCAAGTCCGTCAAGTCCCAGATCCAGGGCGACGAGCTCCGCGTGACCTCCAAGTCCCGCGACGACCTGCAGGCCACCATGGCGCTGCTCAAGAACTTCGAGGACGTCGACCTCCAGTTCGTGAACTTCCGCAGCTAAGCCGGACCGGCGCATCAGCGCCCAACCGAGCCAGCCCACGACGACGGCGGGCGCCTCCCATGCAGGGGCGCCCGCCGTCGTCGTCTGCGGACGTCCCCGTGGACCGGAAGCGGGACCGGCCTGGAACCGGCCGCGAGCCGTGCCGGACCCAGGCCAAGCTCACCTGACTTCAATAGCCAACATAAAGTTTGCATAATTCAGCCGAGAGAGTAATGTTCTGCTCGGCGCACCCCTCCCCGGGCCGCGCTGCACCCCATACACAGCAAGGAATCCAGCATGCTCGGGAACTTCCTGATCGGTCTGCGCGAAGGCCTCGAAGCGACCCTCGTCGTCGTGATCCTCATGGCCTATCTGGTCAAGAGCGGACGCTCCCACCTCCTGCCGAAACTCTGGATCGGGATCGGCGCCGCCGTCTCCATCTCCATCGCGTTCGGCGCGCTCCTCACCTTCGGCCCGCGTGGCCTGACGTTCGAGGCCCAGGAGGCGATCGGCGGATCGCTCTCGATCGTCGCCGTCGGCATGGTCACCTGGATGGTCTTCTGGATGGCGCGCACCGCCCGGACGCTGGGCACCGAACTGCACGGCAAGATCGACGCGGCGGCCACGGGAGCCGCCTGGGGCATCATCCTGGTGGGCGCCCTCTCCGTGGGCCGCGAAGGCCTCGAAACCGCCCTGTTCCTCTGGGCCGCCGCACAGGCGACCGGAGAAAGCACCGTCCCGCTGCTGGGCGCGGTCCTCGGCCTGGCCGTCGCGGTCCTGCTCGGCTACCTGCTGCACCGCGGGGTCCTCAAGATCAACCTCGGCAAGTTCTTCACCGTCACCGGCATCTTCCTGATCCTGGTGGCCGGCGGCGTGCTCTCCTACGGCATCCACGACCTCCAGGAAGCCGGCCTGCTCCCGGGTCTTCACAACCTCGCCTTCGATGTCTCCGGCGCGATCCCGCCGGACTCCTGGTACGGCACGCTCCTCAAGGGCACCTTCAACTTCTCCCCGGCCACCACCTGGCTGGAAGCGATCGCCTGGTGGGCCTACGTGGTCCCGACGCTCTACTTCTACCTGCGGAACTACCGCCGCTCGCAGGCCGCCCGCAAGGCAGCCGCCGCACGCCGCGCCACGCAGAGCCTCCCCGCGGACACCGCGCCGGTCTCCTCCCGCGCCGCCGCCCCCGTCTCCTGATTCCTCTCCCTCAAGAACTCTCCAAGGACAGTCATGCCCGCTTCCCCTCGTCGCGCCTTCAGCTCCCTCGCGGCCCTCGCCGTCGTCGCTCCCCTGGCGCTGACCGCCTGCACGGACAACGCCAAGCCGGCCGCCGGCGCCACGGACGGTCCGATCTCCGTGAGCAGCACGGACAAGGAGTGCACGCTCAGCGCGGTCACGGCCAAGAGCGGCCACCTGACGTTCGATGTGAAAAACGACGGCCAGCAGGTCACCGAGTTCTACCTCTTGGCCGAGGACGGCCTCCGGATCGTGGGTGAGGTCGAGAACATCGGTCCCGGCCTGTCCCGCAAGCTCGTGGTGACCGCTCCCGAAGGCAAGTACCTCACCGCCTGCAAGCCCGGCATGCAGGGCGAGGGCATCCGCGCGGCCTTCACCGTCGAGGCCTCCGGCACCACGGCGTCCGTCGACTCGGACACCAAGGCACTCCTGGACACCGCCACCAAGCAGTACGTCTCCTACGTCAAGGACCAGACCGAGCAGCTGCTCACCGGCACCAAGGCGTTCGCCGCCGCCTACGCCTCCGGCGACGCCGCGAAGGCCCGCAGCCTCTACGCCTCGGTGCGCATGCACTGGGAGCGCATCGAGCCCGTGGCCGAGTCGTTCGGTGACCTCGACCCCAGCCTCGACCTCCGTGAGGCGGACCTGGAGAAGGGTCAGCAGTGGACCGGCTGGCACAAGGCCGAGAAGGACCTCTTCCCGCCGAAGGGCTACACCGCGCTGACCGCGGCCGAACGCCAGAAGCTGTCCCAGAAGCTCGTGGCGGACACTCAGACGCTGTTCGAGCGGACCCGCACGCTGACCCTGACCCCGGACAAGCTCGGCAACGGCGCCAAGGAGCTCCTGGACGAGGTGGCCACCGGCAAGGTCACCGGCGAAGAGGAGATCTGGTCCCACACCGACCTCTGGGACTTCCAGGCCAATGTCGACGGCGCGCGCATCGCCTACCAGAACCTCCGCCCCGTGGTGGCCCTGAAGAAGCCCGAACTGGCCAAGACCCTGGACCAGCGGTTCGCGGCCCTGCAGACCGAGCTGGACAAGTACAAGGTCGGCGACGGCTTCAAGTACTACATCGAGCTGACCCCCGATCAGGTCAAGCAGCTCGCCGCCCTGGTGGACGCCCTCGGCGAGCCGCTCGGCCAGTTGACCGCCGCGGTGGTCCTCTGACCATGCCCGAGCAGGACAGCACCCCGGTCCCGCCCGCCGCCTCCCCGGAGACCACCTCCCAGGAGACGGCGGGCGTTCCGTCGTCTTCCGGTCCGCGGGTCAGCAGGCGCGGGCTCCTCACCACCGCCTCGCTGGTCGGCGCGGGCGCCATCGGAGCCGCCGCGAGCTACGCCGTCACGCGCCCGTCCGGCGCCGATGCGCAGCCGGCGGCGACCGCCGTCGTCCCTTTCCACGGCGAGCATCAGGCCGGGATCGTGACGCCGGTCCAGGACCGCCTGCACATCGCCGCCTTCGACGTCACCGCCACGAGCCGGGACGACGTCATCGGCCTCCTGAAGGACTGGACGTCCGCCGCGGAGGCGATGGCCGCCGGGCGCGAGGCCGGCGAAGGCGGCGCCGTGGGCGGCGACTACGAGGCCCCTCCCTCCGACACCGGCGAGGCCATGGGCCTCTCGGCGTCGAACCTGACCATCACCTTCGGCTTCGGCCGGTCCTTCTTCGTGACCGACGACGGCGCGCCGCGCTTCGGTCTCTCCGGCCGCCTTCCGGAGGCGCTCATCGAGCTCCCGCACTTCCCGGGCGATCAACTGGAACCTCAGCGCACGGGCGGGGATCTGGTCATCCAGGCGTGCGCGGACGACCCGCAGGTGGCCGTCCACGCGATCCGCAACCTGTCCCGCATCGCCTTCGGCCGGGCCCGGCTGCGCTGGTCCCAGCTGGGCTTCGGCCGGACGTCCTCCACGTCCACCAGCCAGCAGACGCCCCGCAACCTCTTCGGCTTCAAGGACGGCACCGCCAACCTCAAGGCGGAGGAACCGGACCAGCTGTCCGAGCACGTCTGGGTGGCCCCCGGCGGCAAGCCCGGCGAACAGTGGATGGCGGGCGGCAGCTACCTCGTGGCGCGCAGGATCCGCATGCACATCGAGGTCTGGGACCGGACGTCCCTCGGCGAGCAGGAGGCCGTGATCGGGCGGACCAAGTCCACCGGCGCCCCGCTCTCCGGCGGCCAGGAGTTCACCGAGCCGAACTTCGAGGCCAAGGGGCGCGGCGACGCCCCCTTGATCGCCATGGACTCCCATGTGCGGCTGGCGCATGCCGCCACGAACAAGGGCGTGAAGATGCTCCGCCGTGGTTTCAACTTCACGGACGGCAACGACTCCCTCGGCCGACTGGACGCGGGCCTGTTCTTCATCGCCTTCGTCCGGGATCCCCGCACGCAGTTCGTCCCCATGCAGAACCGCTTGGCTTCCAGCGACCGGCTGAGCGTTGAGTACCTCAAGCACACCGGTTCCGGCCTGTTCGCCGTGCCACCGGGGATCAAGCCGGGCGAATACGTGGGCCAGGGGCTGTTCGCCTAGAACGCACCGTGCACTTCTCATAGAACGCATCGCGGCGATGAACCAGTGGAGCACCATCCCGGATCCCGGGGTGGTGCTCCACTGGCTTTTCGCGAGACGGGAAGGGCTCAGCGGCCCGCCATGCGCTCCAGACGGGCGATGCGCTCCTTCATCGGCGGGTGCGTGGCGAACAGCTTGGCCACATTGGCGCCGCGGAACGGGTTGGCGATCATGAGGTGCGAGGTGTTCACGAGCGTCTGCTCCGCCGGCAGGGGGTACTGGCTGACGCCGCGCTCGATCTTGCTCAGGGCCGAGGCGAGCGCCAGCGGGTCGCCCGTGAGCTTCGCGCCGTCCTCGTCGGCGTCGTACTCGCGGGTCCGTGAGATCGCCATCTGGATCAGCGACGCGGCGAACGGCGCCAGCAGCGCCATCGCGATCGCGGCGAGCGGGTTCATGTTCCGCTCGCCGTCACGGCTGCCGCCGCCGAAGAACATCATGAACTGCGCCACCGAGGTGATGACGCCGGCAACGGCCGCGGCGACCGAGGACGTCAAGATGTCACGGTTGTAGACGTGCATGAGCTCATGGCCGAGCACGCCCCGCAGCTCACGGTCGTTCAGCAGCTGCACGATGCCGTGCGTGACGCAGACCGCGGCGTGCTGCGGATTGCGGCCCGTGGCGAACGCGTTCGGGGTCATGGTGGGTGAGATGTAGATCCGCGGCATGGGCTGCCCGGCCGTCTGGGACAGTTCCCGGACCACGCGGTACAGCTCGGGAGCCTGCGCTTCGGGGATCTCCACGGCCTGCATGGAGCGGATCGCGATCTTGTCGCTGTTCCAGTAGCTGTAGAAGGTGGTGGCCACGCCGATCAGCGCCATGATCCAGATCGGGGCGGCGCTGCGCGTCCAGAACCCGATCAGCGCACCGAGCCCCAGCAGCACCGCCCAGAGCACTCCGAAGAGCGCTGCGGTCTTCAGGCCGTTGTGATGGTTGTGCACGGGTGGCTCCTCACTCGCGAATGCCCCGGACAGGTCCGGGTGGGCGGCTGGTCTGTTCCAGACTCCAGTCCATTCTCCAGGGTCTCTCCTGTCCAACGTGCACTCAGGGCACCGGGTTCCGCGCGTCGTAGGCCAGGAATCCGCGCTGCGCCCGGGAGACGGCCCAGGTGGCCAGGATGCACACCATCCCACCGATCAGCAGGACCCAGCCTTCACGGAACCAGGTGGTGGCGCCACCGGCGAGCATGTCGCCGAGCCTCGGCCCGCCGGCCACCACCACGATGAAGACGCCCTGGAGACGGCCCCGGAACTCGTCCGGTGTGGCCGCCTGAAGGATCGTGCTGCGGAAGACGGCACTGATGGAATCCGCCACCCCGGCCGCGGCGCAGCAGAGCGCGGCGGGCAGCAACCAGACCGTGACACCCTGGCGGCCGCCGTCGCCGGCCAGGACGACCATGAGACCGAAGGCGCCGAGACTCGCGCCCCAGGCCATGATGGAGAAGACGACCGCCAGGCCCTGCCTCCGCACATGGTTGAGCGGTCCGCTGAACAGACCCGCCAGGAAGGCGCCCAGTGCGAACGCCGCGAGGAGGATGCCGACCGTGGTCTCCCCGCCACCGAGCATCACGGCGCCGATGGCCGGGAGCAGCGCCCGGGGCTGGCACGTGATCATCGCGATGAGGTCCAGGATGAACGTCATGCGCACATTGGGGCGGGTGCCGAGGAAGCGGAAGCCTTCCAGCACGCTCGCCACCCCGACCGTGCGGGGCGCGCCCTCGGGCGGCATGGCGGGCAGCCGCAACAGGGCCCACATGATCACGAAGTAGCTGACAGCATCGAGGGTGTAGGTCCATTCGAACCCGAGCGACGCCACCAGGAAGCCGCCCAGGAGAGGCCCCACCATGGTGGAGAGACCGAAGGTGATCATGTTGAGCGCGTTCGCCGACGCGAGCAGTTCGGGGCGCACCAGCAGGGGGATCATGGCGGAGCGGGCCGGGGCGTTGATGCCGAGCGCGGCACTCTGCACGGCCGCGAGCGCGAACAGCAGCCAGACGTTCTCCAGGTGGAGCCAGGCCTGGACGGCCAGCCCCAGCGCGCTCAGCCAGAGGGCCGCTGAAGCGACGATTGCGACCGATCGGCGGTCATACACGTCCGCGACCGAGCCGCCGAACAGCCCGGCGATCACGAGCGGCACCAGGGCGAAGACACTCAGCAGACCCACATAGGAGCTCTCTTGGGTGATCTTGTAGACCTCGAGGCTCAGCGCCACCACGGTGAGCTGGCTTCCGGCGTTGGAGACGGCGGTCCCGATCCAGAGGCGCTTGAAGGCGGGACTCTCCCGCAGGGGCGTCAGGTCAGCCAGGAATCTCCGCACCGGCTAAGCGTAGTCCGGCGCCTGCAGTTCGCGAGTCGCACCGACCATGCCCCGCAGCCCGGCCTCCAGGAAGCGCACGACGGCGTCGGCGTCGGTGTCGCGCTCGATCGCCAGGCTGATCAGGGCCTCCTCGGCGTAGGACACCCAGGCGCGCAGGGCCACGCGGAGCATAGCGGTGTCCTCGAATCCCAGCTCGATGAATGCGTCCAGGAGGCGTTCCGCGTTGAGCTCACGGGATTCGTCCACGACGGTCCGCACGGCCGGATCGCCACTGGCGATGCCGCGGACCAGCGAATAGAAGGTGCCGCGGTGCTGCTGCACGAAATGGGTGATCCTCAGCAGGGTCTCGTGGACCCGTTCCCGGGGCGGCAGCTCGAGGCGCGGCGCGGTGGCGACCAGAAGGCTGTCCCGGGCTTTCGTCACGACGGCCAGATGCATCCCCTGGCGCGTCTCGAAATAGTGGAACAGCAGAGGACGTGACACTCCGGCACGGCGGGCCAGCTCATCCATGGTCAGTTCGTCGAGGGAATGGTCGGACAGGAAGTTGACGCCGGTGGCGATCAGCTGGGCCCGGCGTTCCTCGGGGCTCAGTCGGATGCGCTGCACTTCGGACACCCTCTGAGTCTACTGACGCAGGCCACGGTGAACGCCACGGACCGCCATACGACGCCATCCACTCCCGGCGTTTCTCCCCCGCCCGGCACAGCCCGCCCCAGCGGACCGCTATTGACTCACAGTCAACTAAAAAGTTATCTTCATCACATGCGCGCCGCCGAAGGGGTCGGCGCCCGTTCCAGGAGGTCCGATGAAATTCCCCAGGTCTGAGCGTCTCCGTAAGATCAGTTCCTCGCACGCCGGGCGCATCGTGCTCGCCGCGGTCCCGGCGGCCCTCGCCGCCACCACCCTGATGGGCGGCATCGCCCAGGGCGCGGTCCCCGTCTCCTTCGCCGTCTCCGGCAGCCAGTTCCAGATCGGCGCCTCGTCGCTGGAGGGCACCGGCTTCTCCCAGTACGCGGGAGTCGCCCGGGACACCGAAGGCAAGAACCACACCGTGGCCATCGCCAACATCAAGAGCGCCACGCTCAGCGACCTCTGCCAGGCCGTCACCACCGACACCCCCCTCGGTAAGGTCGGCGTGCTCATCAAGGCCGGTGGCGGCGGATCCCCCGCCTCCGCTTCCGACCTGCAGATCGGCATGACCGGACTGAAGGGCGACGCGTCCTTCGGCAAGATCCGCATCGGCGTGGATGCCTCCACCGTCAACACCGCGGCGAAGGGCACCCCCGGCGACTTCGCTCAGGACGCCGACACCGTCACCATCAAGAACCTCGAACAGACCGCCTGGAGCACCCAGGCCTCCGTCTTCACCCTCACCGGGATGAAGCTGGAGCTGACGGACGGGTCCAAGGGATGCTTCTGAGCGGCGACGGCGCACTGGCGGAGAACGGGCTGACACCGCAGGCTTCGCGACGGGCGCGGCGCGGTGACGCCGACCGGACGCTGCGGCACGCGGTCACGCCCGCCGCGGAGTCCCGGGCGGAACCGGCCGAGCCCACGGAGCCCCTGGAGTCGATCCTCGCCCCCGAAACGACGGAGGCGCCGGAGACGTCCGAGGCCCCCGCGGAGAGCGACTTCCGGACGTGGCGGAAGGAGCGGCCATTCATCGGCGGTCTGCTCGTGGCGCTCGGCGGCGTGGAGATGTTCTTCTCCGGACAGCTGGACATCGGTCATCTGCACGTGCAGCTCGGCATCGAGGGTCTTCAGGCGACCATCATCCCGATCGCCCTGCTCCTGCTGGGCATCCTCGCCATGACGATGCCGGACCATCACGTGTTCTACGGCGTGATCGCCCTCGCCGTGGCCGTGTACTCACTGGTGGGCGTGAACCTCGGAGGCTTCCTCATCGGCATGCTGCTGGCCGGGACCGGAGGAGTCCTCGTGGCCGCCTGGATGAGACGGAGTCCCGCACCTCAGGGAGAACCCGCCTCATGACACAGCGCCGCCGCCGCGGACTGGGAGCCCTGCTGGCCGGCGCCGTGCTGGTGACACCGTTCACCCTCGGCGCCGCCCAGGCCCCCGAGTCCCAGCCCGCAGCCTTCTGCCTCCCCATCCTCTTCACGTGCGCCTCCCCGACGCCGACCCCCACCCCCGGAACCCCGAAGCCCCCGGCCACGACGCCGGCTCCGGGCGCCGGCACCCCCAGCGTCCCGGCCGGCGGGTCCGGTGGCGTGCCGGTCATCCCGGTGCCCGGCGACTCCGGAGCCGGCGCCCCCGGAAGCAGCACCCCCAGCGGGTCGCCGTCGTCGTCGCCCACCGATGCCGCGCACCCGACACCCGGCGCGAAGCCCTCCCCCAAGAAGCCTGTGAAGGCGACCCGGGACGACGGCGCCCCCATCTTCACCAGGACGCCCGCCTCCCTCGGCTCCCGGGGGCTGTCCTTCACCGGCCTGCACTCGATCGGGATCGTCTCGGTGCCGACGGTCGACGGCGGGAGCGTTCGCGCGCTGAAGATCAGCGCTGACTCCATCACCATCACCGGGTTCTCCCTCACGGTCCGGCCGCCGAACGGCCCCGGCCTGGTCACCACGGCGGACACCATGAAGCTCGAAGGTCACGTCGACGTGTACCTCGGCTCCGTCACCGCGACGACGGCGAACGGCCGCTCGCTCACGCTCGGCACCGACACGCCGCCCCCGCTGGACGACGTCGCGCCGGGACTCCTGCGCGTGACGATGGGCCTCGTGGGAAGCACCGCCGACTCGATCAGCTACACGAACACGAACCAGCGGATCGTCGAGTCCTGAGTGCCCCGTCCGGGTCCGCCGAACATATTCCTGGGAATTTGCCGCCACTAATTGCGAGCTAGTCAAAATAAGTGCTTGAATGGGGTCATGTCCCAGTTCACGGCACTCCCCGACCGGGCCTCCGCCTGGTCCGAGCAGCTGCGTACCGCCGGACGGCGCGTCACCAAGCAGCGCCTTGCCGTGCTCGCAGCCATCGACACCCATCCGCACTCCACCGCGGAGAACATCCTCGACCTGGCCCGCCGCGAGCTCCCGGGACTCTCCGCGCAGTCCGTCTACGTGGTCCTCGGCGACCTGACGGAACTCGGCATGCTGCGGCGTTTCGAGCCCCCACACTCCCCCGCACTGTACGAGACGCGCACCGGGGACAACCACCACCACGCCATCTGCACGCGCTGCGGGCGCATCGAGGACGTGGACTGCGCCGTCGGGCATGCACCTTGTCTGCATCCCCACTGGAACGATGACCAGCAGCCCATGAGCATCCAGATCGCCGATGTCCTCTACCAGGGCATCTGCCAGGACTGCCTCGCCGCCGAACGCCAGGACGGCGACTGAGCCGCGCCCCGGCTCCCCGAACTTCCCTTCACACCCGTATCAACCATCCCCGGAAGGAACACCGTGTCTGAGAGCACCGTCTCTAAATGCCCTGTCGCCCACGGCGGCCGTGTACACCCCACCAAGGGCAGCGCCAACACTGAGTGGTGGCCCAACAAGCTCAACCTGAAGATCCTGGCGAAGAACCCGGAGGTCGCGAACCCGCTCGACCCCGGCTTCGACTACACCGAGGCCTTCAACGCTCTGGATCTGGACGCGGTCAAGGCTGATCTGCGGGCTCTCATGACGGACTCCAAAGACTGGTGGCCCGCCGACTTCGGTCACTACGGCCCCTTCATGATCCGCATGGCCTGGCACTCCGCCGGCACCTACCGCTCCCACGACGGCCGCGGTGGCGGCGGCGCGGGCCAGCAGCGCTTCGCACCCCTGAACTCCTGGCCGGACAACGTCGGCCTGGACAAGTGCCGCCGCCTGCTGTGGCCGATCAAGAAGAAGTACGGCCAGTCGATCTCCTGGGCCGACCTCTTCATCCTGGCGGGCAACGTCGCCCTCGAAGACATGGGCATGAAGACCTTCGGCTTCGCCGGTGGCCGTCCCGACGTCTGGGAAGCCGACGACGACGTCTACTGGGGCCCGGAGAAGGTCTGGCTGGACAACGAGCGCTACTCGGGCGCCCGTGACCTGGAAGCCCCCCTCGCCGCCGTGCAGATGGGCCTCATCTACGTGAACCCGGAAGGCCCGGACGGCAACCCGGACCCGCTGGCCTCCGCCATCGACATCCGCGAAACCTTCCGCCGCATGGGCATGGACGACGAGGAGACCGTCGCCCTGATCGCCGGTGGTCACACCTTCGGCAAGACCCATGGTGCCCACAAGGACGACCAGATCGGCCCGGACCCCGAGGCCGCTCCGCTCGAGAACCAGGGCTTCGGCTGGAAGAACGGCTACGGCACCGGCTTCGGCGATGACACCGTCGGCTCCGGCCTGGAGGTCACCTGGACCTACCACCCGACCCGCTGGGACAACGAGTTCTTCCACATCCTCTACGCGTACGAGTGGGAGCTCATGGAGTCCCCGGCCGGCGCGAAGCAGTGGCGTCCCACCAACGGCGGCGGCGCGGACATGGTCCCCATGGCCCACTCTGCCGGCCGTCGCGAGCCCCGCATGCTCACGAGCGACCTGGCACTGCGCGAGGACCCCATCTACGGTCCCATCTCGCTGCGCTTCAAGGACGACCCCGAGGCCTTCCAGGACGCCTTCGCCCGTGCCTGGTTCAAGCTGACCCACCGTGACATGGGCCCGAAGGTCCGTTACCTCGGCAAGGAGGTCCCGGCTGAGGACCTCATCTGGCAGGATCCGCTGCCCGCCGCTCCGGCACAGACCATCGGCGACGCCGAGATCGCCGTCCTCAAGGAGAAGATCGCCGCTTCCGGTCTCACCGTCGAGGAACTCGTCTCCACCGCTTGGAAGGCTGCGGCGTCGTTCCGCGGCTCCGACAAGCGTGGTGGCGTCAACGGTGGCCGCATCCGCCTGGAACCGCAGGTCAACTGGCCGGTCAACCAGCCGGACAAGCTGAAGCCCGTGATCTCCGTCCTGGAGGGCATCGTGGCCGACTTCAACGCGACCTCCGACGTCAAGGTGTCCTTCGCCGATGTCGTGGTGCTCGCGGGCAATGTCGGCGTGGAGCAGGCCGCCCAGGCCGCCGGTCAGACCGTCACCGTGCCCTTCACCCCGGGCCGCGTGGACGCCACTCAGGAGCAGACCAGCCCGGAGCAGTTCGCCTGGCTGCAGCCGGTGGCCGACGGCTTCCGCAACTACAACAGCGGCTACATCAACCTGCCGGCCGAGTACCTGCTGATCGACCGCGCGAACCTGCTCAACCTCTCCGCTCCGGAGATGACCGTGCTTCTCGGTGGTCTGCGCGTCCTGGGCAACAACTGGGACGGCTCCAACACCGGCGTCTTCACCGACCGCCCGGGCGCTCTCAGCAACGATTTCTTCGTGAACCTGCTGGACCTCGGCCAGACCTGGATCCCGGCGGATGACGAGCAGAGCTACACCACCGCCGACGGCCGCTGGACCGGCAGCCGCGTGGACCTGGTGTTCGGCGCCAACTCGGAGCTCCGCGCCCTCGCCGAGGTCTACGCCTCGGACGACGCCCAGGAGAAGTTCGTCAAGGACTTCGCCGCGGCATGGGCCAAGGTCATGGAGAACGACCGCTTCGATCTGAAGAAGTAGTCTCCTCCGGACGTGGAAAGGCCCCGGTGTCACCAGTCGGTGACACCGGGGCCTTTCCCGTCGGACGGCGAAGTGGCGGGAACGCTACTTCTTGCAGACCTTGCCCAGCTCGGTGAAGCTGTCCGAGACCTTGGTGACCGAACCCGAGAGCTCGGTCATCTTGGCGGACGCCGTGGACGGATCCGCGGCGGCGGCCTTGATCTTCGCGGTGAAGTCGGCGTACGCGGCGCTGGCGGCCTCAGCCTTCGGCTTCACATCCGGGTTGGAAACGCCCTTGACGCTCTCCGCCAGCTTGTCCGAGAACTTGCTCAGGCCGTCCGACGCCGCCTTGGGGTCCGAGGCGAACTTGCTCATGTTGGACTGCAGTTCGTTGCTGATGCCGCTCATGTCGCTCTCCAGCTTGGAGCAGGCGTCCGCGACACTCTGGCCGCCACAGGCGCTCAGGCTCACGGCCAGCAGCGGGACGGCGACGATGCCGAGGGCGCGCGTGACGATGGTCTTGCTCATGGTTTCCCCTTTTTCAGGCACTGGAGCACTGTGCGAGTGAGATTCTCCAGCGATTTTCTTGTGACGATCGTCAGAGTAACACGGCGCAACAGACGGGAACGGCGGTGTGACGGGCCCTCACGCGCCGCGTTTCAGTTCCGAATCGATCGTGAGGAAGAAGGACTTCAGCAGGCGTTCGAAGGCCTCCGTGGCCGCCTCCCGCTCTCCTGTGACGATCACGTCGTACCGCAGCCCGGTCAGCGTGGCCACGAACAGGCGTCCCGTCCTGCGGGCCTCCGGTTCGCCGAGGCCCTGGTTCCGGAGCCATTCATGCATGACATCCACCCACGAGTGGTACAGCTTGCCGCCGTTGCCACGGGGCTTGTCCAGCACGGAATCCTGCATGGCGGCCTCGAAGTGCAACCGCTGCAACTGGATGCCGTACTCGCGCAGTCCCACCTTCCAGGCGGTCCGGAGCCAGGCTTCGAACTCCTCGCGGCCCGCCGTGACGAGTTTCGTGTCCAGCACTTCGGAGGGCCGGGCTTCGATCGCGTGCACGATCTGGGAGATGAGTTCTTCTCGGGAGCCGAAGTGGTACACCAGCACGTAGCTGCTGATGCCCAGTCCGTCGGCGAGGGTGCGGAAGGTGAGGTCGGCGATCGACTTGTCCTGCAGATACAGCAGGATGTCGTGCATGAGCTCTGATTTACGTTCGGGTCTGGGAGGACGCGCCATAAGCGCAATCTTAGGACCCCAGGGCCTCCCGGAGCCGCAGGCGGGCCGCGAGATGACGGCGCGCGGACAGCGGGCGGCTCGCCCGCTCACCCTGCGGACGACGACGGCGCCGCGCCCCGGGAAGGGGCGCAGCGCCGTCGTCGTGCTGCGGCTCAGCGGTGGGAGGCGCAGGCTGGATCAGCCCACGAACTCCTTTGCCTCGGTGAAGCGTTCGTTCAGGCGGGAGTGCCGCTGACCGTACGCGAAGTAGATCGCGAAGCCGAGCACGAGCCAGAGGAGGAAGAACAGCCAGGTCTGCACGGCCAGGTTGGTCATCAGGTAGACGCAGAGCACGGCGGACAGGGCCGGGAGCACGGGGCCGAACGGCACACGGAACGCCGGGCGCAGGTCGGGGCGCTTGCGGCGCAGCACCAGGATGCCGATCGAGACCATCACGAAGGCGCACAGGGTGCCGATGTTGATCATCTCCTCCAGGATGTCCACCTGGGTCAGACCGGCCACGAGCGCCACGGCCACGCCGCACAGGATCTGGGTGCGGGCCGGGGTGGAGTGCTTGTCGCTGGTCTTGGACAGGGCGCGCGGCAAGAGGCCGTCGCGGCTCATGGCCAGGACCACGCGGGCCAGGCCCATGAGGAGCACCATGATGACCGTGGTGAGGCCGATCAGGGAGCCGAAGGCGATGATCTTGGCGGCGTCGGTGTTGCCGACGGCCTCGAACGCGGTGGTGAGGGTCGGGTTCTTGGCCTTCGCCAGATCCGTGTAGGACACCATGCCGGTCAGGGCGAGGGACACCAGGATGTAGAGCAGCGTGACCAGGGCCAGGCCGCCGAAGATGCCGCGGGGCAGCGTCTTCTGCGGGTTCTTGACCTCTTCCGCGGAGGTGGCCACCACGTCGAAGCCGATGAAGGCGAAGAACACCAGGGCTGCACCGGCGAAGATGCCCAGGGTGCCGTACTGTGCCGGGGCCGCTCCCGTCAGGAAGCCGAAGAGGGACTGCTTCATGACATCTTCCACGGCGTTGCCAGCGGTCGGCACGGACTGCGGAACGAACGGGGTGTAGTTCTCCGCCTTGATGTAGAAGAAGCCCACGATGATGACGAAGAGCACCACGGCGATCTTGATGAGCGTGAAGACGTTGCCCACCCGGGCCGAGAGCTTGGTGCCGAGCACCAGCAGCACGGTGAAGATGGCCACGATCAGGAACGCGCCCCAGTAGACGTCCAGGCCGCCCACGTTGATGGCCTCGGGCATTTTGACGCCCACCAGGTCGAAGACCTTGGAGAGGTAGATGCCCCAGTACTTGGCGATCACGGCCGCAGCCGTGAAGAGTTCCAGGATGAGGTTCCAGCCGACGATCCAGGCTAGGACCTCACCGAGGGTCGCGTAGGTGAAGACGTATGCCGAGCCCGCCACCGGGATGGCCGTGGCGAATTCGGCGTAGCACATGATCGCCAGCGCGCACGTGACGGCGGCGATGACGAAGGACAGCGTGACGGCGGGGCCGGCGAAGTTGGCGGCAGCCTTGGCGCCAACGGAGAAGATGCCGGCGCCGACGGCCACGGCGACGCCCATGATCATGAGGTCCCAGGCGCTCAGGGAACGCTTGAGCCGGCGACCCGGCTCCTCGGCGTCTGCAATTGACTGCTCAATTGACTTGGTACGGAGAATGTTCATCGGTGTCCACATTCTGTGTCGTGTAAAGGATCGTCACAAGGGTAGTGTCCACCCCTCGGACACCCCGTACTCGTCCAGTATGTGAGATTAGGAAATGAACATTTCATTTCCCGCATTCTCCCGGAATGGCCTACTGACCTCGGGAAATGCTCACCATCTCCTCGCGGGGTACCACCTTGACCCGCTCGCGCGCAATACTCACGCCGTGCGAACCTCCGTTGGCGGTCGCCTCCGCCCCGAGGGCCAGTTCGTGAGCGTCCAGACGGTTCCAGCCCTCCCACGTCGTGTACTCGACGCCGCGCTCCTCGAGCAGGGCGACGACGGCGTCCTCGGACGGCTCGACGGCGGCGGGCAGCTGGAGGCGGTCCTCCAGGAGGTAGCCGATGGTTTCGAGGGCGTCACCCTTCGTGTGGCCGATGAGACCGACCGGTCCACGCTTGATCCAGCCCGTGGCGTAGACGCCCGGCACCGGGGCGCCGTCCGCGCCCAGGACGCGGCCGCCGTCGTTCTTGAGGACGCCACGGCGCTCGTCGAACTCCAGGCCCGGCAGCGGCGACCCGAAGTAGCCGATGGCGCGGTACACGGCCTGGACCGGGTAGTCCACGTACTCGCCGGTGCCGCGGGCGTTGCCCGTGCCGTCCAGCTCCATGCGCTCGAAGCGGATGCCGCCCACGTGGCCAGGGCGCTCCGGGTCCTCCAGGATCTCCACCGGGGAGTGCAGGAAGTGCAGGTGCAGACGGCGGGACGCGGCGTCCTCACCCTCGTGCGCCTCCTCCACCAGCCAGTTGGTCAAGGTGTTGACCATGGTCTTGACCTGGTTGTTCGTCTTGATGGCTTCGTCCGAGGCCTCGTCGAAGTCGAAGTCCTCCGGGTACAGCACGATGTCCACGTCGCGGGAGTGGGACAGCTCGCGCAGCTCCAGCGGGGTGAACTTCACCTGGGCGGGACCGCGGCGTCCGAAGACGTGGACATCCGTGACCGGGGACTTCTTCAGGCCCTCGTAGACGTTGTCCGGGATCTCGGTGACCAGCAGGTCCTCAGCGTGCTTGGACAGGACGCGCGCGACGTCGAGGGCGACATTGCCGTTGCCGATCACGGCGATCTCCTGAGCCTCCAGCGGCCAGTCCCGCGGAACGTCCGGGTGACCGTCGTACCAGGAGACGAAGTCCGCGCCGCCGAAGGACCCCTTCAGGTCGATGCCCGGGATGTTCAGCTCGGCATCCTTGATGGCGCCGGTGGCGAAGATGACCGCGTCATAGTGCTTCTGCAGGTCCTCCAGACTGACGTCCTGCCCGAAGTGGACATTGCCGAAGAAGCGGATGTCGCCGCGGTCCAGCACCTTGTGCAGCGCGTTCACGATGCCCTTGATGCGGGGGTGGTCGGGGGCGACGCCGTAGCGGATCAGGCCGTACGGCGCGGGGTAACGCTCGAAGAGGTCGATCGAGACCTGCACTTCGCCGTCTTTCACGCCCTGAGACTTCGTGAGGATGTCTGCGGCATAGACGCCGGCCGGACCGGAACCGATGATGGCGACGCGCAGAGGGCGGGCGGACGTGTGCACAGACTCGACAGACAAGAGCTGACCTTCCAAGGTTGACAGTGCCCGCGCCATTAGCGCAGGCAGAACTATTCTAATTGTTCGGAATAACACCTGCATGCGGCCGGTTGTGCCCACGTGACGGACCCCATCTCGAAAACCCTCGCTCCCACCACCCCCGTGAGCGGCATCCCCGGCAGCAACCCGGCCGGCACCTCCGGCGGCGCAGCCGAGCAGGCCGCCAAGCGGGAGCGCCAGGGTCTCGCCTACGGCGTCGGCGCCTACACCCTCTGGGGCCTGCTGCCGCTCTACTTCATGCTGCTGCTTCCGGCCGGCCCGGTGGAGATCGTGGCGAACCGGGTGCTCTGGTCCCTGCTCTTCTGCGCCATCCTGCTGACCGCCACCCGGTCCTGGAAGACGTTCACCCTCGTCCTGAAGCGCCCTAAGACGCTCGGCGTCCTCGCGATCGCCGCCCTGCTCATCGCGGTGAACTGGCTCGCGTACACGTTCGGCGTGATGAGCGGCCAGGCCGTGGAAGCCTCCTTGGGGTACTACATCAATCCGCTGGTCTCGGTGCTGCTCGGCGTCCTGGTCCTGAAAGAGCGCCTGCGGGCGCTGCAGTGGACCGCCGTGGGCATCGGGTTCCTGGCCGTCGTCGTGCTGACGGTGGCGTACGGCAAGCTGCCGTGGATCGCCCTGACGCTCGCCTTCAGCTTCGGCTTCTACGGGCTCGTGAAGAAGAAGGTGGGGTCCGGTGTCGACTCCATCACCAGCCTCAGCGTGGAGACGCTGGTCCTGGCCCCGTTCGCGGCCGTCACCATGGTCGCGCTGACCCTGAACCAGGCGGCCACGGTCACCGGGTACGGCTCGGCGCACTTCTGGCTCATGGCAGCGTCCGGCGCGGTGACGGCCGTCCCGCTCGTGTTCTTCGGCGCTTCCGCGGCCCGCCTCCCGCTCACCACCATCGGCATGCTGCAGTACCTGGCGCCGACGCTCCAGCTGATCATCGCGACCCTGGTCCTCCACGAGCACATGTCCCCCGAGCGCTGGATCGGCTTCGGTCTGGTGTGGCTGGGGCTCATCATCCTCACCGTGGACGCTCTGCGTCATAGCATCCGCGTCCGACGCAGGTGAAAGTAAATGAACACTTTCAACCTATTGTGATCAAGAACACTCACCTCTAGGCTCGGACTACCCACTCCCCGAGCACTGGAGGTCCGTGTTGTCCGCCGAGCTGAATCGCAGAACCCTCTTCGCACTCCTGGGGGCCGGCGCGCTCCTGAGCGCCACGGCCGGCTCCGTGAGCGCCGCCCCCGCGGCCTCGCTGGACGAGCTGATCGCTCGCCGTCGTCTGATGCTGGCCGGGGACGGCAGCGCCGCCACGGTCCCGGAGCTGACCTCCGCGCTCCAGGCCATGAGCGACGCCGCCGCCAGGACCTGGGCGTCCATGATCACCCCGAGCGGGACGTCCGGCCTCTGGGCCGACCTGCCGCTCACGGGAATCGGCAGCGCAGCCGACGCCACCGGCAACATGGGCGTGAGCTTCAACCGTCTCTTCGACTTGGCCCTCGCCCACGCCACCGCGGGCTCCGCCCAGCACGGCGACGCGAAGCTGGCCTCCGATCTGGTCGCGGCGCTCAGTTACCTCAGCACCACCGCCTACAAGAGCGGCATGCGGGCCGCCGGCAACTGGTGGTTCTGGGAGATCGGTGTGCCGCGCAAGGCCGCGGACATCCTGGTCCTGCTGTACGACGTCGTCCCCGCCGCCCTGCGCTCCTCCCTCCTGGCCGCAGCACGGTACTTCACCCCGGACCCCAATTGGCGCGGCCGCGGAACCAGCCTCGCGGAGACCGGAGCGAACCGGACGGACAAGGCGCTCTCCTGCGCCCTGCGCGGCATCCTCGACGGCCGGCCGGACGAAGTGGCCCTGGCCCGCGACGCCCTCAGCGACACCGTGCGCAATGGCAAGAACAGCGTGTTCGGCTATGTCACGAGCGGCGATGGCTTCTACGCGGACGGTTCGTTCGTCCAGCACAGCTATCTCCCGTATGTGGGGACCTACGGCGTGGTCACGCTCGGCGGGATCGCCGAGATCCTGGGCCTGCTGGGCGGCAGCGCCTGGGACGTCACCGACCCGAAGAAGTCCGTTATCCTGGACGCGGTGGAAGCGAGCTACGCGCCCTTCATCTGGAACGGACGCATGATGGACACGGTCCGCGGCCGGGCGGTGTCCCGGCAGGCCAACCCGGACTACGTGGACGGCGCCGGCGCCATCACGGCCATCCTCCTGCTGGCGCCGGGAGCCGGGGAGCCGTACCGCAGCCGCTACCTCGCCCTCGTGAAGGGCTGGCTGGAACGCTGCACGGACGTCTCGCTGTTCGGCCTCCCCGGGCAGAGCATCGCCAAGTCCCTGCTGGTCACCTCGGCCCTCCAGGACTCCTCCATCACCCCGGCGCCCGCCCCGGTCTTCACCCGCGCGTTCGGGGACCAGGACCGTCTGGTGCACCACCGCCCGGGCTTCAGTTCGGTGGTCAACGTGTCCTCGAAACGGATCGGCCGCTACGAATGGGGCAACTTCGAGAACAACCTCGGCTGGTACCAGGGCGACGGTCTGACCTTCGTCTACACCCCGACGGATCCGTCCCAGTACAGCGCCGATTTCTGGCCGACCGTGGACCCGTACCGCCTGCCCGGAACGACCGTGACCACCGAACCGCGCGAGAGCGGGGCGACGAACGGCACCGGGATCCCCCGGGCGTACCAGGCGTTCGCCGGCGGCCTGGATTTCGAGGGCAACTGGGGTGTCCAGGGCATGGACCACCTGAACTTCAACAAGACCCTCAGCGCGCGCAAGTCGTGGTTCTTCCTGGAGGACAAGGTGGTCTGCCTGGGCGCCGGAATCACCTCCTCCGGCCCGCACGAGGTGATCACCACGGTGGAGAACCGGGCCTTCGCTCCCGGCAAGGCGCCGGACCTGCGCACCGACAACCGCAAGCGGACCCTGGCCCCCGGCGACGCCCGCGTGAGGATCACCCGCAATGCCCACATCGTGGGGCATGGCGGGTATGTCCTGCTGCCCGCGGAGAACGTGAGCGGAGACGTCACCGTGGCGGTGGTGGCCCGCAGCGGAACATGGAAGGCCATCAACTCCGGCGCGGACACGGGCGGCACGGACGACGTCAAGGCCCGCGACTACGTCACCATCACCCACAGCCACGGGACGGGGCCTCAGGGTGGCGGCTATGCGTACCTGATGCTGCCGGGTGCGGAGCACTCGGACACCTTCAAGGAGTCGGCGAACCCGTCGGTGCGGGTCCTCGCGAATTCGGCGGACGTGCAGATGGTGGAGGACCGTGCGCAGGGAGTGACGCTGGCCAACTTCTTCGCCGCGACCCCGGCGGACACGGCCCCCGCGCACGGCGTCACCGTGAGCGGTCCATGCTCGCTGGCGTTCCGGAAGGACGACGACGGGACGGTGACGGTCGCGCTCTCCGACCCGAGCCGCACCCAGGCCGTCGCCCGGGTGAGCCTGGCGGGGGTGGCGGTGTCCGGCGTCGTGAGTCCGGATCCCGGCGTGACCGTGGTGAGCACCTCGCCGCTCACGCTCGACATCGCGCTGGACGGGCACGGTCATGCCCGCACGGTGGTGCTGCGCTGATCTGCTGAGCGGGGCGGGCGGCCTTGGCTAAAACAAGACCGCCCGCCTCGACCGTTCGCGGGCAGGTGAACGGTCGGGACGGGCGGCCAGGCTCAGAGAGCCGGAACCGGGAAGGCTCAGGCGTTGGCGCGAATCGCTGCCTCGAGGACGTCGAGCGCGTCGTTGAGGAGGTCCTCACCGATCGTGAGCGGCGGCAGGAGACGGATCACGTTGCCGTAGGTGCCACAGGTCAGGATGATGACACCCTGGGCCAGGCAGTAGTCGGCGATCGCCTTGGTCAGCGCGGCGTTCGGCTCCTTGGAACCGGCCACCACGAGCTCGATGGCCTGCATGGCGCCACGGCCACGCACGTCACCGATCACGGAGAGCTCGCCGGCCAGCTTGTTCATGCGGTCCTGGATGAGCTGACCGATGCGCTCGGCACGGGCGTTCAGGTCGAACTGCTCCATGGTCTCGATCGCGGCGAGAGCGGCGGCGCAGGCCACCGGGTTGCCACCGTACGTGCCGCCCAGACCGCCGCCGTGAACGGCGTTGAGCAGCTCGGCGCGGCCGGTGACGGCGGACAGCGGCATGCCGCCGGCGATGCCCTTGGCCATGGTGATCAGGTCCGGGACGACGCCTTCGTGATCGACGGCGAACCACTTGCCGGTGCGGCAGAAGCCGGCCTGGACCTCATCTGCGATGAAGACGACGCCGTTCTCCTTGGCCCACGCGGCCAGGGTCGGGAGGAAGCCCTCGGCGGGGACGATGAAGCCGCCCTCGCCCTGGATGGGCTCGATGATGATCGCGGCGACCTCGCTGCCGCCGATCTGCTTTTCGATGGCGAGGATGGCGCGCTTGGCGGCCTCGGTGCCCGTGATCTCCGGGTTCTCCTCGCGGTACGGGTAGCTCATCGGCAGACGGTAGATGTCCGAGGCGAACGGACCGAAGCCGCTCTTGTACGGCATGGCCTTGGCGGTCAGCGCCATGGTCAGGTTGGTGCGGCCGTGGTAGGCGTGGTCGAACGCGACGACGGCGTTGCGGCCGGTGGCCTTGCGGGCGATCTTGATGGCGTTCTCGACGGCTTCGGCGCCGGAGTTGAACAGCACGGAGCGCTTCTCGTGGTCGCCCGGGGTCAGCTCGTTGAGCTTCTCGGCGACGGCGACGTAGCCCTCGTACGGGGTCACCATGAAGCAGGTGTGCGTGAAGTGCTGCACGGCTTCCTGGACCGCGGCGACGACGGCCGGGGCGGAGGCGCCGACGCTCGTCACGGCGATGCCGGAGCCGAGGTCGATGAAGGAGTTGCCGTCCACGTCCTTGATGATGCCGCCATCGCCATCGGCGATGTAGACGGGGACGGAGGAGGCGACGCCGCCGGCGACGACGGCGTCACGGCGGGCGGCCAGCTCGCGGGACTTGGGGCCGGGGAACTCGCCGATGCTGCGCTTCTGCTCGAGGCGGTAGCTGAGTTCGGTGGTGGTTGCAGTCATGGGGGACTCTTTCCTTCTTAGTCGCCTGCGACGGGTGTGACTTCGAGCATAGGGTGACGAAAGCTCGCCGATGTATAGGCGGGTGCACAGCCAAACCCCAAGCCTGCTGTGCGGGAGTCCAAAGGACTTCTATGATGGGACCATGTCCATCACGCTGGCGGCACTTCTGTCCGTTCCGTCTCTCAAGCTTAAGAAGGTGGGGGCCGCCGAGTCGACCCTTTCCACCCCGATTCAGTGGGTGGCCGTCACGGAGCAGGAGAACCCGCAGCGCTTCCTGAGCGGCGGCGAGCTCGTGCTGACCACCGGTCTGCGCCAGAAGACCGCCGCCGCGCAGCGCCACTTCGTGCGCATGGTGCAGCGTTCCGGGGCGGTCGGTATCGGCTTCGGCACGGGCCTGTCCTCCGAAGTGGTGCCGCCGGCCCTCGTGGCGGAGGCGAACCGCTGGGACATCCCCGTGGTGGAGGTCCCGTACGAGACCCCGTTCATCGCGCTGGGGAAGCTCGTGGCGGAGGCGCAGCACGCGGACCACCTCGCCAAGCTGGAACGCATGCTCTCGGGGCACCAGGTCCTGGCCCGTTCCCTGCTCTCGGGCGGCGGGCTGCCCGCGTTGCTGCGGCAACTGGCGGGACTGCTCCGCACCGATCTGCGGCTGCGGCGCTACGGACGCGAGATCTTCAGCACCACCGCAGGCTCCCTCGGCGAGCCCGATTCCGGGCGCTGGCTGGACGTGGCCATCTCCACCGGTCAGCGCGACGCCACCACGCTCCAGGTCCGTGAGCCCTTCCGGGACGCCGGCATCCTGGACTACGCGAAGAGCCTCATCAGCCTGGAACTGAACAACCAGAAGCACCAGCGGGACGCCTCCCGGAAGCTGGCGGGGCAGGTCATGCAGGACGTCATCCGCGGCGTGCTGGACCCGAAGGACGCCGGCACCAGGCTCGCGACCATCGGGGTGGCCGCGGCCAAACGTCATGTGGTGATCCTCGTGCGGCCGGCGCCGGGCAACACCCCGGCCCAGAACAAAGCCATCATGTCCACTCCCCTGCCGCCCGAGCTCGAAGGCATCCCGACCGCCGTCGTCGACTCCGAGCTGCTCATCATCACGCCGGAGGACAAGACCGCCGTGGAGGCCGCCAAGGCCGTCCATGCTCTGCTGGCCGAGGCCGGGCTGAAGGCGACGATCGGGATCGGCGGCCACTACGCCAAGGCGAACGGCCTGCGCTGGAGCTACTTCGAGGCGCGCGACGCCGTCGCGCGCGGACTGCCGGTCAACGAGCCCGAACGGCTCAGCCTGACGTCGCTGCTGCTGGCGAGCGAGGACGTCCCGCTGTCCGACATGGCGATGGAGACCCTCAAACCGCTCTACGACTTCGACGCCGCACACGGGGCCGGGCTGCTCAGCACCCTGGAGAGCTACCTCGAGCACGACGGCTCCGTGGCGGCCGTGGCGCAGGCACTCACCCTGCACCGCAACACCGTCCGGTACCGCCTGGCCCAGATCACCGAGCTCAGTGGCTACGACCCTTCCACCACGGCGGACCGCGTCCAGCTCTGGCTGGCCCTGGCGATCTCCCGGCTCGGGACGCGCTGACCCTCGCCTCGCCGGCCATTTCCTGTGGCGTCCGTCACGGAATGGCATACCAGAACGACTAAAGGTCTAACCTTTAGAACATGCCAGCCACACCCACCTCGGAATCCACCGCGCCCATCCTCAGTCCCGCCGCTCTCGCCGACGCCTCGGCCCTCGCCACGGGAACCGGCGGCTCGGGGCGCCGGAAGGTGCTGCTCGCCCTGGTGGGCGTCATCCTGGTGGGGCTCAACCTCCGCGTGGGCATCACGAGTGCAGCAGCTCTCTTCCACGAACTGCAGCAGGCTCTGGGCTACGGCGCTTTCATCGCCTCGCTCCTGCCGAGCATCCCCACGCTGTGCTTCGCATTCGCCGGGCTGGCCACCAACCCCCTGAGCCGCCGCCTGGGCGTCGAGAACACCGTGGTGTTCGCGCTCTTCCTGCTGACCTGCGGCCTCGCGATCCGCGGCATCCCCAGCACCGTGGCGCTGCTGGTGGGCTCCGTGGTGGCGATGAGCGGCCTGGCCATCTGCAACGTCTCCATGCCGGTGCTGATCCGCCAGGACCACGCCGACCGGACGTCGCTGGTCACCGGCCTGTACACCTTCACCATGACCATCGGCGCGACGACGGCGGCCACCGTCAGCGTCCCCCTGGCCCACGCGCTGGGCTCCCCGTCCGCCGGGCTGGCCTCGTGGTCCGTGATCGCAGCGCTCGGTCTCCTCGGTTTCATCCCACTGGCCCTCGGGCGCCGTCGGAGCCGGAACCTGGCCCCCGACGTCGCACCCGAGCAGCACCACGGCATCTGGGCCGCGCTCCGGGGCCGCAAGGCCGTGCTGATCGCGATCGTCTTCTCGACGCAGGGTTTCCTCGCCTACGCCGTCATGAGCTGGTACGCCTACATCCTGAGCGACAACGGCATGGACGCCACGCAGAGCGGCCTGATGTTCGGTGTCATGCAGTTCGTGTCGATGTTCGCTGGCATGCTGTTCCTCGCCTTCGGTTCGCGGAACAGCACCCGCCCCTGGGCTCTCGCCATCCCCGCCGCGTGCACGGTGGCCGGCATCATCCTCCTCATGGTGGCGCCGATCCAGACGGCCCTGCTGTCCGCGTGCCTCACGGGCCTGGGCCTCGGCATCTTCCCGCTCGTCCTGGCGATCATCAGCCAGAGCGGCCGCACCCCCGCCGAGACCACGGCGCTCTCCACCGCCGCGCAGTCCCTGGGGTACTTCTTCTCGGCACTCGGCCCGCTCGGCATCGGCCTCCTGCACGGCCTGACCGGGCAGTGGATCCTGCCGCTGGGCGTGGCGGTCGGCGTCGCGGTCGTCCTGACCGTGGCCGCCTTCGTGCTGGGCCGTCTGCACAGCGGGCACGGACCTCGCGTGGTGGTCGCGTCGCAGCAGGCCTCCCGGGGCGGCGAGTGATCCAGTGACCACCGCTCGGAACACGTCGAAGTCCGCCACCCCCGCCGGCGGCCTGCATCACCCCGAGGGACGGCAGCCGCTGGCGGCCGCCGTCGCGCGGCAGCTCCGCGAGGCGATCGCGTCCGGCGCGTGGGAGATCGGGCAGCGGATCCCCACCGAATCGGAGCTCATGGAGCGTTTCCAGGTTTCCCGCGGCACCCTGCGGGAAGGCATCAAGGCCCTGGCCCACGCCGGGGTCCTGGAGGTCCGGCAGGGCGACGGCACCTACGTCCGTGCCCGCAGCGAGCTCGAAGGCACGGCCAGCAGGAGCGTCGGCGAGCACACGGCCGCCCATGTGTTCGAGGTCCGTCAGGTCCTGGACACCCAGGCCGCGCGGCTCGCAGCCCAGCGCGCGGAGGCCCCGGGCATCGAGGAACTGCAGCGCATCCTGGACGCCTCGCTCGAGGCATGGCACGCCGGCAGGATCGCCGAGTGGGCGGATCTGGACTGGGAGTTCCACCGCGGCGTGGCCCGGCTCAGCGGCAACCCGCTGCTGGAACAGCTGTATTCGGGCTTCGCAGGGGCCTTCAAGCGCGATCTGCTCAACCAGTCGGAGCACCGGGACTTCGACCCCAGCCTCCAGCCGGGGCACCAGGACCTCCTCACGGCCCTCGCCTCCGGCGACCCGGAGACCGCGGAACGGAGCGTCCGCTGCGGCCTGGAGATCGCCGAATCCCGGAGCTGAGTGCGCTGTTAACGACGTTGAGTGCTCAGTTGTTGCGGGTGTTCGGCGGAAACACCCGCAACAACTGGGCACTCAACGTGCCCAACGTGCGGCGCCGTGCGGAGGTCAGGAGCCGACGACGGCGCCCGCCCCGTCGCGCGAGATGCTCACCATCTCCTCGCGGGACACGACCTTGATGCGCTCGCGCTCGACGCTCACCCCGTGCGAGCCGCCGCCGGCCGTGGCCTCGGCGCCGAGTGCGCGCTCGTGGGCGTCCAGACGGTTCCAGCCATCCCAGCTCGTGTACTGCACGCCGCGGCTTTCGAGCAACGCGACCACGGCGTTCTCCGCGGCGTCGTCCGCCACGGGGAGGGCCGTGCGGTCCTCCAGCAGGTGGGTGATGGTTTCGAGGGCGTCACCCTTGGTGTGGCCGATGAGACCGACCGGTCCGCGCTTGATCCAGCCCGTGGCGTAGACGCCCGGCACCGGGGCTCCCGAGGCGTCGAGGACGCGGCCGCCGTCGTTGATCACGACGCCCTTGCGGTGGTCGAACTCGACGCCCGGCAGGGGCGAACCGAAGTAGCCGATGGTCCGGTAGACCGCCTGAACCGGGTAATCCACGTACTCGCCGGTGCCGCGGGCGTTGCCCGTGCCGTCGAGCTCGGTGCGCTCGAAGCGGATGCCGGCCACCTTGCCCGGGGTTTCCGGGGAGTCGGTGATCTCCACCGGGGAGTGCAGGAAGTGCAGGTGCAGGCGGCGGGACGCGGTCAGCTCGGAGAGGTCCTCGGGCTGCTCGGCGAACCAGTTGGTCAGCGTCCCGACCATGGTCTTGATCTGGTTGTTGCTCTGGATCGCCTCATCGGAGGCCTCGTCGAACTCGAAGTCCTCGGCGTAGAGGATGATGTCCACGTCCTGGGAGTGGGACAGCTCGCGCAGTTCCAGCGGGGTGAACTTGATCTGGGCGGGACCGCGGCGCCCGAAGACGTGGACATCCGTCACCGGGCTCGCCTTCAGGCCGGCGTAGACGTTGTCCGGGATCTCGGTGACCAGCAGGTCGTCCGCGTGCTTCGACAGGACGCGCGCGACGTCCAGCGCGACGTTGCCGTTGCCGATGACCGCGACCTCCTTGGCCTCGAGCGGCCACTCGCGCGGGACGTCCGGGTGGCCGTCGTACCAGGAGACGAAGTCCGCGCCGCCGAAGGAGCCTTCCAGCTCGACGCCGGGAATGTTGAGGTCCGCGTCCTTGATGGCGCCCGTGGCGAAGATGACGGCGTCGTAGTGCTTCCGCAGGTCCTCCAGGGAAAGGTCCGTGCCGTAGTCGACGTTGCCGAAGAAGCGGATGTCGCCGCGGTCCAGCACCTTGTGCAAAGCGTTCACGATGCCCTTGATCCGAGGGTGGTCCGGGGCCACGCCATAGCGGATCAGGCCGTACGGCGCCGGGTAGCGGTCGAACAGGTCGATGCTGACGGTGAGCTCCCCGCTCTTGACCTCATCGCTCTTGGTGAGGATGTCCGCGGCGTAGACGCCGGCCGGACCGGAGCCGATGACGGCGACGCGCAGCGGGCGCTCCGCGGAGCCGACGGCTGCGTTCGAGGGGGTGGGGAGTTCTGACACGGCTGTGTTCCTTTCGTCGACTGCTCCATAGGATGTCATTCCAGCCTGGGATTCCGGCGAGAACGACGTCCTGTGGAGCACTCGATCAGAGTGCATGAGTGGGGGTGAGGCGAAGATGCTCGGGGGCATAGGGGCTGAGCCGGACGACGTCCCCCACCACGATGACGGCGGGATTCTCGACCCCGACGTCGGCGGCGCGGTCCGCGATGTCCGCGACGGTCGCCACGGTGACCCGCTGATCCGGCGCGTAGCCGCGCTCCACGATCGCCACGGGGGTGTCCCGCGGGAGCCCTGAGCTGGCGAGGGTGTCCATCGACCGGGACAGGGCCTTGACGCCCATGAGGAGGACCACGGTGTGGTCCGGCCGGGCGGGCAGGCTGCCCAGTTCGTCGTGGCCCGTGACGACGGAGAAGCCCGTGGCCAGCCCGCGATGCGTCACCGGGATGCCGGCCGCAGCGGGCACGGAGATCGCAGAGGTGACGCCCGGGACCACCTGGACGTCGACGTCGTGCTCGCGGCAGAAGGCGAGCTCTTCGCCGCCGCGGCCGAGGACGTACGGGTCGCCGCCCTTGAGCCGGACCACGTGGTTCCCCGCGAGCGCCTCGCGGACCAGAATGCGGTTGATCTCGTCCTGCGGGACAGGGTGATGGCCGGGGGTTTTGCCCACTTCGATCACGCGGACGTCCTCCGGCAGACCGTCCAGGACGGAGCGCGGGCCGAGGCGATCGGCCACGACGACGTCGGCCTCCGCCAGGAGCTGCCGGGCGCGGACGGTCATGAGGCCGGGATCGCCCGGGCCGCCGCCGACGAGCGCGACGCTTCCCTTGGCCCGGCTCGTGACCTGACCGCCGCGCGGGGTGCCCCGGCGGTGGTGGCGGAGCGGCAGGGCGCCTTCGTCGAGGGCCGCGGCGACGGCGTCGCGCACGGCCATCGCACGGCGGGGATCCGCTCCGGCGTTGACCGCGATCTTCACGTCGTCCACGCTGGCGACGGCGGGCGTCCAGGCGGCTGAGCTCTCGTGATCCCCGGCATTGACGCACCAGATCCGTCGGGCCTCGGAGTCGGCCGCGACCTGGGCGTCCACCGCGGGGTCGCCCGTGGCGGTCTGGACGAACCAGGGGGTGTCGAGGTCTTCGGTGCGGTAGCCGCGGGCCTCCCAGCGGAGGAGTCCGGCGTCGGCAAGGTCGCGGATCGTCTCCACCGCTTCGGGGGCGACCACCGTGACCCGGGCTCCGGCGTCGAGCAGGCCCTTGGCACGTCGCGCGGCGACCTTGCCGCCGCCGACCACCAGCACCGGGCGGCCGAGAAGGCGCAGTGCCGTGGGATAGATGTCCATCAGAGCCATGCGAAAACCATAGGGGTGACGCGTAACACTCATCAAAGCTGCCGAAACGGCGGTTCACGCAAGGTCACGGAAGGACACATAGCGCCGCGGCTGTCGCCGAATTGATGTCAGACCACCGGGCCATGCTGGACCCAACAGAAGCGCACTCTTAGGAGAAACCATGGAAATCATGTCACCGAAACAACTCGCGGCACATTGCCTTCAACAGAACCTGGCACCCGATCACGCGTGGAATCTCGTCAAGCGAGTGTGGGCCTGGGACACCGATGAACTGCCGTGGGACGACGCACCCCTTGGTGACTGCGAAACCCGCCTGACGATGGTGGCCCAGTGCATCTTCCTCTCGCGCGTCACTGCATTGCTCACAGGCTCGGATCGAGAGGAAGACGACGAAGAGAGTATCGAACTCACGTGTCAGGACATCGGGGTGAATCCCATGGCACTGGGAGCCATCGCGTTCTCCCACGGAGCGTTGACGGAGGAGCGGATGTTTGAAGAATCACTGATTCTTCAAACTGCTCGTCAGCTCGTCCCGAACGCGCTGCAAGTGCTCGATATGGATGCCTCGGGTTTGCTCTTCGCGGTTTTTCAAACCCAGTTCGAAAGGGAGGACGCAGCAGATGCCGAGGAAGCTGCGGGACGCAGGATGAACGCTCTCCGTGTTGACGATCATCGAGCCTTTGAATACGCCGATGACCTGCTGCGCATGCGCCAATGAAGAGCCCCAAGACCACGTAGGCTACCTCCCGTGATCAGCTTCAGCGAGGAGATCCGCATCGCCGCGCGGCCGGACAAGGTCTTCGGCCTGTCCCTCGACGTCGACGCCCATACCCGTTCCATGGCCGATTCGGGCGAGCGCGCCGTGGCCGGAGTGACGACGGGCCGTATGGGACCGGGCGACACCGTGACCTGGCAGGCCCGGCATTTCGGGGTCCCGATCCGCATGACGTCCCGGATCACGGAGTACCGCGAACCGTCGCACTTCGTGGACGAACAGCTCCGCGGACCGTTCAGGTTCTGGCGCCACGAGCACCGTTTCACGCCCGACGACGGCGGCACCCTCCTGCGCGACGACATCACCTTCGCCGCCCCGCTGGGTCCGCTCGGCCGCCTCGCCGAACTGCTGGTCCTCCGCTGGTACATGCCGCAGCTGATCCGGCAGCGGAACGAGTTCCTCAAAGCGGCGGCCGAGGGCGGTCCGCCGATCTGACGGGACCGGGTCTGACGGGACCGGGCCGGGTCGCACGCGGGCAATCCGCCGAAACAGTGAGTTTGCGCTGAAACAGTGAGCTTGACGCACTGTTTCAGCGCAAACTCACTGTTTCACCGGGGCGCTCTCTCCGCAGCGACGCAGTACCCGCGTGTATTACCCCTGCGTATTACTCGTACGAGCAGATGTAGGCCACGGGATCGCTGGTCATGACGGTGAAGGACACCCCGGCCTCGACCTCGAACACCGAGCCTGCCTCATAGCGGACCCACTCCCCACTCTCGGCCGGGACCTTCACGTCCCAGCTGCCGCGCACCAGCTGCATGCGCTCCGGGGAGGACGTGCCGAAGGTCCACTCGCCCGGGGCGATGACGCCGACCGTGAACTTCCCCTCGTCGTCCCCGGAGCCCAGGCTGCGGACGTTGCCGTCGAAGTATTCGTGCTGGCTGATCATGGGGGCTCCTTCAGTGCGGGCCCGGCGGTCCGGCCGGGCGACTGTCCCCCACGTTAGGACGGACGGCTCTCCGCTCCAATCGCCGTCCGGATTGTTGCGGGGCCGTCCGCGACGGACGCAGCCGCCGTCGCGGGTTCAGCCGGGACGGCGGGCGGTCGGACCGCCGCGGCGCGGTGCGCCGTGACGATCCCGGCGATGACGACCAGACATCCGACCGGCTGGTTCCAGCTCAGCCGTTCGTCGAGGAGCACGATGCCGAGCAGCACCGCGACCAACGGACTCACATAGGTGACGGTCGACGCCCGGATGGCGCCCCACTGCGACACGATGGCGGTGTTCAGGATGTACGCCACACCCGTCCCGAGCGATCCGAGAAGGACCAGGCAGATCACCGCCACGGGGTTGAGCGCGAGGTGGGCTGCGGCGGGCGACGCCCACACGACGAACGGGAAGGTGACCAGCGCGACGCCGGCCGCGAGCGTCAGCTGCACCGTCGCCACGGTGATGGAGTCGTAGTGATGCTTCCCGATCACGAACCGGCGCATGTAGGCGAAGCCGAGTCCGTAGCATCCGGCGGCGCCCAGGCACGCGAGCTGAGCGGGCAGCGAACCGAGCAGGGCGGGGTCGCCCGCCATGGTCCACGGAGCGATCACGAGCACCACGCCCGCCCCTCCCACCGCGACGCCCAGAGCCTGCCCTTTCGTGAGGTGTTCGGAGGGCAGGACGGCGGCGATGGCGAGTGCGGTCATGAGGGGTGTGGCCGCGTTCAGGATCGCGGAGAGGCCGGACGGAAGTGATTCCCCGGCCCAGGCGAACAGGCTGAACGGCAGCACGCAGAGGAGCAGGCCCACCATGATCATGTGGCCCCAGAAGCGCCGCTCACGGGGCCAGACGCGTCCACTGAGCACCATCACGAGGCACAGTGTCACGGCTCCGAGGACGACCCGCCCCAGCACGACCTGTGCCGGGGTGAAGGCGGTCAGAGATTCCTTGATGAAGAGGAAGCTGGAGCCCCAGACGAGCGCCAGGATGATGAAGGCGGCGACGGTGCCGAACCGGCGAGTGTTCATGAGTCAACCATCGAACCTGATACTTCATGAAGCAAATACATCGAACTCATTTGGGCATACCCTGAATGCATGGCACCCACGGTTCCTCAATTGCGGACTCTGCTGGCGGTGGTGGACACGGGATCGTTCACCGCGGCGGCCCAGACTCTCAGCGTCAGCCAGTCCGCAGTTTCCCGGACGCTCCGGGCCCTCGAAGACGACATCGGGGGCCTCCTCCTCGACCGGGACCGCGCCAATGCCCCCACGGCCCTCGCCGCCGACGTGCTCCCGCACACCCGTGCCGCCGTCGCCGCTCTGGATGCGCTGTCCGCACGGGTCCGGGCCCGTTCCGGCGTCCCCGTGGGCCGGATCCGTCTCGGCACCGTTCCAACCGTGATGCAAGGGCTGCTCCCGGAACTGCTCAGCGCGTGGCAGGCTCGCCTGCCCAAGGTCGAGGTCAGCCTGTTCGAGGGCGACGACGAGGAGATCCCGGAGTGGCTCGAGACCGGCATCGTGGACGCCGGCATCCTCGTGGACCCGCCCACCGACCCTCCGGGGTCGCTCCTGGTGGGCGAGGACGAGTACCGCGCCATCGTGCGCCGGGACCATCCCTACGCCGACGAGACCTCTATCCCCCTGGAGGAACTGCTGGAGGACGGTCTCATCACCAGCATGGGCGGTTGCGAGACACAGGTGCGCCGGATCCACCGGATCGCGGGGGTCCCCTTCACCTCGCGGCAGCAGGTCCGGGAGCTCGCCACGCTCATCACCATGGTGCACGAGGGAATGGGCGTTGCGATCATGCCAGGGCTCGGCGAGGGCCTGCTGCCCCCGGCCCTCCGCATGGTGCGCCTCGAGCCGACCGTGAGCCGGCGGCTGGTTCTGACGGGTCCCAGCACCCGGGCGTGGAGCCCGATCGCCGAGGCGATGGTCAGCTCGCTGCGGGCGGAGTGACGGGCGCCGTCGTCGCACCCTCTCCTGGATCGACTGCTCCCTAGGATGTCGCTCCACGCCTGACAACACCCAGAACGACATCCTGTGGAGCAGTCGATGGGGTGGTGATCAGCCCTGTCCGAAGACGTGCTTGACGATGTTGCCGAGCAGCGCCGCGTTGTAGTCGACGCCGAGCTGGTTCGGGATGGTCACCAGGACGGTGTCGGCCTCCTGCACGGCCTCGTCGCGGGCGAGTTCCTCGGCCAGCTGGTCGGGCTCCCCGATGTAGGAGCGGCCGAAGCGGGACACGGCCCCGTCCAGCCACCCGACCTGGTCGCGGCCTTCGACCTGACCGCGCAGACCGAAGTAGTGGTGGTCCTCCTCCGATACGAGCGGGATGATGCTGCGGCTCACCGAGACGCGCGGCGTCCAGTCGTGACCCGCATCCTTCCAGGCCTCGCGGAACACCCGGATCTGCTCGGCCTGCAGCTGGTCGAACGGCACTCCCGTGTCCTCGGTGAGGAGGGTCGAGCTCATGAGGTTCATGCCCTGCTCAGCGGCCCAGACCGCCGTCGCGCGGGTGCCGGCGCCCCACCAGATGCGGCGTTCGAGGCCCGGTGACTGCGGTTCGACCGGCAGCAACAGACCCGGACGGCCGTTGCCGGCATCAGCCGGAGCGATCCCGGCCCCGGTGATCGCGCGGCGGAAGAGCTCCGTGTGGCGACGGGCCATGTCAGCGGGGGTCTCGCCGTCGCGCGGGATGTAGCCGAAGTTCTCCGCCCCGTTGAGCGCGGGCTCGGGTGAACCACGGCTCACGCCGAGCTGGAGCCTGCCCTGGCTGATGAGGTCCGTTGCGGCGGCCTCCTCGGCCATGTAGAGCGGGTTCTCGTACCGCATGTCGATGACGCCCGTGCCCATTTCGAGGGTCGTGGTGCGGGCGGCGATGGCGGAGAGCAGGGGGAAGGGAGCCGCGCCCTGCCGGGCGAAGTGATGGACCCGGAAGAAGGCCCCGGCCACGCCCTGCTCCTCCGCGGCGACGGAGAGCTCGATGGCCTGCCGCAGCGACTCACCGGCGTCCTGGGTGTGCGATCCTGCGGATCGGCCGTAATGACCGAAGGACAGGAATCCGATCTTTTTGCTGTTCACGACCACGAAAACCATGCGTTTGCATGGAAAATTCCCGGGCGGGTGCGCGGCTCGCCTTTTGGCGGACGACGACGGCGGCATGCGGCTTCCACATTCCGCCCGGCCCGTCTTATCCCCATAAATCCGGGAAACCATTGTGGGATCGTCACCGATGTCCCTACGATCGTGCTGATCAGATCACTGATCACATCACTCGGGGGAGCATCTCTTTGTCATTCTTCAGGAACACCCATGCCCGGCCGCGTCCCGGCCTCGCCGCCGGATTCGTGGCGGCCACAGGCGCCATCACCTTGTTCGCAGGCCTGCTGATCGCGCCGGCCGCACAGGCCGCGCCGACCAGCGTGGCCGCCCGGTCGATCGCCGCGGAAGCGCCCACGGACGGACCCACCGGGGAACCCACCGGGGAACCCACCGGGGAGCCCACCGGGGAGCCGACCGGCGGCCCCACGGAGACCCCGGCGCACACGGACTCTCCGTCACCGGAACCGACCGGAACCATCACGCCCACCCAGGAGCCGACGGAAACGACCTCACCGACTCCGGACCCGACCGCGACGACCGAACCCACCGAGACTCCGGCGCCGAGCAATATCGCGGTTCCCGTCGTCCACGGCGAGCCGGTGGTCGGCCAGACCCTGACCTCCAAGGGAGGACTGTGGGAGGGCGCGACGAAGTTCCGCTTCATCTGGACCGTCGACGGGACGGCGGTCCAGACGACCGACCACGTCACCGGAGAGATCGACTCCCTGGTGCTGCTGCCCGGCATGGCGGGGAAGACCGTTCAGCTCACGGTGACGGCGTCCCGGGAGGACACGCCGTCCGGAACCGATGCCACGTCAGCGCCACTCGTCGTGCGCAATGCTGAGTTCACCGACCTCACCTGGAACAACGCCGTGGCGGGTCGGGCCGTCGTCGGCGAGACGCTGACGCTCGACAAGCCCGCATGGGATGACTCCGCCACGCGCGGCACCCTCCGCTACCAGTGGTTCCGGGCCGGCGTTCCGATTCCCGGCGCGACCTCGGAACAGTATGTGGTCAGCCCGGCGGACGTCGGCAAGCCCGTCCAGGCCACCATCACCCTCTCGGCCGAAGGCTTCACGGACCACGAATTCCAGTCCAGGCAGGTCACCGCCACCAGCGCCGCCTTCAGCTCGGTCTCCGTGCCGACCATCAGCGGCACGGCTCGGGTCGGCCAGGTGCAGACGGCGAACCCGGGCGTGTCCGCACCGGCCGCCTCCACCGTCACCTACCAGTGGTACCGCGGGACGACGGCGATCGCCGGTGCGGTGGGCCGGAAGTACACGACCACTGCCGCAGACAACGGGAAGCCGCTCAAGGTCCGGGTCCGGTCGGCCAAGCCCGGGTACACCTCGGTGGACCGGTTCTCCGCGGCACGGACCATCGCGATCGGACTCCTCGTGGCCACGAAGTCACCGGTGGTGACCGGAACGCATCGCTACGGCAACACCCTCCGTGTGGCCCAGGGATGGCCCGTCGGGACCACCATCCGCTATCAGTGGTACCGCAACGGCGTCGCCATCAGGGGCGCCACCGGGAGTTCGCTCTACCTGACCACGGGATACATCGGCGCCCGGGTGAACGTGAAGGTCACACTGTCCAAGCCCGGCTACGTCACACGTGCTGTCAGCACCTCGCCGATCGGCGTGGGCAAGGCCCTCTTCGTCCTCAGGGCGGCGCCGAAGGTGACAGGACGCCTCGCCCTCGGCTCCGTCCTCACGGCCTACGCGGGAAGTTACAACCCCGCCCCGAGCAGCATCACGTACCAGTGGTACCGCAACGGCTCCGCCATCGCGGGCGCCCGCGGTCGGACCTACAAGGTCAGCGCCGCCGACAACGGCCGTTCCCTCTCGGTGCGAGTGGCCGTGGGACGGGTGTACTACGACGGCAGGGCCACGATGAGTCCCGTGGTGAAGCTGCCGCTGTGGCCCGTGACCGTGCTCCGCGGTGACGGCGTGTACCGCGTCGGCACGCAGATCAAGCCCGGCCTGTACAAGGCGACGGGAACCGGAGCCGGCTGCTACTGGGCACGCCTCAGCGGATTCAGCGGTCTCCTGAAGGACGTCAAGGCCAACTACTTCGGCTCCGCACGGACCTACGTTCAGATCAACGCAGGCGATGCCGGATTCGAATCCCACGGCTGCGGCTCCTGGACCACGGTGACGCCCACGGGCCCGAGGGCCACCCGGATCACCGCGGACGGCATCTATCGGGTCGGCATCGACATCCTGCCGGGGACGTACTACGGCAGCAGCTCACACGACGGCTGCTACCTCGCCGCCCTGACCGGATTCAGCGGGACCTTCGGGGACATCGCCGAGAACTACTACGGATCAGCCGATGTGATCGCCACGGTCCCGAGCTGGATCACCGCGCTCGAAGTCCGGAACTGCGGCACCCTGACGCGGTATTGACGGACCAGTGAAGGCCCGGCGGCTTCGTAGTCGCCGGGCCTTCACGTTCCCGGGCCCTCTCCTCCTCACGCGTTGTGTGCTCAGTTGTTGCGGGTGTTGAGCGGAAAAACCCGCAACAACTGAGCACACAACGCAGGGACGGGCAGCGTCAGTCCTCCGGCCGGTGCGTCGGGGCCGCGTACGCGATCACCGGGACCGGGGCGCCCCCGGTGTCATAGGCCCGCGCGAACGCAGGCCGCGCGTCGTCGCCGTCCACTTCCACGCGCAGCCGCCGTGCGATGACCGGCGCGACGGCGTGCAGCCGCTGCACGCCGACCGTCAGACCGGAGGCGAGGACATCGCCGTCGTCGGTCAGGAGCCGATGCCGCACCACCCGCTGGCCTTCCGCCAGATCCTCCCTGAGCTCCACGTGGTCCAACGGGACATCCCGGCCGAAATCGAGGGTCCACTCCCCGGGCCCGCTCCGGAGAACCTTCGCCTCGACCGGCTTGCCGAAGCGCCGGTCCAGCTCAGCCCGGAACTCGCCAAGGCGCCGCACATCGCTCTCGGGAATCAGCCCGCGGCGATCCGGCGGAAGGTTCAGCAGGAGATTCGCCCCCATGCCGATCGACCGGTAGTGGATGGCCAGGAGGTGGTCCACGGATTTCGGCTCCTCGGACGGCTGCCAGAACCAGCCGGGCCGGAGCGAGACGTCGCATTCGGGAGGCAGGTACGCCTCCCGGCCCAGCGCGGCGGAGTCGCTCACGTAGTTCGAGACGGCCGTGGAGGAGACGACGTACTCGACCGGATCCTCGGCGAGCCCGTCCTCGTTGCCGACCCAGCGAATCGTGGCGGGGCCCATGTTGAACACCATCGCGCCGGGCTGGTGCTCGGCGATGACGGCGCCGATCCGCTCCCAGTCGTAGACCCGGCCTTCCGAACCGGCGCCGTCGAACCACAGTTCGTGCAGCGGCCCATACCGCGTGCAGAGCTCCCGCAGCTGGGCCAGGTAGAACTCGTCGTAGGCCTCCGGATCCTCGTAGCAGGCGGCGTTCCGGTCCCACGGTGAGAGGTACAGCCCGAACTTCAGCCCCGCTTCCTGGCACGCCTGCGCTACTTCCGCGACCACGTCCCCCGCGCCGCCTCGCCAGGGCGAGGACGCCACCGAATACGCGGTGGTCGCCGTGGGCCAGAGACAGAAGCCGTCGTGATGTTTCGCGGTCAGGACCACGTACTTCGCCCCGGCGAGCCGCGCCGCTCGGACCCACTGCCGCGCATCCAGCTCGGCGGGATCGAAACTCGACGCCGGCAGCGTCCCGTCACTCCATTCCTTGCCGTGGAAGGTGTTGACGCCGAAGTGGAAGAACACGCCCATCCGGTCGTGCTGCCAGGCCAGTTGCCCGGGCGTGGGGCGCAAGGGTGCCGAAGTCATGCTTCCCAGCCTAGAAACCAACCCCGGCGCCTCGGAACAACCCGAACACACCCGCGCAGCACGCCCCGGCCGGCACACCCGCCGGCACACCCGCGCCGTCGCAATGTGTGAATCGTTTCACATCAACCATTGACTCCCCGTCCCCGGCAACTGATTATTAGTGCACGGTTAACCGATTTTTTCATCACTTCAATGCATGAAGAAAGGCTGCCCATGAGACCGCACCCCGCCCGTTCCGGGGTGCACACACGGCAACGACGCCGCCACACCGGGAACCTCCTGGCCCTGGCCGCCGCCGTCACGCTCAGCTGTGCACCGCTCTCCCCGTTGTCCGCGGCCGTCGCCGCACCTGAACCCACCACCACTCCCACCACCACTGCTTCCGAGACCGGCACCCCCGTCAAGGTCAAGCCCGTGACCCCCGAGGTCCCGGTCGACCAGAGCGGCAGCACCCTCGGCGCCGTCACCGGCGTCGCCCGCGATGGCGGCACAGTGAACCTGACCGCCGAGAAGGGCGCTTTCCGGATCACCTTCCTCGACTCCAAGACCTTCCGCATCGAGGCAGCCCCCGGCGGGGCCTTCACCGATCCCGCGAACACGGACCAGGGGGACCCGGCTCAGAGTGCCGACATCGTCGTCGGCGCCAAGAGCTTCCCCGGCACCGGGCTCACGCTCAGCGAGGGTGACTGGATCACCGCCTCCACCGACGCCGTCCGCGTCGCCGTGGAGAAGTCCACCGGCCGCATCAAAGTCACCCGCCCGGACGGCAGCACCGTCTTCGAAGAGTCCGCGCCCCTGAGCTTCGGCGCCAAGAGCACCACCGAACACCTGACACCTCAGGCCGGCGAACAGTTCATCGGCGGCGGCATGCAGAACGGCCGGGCCATCCACACCGGCGCGGTCATCAACATCGCCAAGAACTTCAACTGGACCGACGACGGCTACCCCAACGCCGTGCCGTACTACATGTCCAGCAAGGGCTACGGCGTCCTCCGGGACACGTTCGCCCGCGGCAGCTACGACTTCGGCACGTCCCCGAGCACCACGCACGAAGAGAAGCGCTTCGACGCCTACTACTTCGTGGGCGACTACAAGTCGGCGCTGGACGGCTACACGCAGCTGACCGGCCGACCGATGATGCCTCCGGTCTACGCCCTCGAATACGGCGACGCCGACTGCTACAACCGCTCCAACCCGGGCTACTCCTCTTCGGGCTACGGCGACCCCGACGGCGCGAAGCAGCGCACGCCGGACGCCATCAAGACGGCGCGGCAGTTCGTCGCCCACGACATGCCTGCAGGCTGGATGCTCGTCAACGACGGCTACGGCTGCGAGTACCAGCAGCTGCCGGAGACCGTGAAGAGCATCCAGGACGAGACCCAGCTCAAGGTGGGCCTCTGGACGCAGCGCTCTCTGACCAACCAGGCCTACGAGGTCGGGCAGGCCGGCGTGCGGCTCCGGAAGCTCGACGTCGCGTGGGTCGGCTCCGGCTACCGCCAGGCGCTCACGGGCTGCGAGTCCGCCCACCAGGGCATCGAGGACAACTCCTCAGCCCGCGGCACCGCGCTCATGGTCGAAGGCTGGGCCGGTTCCCAGCGCTGCGGCATGCAGTGGACCGGCGACCACAGCGGCAACCTCGACGCGATCCGCTGGCAGGTCCCGGCCCTCACCGGCGCGGGCAACTCGGGCCTGGCGTTCACCACCGGTGACGTCGACGGCATCTTCGGCGGCTCCAAAGAGTCTTACGTCCGCGACCTGCAGTGGAAGGCCTTCGCACCGGCCCTCTACTCGATGTCCGGCTGGGCCCCGACCGACAAGCGCCCCTGGCTCTACGGCGACGACGCCACCGCGATCAACCGCAAGTACCTCCAGCTGCGGCAGCAACTCATGCCGTTCCTCTACACCCTGGCCCAGGACTCGCACTCCACGGGCGTGCCGATGATGCGGTCCATGGCGCTCGAGTTCCCGGAGCAGGCCGCGTCCTACTCCGCCGAGGCGAACCAGCAGTTCATGCTCGGCTCGGACTTCCTCGTGGCGCCGGTCTACACCCAGAGCACCGTGCGGAACGGCATCCAGCTGCCCGCCGGCCAGCAGTGGGTCGACTACTGGACCGGTAAGGTCTACGACGGCGGCCAGATCCTCAACGGTTACGACGCGCCGCTCGATCGCCTGCCGCTCTTCGTCCGCGTCGGGGCCGTGATTCCGCAGGGCAAGGTGGCCCGTAACGCCTCGCTCGTCCCCGAGGACTCGGCGGTCACGGTGGAGGCTTTCGCCAAGGGCAAGTCCACCTTCACCCTGTACGAGGACGACAAGGTCACGCGCGACTACAAGAACGGCAAGTCGGCACGGCAGACCTTCACCGTGGACGCCCCGGACTTCGGCACGGGCACCGTCAAAGTCACCGTCGGCGCGCGGGAGGGCTCCTACACCGGGATGGCCGCCGCCCGCCCGTACCTGATCAACGCCCACGTCGGGACGGCGCCGCAGCAGGTGAAGACCGGCTCCACGGTCCTCCCCCGGGTCTCCGGACAGGCTGCGCTGGATGCCGCCACCCAGGGCTGGTTCTACGACGCCGCCACCTCGGTGGTGCGGGTCAAGACCGCTCCCCTGGCGTCCTCGGCGAGCGCCACGGTCCAGCTGAAGAACGCCGGGCCCATGGCCGGGAAGACCCAGGAGGCGCAGGCCGCGGAGCTGCGGGCCGGCGTCGACAAGGAGGTGTTCCAGGGCAAGCAGACGACCTTCACCGCGCAGTTCGTGAACACCGGGACCTGGAGCAAGACGGGCGTGAAGATCACCCCCGCACTCCCGGCCGGGTGGACCCTCGTCTCGTCCTCCGGTGCGACCGCGTCCGAGGTCAAGGCCGGGCAGAGCGTCACCGCGAGCTTCACGGTGAGCCCCGGCCCGAGCGCGGCCGCCGGTTCGCAGCAATTGGCCGCGACGGCGTCGTACACGGCGCGTGACGGCAGCGCGCAGACCGTGCGCGGCGGCAACTCGATCTACGTCGCCTACGGCTCCTTGCAAGCCGCGTTCAACAACGTCGCGGTCACCACGGTGGCGAACAAGAGCACCGGGAACTTCGACGGCGGCGGGGCGAGTTTCTCCGCCGAACAGCTCGCCCAGGCGACCGTCCCGGCCGGCGGGGTGAAGCCCGGCGGCAAGGTCCCGGTCTATGCGGGGACACCCCGCGAGGTGGACTTCACCTGGCCGAGCGTCGGGCCCGACGTCCCCAACGCCACCGCACTCGACGGCCAGACCATCGCCGTGAGCGGCAAGGGCACCCACTTGGCGGTGCTCGGGTCCGCGGCGGTCGGCGGAGGGACCACCCCGGTCCTGACCCTGCGGTACACGGACGGCAGCACCGAACAGCAAGGGATCTTCTTCCCCAACTGGCTGCAGCCCAAGGAGCTGGGCGGCGGCGTGGTGGCGGTGTCCGAACAGGGCCGCAACAACGCCAATGGCGCGTCACCCGAGTACACGCAGTACAAGTACCAGGCCTTCGCGAACATGGTCCGGCTGAACCCGGCCAAGGAGCTGGCCGCCGTCGTGCTTCCGACCGACACCCGGGTGAAGTTCTTCGACTGGCAGGTGACCACCCAGCCGCTGCCCGCCGTGCCGCACGGCACCGTGTACGCGTCCGACGTCGAGTGGGTCCAGGCCGTCAACGGCTATGGCGTGATCGGCAAGGACGTGGCGAACAAGGACACGGCGACCTCGCCTGACCTGCCGCTCGCGCTGAACTACACGGATCCCGCCACGGGCGCGAGCCCCAGCTACACCAAGGGTCTCGGGGTCCACGCGGAATCCCGGATCACCTATTACCTGGGCGGGAAGTGCACGCGGTTCACCTCACAGGTCGGTCTGGAGAAGGGGTTCGCAGGGAACATCATCTTCTCCGTCAACGCCGATGGCACCTCGGCCTACACCTCACGCACCTACGTGCCCGGATTCGCCCCGGAGAGCGTGGACGTGGATCTGCGGGGTGTGAACTACCTCGACCTCGTGGTGAAGCCCTCCGGCTCCATCAACGGGGCCCACGGGGTGTGGGGCGACGCGAAGTTCCAGTGCGCCCCCTAGCGCCGGAACCCGGCTCCGCGAAGTGACAGCTGAGGCCCCTTCCCACGTCGGGAAGGGGCCTCAGCTGTTCTCTCGCGAGCCGAAACGGGAGCGGGGCTAGATCCAGTACCGCTCGTCCTCGGAGTCGCCCGGGTGCTCCTTGACCATGCCCGCGGCGAGGGTGTTGCCATCGGCGGGATCGATCACCAGGAAGGCGCCCGTGCGGCGGTGCTTGGCATACGGCTCCAGCGGCAGAGGCGCGGCCAGGCGGATCTGGACCTCGCCGATGTCGTTGAGCTCCAGGTCGGAGGCGGGCTGCACCTCGAACGTGTCCAAGTCCAGCTTGCCGGAGACCGAGCGGACGATCGCCTTCACGGTCTGCGTGCCGTGCTTGACGAACACCCGGGCGCCTTCGCGCAGCGGCTTGGAGGACAGCCACGCCACGGAGCCGTACAGATCCGCGGAGCTCGCCCCCACGGTGCCGGCCGCGGCGATCGTGTCACCGCGGGCGATGTCGATCTCGTCGGCGAGGCGCAGCGCCACCGATTGCGGGGCGAAAGCCGTGTCCAGGGACGTGCCGGCGAAGTCGATCCCGGTGACCGTCGTCGTGCGGGGCTCATGCCCCGGCGACAGGACCACCACCTGATCGCCGACCGTCACCGTGCCCTCGGCCACCTGACCCGCATAGGCGCGGTAGTCGCGGTACTCCTCGACATCCAGGCCACGCGCGACGGCATCCGGCGCCAGGGCGCCCTGCGGACGGATCGCGAGCTGCACGGGGAAGCGGAACGCCTCGTGCTCATCCTCCAGCTCGTCCGCGGCGGGCAGGGTCTCGAGGACCTCCAGCAGCGACGGGCCGTCGTACCAGGGCATGCGCGGGGAACGGTCCACGACGTTGTCACCGTCGAGGGCGGACACCGGGATGACCCGGACGTCGGCGTGATCCGCGGTTCCATCGGCCTGTGCAGTGCCGATCCCCAGCTCCTGGGAGACCCGGCGGATGTCCGCCTCGATCTCCCGGAACACGGGCTCGGAGAAGTCGACCAGGTCCACCTTGTTCACGGCGACGATCACGTGCGGGACGCGCAGCAGGTGGAGGACGGACAGGTGCCGGCGGGTCTGTTCGAGGACTCCCTTGCGGGCGTCGATCAGCACGACCACCGCGTCCGCCGTCGACGCGCCCGTCACCGTGTTCTTGGTGTACTGCACATGCCCGGGGCAGTCGGCCAGGATGAAGCTGCGGCGGTCCGTGGCGAAGTAGCGGTAGGCGACGTCGATCGTGATGCCCTGCTCCCGCTCGGCGCGCAGGCCGTCGGTCAGCAGCGCCAGGTCCAGGCCGCCCTTCTCCCCGCCGAAGCCGCGGTCCGCGCTCGTACGGGCGACGGCGTCGAGGGTGTCGGCCAGGATCGCCTTGGAGTCGTGCAGGAGGCGGCCCACCAGGGTGGACTTGCCGTCGTCGACGCTGCCGGCCGTCGCGAAACGGAACAGCGTGCTGGACGCGAGTGCGGTGCTCATCAGAAATACCCGTCCTTCTTGCGGTCTTCCATGGCCGCCTCGGAGATGCGGTCATCGGCGCGGGTCGCGCCACGCTCGGTCAGAGTCGACGCCGCGACCTCGACGACGACGGCGGCCACGTCCGCGGCGTCACTCTCCACGGCGCCGGTGCAGGACATGTCCCCCACCGTGCGGTAGCGCACGAGCTTGGTGATGACCTCCTCATGCGGCGCCGGCTGGGACACCTCGCCCACGGCACGCCACATCCCGTCCCGGGCGAAGACCTCCCGCTCATGGGCGTAGTACAGGCCAGGCAGTTCGATGCCTTCGCGCTCGATGTAGCGCCAGATGTCCAGCTCGGTCCAGTTGCTGATCGGGAAGGCCCGCACGTGCTGGCCCACCGTGTAGCGGCCGTTGTAGAGATTCCACAGCTCGGGCCGCTGATTGCGCGGATCCCACTGCCCGAACTCGTCCCGCAGGGACAGAATCCGCTCCTTGGCGCGGGCCTTGTCCTCGTCGCGACGGCCGCCGCCGAAGACGGCGTCGAATTTGTTCCGCTGGATGGCGTCCAGCAACGGCACGGTCTGCAGCGGATTCCGGGTGCCGTCGGCGCGCTCCTGGAGCTCACCCCGGTCGATGAACTCCTGCACGGAACCGACCACGAGCTTCAGACCGAGCCGCTCGACCGTCCGGTCCCGGAACTCGATCACCTCGGGGAAGTTGTGCCCGGTGTCCACGTGCAGCACCGGGAACGGCACCTTGCCCGGCCAGAAGGCCTTGGTGGCCAGGTGCAGCATGACCACGGAGTCCTTGCCGCCGGAGAACAGCAGCGCGGGCCGCTCGAACTCGGCGACGACCTCGCGGATGATGTGAATGGCCTCGGCCTCGAGGGCGTCAAGCGTGCCGAGCCGGTTGCGGGCGGCCGCAGGGTCATCCCCTCGCGGCTTAGACACGCTCGCTCGTTCCTCGCTCGCGCGATGCGCCGCTTCCGGGGACACCCCCGCCGCCGCAATGTCCTGCGTCACGTTCTCCACCTCGAGTTCTTCGGAAAAGGTCTGGGCGCTCATGTCGTGTGGAGCCCGCATTCGGTCTTGTCGGATCCGGCCCAACGGCCCGATCGCGGGTCCGCCCCCGGCGCGACCTTGTTCGTGCATGGCTGGCAGCCGATGGACGGGTAGCCCTGGGTCAGGAGCGGGTTGGACAGGAGCAGGTGCTCGTCCGAGTACTCCATGAGCTGCTCGTAGCTCCACGGCGCCACCGGGTTGACCTTCACCAGGCCGTTGGCCTCATCCCAGGTCACGAGCGGGGTGTTGGTCCGGGTAGGGGCCTCGTCGCGGCGGACGCCGGTGAACCACAATTCGTAACCGGCCAGGGTGCGGCGCAGCGGCACCACCTTGCGCATGTTGCAGCAGGAGGCGGCGTCGCGGGCGAACAGGTCCTTGCCGAACAGCCGGTCCTGCTGTTCCACGGTGTTCTCCGGCAGCACGTCCACCACGTTCACGCGGAGGGTCTTGGCCACCAGATCGCGGGTCTGGTACGTCTCCGGGAAGTGGTAGCCGGTGTCGAGGAAGAGGACGTCGACGCCGGGCAACTGCTCGGCGACCAGGGCCGGCAGCACGGCGTCGGCCATGGAGCACGCCACGGTGACCGCCGGCGTCGCGAAGTTGCGCTTCACCCAGGCGATGACGTCTTCGGCCGGGGCGTCCCAGGCCAGTTCTGCCGCGCCCGACTCGGCGAGAGCCTTCAGTTCCTCCGGAGTGCGAAGGCCCTTGTCGGTGCGGATGTCCGTGCTCATTGCAGTGCCTCCTCGTCCGCGGCGTGGGCCCATTCGGCGAAACTCTGGCCTTCGGCGCGGTCGGCGACGAAGCGGCGGACCACACGCTCCACATAGTCGGGCAGATCCGCCACGTAGACCTTGAGTCCGCGGACGGTGCGGCCCAGGCCGGCCTCCTCGCGGGAGGTCGACGCCAGCCCGCCGCCCAGGTGCACCTGGAAGCCGGGAGCCGGGTCGCCGCCGTCGACGGGGAGCATCATGCCCTTCAGCCCGATGTCCGCGGTCTGAATGCGGGCGCAGGAGTTGGGGCAGCCGTTGATGTGCAGACTCAGGGCGTCGGGCAGGGTGCCCGCCTCGACCAGGTCGGCGAGGCGCCGCTCCAGTTCGGCGATGGCCGTGGCCGCGGTGACCTTGGTCTCCACGATGGCCAGCTTGCAGTATTCGATGCCGGTGCAGGCGATGGTGCCGCGCCGGAAGACGCTCGGCCGGGCGGAGAGGCCCAGGGCGTCGAGCTCGGCGATGAGCGGTTCCACCTGGTCACCGGGGACGTCGAGGACCACGAGCTTCTGATGCGGGGTGGTGCGCAGGCGCTGCGAGCCGTGGGCCTCCAGCACCTCGGCCAGGCGGACCAGGTTCTCGCCGGACAGGCGGCCGACCGTAGGAGCGACGCCGATGAAGAAGCGGCCGTCCTTCTGCTCGTGGACGCCGATGTGGTCACCGGGAGTGGGCGGCTTGGGTGCGGCGGGGCCGTCGGCCAGCCGGTAGCCGAGGTACTCGTCCTCGAGGATCTGCCGGAACTTCTCCGGACCCCAATCGGCCAGGAGGAACTTCAGGCGGGCCTTGGTGCGCATGCGGCGGTAGCCGTAGTCGCGGAAAATCTGCGTGACGCCGTGCCACACCTCGGCGCCCTGTTCCGGGGTGACGAAGGCGCCCAGGCGCTTGCCGAGCATGGGGTTGGTGGACAGCGCGCCGCCCACCCACAGGTCGTAACCGACGCCGAGTTCCGGGTGCACCACACCGACGAAGGCGCAGTCGTTGATCTCGTGCACCACGTCCTGCGACGGGTGGCCAGTGATGGCGGTCTTGTACTTGCGCGGCAGGTTCGCCAGCTCGGGATCGCCGATGAACTTCTCCGCGATCTCGTGGATCAGCGGCGTCGGGTCGATGATCTCGTCCTTGGCGATGCCGGCCACGGGCGAGCCGAGGATGACGCGCGGCACGTCGCCGCAGGCCTCGGTGGTGGAGAGGTCCACCGCTTCGAGGCGGCGCCAGATCTCCGGCACGTCCTCCACCCGGATCCAGTGCAGCTGGATGTTCTGGCGATCGGTGATGTCCGCGGAACCTCGGGCGAAGTCGACGGAGATCTGCCCGATCACCCGCAGCTGCTCCGTGGTGAGCGCCCCGCCGTCGATCCGGACGCGGAGCATGAAGTACTTGTCCTCGAGCTCGTGCGGTTCGAGCGTGGCGGTCTTGCCGCCGTCGATCCCGGGCTTGCGCTGCGTGTAGAGGCCCCACCAGCGGAAACGCCCGTGAAGATCGGTGCCGTCGATCGAGTCGAAGCCACCCTTGGAGTAGATGGTCTCGATGCGTTCGCGGACGCTGAGCCCACCGTCCTCCTGCTTCCACACCTCGTTCGGGTTGAGCGGCGTGGTGCCGTCAACCTTCCACTGGCCATGCGGCTTGGCGGCCGGCCGGCCCGCGCGCGGCGTGCGTGCTGGACGGGCTTCGGGCGAGGGGGTCGCTCCGGCTAGAGCTGTGTCGGTCATACAGAAAATGTAGGGTGGCCCACTTTGGCCTCCCAAGGTCACCGGACATGTGACGACACGGGGGGCAATATTTCGTCACGCGCCGGGTGCGGCGGCCACGGCCTCGTCGAAGCGCTTCAGGACGAGGCCGGCCAGGGCCTCCGACGGCAGCAGCGGCTCGGTCACCAGATCCGCTCCGGCCTTGAAGAGCTGGTCATGAAACCAGCCGTGGGCCAGCAGATAGGACGCGACGACGACGCGCGGCGCCCCCGCCGCCCGGGCCGCCGCCACCGCGTGGGGCACCTTCGGCTCTGCCGCGCTTCCGTAGGCGCAGCTCACCGGCCTGCCGAGACGGATGGCGAGCTGCCCCGCAACCTCCTCCACGGCTGCGGAGGCCGCCGGGTTCGAGGAGCCGGCGGCGGCCAGGACGACGGCGTCGTCGTCCGCCAGCCCGGCTTCCCGCAAGCGCTCCTCCAGCACGTCCACCAGCACCGGATCCGGGCCGAGCGGCGCCGCCGCCGAGGTCCAGGGCCGGGAGTCCCGGGCCTGGGCGATGTCCACCTTCACGTGGTACCCGACGCTCAGGAGCACCGGCACGATCACGGCCGGCTCGCCCTCGGGCAGGGCGGACACCACGTCGGGGAGGGCCGGCTCCTGCACGTCCACGTAGGCCTCGCGCACGTCCAGCGACGGGCGGAGCGCGGACACGGCCCGCCGGAGCTCGCGCACTTCGGCGTCGCCGGTGGCGTTGCTGGTTCCGTGCGAGCACGCGATCAGGACAGGGCTGTGAGTCATGACTGGGAGCTTAACGCGAGCGGTCCCCGGGTGCCTTAACCTTGATTGCGAAGCATGTCGGGCGACCCGTTCCGGATTCCGGTGTGCGCACGGACACGAGTGCGATCCGACACCACGGAAGGGAAGGCCATGTCCTTTGACACCGGCCTCCTGGCCCTCGACCTGCTGGGCGTGTTCTTCTTCGCCGTCTCCGGCTCGCTCCTGGCGGCCCGCAAACGCTTCGACGTCGTGGGCTCCGTCCTCCTCGCCTGCCTCGTGAGCCTCGGCGGCGGTGTGGTCCGCGACGTCATCCTCGGCGTGCATCTGCCCTCCGCCTTCGGCCAGCCCGTCTACCTGGTGCCGCCGATCCTGGCCGCGGCGCTCGTCTACATCCTGTTCAACAGCGTGCAGCGCTTCACCTCCCTGCTCACCCTGTTCGACGCCGGCGGGCTCGCGCTGTTCTGCATCTCCGGCACGCTGAAGGCCATCTCCCTCGGCGCGAACCCGGTGGCGGCCATCCTGCTGGGCGTGACCACGGCCGTGGGCGGCGGGGTCCTGCGGGACATCACGGCCAACGAGGTGCCCGCCCTCTTCGACGCCCGCGAGATCTACGCGCTCCCGGCGTTCTGCGGCGCCGCCCTGACCGCGCTCGTCTGGCATCTCGGCTGGTTCAACCCCGTCACCGGCCTCACGATCGCCGCCCTCGTCTTCGCCTTCCGGGTCACGGCCTGGCGCCGCCACTGGTACGTCCCCCTGGCCGTGCACGGCTGGCACCGTCAGCTCGACTGAGGACCTGGCCCTTCACCGTGACCTTGGACCGCGCATGACGTCGACCTTGCACTTTCTCGGGTTTCCCGGCGCTGAGCCCCGAGAAAGTGCAAGGTGAAGCACGGTTCCAGGCCTCAGCTCCGGCCGACGCGTGGGCTTCGCCGGACAGGCTGTGGATAACTCCTGCACGTGACCCCGGATCCGGTCCAGACTGGACCATGCGCGCCCGCCCCCTGCCCCCTCAGCTGAGGGGCATGTCCTTCACGCTGCGGGAAGCACTGCGGGACGGCACCCCGCGCAGCCGGCTGTACGCGCGGGATCTCGAGATTCTCACCAACGGTTTCCGCCGCCCGGCAGGAGTCGGCCTCCGGGCCGCCGACGAGGTCCGGGCCCTCGCTGCCCTGCGCCCGAAGGACACCTTCGTCCGATTCACGGCCGCCGCCTTGCAAGGCGTCCCCCTCCCGCGCCGCCACGAGTCGCTGTGGCCCGTCCACCTCAGCAGCCCGCCGGGCACCGCGCCGGCCCGCCGTCGTCGTGTCGTCGGCGTCGGACTGGACCTCGCACCCGACGAGGTCCGTGTCCTCGACGGCCTCCGCATCACGACCGCGGCGCGCACCTGGCTGGATCTGGCCCGGGATCTAAGCCTTGAGGAACTGGTCATCGCGGGAGATGATCTGGTCTGCGCACATCCTCGGGGGTTCCCGGCGCCCCGGATCCCGTGGACCACGCCGACGGCCCTCGCGGAGATGCTCGAACGGCCTCCGCGGGCACGGGGCATCGTCAGGGCCAGAAAGGCTCTGAGGCTGGTCCGGATCGGCGCTGACTCTCCTCGGGAGACGCGGCTCCGCCTGGCCCTCACGGCGGCGGGACTCCCGGAACCCGAACTCAACGTCATGCTCCGCGGCGAATTCGGGCAGCCGGTCCTCTGGCCGGACGGCGCTTATCCAGCGTGCCGGATCTCGCTGCAGTACGACGGCGAGCCCCACGCCGCCGCCCGGCAGCACCGCCGGGACATCGACCGTGCCGCGATCACCGAAGCGCTCGGCTGGACGGAGGTGCGGCTCGGGGCGGCTGACCTCCACGGAACTCCGCCCCGGGCGGTTCTCCGTGTCCGGCAAGCCCTGCTCCGGTCCGGTTGGCGGCCAGGAGAGCCCGCCTGGCCTCTCCGCACATCACGCCCCTGGCCATCGCCGCCGTCACCTTGCACTTTCTCGGGCTTCCCGGCCCTGAGCCCCGAGAAAGTGCAAGGTGAAGCACGCCCACGGTCGACCACACGCGGCGCGTGACCCCGGGCGGAGTGAACTCCGTCCCAGGCCACCGCGGGGGCTTGCTCCACTGGATAGGATGGAACCCATGAGCGAAATGTTCTTGGAGAAGTACCGCGCGCTTGTCCCGAAGTACCTGGCAGACGACTGGCAGGAAGAGGACGGCATCCCCGAGGCTGAGCTCGACGCCGCCCTGGCCGGGCTGAAGCTGACGCTTCCTCAGGCCATGCGGGAGTTCTATCTGGCTCTCGGCGGCTGCGAAGACATCATGGAGGCCTACCACTACTTCTGGGACCCGGAAGAGCTGGAGGTCGACGACGAGGGCTTCCTCATGTTCCTGGAGGACGAGGACGAGAGCTACACCTGGGGCATCCGGGTGGGCGACCTCAGCGTCCCGGACCCGATCGTCTGGCGGAAGAACAACGCCCGCGGCGAATGGAAGAGCGAGGACGGCACCTTCTCCGAGTTCACCTTCGACATGCTGGCCTGGGCGTTCGAGGACGACGAAGAGTCCTGACTCTCACTTCTCCCCCGGCACGTGAATTATCAGTGAATGACTGGACTGCATGACAAGAACCGTCATAAGCTGACCTCAGGAATCGCCCCCTCCTAAGGTGGTTCTTTCGGGGGCCCTTCCGAGCAGCCCCCGATTTTCCAGGAAACAGGCCCGTCGGACAGATATCCCCCCTAGATGTCCTGCGGGTCTGTTTCGTTGTCCGGCGTGGATTAATTCCGGTTCACACGATGTCATCCGGAAACAGGACATCCCGGCACGGTCCAGAACCGTGCCGGGATGCTGTCACGAAGTGTCAAAATGCAACGGCCCAGGTGGGAGCCGCCGTGGGCTCAGGCGGTGCGCTCCACCACGGCCAGCGCGAAGTTCGCCAGGGACTCCTTGACCACGCCTTCGGGGAGCGGCTCCAGAGCGGCCATGGCCTCATCGGCCCAGCGACGGGCCACGGCCCACGACTGTTCGGTCACCGGGTGAGCGCCCAGCGCGGCGACGGCGGCGGCCAGCGCCTCATCACCGCTCAGGTCACCGTCCACCAACGCGAGCACCTCGGCGGCGGAGGCGTCGCCGTCGCGGGCGGCCTCACGCAGCAGGAGGACCGGCAGGGTCGGCACGCCTTCGCGGAGGTCCGTGCCCGGGGTCTTGCCGGACTTCACGCGGGCACTGGTCACGTCGATGACGTCATCGGCCAGCTGGAACGCGACGCCCAGCTTCTCGCCGTACTCGACCAGGACGTTCTCCACGGTCTCGTCGACGCCAGCGAAGATCGCGCCGAGCTGCGCGGACGCGGCCACGAGGGAACCGGTCTTGTCCGCGAGCACCTGGATGTAGTGCTGCAAGGGGTCCTCGTCCTCACGCGGACCCACGGTCTCGTGGAGCTGACCGAGGCACAGCCGCTCGAAGGTGCGGGCCTGGATGCCCAGGGCGCGGCCGCCGAGCTCGGAGACCAGGATGGAGGCGCGGGCGAAGATCAGGTCGCCGGTCAGGACGGCCACCGAGTTGCCCCAGACCTCGTGCGCCGTCGGCGCGCCGCGGCGGACAGGTGCGGAGTCCATGACGTCGTCGTGGTACAGCGTGGCCAGGTGCGTCAGCTCCACCACGACGGCGGCCTGCAGCACCTCGGGACGGGTGTAGTCGCCCAGGTGGGAGCACAGGAGGGCCAGGAGCGGGCGGATGCGCTTGCCCCCGGCTTCCACCAGGTGACGCGAGGTGGCGTCCGCCAGAGGATCGGAGTTCGCGATGGCCTCCCGCAGCATCTTCTCCACCCGGGCCAGGTTGGTGGTCAGCGCAGGGCCGATCACCGGGTCCTCGGAGATGGCGGCGAAGCCACGCGGCAAGGTCAGTCCGGTGGCGATGGCCGTGGTGCTCGGCTCGGGTTCCACGGCGTCGGGAAGTCCGTGTCCGGCGTGCGTCCAGGTGCGGTCTGCGGGTGTGCTCACGGTTAAAGCCTAACGAGTCGCGGGGAAGGTCTGGGACGCACGGGGGGCGGGCGCCGTTCCGGTGTTCGACGTGGCGGGCACCAGTCGTTCGAGCAGAGCGATCACGGAGTCCTCGAAACGCCCCGAGCGGGGGTCCGTCAGGTTCGCGAGCATGCGCACCACGAACCGCATCAGCGCGGGCAGCGGCATGCCGGTGCGCAGAGCGAGTTTCATGATCCGCGGGTTGCCGATCAGGCGGGCGAACACCCGACCGAGCGTGAAGTGGCTGCCCCATTCGTCGCGCACCTGCGTGGCGTAGGCGGCCAGGCCGGCGTCGAGCGCGCGCTGTGCCGCACCCGCCGAGGTGGCGCTGCGGGCGGCGCGATCGGCGTCGATGAGGTGCTCGGCGGCGAAGCGCGCGGACTCCATCGCGTAGGAGATGCCCTCGCCGTTGAACGGCGAGACCATGCCGCCGGCGTCGCCGAGGAGCAGCATCCCGGGCAGGTGGTGCGGAGTGCGGTTGAAGCCCATGGGGAGGGCGGCGCCGCGGATCTCCCCGACCAGGTTCTCCTCGCGGTAGCCCCACTCGCCCGGCATCGCGGCGACCCAGTCGCGCATGACCTGCTTGTAGTCGAGGCGGCCGAACTCTTTGGAGGAGTTGAGGATGCCCAGGCCGACGTTCGACGTTCCGTCGCCCACACCGAAGATCCAGCCGTAGCCGGGCAGGGGCTTGCCGTCCTTGCCCGGAAGCTCGAGCCAGCCCTCCATCCAGTCGTCCTCGTGCCGGGGGCTCGTGTAGTAGCCGCGCACGGCCACGCCCAGGGGGCGGTCGTCGCGCTTGGCCACGCCGAGAGACACCGCCGTGCGGGTCGAGTTGCCGTCGGCTGCAAGCACGATGTCGGCGTGGAAGTCGCGCGTCTCGCCGGACTTGCGTCCGCGCTCGTCGAGGATCGCGGCCCGGGCGCCGATGACGCGTCCGGAATCGTCGCGCAGCGCTTCGGTGACGGAATGCCGCTCCAGGACGGTGGCGCCCGAGGCCTCCGCGTGGCGGGCCAGCGCCTCATCGAAGCCGAGGCGCGTCCGGATCAGACCGTACTGCGGGAAGTCGCCGACCTCGGGCCAGGCGAGTTCCACCTGTCGGCCGCCCGCGATCAGGCGAAGGCCCTTGTTGCGGCGCCAGCCGTCGGCCTCGTCATGGGGCAGGCCGAGGCGCTGGATCTCACGCACCGCACGCGGGGTGAGCCCGTCACCGCAGACCTTCTCCCGCGGGAAGGACGTCTTCTCCAGGACCGTGACCTCATGGCCGTCCTGGGCGAGGTAGTGCGCAGCGGTGGACCCGGCGGGACCCGCGCCGACAATGAGAACGTTCACCGGGCTCCCTTTAGCGCGCGGCAGGCGCCGGGCGTGCGGAGGAGGCTGCGGCGTCGTCGGTCAGGGGCTTGACGCCGCGGTGCACGGCGACGATGCCGCCGTTCAGATTGCGGTAGGCGACGTCCTCCCAGCCGGCGTCCTGGAGCCAGTGGGCCAGTTCGTCCTGGTTCGGCCAGGCACGGATCGACTCGGCCAAGTAGACGTAGGCGTCCGGGTTGGAGGAGACCTTGCGGGCGATCGCGGGGAGCGCGCGCATGAGGTATTCGGTGTACATGGTGCGCCAGACGGGGACGGTCGGGTGGGAGAACTCCGCCACGACGATCCGGCCGCCGGGTCGGGTGACGCGGAGCATCTCGGCGAGGGCCTTGCGCGGTTCGTTCACATTGCGCAGGCCGAAGGAGATGGTGCAGGCGTCGAAGCTGTCGTCCTCGAACGGGAGGTTCATGGCGTCGCCGGCCACGAAGTCGATGTCCGGGCGGCGGCGCTTGCCGACTTTGAGCATGCCGAGGGAGAAATCGCAGGCCACGACGTCGATCCCGGCGTCCGCGTAGGGCTCGCTGGAGGTGCCGGTGCCGGCCGCCAGATCGAGGACGCGCTGCCCCGGAACCGCGCCGACCGCATCGAAGACGATCTTGCGCCACCGCCGCGTCTGTCCGAGGGACAGGACATCGTTGACCACGTCGTACTTCGGCGCAACATCGTCGAACATGGTGGCTACTTCTTCGGGGCGCTTGTCGAGCGAGGCTCGGATCGGTGTGCTGCTCACCGTCTCATTGTCGCAAACATTCGCGACGACCACGGATTCCCTGTGATCACGCTCTCCTCACGACGGTTCGGAGAGGGCGGACGGAACCGGCGCTGAACAGGACGAGGCGCAGTTCGGGAGTACCCTTGTTCCATCATGAGCAGCACGCTGAAGAGCACCACCGTACCTCTGGGCGAGGACGCCTCCGAGGACGGTCTGGCGGCTTTCCTCGCCGACCCTCATGCCCCCGCCGTCGCACTGAGCTGGATCCGTCGCGGCTCGGGCCTCCTCGGCTTCGGCGAGGTGACCCGTTTCGAAGTCTCCGGCCCGGAACGTTTCATGCTCGCCGAGCAGTGGTGGCGTTCCCTGTCGCTGACGGCGCACGTCAACGACCCCCTCGCCCTTCCCGGCACCGGCCCCGCCGCCTTCGGTTCCTTCGCGTTCTCCAAGACGTCCGGCTACGCCTCGCGCCTTGTGGTGCCCGAACTCGTCATCGGCCAGCGGAACGGCCTGCGCTGGGCGACGCTGTCCACGCTCGCCGACACCGCACCGTCGGAGGACGATGTCCGCGACGCCGTCAAGCGCCTGCTCCCCCGGACGCAGTCCTCGGACGGCGACGCCGCTCAGCGCCCCGCGCTGAACGCCCCCATCCGCCCGGGCTCGCTGAGCGAAGCGGAGTGGATGACCGCGGTCGAGGAAGGCGTGGCGCGCATCCGCTCGGGCGCTGTCGAGAAGATCGTCCTGGCCCGCGACGTCGAAGTGGACCTGCCCTCCGCCGTGGTCCCCGAGAACGTCCTGGCCCGGCTGGCCCGGCAGTACCGCGAATGCTGGACCTACCGCGTGGACGGCTTCGTCGGCGCGACCCCGGAGATGCTCATCCAGGTGGTGGGCCGCACCGCCCAGGCCCGCGTCCTCGCCGGCACCCTGGACCGCAGGGACGCCGTGGAACGCACGGCGGAGGAGGACGAGACCGCCTACGCCGAACGCGTGCTCGCCGGTTCGGTGAAGCAGCGCCACGAACACCAGATCGCCATCGATTCCCTGGTCAACGCCCTGGAACCGTTCTCCGAAGCCACCGACGCCCACGAGGAACCGTTCATCCTGGAACTGCCCAATGTGTGGCACCTCGCCTCCGATGTGAAGGCCGAGCTCCTGGACGCCGAGGGGCACATCCCGTCCTCCCTGGCCCTGGTCAACGCCCTTCACCCGACCGCCGCCGTGTGCGGAACGCCTACCCTGCCCGCGGGCGCGATCATCCGCGAACTGGAGCACCTGGACCGCGGCCCCTACGCCGGACCGGTGGGATGGCTCGACGCCGCCGGGAACGGCGAGTGGGGCATCGGACTGCGCGGTGGGCTCCTGGACGGCTCGACGGCGCGGCTGTTCGCCGGCTGCGGCGTCGTGGAGGGGTCGGTCCCCGAGTCCGAGCTCGCGGAGACCTGGGCGAAGTTCCGCCCGATGCTGGAAGCCCTCAACGTCGCGTCCTGAGGCGTGACGCCGGGCCCGGTCCACTCCGGGTTTCCCACGGCGTTGGGCGCGGCGACCAGACGCCGAGCGTCGTTTCGCGCGTCGGCTCCCCCACGCTCCGTTCGTTCGGCGCAAGCCGCGCCGGGCCGCATGCGGGCCGGCCGGCGTCGTCGTTTTCCGAAGCATGTCTTTCGCGTCCGGAATACCGGACACAATGGCGAGTCGGATTCCCCACCAGCCTTCGATCTGCGCTTTAGTGATGGGAGTCACATGGCGAGGCGGAGCTGAAGAATTTACCGTCAGGCAACATTCAAGGCTTGTGCTTCGCGACGCGGCGTTGTCCAATAGTCAATGCAAGTTGACTGTGACGCACCTCTCAATGCGTGACTACACTTAAGCGGACTCAACTCCAGGTCCCAGCGCAACAAAGGGTAAAAATCATGATGTTCAACCGCTCCCTCTTCGGTAGCACCAAGGTCAAGACGGCAGCCGTACTGGCCATCGGCGCGCTGGCACTCTCCGCCTGCACCAATGCCTCCGAGACGGCAGACAACGGTTCCAAGCCGTCCTCCGGCTCCTCCAGCGCTGCGACGTTCGATCCCAGCACCGTCCAGAAGGATGACGCCCTCGCCGCCAAGGTCCCGGCCGCCATCAAGTCCAAGGGCACCCTGGTGGTCGGCTCCGACACCAGCTACGCACCGGCGGAGTTCCTCGACGCGGACGGTCAGACCCCGATCGGCTACGACGTCGACATCGCCAAGGCCATCGGCGCGAAGCTCGGGCTGAAGGTCCAGGTCCAGACCGCTGAGTTCACCGGCATCCTCCCCGCGCTCGGCCCCAAGTACGACCTGGGCATCTCCTCCTTCACCATCAACAAGGAGCGCCTCCAGGCCGTCAACATGGTCAGCTACTTCAAGGCCGGCACCACCTGGGCCGTCAAGAAGGGCAACCCCAAGGGCTTCAGCCTGGATGACGTCTGCGGCAAGTCCATCGGCGTCCAGACCGGCACCGTCCAGGAGGACCCGGATCTGAAGGACCGCAACAAGAAGTGCGTTGACGCCGGCAAGAAGCCGATCGACATCGTGACCCTGAAGAACCAGACGGACGTCACCACCCGTCTGGTGAACGGCTCCATCGACGCGATGGCCGCCGACTCCCCCATCATCGGCTACGCGCTGACCCAGACCAACGGTCAGCTCGAGAAGATCGGTGACATCTACGACGCCGCTCCCCAGGGCGTGACCGTGGCCAAGGCGGACACCGCTCTGGCGACCCTGGTCCAGGACACCCTGAACAGCCTCATCGCGGACGGCTCCTACAAGAAGATCCTCGACGCCTGGGGCAACTCCGAAGGTGCGATCACCAAGTCCGAGCTGAACCCGGCTCCGGCCGCGTCCTGATCCGCTCTCTCCCCAGAAGCTCAGGTAGATCATGAGTCACAAAGACGACGCACCGGTGCTGAATCATTCAGTGCCGGTGCGGCACCCCGGGCGCATCGTCAGTGCGGTCATCATCATCGGCGTGGTCGTCGCGGTCCTGGTGAACATCTTCACCAACAAGGAATTCCACTGGGACGTGGTCGGCAAGTACATCCTCGACGTCAAGGTCGTGCAGGGTGTGGGCTGGACGCTGCTCCTGACGGTGGCGTCCATGGCCATCGCGATCGTCCTCGCCATCATCCTGGCGATCATGCGGCAATCCGACAATCCGGTGCTCCGCTGGTCCTCGTGGTTCTGGGTGTGGTTCTTCCGCGGCACCCCGGTGTACACCCAGTTGATCTTCTGGGGCCTGTTCGCAGTGCTCTACCCGAAGATCAGCGCGGGCATCCCCTACGGGCCCCAGTGGTTCAGCATCGACACCTCGACGGTGATCACCGCGACCGTGGCCGCCATCCTCGGTCTTGGTCTGAATGAATCCGCCTACCTGGCGGAGATCTTCCGTGCCGGCTTGAAGTCCGTGGACAAGGGCCAGATGGAGGCCGCTCAGGCGCTCGGCATGTCCAACGGCAAGATCATGTGGCGCATCGTCCTGCCGCAGGCCATGCGCATCATCGTGCCCCCCACCGGCAACGAGACCATCGGCATGCTGAAGACCACCTCCCTGGTCCTCGCCGTGCCGTTCACCCTCGACCTGACGTTCGTCACGAACGCCCTGGCAAACCGTCTCTACCTCCCGGTTCCGCTGCTCATCGTCGCGGCGATCTGGTACCTGCTCATCACCAGCATCCTCATGGTGGGTCAGCACTACCTCGAGAAGTACTACGGCCGAGGCGTCGACGGAGGCGCGCCCCAGGTGATCAATCCGGACGCGCTCAAGGCCCAGATGCTGGCCGAGGGTGCCCCGCGAATGTCCGGACAGTGAGGCTCGAGACAATGACTGAAGACAACAAGCCCCTCGTCCGCATCGAGGGCCTGCACAAGTACTACGGGCACCACCATGTCCTCAAGGGCATCGACATGACCGTCAAGAAGGGCGAGGTGGCCGTCGTCATCGGGCCCTCCGGTTCCGGCAAGTCGACCATGCTCCGCTGCGTGAACCTCATGGAGACCATCAGTGCCGGCCGCATCCACGTGGGCGATCAGCTGATCGGCTACCGCGAGGTGAACGGGCGCCTCCACGATCTCAAGGACAAGGAGATCGCCGCTCAGCGCCAGAACATCGGCATGGTGTTCCAGAAGTTCAACCTCTTCCCGCACATGACCGCGCTGGAGAACGTCATCGAGGCGCCTATCCAGGTCAAGGGCCAGAGCAAGTCGGCAGCCAAGAACCGTGCGCACGAATTGCTGAAGATGGTGGGCCTGGGCGACAAGGTCAATCACTACCCGTCGCAGCTCTCCGGCGGTCAGCAGCAGCGCGTGGCGATCGCCCGGGCGCTGGCCATGGAGCCCGAGGTCATGCTCTTCGACGAGCCCACCTCGGCCCTGGACCCGGAGCTCGTGGGTGACGTGCTGAACGTGATGAAGGACCTCGCCAAGTCCGGCATGACCATGATCGTGGTGACCCACGAGATCGGTTTCGCCCGCGAAGTCGGCGACACCCTCACGTTCATGGACGGCGGCGTGGTCGTGGAGTCCGGCGATCCCCGGGCGATCATCTCCGCGCCGCAGCACGAACGCACCAAGGAGTTCCTGAGCCGCGTGCTCTGACGCGACCTTCTCCTCTGATCGACTGCTCCATAGGAAGTCGTTTTCCCGGAATTTCCGGGGATTCCGGCATCGTATGGAGCAGTCGATCGGCGTTTAAGGAGTCACCACGACGCCGGGCAGGCGATGTCACCGGCCGGGATGACCGGCTTGCGCACGCCCTCCGCTCCGGCGACGGCGACCGTGAGACGGAGGCACACGGCGTCGCGCCCGTGGACGAGGAAGCCGCCCGGCCACCAGGTGTAGGGCGTCACGGAAGTCGGGCATGCGGTGAAGGTGATCGAGGTGTTGCCCTCGCGGGCGCCGTACTGCGCCACGAGGCCGACCTTTGCCTGCTGGTCCGGCGCCACGGTCACCGTGACAGTGCGGCCGGCCCGCACGAAGAACGGGTCCTTCATCCACTGGACAGCTCCATCGAACTGCGGGGTGGCCGCGCCGGAGAAGTTGTCCCGGATGAAGAGCGGGTCGAGGGAGATCACCTGGCGGGTCGGGTCGAAGCCCCTGGCGTCCGTCTGGCCCTGCCGGCAGCCGGCGTCGTAGTGACCGGCGGGCGGGGCGGCGCTGGTGGCGACCGGCGTCGCGCTGTCCGACGACGACGGCGGCGGCGCACTCCGCGCGGTTGACGCACCATCCGGCGCGCCCGCCGGAGTGCATCCCGTCAGCGTCCCGACGACGACGAGCGCCGCCGAGAGTATGGGTCGTCCGATCCCTGAGGCGCTCCACCCCCTTGCTCCCCCGAACATGCCCCCAGGTTACGCCGCCGCTCCGGCTCCCGGAACCCCGGCTCCCGGAACCCCGGATCCCACCCCATCGACTGCTCCATACGATGCCGAAACACCCGGAAATCCGGGAAAAACGACATCGTATGGAGCAGTCGATCGGAAGAGCGAGGTCAGAGTGCTGCGCGGATGCGGGCGTGGAGGTCCCGGAGGCCGCCGCGCGAGCACCGGACCTCCAGCACGCTGCGGCCCCGCACCGGTTCCGCCAGGGCCGCGTCGAGTTCCGCCGTCGTCGTCACGGCGCGGTGCGGCACCCCGTAGGCGGCGGCCAGCGCGTCGAGGCGGACGGTGTGCGGGGTGCCGAAGAGGCGTTCGACGGCGGGCTCGTAGCCCCCGCGCAGCCCGCCGTGCTCGAGGGTGCTGAAGATCGCGCCGCCCTGGTCGTTGAGGACCACCACGCGCAGATCCGGCTCCTCCTCCCCCGCGCCGAGGAAGAGGCCACCGGCGTCGTGCAGGAAGGTCACGTCACCGCAGAGCAGCGTGGTCTCGCGGCCCGACCCCAGGGCCACGCCGACCGCCGTCGAGGTCATGCCGTCGATCCCGGCGAGGCCCCGGTTGGCGTGGACCGTGGCCAGGGGTTCCCGCGTGGGAGCGGCGGCCAGGTCGGCGTCGCGGATGCCGTTGGACGAGCCGAGCACGAGCTGCCCCCGGGCCGCCGCCCACACCGCCGCGGCGACGGCAGGCCCGGTGAGTCCGGGTTCCCCGGCGAGCACCTGCTCGATGCCGTGCTGGGCCTTCTCCCCCGCCAGCAGCCAGGTGTCGAGCCAGCCCTCCGGCGCACGCCCGGCGAACTCGGAAAGCTCCCGCAGCGTCGCGACCGGGCGTTCGAGGCGTCGTCCCGGCTGGTACCAGGCCACGGGGACCGGCTCGTAGAGCGCCAGCGGGATGTCCTGGCGTGCGAGGAGCGCGGTGACGGGACGCGACAGCGTCGGGCGCCCGAACACCACCACCCGTTCCAGCGGCTCGGCGGACTCTGGGCCGAAGCGGTCCAGCAGGAGCCGGTACGGCCCCACGGCGTTCGGACCGAAGCGCGCGTTGGAACTCGGCTCCGCAGCCAGCGGCAGCCCGTGGGTGCGGGCGAACGCCTCGGCGATCGGCCCGGCGTCGTGCCCGGCCAGCACCAGGGTGCGGTGTTCGGCGAGGCCGTCCGGGGCGTCGTAGTGGATCGGCGCGGGGTCCGGGGCGAAGTGGAACGGCCGGCGCTCGGAGACGGCGGGGAACTCCGCGTCCGCGCCGGGCAGGAGGGGGTCGCGGAACGCGAGATTCACCTGGACCGGGCCTGGCGGCAGCTCCTCGAAGGCGCCGGTCGCGGCGCTCAGGGCGGTCCGGACACCGCGCTGTGGGTCGTCCCCGGCGGGCACGTCCACGGCGAACCGCGCATGCTCCCCGAACAGATCCATCTGCTCCGTGGTCTGGCTGGCGCCGGTGCCGCGCAGTTCCAGGGGCCGGTCGGCGGAGAGCACCACGAGCGGCGCCGCGACATGGTCGGCCTCCATGACAGCCGGCAGAAGGTTGCCCACGGCGGTCCCGGACGTCACGACGACGGCGGCAGGGGCCCCGCTGCCCAGGATCACGCCCAGCGCGGTGAAGGCCGCCGCGCGCTCGTCGATGCGCACGTGCAGGGTGATGCGTCCCTCGGCTTCCGCTTCCGCGAGCGCATACGCGAGCGGCGCCGACCGCGAGCCCGGTGAGACGGCCACGTGCCGCACACCGCCGTCGAGCAGTTCAGCGACGACGATCCGGGCGGAGGCGAGGGCGGAGAGCTCAGTCACCAGACCAGTGTAGTGAGCGGCTTCGGGCACGCTCACGCCGCGCCGTCGCCGCTCTCGCGCGCCCCGGGCGATACCCGCGTAAAGGAAGTGCAAAGGTTCCCTCCCGGCGCATCAAGGAAGCGTAAAAGGCGGCGTCAACGGCCCCGCACAGGACTTCACTGAAGGGGTGGGCCGCGGCGCGGTCCGGGGTGCGGTGTGAACCGCACCCAGTGCGAATGGTCCGCCCGCACCGGGCGGCGAAAGGAACGTGAGATGGACGACGTGATCGCGGTGGGGGTCTTCGTGCTCCTGTCCGGCGCCATGGTCTGGCTGGCCAGTGCGATCGACAAGGTGGTGGGACGGAAATGACCGTCGACGTCCTGGTCTGGGCCCTCCTGGGGCTGGTGGCGGCTGCGCTGCTGGTCTACCTGGTGGTCTCCCTCATCTCTTCCGACAAGTCTTCCGACAAGGGGCAGTGATGCAGTACTCCTGGCTGTCCTTCCTCACGCAGATCGCCGTTCTGCTCCTGCTCCTGGGGGTGCTTCACAAGCCCCTGGGTCTCTACCTGCATGCCGCGCTGGAGGGCCGTAAGGACTCCCGCGTGGAGCGGGTCCTCTTCCGCCTGTCCGGAGTGTCCTCGTCCCGTGAACAGGGCTGGCTCGGGTACACCCGCAGCGTGCTCGCGTTCTCGATCGTCTCCGTCCTGGTGATCTACCTGCTGCTGCGGCTCCAGGGGCTCTACACGCCCGGCGGCCCGGCCGCGGTGGACCCGTGGACGTCCATGAACACCGCCATCTCGTTCGTCACCAACACGAACTGGCAGGTGTACGTCCCGGAGACGACGCTCGGCTTCGGAGCCCAGATGGCCCTGCTGGCCGTGCAGAACTTCCTCTCCGCGGCGGTCGGCATCTGTGTGGCCGTGGCCCTCATGCGCGGCCTCACCCGCTTCGGCACCAGCCACCTGGGCAACTTCTGGGCCGACCTGGTCCGGATCACCCTCCGGGTGCTGCTTCCCCTCGCTGTGGTCGGCGCGCTCGTGCTCGTGGTGGCCGGCGTGGTCCAGAACTTCTGGAGCGGCACCGTGACCAACCCCTTCACCGGGGCGTCTCAGACCCTCCCGGGCGGTCCCGTCGCGAGCCAGGAGGCCATCAAGCTCCTGGGCACCAACGGCGGCGGCTACTTCAACGCCAACTCCTCCCACCCGTTCGAGAACCCGAACTCCTTCACCTCCCTCTTCGAGGTGTTCCTCATCCTCCTGATCCCCTCGGCGCTGCCGTATGTCTTCGGGCGCATGGCCGGCGACGCCCGTCAGGGCTACACGGTGCTCGGTGTGATGGGCGGCCTCTGGGCCCTCACGACGACGGCGATGGCCTGGGCTCTGGCCGCTTTCCCGGGTGCCGGCGAGGGTCTGGAGCAGCGCTTCGGCCCGGCGGCGAGCGGTGTGTTCGCCTCCGCCACCACGCTGACGTCCACGGGCGCCGTGAACGCGGCGCACGACTCCCTGCCACCCCTGGCCGGTGGCCTGGCCATGGTCAACATGATGCTGGGCGAAGTGGCTCCGGGCGGGGTGGGGTCCGGGCTGTACGGCATGCTGGTGATCGCCGTGGTCACGGTGTTCCTGGCCGGGCTCATGGTCGGCCGCACGCCCGAGTACCTGGGCAAGAAGGTCCAGGCCCGGCACATGACGCTCGCCGCGCTGTACCTCCTGGTGGTGCCCGTCCTGGTCCTGGTCCTGTCCGGCATCGCCGTGCTCGTCCCGGGGATCCTCTCCCAGGCGCCGGCCCAGGGACCCCACCAGTTCAGCGAGGTCCTGTACGCCTTCACCTCCGGCGCCAACAACAACGGCTCGGCGTTCGGAGGCATCACGAGCTCGGGTCCGGCGCTGTCCACCATGCTCGGCATCGCCATGTGGCTCGGGCGCTTCGTGGGCATCGTGCTGGTGCTCGCGCTGGCAGGCGCGTTCGTCACCCAGCCCCGCGTTCCGGCGTCGGCCGGCACGCTTCCCACCCACGGCGGCTTGTTCGCCGTCATGCTCAGCACCGTCGCGGTCCTGCTGACCGCGCTCAACTACCTCCCAGCGCTCGCGCTGGGCCCGCTCGCAGAAGGCACCCTGTCATGAAGACCGCATTCGACGACACCACCACCCGCCCCGCAGCCGCTCCCGCACCCCGCGAGGAGGAGCTCTCCGGCCACAGCTACAAGCGCCGCAGCAGCTGGGACCGCAAGACCCTGCTGGGCGCGGTGCCCCTGGCCCTGAAGAAGTTCTCGCCCCGGGCCATGGCGCACTCCCCGGTCATGTTCACCGTCCTGGTGGGCACGGCGGTCTCTCTCCTGGTCTGCGTGGGACAGTTCGTCTCGGGCTCGCCGGAGGCCGGGTTCAGCCTGGCCGTGACCGTGTGGCTGGCCCTCACCGTCCTCTTCGGCAACTACTCGGAAGCCCTCGCCGAAGGCCGCGGCAAAGCCCAGGCGGACAGCCTGCGCGCCAGCCGGGAAGGCCTGAAGGCCCGGAAGCTCCACGGGGCCGGCGAGGAGATCGTCGCGGCGTCCGAACTCCACCGGGGTGACCTGGTGGTGTGCGAGGCCGGGGACGTCATCCCCTCCGACGGCGAGATCGTGGAGGGCCTGGCGATGGTGGACGAATCCGCCATCACGGGTGAGTCCGCCCCTGTGGTCCGCGAGTCCGGCGGCGACCGCTCCGCCGTGACGGGCGGCACCACGGTGCTCTCCGACCGGATCGTGGTCCGCATCAGCGCCGAGCCGGGGGCGACCTTCCTGGACCGCATGATCTCCCTCGTGGAAGGCGCCGAACGCAAGCGCACCCCCAACGAGATCGCCCTGCACGTCCTGCTCGTCGCCCTCACCATCACGTTCCTGGTGGTGACGGTGACCCTGGTCCCGTTCTCGCAGCTCGCCGGGGCGGTGCCGAGCCCCATCGTCCTGGTGGCCCTCCTGGTCTGCCTCATCCCGACCACCATCGGCGCCCTGGTGCCGGCCATCGGCATCGCCGGCATGGACCGCCTGGTGCAGCACAACGTCCTGGCCACGAGCGGACGCGCCGTGGAGACGGCCGGGGACATCACCACCCTCATGATGGACAAGACGGGCACCATCACCTACGGCAACCGCCGGGCCGTCGAGTTCATCCCCGCCCCGGGAGTGGCTCGGGAGGAGCTGCTGGAGGCCGCACGGCTCTCCTCGCTCGCCGACGAGACACCGGAAGGCCGGTCCATCGTGGAGCTGGCCGAGAGTTCCGGCGCCGCCCCCGCGCAGGGGCGGCCCACGCTGGAGGACCTGTTCAGCGGTCCGGACGCGGCCGAAGCCGTGGAGTTCACCGCGTCGACGCGGATGAGCGGCCTGGACCACCGCGGAGTGAAGGTGCGCAAGGGAGCGGCGGCCGCCGTCGGGCGCTGGGCCGAAGACGGCGGCAGCGCGCTTCCCGGCGCGGTGGCCGCCACCGTGGAGGAACTCTCCCGGCGCGGCAGCACCCCGCTGGTGGTCGCACGGCAGGACGCCCGGGGCGGCGTGGAGGTGCTGGGCACCGTGGAACTGGCCGACGTGGTGAAACCCGGCATCGCCGAGCGGTTCTCCACGCTGCGCACCATGGGCATCCGCACCGTCATGATCACCGGCGACAACCCGCTGACCGCGGCGGCGATCGCCGAGCAGGCCGGGGTGGACGACTACCTCGCCGAGGCCACCCCCGAGGACAAACTGGCCCGAATCCACGCCGAACAGGCCGCCGGACGGCTCGTGGCCATGACCGGCGACGGCACCAACGACGCCCCGGCGCTCGCCGCCGCGGACGTGGGGGTCGCCATGAACTCCGGGACGCAGGCCGCCAAGGAGGCAGCGAACATGGTGGATCTGGACTCGGATCCCACCAAGCTCCTGGACATCGTGGCGATCGGCAAGCAGCTGCTCATCACGCGCGGTTCGCTCACCACCTTCTCCGTGGCGAACGACGTCGCGAAGTACTTCGCGATCATCCCGGCCCTCTTCACCGTGGCGTACCCGGGCCTCGGGCTGCTGAACATCATGGGCCTGCACTCGCCGCAGAGCGCGATCCTCTCCGCCGTGATCTTCAACGCCCTGGTGATCGTCGCCCTCGTGCCGCTCGCGCTCAAGGGCGTGAAGTACCGCGCCGTGAGCGCCCAGAACGCGCTGCGGCGCAATCTGCTGGTGTTCGGCGTCGGCGGCCTGATCGCGCCGTTCCTCGGCATCAAACTCATCGACCTCGTGGTGGCTCTGCTGCCCGGACTCGCGTAGGAGCACCTCATGACCGCGACATTGCGACAATTCCGCGTGGCCTTCGTCCTGCTGGCCCTGCTCACCGTCATCCTGGGTGGGCTGTACCCCCTGGCGGTCTTCGGGCTCGGCCAGGCGATCGCCCCGGCGCAGGCGAACGGCTCCGTGCAGAGCGTGAACGGCTCGCCCGCCGCTTCCTCGCTCCTCGCCCAGCCCGTGCCGGAGACGGACCGCCGGTTCTTCTTCCCGCGGCCCTCCGCCGTGACCTGGGACCCGAAGACGTCCTCGGCGACCAACCTCGCCCCCACGGCGGCGGCCTTGAAGGAGGCGAAGGACACGGCGCGCACCGCCGTCGCGAACCGGGAAGGGGTGGACCGTTCGGCGGTTCCGGAGGACGCCGTGACGTCCTCCGCCTCCGGCCTGGACCCGGACATCTCCCCCGCCTACGCGGCGCTGCAGGCGCCGCGCGTGGCCCGTGCCACGGGGCTGCCCCTGGCCGAGGTGCAGACCCTCATCCAGCAGTCGACCACCACCGGGGTCGAATCGCTCCTGGGCCAGGAGTCCGTCAACACCACGACGCTGAACCTGGCGCTGGGGAAGCGCCTGCAGACGGCGCCACCTCAGACCGGAAACCGCTAGTGGAACGCCCGGGAAGCCGTCCGCCGAGGACCACCCGCGCTGTGAGGATCGGCGCTGTTAGGATCGGCGCATGAGACGCGGCCGGTTGCGGGTGTTCCTCGGGGCGGCCCCGGGCGTCGGCAAGACGTACGCCATGCTGGAGGAGGCCCACCGGCTCCGGGCCGCCGGCGAAGACGTGGTGGTGGCCGTCGCCCTCGATCACGGTCGGCCGCAGACGGCGCGGCTGCTCGACGGACTCGAGACGGTGCCTCTCCGCCGCCACACGCACCGCGGCGCCGCGCTGGAGGAGATGGACCTCGACGCCGTGCTGGAGCGTGCGCCGGCGGTCGCCGTCGTGGACGAATACGCTCACAGCAACGCCCCCGGCTGCCGGAACGAGAAGCGCTGGGAGGACGTGGAGGAACTCCTGGCCGCGGGCATCGACGTGCTCTCCACCGTCAACGTGCAGCACCTCGCCTCCCTCCACGACGTGGTCCAGGCCATCACCGGCACGCGGCAGCAGGAGACCATCCCGGATGCGGTCGTGCGGCACGCGGACCAGATCGAGCTCGTGGACATCGCGCCGGAGCTGCTCCGACAGCGGCTGAGCCAGGGCGACGTCTACCCGGCCGAGAACATCGACGCCGCCCTCGCCAACTACTTCCGCCTCGGCAACCTCTCCGCCCTCCGCGAGATCGCCCTGATCTGGCTCGCCGACCGGGTGGACGAGGGCCTGGCCCGATACCGCGAACACCAGGGCATCGAGGGCACGTGGCCCGCGCGCGAACGGATCGTGGTGGGCCTGACCGGCGGGCCTGAGGGCGAGATCCTGCTCCGCCGGGCCGCCCGCATCCTCTCCCGCGTGAACGACGGCGACCTCCTGGCCGTGCACGTGCGCCGCGCCGACGGCCTGGACGACGGTTCTGCCGGCCGGCTGGGCGCACAGCAGCGCCTGGTGGAGGATCTCGGCGGCCGCTTCGTCCACGTCTCCGGCGAGGACGTCGCAGCGTCCCTCCTCGACTACGCCCGGGGCGCGAACGCCACGCAGATCGTCATCGGGGTGTCCCGGCACGGGCGGCTCCACCAGCTGCTCGGCACCGGCGTGAGCAACGCCGTGGTGCGCGGTTCCGGGGACATCGACGTCCACCTCGTGACCCATCCCTTCACCGGGCGCCAGGCGGCCCTGCCGACCGCCGCCCCCTCGCTCGGGCGGCTGCGGACCACGCTGGGATTCGTGCTGGCGCTCGTGGGGCCCCCGCTCATCACGTTGCTCCTGTCCCCGTTCCAAGGGCTCGACCTGGCCACCCATGTGCTGGCGCACCTGTGCGTGGTCATCGCGGTCGCCTTCGTGGGCGGGCTCAAACCGGCGGTCCCGGCGGCGATCCTGGATTCGCTGCTGCTCAACTTCTTCGTCACGCCGCCGGTGGACACGTTCACCATCTCCGATCCGCAGAATCTCTTCGCCCTGATCGTGTTCCTCGGGGTCGCGATCGCCGTCTCGCTGGTGGTGGGCCTGTCCGCCCGGCGCAGCGTGGAGGCCCGGCGCGCGCGGGCCGAAGCGGTCACGCTGAGTGAGCTCGCGTCGTCGTCGCTGGCCAGCGACCAGAGCCCGGCGGACTTTCTGCGGCAGGTGCGGCAGGAGTTCTCGCTGGAGTCGGTGTCCCTGTTCGAGCGGGACGGCTCACAGCCTGCGGGCGACGACGCCGGCTGGCGGCTGAGCGCCTCCACCGGCGCCGGCGCGCCCGGCAGTCCGGAGGAGGCCGGCACCGCGGAGGAGCTCACCCCCACCGCACTGCTGGCCTGGAACGGCCGGGTCCTCTCGGGCGGCGAACGGCGGCTGCTCCGGGCGTTCGAATCCCATCTGCTCGCGCTGCTGGAACGGGACCGGCTGGCCTTGAGCCTGGCGGACACCGTCAAGCTCGCGGAGGGCAACCGCATCCGGACATCCCTGCTGCAGGCCGCGTCCCACGACCTCCGCACGCCGCTGGCCGGCATCGGTCTGGCCGCCACGGCCCTGCGGCGTCAGCGCGGCAAGATGACGGCGGAGGAAGAGGAGGAGATGCTGGAGACGATCGAGAGCTGCAACCACCGGCTGGAATCGCTGATCGCCAATCTTCTGGACATGTCCCGGATCTCGGGAGACGCCGTCACCGTGCTCCACGAGCCGGTCTCCTGGCTGGAGGTCGTCCCGGAAGCGCTGTCCGGCGTCGGCGAGGGCCAGGTGCGGGTGGAGCTCGCCCCGAATCTCCCGCCGGTCGACGCGGACCGGGGCCTGCTGGAACGGGCCCTGGCGAACCTCGTGGAGAACGCCGTCAAGCACGCCCCGGATTCCGGGGTGGTCCTCGTGGCGACGCCCGGTGGGCTTCTCGGCCCGGTGCTGGACGGCCGTCCCGCGAGTGAACTGCGCGTGGTGGACCACGGCGCCGGCGTGGCACAGGAGCGTCTGGCCGAGATGTTCCAGCCGTTCCGCCAACTGGATGCGCAGGCGAGCGGCCTGGGGCTGGGACTCGCGGTGGCACGGGGGTTCGTCGAAGCGATGGGCGGAGAACTCACCGCCGAGCCGACGCCGGGCGGCGGCCTGACGATGGTGGTCCGGCTCCCGCTCTACGCGGGGCCGCACTCGCACGGCATAGCTCTCGGAACACGCGAAGGACAGGAGGAGCAGGCATGAGGAAGGTCCTCGTGGTGGACGATGAGCCGCAGCTGCTCCGCGCCCTCCAGATCAATCTGCGAGCGGAGGGGTACGACGTCGCGGTGGCCGCGGACGGCGCCTCGGCGCTGCGTGCCGCCGCCGACAACCCGCCGCACGTGGTGGTCCTGGACCTCGGCCTGCCGGACATGGAGGGCACCGAGGTGATCCACGGTCTGCGCGGCTGGACCGAGGTCCCGATCATCGTGCTCTCGGCACGGCACGGCTCCTCGGACAAGGTGGAAGCGCTCGACGCCGGGGCGGACGACTACGTCACCAAGCCCTTCGGCCTCGACGAACTGCTGGCCCGGATGCGCGCGGTGGAGCGGCGCAGGGTGCAGGATTTCGCCCCCGGAGTGGTGGAGGCCGGGGCGCTCCGCATCGACCTCTCCGCCTCCTCGGTCACCCGCGACGGCGAGCGGGTGCACCTCACGCCGCGAGAATGGGCCGTGCTCCAGCTCCTGGTGGAGAACTCCGGGAAGCTCGTCACCCAGCAGCACCTGCTGCGCTCGGTCTGGGGTCCGGCGTACACCGAGGAGACCCAGTATCTGCGCGTCTACCTCGCCCAGCTGCGCCGGAAGCTGGAGCGGGACCCGGCCCATCCGGAGCACCTCGTGACCGAGCCCGGCATGGGGTACCGCTTCGTCCCGTGAGGTCCGGCTTCCACAGCCTGCGCGCCCACCCCGGGTCGCCCCGTAGGGTGGGTTCATGGGAGACATCATGAACGTCAAGGCGATCCTGCTCGACATGGACGGCACCCTGGTGGATTCGTCCGCCGTGGTGGAGAGGCTCTGGACCGAGTGGGGCGAGTCCCACGGCCTCGACCCCGAGCGGGTTCTCAGCGTGATCCATGGCCGCCAGGGCCAGGAGAGTATGGCGGTCCTGCTCCCGGAGCGTGAGCACGAGCTCAATCTGGCGGAGAACCAGGCCATGCTGGTCCGTGAAGTCCGCGAACTCGACGGCGTCCGTGAGGTGCCGGGAGCGCAGGTCTTCCTGCGAGCGCTGGAGGGGACGCCGCACGCGCTCGTCACCTCGGCCACCCTGGAGCTCGCCACGGCCCGGATGTCGGCGGCCGGAGTTCCGTTGCCGCCCCTCATGGTCAGTGCGGAGGACGTGCGGAACAGCAAGCCTCACCCGGAGGGCTTCCTCGCGGCCGCCCGTGCTCTGGGCGCAGCTCCCGAGGAGTGTGTGGTGTTCGAGGACTCCTCAGCGGGGATCGCCGCCGCCCGGGCGGCCGGCATGACCGTGGTGGGCGTGGGAACCGCATCCGCGGCGCACGGCCCGGACGTGCACGTGAAGGACCTGACCGGCGTCGAGGTCACCCGCGACGGCGGACAGGTCGTCCTGCGCTTTCCGTGAGCCGCGCGGAGTGGCAGGCTGGACCCATGCCCCTTCTCATCAGGCCTGAGACGCCTGCGGACTTCGCCGTCATCCGGACCCTGACCGCGGACGCGTTCCGCAGCGCGCCCCATGCGGCCCCGCCTGTCGACGGCACCACCGATCCTGGCGAGGCGGTCCTCGTCGAGTGGCTGCGGGAGGACCCCGGCTACCTGCCGGAGCTGGCCCTCGTCGCGGAGGAGGACGGGGCCATGGTGGGTCACATCATGACGACGCGCGGCACCCTCGACGGCGGCGGCGCCCGGCCGGTTCCCGCGCTCGGTCTCGGTCCGCTGTCGGTGCTCCCGTCCGCGCAGCGCCGGGGCATCGGTGCCGCGCTGCTGGCCGCGACCGTGGACGCCGCCGTGCTCCTGGGCGAACCGCTCATCGCGCTGCTCGGCGATCCCGGTTACTACGGCCGCCACGGCTGGGTCGCGGCGTCCCGTCACGGCGTCGGCTCGCCGGATCCCGCCTGGGGCGACTACTTCCAGGTCCGCCTGCTTCCGGCCTACGACGGCGAGCGCGGCACCTTCCGCTACGCGGAGCCCTTCTCACGCTTCGAGTGAGTCCCCGTCAGGGTCCTTCCGGAACTGGTGCAGGAGGTGCAGAGGGCCGGTTCCCCCGCCGCCGTCGACCGGCAGCGTGATCCCGGTGATCCAGGAGGCGTCGTCCGAGGCGAGGAAGGCGATCGCCGCGGCGATGTCCTCCGGCTCCCCCACCCTGCCCAGCGGGTACACCGGGGCGAGCCTGTCCGGGCCGCCCTGGTCGTCCCAGACGGGTGTCCGGATCGTTCCGGGGGCCACGACGTTGATCCTCACCCCGGCCGGTCCCAGCTCCACGGCGAGATTCTTGGCCAGGACCACGAGCCCGGCCTTGGCGGACGAGTAGGACTCCCCGCCCCACGCCTGCAATCCGTTGACCGAGCTCACCAGGACGATCGCTCCTCCCGGGCCCAGATGCGGCGCGACCGCGCGGATGCAGCGCATGGGGCCGCTCAGGTTGAGGTCGAGCGTCCGGTTCCAACCGTCGTCGTCCATCCCGTGCAGGAGTCCGGGGTGCCGCAGGGCGCCGCCCGCCACGTTGACGAGGGCGTCGAGCCGGCCGAAGCGCTCCACCGCGGCCGCGACGGCGCTGTCCACGGACTCGCGGTCCGTCAGATCGCACGGCACCACCAGGGTGCGGTCCGGATCGCCGAGATCCTCCGCGACGCGCGTGGCGCCCTCGGTGTTCCGCTCCGCGAGCACCAGCGTGGCGCCCTCCGCGAAGAGGCGCCGTGCCGTGGCCGCGCCGATCCCCTGGGCCGCCCCGGTCAGGAACACCACCCGTCCCCCAAAACGATTCATGGTCATGACCTCACGCTAGGCCACAGTCACGGCCCGGACCAGGGGTGGGTTTCCACCGCTCCTCTCCGGGTCCACGTCCCGCGCGACACCTGTTCGCGATTACCAATTATTGGTACTTTGAAGGCATGAGCAGCAACACCTCGATCAGCCTGGACGAGCACTCCGCCGCCTTCCTGGCCAGGGAAGTGAAATCCGGGCGCTTCCGGACGGCGAGCGAGGCCGTGCGTGCCGGGCTGCGGCTGCTGGAGGACCAGGAAACCCACCTGGCAGCGCTCCGGGCCTCCCTCGCCGAGGGCGAATCCAGCGGAACTCCCGAGCCGTTCGACCTCGAAGCGTTCATCGCCGAGAAGAAGGGATGAGCTTCCGGCTCACCCCCGCCGCGCGAGCCGACCTGTCCTCCATCTGGGACTACACCGCGGAGCGCTGGGACACGCGGCAGGCGGAGACCTACATCCGTGAGCTCCACGCTGCAATGGAACGCATCGCCGAAGACCCCGCCCGGGGAAGGACCTGCGATGAGATCCGTGCGGGGTACCGGAAGTATGCCATCGGCAGCCACCTGATCTTCTACGTGGTCGCCGCCGACGGCGTCGACGTGATCAGAGTCCTGCACCAGCGCATGGACGCGGGCCGACACCTGTAGGGCCGGCTTCTTCGCCGGTGACCGTCTACCGCTTGGCCGAGGAGACTCTGAGCCGGATGGTCCAGACGAGCCCGATGAGGGCGCCCGCCGCCACGACTCCGCAGATCCCCGTGAGGATCTCGCTGAGCGGGGTGCCCAGGAGCGGCGTCTCGACACACTGATCGGCGTCGCCATAGCCAGCGGAGGCTGGACAGCCCCGCACCCTGGAGGTCAGCAGTGGCACGACGATGATCATCAGGAACACCAGCAGCGCCGTCCAGGACCACCACTCCGTCCAGGGCCAGACAAGCGCTCTTCGTCGTCGCGCCACGGCTTCCTCGTTTCTCCGCACCGGGTCTTGTCTTCGCGAGACTAGTGCGATCAGGTGCGAAGTTCCAGATGTGACCCGCCACTCAACAGGGCGCACCTCACCCGCGCAGGAGCGCGCGCACGGTCTCGGCGGTCTCCGTCCAGCTGGGAAGGGCCGCACGCCGGAGCAGAGCCGCTTCCCGCCACCGGGCCGCGAGCTCTCGATCCTCCAGCCAGGCCGCCAGAGTCTTCGCCAGAGCGTCCGGCCCGCCGTCGAGATCCAGCGCCGTGCCCGCACCGCCTGCACCGAGAGCCTCCTCCGCCCCGGTTCCCCGGCGGACGACCGCCGGAACCCCGTGCGCCAACGACTCCTGCACGGCCATGCCGAAACTCTCGCGCTCGGACACCAGGACACTGAGGTCCACGGCGCGCCATGCGTCCTCCAGAGCCTGGCCGTCGAGCTCGCCCGCCAGGCGGATGCGGTCCTCCAGGCCGTGACGCGCGACGGCGGCCGCGACCCGCGCGGCATACGCCGGTTCCGCGTCCGGCGAACCGATGAGGGACGCCGTCCAGGGCAGTTGAGCGAGCCGGGCGAGCGCCTCGACGAGCAGAAGCTGACTCTTGTTCGGCAGCAGGGCCGCGACGCAGACGATCCGCGGCGGATGCGATCCCACCGCGGGTTCGGCCGGCTGCGTTCCGGGCCGGGCTACGTGGACCCGGTCCAGGCCGTACAGCGACTCGAGCCGGGCGGCCGCGAAGGAGCTGGGGCAGATGACGCCGGTCGCCGCGGCGAGGGCCCGGCCCTCCAGCCCGGCGATGTCGGGGAACGCCATATGCGAGAGCACCCACACCCGGGTGTCGGCCTGGACGGCGGCTTCGATGGCGTCCGGGGCGCCGGCCGCGACCAGGCCGTCGACGACCACGAGAGGCGCGGCGCGGAGGGCCCGGGCCAGGGACTCGCGGTCCTCGGGGCGCCCGGGCGGCCACGCGCCGTCGAGCGCCATCACCTCGGTGCGGACGCCGAGCGCTTCCAGGTGCTCCACGAGCCGGGCGTTGTAGACGTTGCCGCCGGAGCGGTGCCCGATGTTGCCCGGGACGATGAAGCGGAGGGTGGTCATCGCCCCCGGCCGAGGTCGAGCGAATACCCGGCCCACGCGTCGGGGTTCTCGCGGAGGGTGACGTCGAGCCCGGCGAGGCCGGCGTCGTCGGGGAGCTTCTCCGCGAGCTGTTCAGCGATGTGCCGGGCGAGGAATTCGGTGGTGGTGAGCCGTCCGGCGAATTCGGGCAGCTCGTCCAGATTCTTGTAGTTCAGCCGGTCGAGGATCTCCTGGAGCAGGTCCCCCGCCGCGCCGATGTCGATGACCACGGAGTCCTCGTTGAGCTCCGCGCGCCGGAAGCCGACCTCCGCCACGAACGTCGCACCGTGCAGCCCCTGGGCGGGACCGAAGGACTCGCGCGGGAGGCTGTGGGCGATCATGAAACTGCGACGGACGGTGAGACTGAACATGGTCATTCCTCCGGTTGCGGGGCACGGTAGCTGACGACGGCGCAGGCGCTCCCACCGCCGTCGTCGGCCAGGTTCTCCATGGTGGCCGGCAGGTCGGCGAAGCTGGTGTCCTGGCTGAGAAAAAGGTCGAAGGCAGGGTCCTCCAGGAGGCCGACGGCGGTGGTAAGGCGGTCCGCGGTGCTGCGGCGATGACGGCGTGCCTTCGAGACCACCCCCACCTGGCTGGCGATGATCGAGAGGCGGCGGGCGTGGAAGTCCTCGCCGAGCGGCACCTCGACCGGCTTGTCGCCATACCAGGAAAGCTCGATGACCGTGGCTTCGTCGCCGGCCAGCTGGAGGCTGCGGTGCAGGCCGTCGCTGGTCGCGGAGCAGTGGAAGACGAGGTCGCAATCCGCCTGCGCCTCGTCCGGGTGGGCGAACGCGATGCCCAGCTCCTCGGCGATCCGTTCCTTGGCCGGATCCACCTCCACGAGTTCCAGGCGGTCCAGCGGGAACTTCCGCAGGAGCGCCGCCAGCGTGCCACCCAGCAGCCCTCCCCCGACGACGGCGACCCGGTCTCCCAGCCGCGGCCCGGCTTCCCAGAGGGCGTTGAGCGCCGTCTCCACCATGCCGGTGAGGACCGCGCGGCGGGGTGGCACGCCGTCGGGAATCCTGGTGAGCTCGCTGACCGGGACGACGTAGCGGTCCTGGTGCGGGTGGAGGCAGAAGACCGCCTGGCCCGTCCAGTCGTCGGGGCCGTGCTCGACGACGCCGACCGAGAGGTAGCCGTACTTCACGGGCGCGGGGAAGTCTCCGTCCTGGTGCGGGGCGCGCATGGCGTCGGCGACGCTGTCCGGGACCTGGCCCTGATGGACGAGCAGCTCGGTGCCGCGGCTGATGCCGGAGTAGAGGGTCCTGACGAGGGCTTCGTCGGCTCCGGGCTCGGGGAGTTCCTCCGTGCGGAGTTCGCCCTCCCCCGGGCGGACGGTCCAGTAGGCGGTGGCGTGGCGGCGGTGCTCTGGAATGGTCATCGTGCTTTCGAATCTAGCCCGGTGCCGTGGGGCGGCGGAAGCCCCCCTGTGAGCGGGGGCGCCGCCCCGATGAGATCAGTGCCCGATCACGCCCCACAGGTCCACGGCGACCTTGGTCGCCGCAGGTCGCTACCCGCCCTCGAGCACGCCTTGCCTCCTGCGGTTCGCTCTCGGGCCATGATGCCAGCTAAGAAGCAGCAACGGCGCGAAGAGCGCGACGGCGGTCAGGACCGCTCCCGTGATGACGAACGCCCCTCCGATGCCCCACAGCTCGATGAGCGATCCTCCGGCGAACATTCCCACGGCTGTGCCACTCTCCACGACGACGAGCTGACCGCTGAGGAGCGCGCCCCGGTCGGGTCCATCGGTGCGCTCGGCGATGAGGCGGGTGATGGTCGCGAACCCCATGGCGGCCCCCGATCCGCCGATCAGCCCGCCGACGGCATAACCCCCTTCCTGCGGCCATATCCCCATCAGCACCCACGCGGCGCCATTCACGGTCCACCCGAGCGCGGCCAAGGACAGGCTCGGCGCAACCCAGGGCAGACGTCCGACAGTGAGCGTGGCGATGACGGCTCCGAGTGCGTAGCTACTGAGCCCGATCGCGTAGAAGTAGCCCGGACGATGCTGTAGCTCCCCTTGGATGGCGAGGCCGAGCGAGAAGGCGAACCAGGTCGCGCCCGCCGTCGCACGGATGATCCATCCGGCCCGGATGTCCGGGAAGCGTTTCAGAAGGGTGCGCAGCTTCGGGACGGACCCAGGCTTGTGGTCCGCACTCCTGAGGTCTGGGCTGCGCACCGTCAGCGTCAGCAACGCGCCGACGCTGATCGCCGCGGCTTCGGCGAAGAGCAGACCGGTCCCGTACCCCGCGGCGACGACGAGAGCCCCCACCGCCGGTCCGACGATGCTCGTGGCGCGTGAGGCCGCCTCCTGCCAGGCGAGAATCCGGACCGGCGATCCAGTGCGCTCCTGTTCCAGTTCAGCCAGCAACGTCTGGCGTCCGGGGAGCGTCAAAGTACGCCCCGCGCCGGACACGAGGCCCGCCCCGAGGAGAACTCCAGCGGTCAGATGTCCGGAAACCGTGGCGACCGGCACCAGCAGCGCCCCGACCGCTTCAAGGAGAGTCAACGCCGCGAGCACCGCGGGCCGGGCGGCAGCGTGACGCAGCCTTCTCGCCCACCACGGGGACAGCAGCAAAGGCAACGCCATGGCGCCGCTCACGACGCCGGTGAGCGCCGCGGAGCCCGTCTCACTGAGCACGATGAGCGGCAAGGCGACGAACGCCGCACGCGAACTCACGTCGATGATGACGGCGGCCGAGAAGAGTGTGGCCGTGGGTCGGAAGGAGGACATGAACTCATCCTCGGCGGAAACCGGACTGGAGAGTAGGCACTCATTCTGTCCGCCAAGACATAGCATTTGACTATGGCCCTCAGACCGGATGTTGATGACTTGGAGCTGGTCTGGACGGTGTCCCAGGTGGGATCGATTGGTGCGGCCGCGCGGAGGCTGAGAATCTCCCAGGCGTCGGCTTCGGTGCGATTGACCCGCCTGGAACGGCGGATGGGGGTTTCGCTGTTCACCCGAGGGCCACGCGGCGCCGCACCCACAGCAGCGGGCTACGAGATGGCCAGGCGCGCCGAGCACATCCTGGGCCACCTCGACGGAATAGTCGACGACATCCGCTCGGCTACAACCGATCCGCCTCTGAGGATCGGGTGCTTTCACGGGCTCGCCGACACTGTTCTGCCCCTCATCGATTCGCAGCGAAACGGGCGGACGATCACCCAGGCGGTGGATCACGGGCTCACCCTCATCGACTGGGTCGCGGAAGGTATGCTCGACGCCGCCATCGTGTCGGTGGCCGGACAGCGGCGCCTTCCTGCCGACGTGACGGGCCATGACATCGGTCGCGACGAGATGGTGGTCCTCATCCCTGACGGCGCGCCGCATCCCACCGCTGGACGCCTGCCGCTGTCCGGGTTGTCTCTGCCCACGTCAACGTACGACCTCCGAGATCATGACCTCACGGCACGGGTTGTCGCGCTCGGAGGTACTCCACGGTTGGGCGCCACCGTGACGGGAACGATCCGCATGGCACGCCTCGCAGGTGAGCCTGCCATCATCCCCCGCAGTTCCGCCGTCGCCGAACGCCTGCCCGGCGACAGGATCACGAGTCTCCCCTTCACCTGGAGCGTCCGCCTCAGCATGATCACACGACCGGAACCGGATGGAGCCCTGCTGCGCCTTGCCAAGATGCTGACATCCCGCTTGGAGCTGACCTCGCACTCCCGTTGACGCCTCGCCTCGGCCCGGCAAAGCAACACGCGAATGGAGGGGGTTACATCCCTCGCCATCCAAGGAGCCGGCTGAGGAAGGTGCCCTTCCGCTCCCCCTTGCCCATCAACCGGTCATGGAGCGCGGGCGTGTCAGGTGGGAACGCGTCGCGGATGTTCTCGCTCGCGAGCGTCACGGGGCGTCCTGCCAGCACCGCTTCCTTGGCCGGAGTCCATCCCTCAACCGCGAGGTACCAGCCGGCGGTCAGGCGAGTGTCGCCGTCGGGGAGGCCGATTTCGATGACGGCCTGACCGTCATCCAGCCATCCCCACCCGGGACAGCCCCGTTCGCAGTCCACTCCCACACGTGAGACTCCCTATCCGATCTGCCAGAAGACGGCGCCGGCGTTGCGGTCGAAGGGGTCCAGGGATTGATAGAACCACAGGGTGTCGGGGTGATACCAGTCGTTGACCGTGCCGGCATAGGGATTGCGGACGTAGGTGGCGCCGCTGCTCGAGAAGCCTGAAAGCGTGATGGCGTGAGTGGTGCCCGGCCAGGTGATGGATGCCGGGCCCCGCATGAGCGCGACGACGGAGTGACCGGCCTTCAACGAAGCGCGCAGAGCCGCGACGTTCGTGATCGGGGTGGCCTTCACCCCGTAGTACTTGGCGGCCGCGACGATCGAGCGCGAACCGGCCCCGGAGACGGTGCGGTTGTAGTCACCCAGACGGTTCATCGTCAGCGCGACACCGTACGGAGTGGTCTTGATGCCCTCGGACCACAGCGCCATCGCGGTGGCCGTGGGGACGCAGCCGGAGGGTCCGATGAGCCTGATGCCCACGCGGATGTTCGCCCAGCGGGGATCATTCTGCCGCCAGACCACCGGCGCCGGGCGCCGGATCGCCGCTGACCCTCCGCTCAGGCGGGTCTCCGGCGCATACCCCGCTTTCGAGCCACTGACGCGGAGAATGAGGCGCTTGCCCAGGTCCGCGGAGACCATCTTGTAGTTCAACCCGGTCGCGGTGGGGATCGCGATCCCGTTCCGGTACCACTGGTACCGGAACGAGGTTCCTGCGGTCCAGACGCCGGTTCTTCCCAACAGCGCCTCGCCCAGGACCGTCTGCCCCGCGTAGCTGGGCGCCGCGGTCTTCAGCACCCGCGGCACGATCACGCCCCGGATGCTTGCCCTGGTCGCGGCGGCATAGCCGGCCTTCGTTCCGCTGACTCGCACGGCAACCGACTTGGTCACATCAGCGGCGCCCACCGTGTAACTGGAACGGGTGGCGCCGGCGATCGGGGCGCCGTCGCGCAGCCACTGATACGTGAAGGCCGTCCCGGACGTCCAGGCGCCGGGCTGCGCGGTCAGCACGGAGCCGAGTTTGACCGTCCCCGCCAGTGTCGGAGCCGACGTCGTCATCAGCCTCAGCACCGACACGGGGGCGGACGTCTTCACGCCCTCCAGGTAGCCGGCCAGAGCGCCGGTGATCCGCACCGAGACGTTCTGCCCGCCGTCGTCGGACGTCAGAAGGTACGTCGGCCGGGTGGCTCCCGAGATCTCCGCGCCGTTGCGCAGCCACTGGTAACTGAGGGTCGAGCCGGCCGGCCACGCGCCGGGGACGGCTGTCAGGGTGCTGCCCTGGACTGCGGTGCCGGTGATGGTGGGCATCGCGCCGGGCAGCTGGACCGGCACCGTGAGGGGGACGGACTTCACCTGGACCGGCTCCGAGCCCTCGTGGGCGCCGGTGACGAGCACACTCAGTTTCGCTCCGGCGTCGGCGGCCGTGATGGTGTAGGTAGCCGATGTCGCGCCCTCGACAGGGACGCCGTCACGCAGCCACTGGAAGGTGAGCGTCACGTCCGGTTCCCAGCCTGCGGCCACCGCCCGGATCGTCTGCCCTGTCGCCGCCGGGCCCTCGAGCGTCACCGCGCCCGGGACGATGGCGTGGGGTTCCGGCTCGGACGTCACCGTCGGCACCGGGGACGACGTCGGGTCAGGTTCCGGTGTCACCCCGACGGACGGCGAAACCGACGGTTGCGGCTCGTCCAATGCCTGTGCTGTCGGGCCGGTCACGAGCGCCGACAGCGTCAGCGCCACGGTGCACAGAGCGACGGAACCGGCCCGCATGACGCCCAAGATCGCCGTGCGATCCCTCTGAACCCGACTGCCGACCATTTCGCCCCCAACGTCGCCCTGGATTGTTCATCCATCTTCCAGAAAAACCGGCGGGAAAGCCAGGGATTCCGCTCGGCCTGCGGCTCGCGGCGGAGTCGGGACCCACGACGTCGGCCGCCGGCCAGGCGCGGGCGCCGCGCTACGGAAGCGGGGTCATGATCGTCAGCACGCCTTCTCCGGAACCCTCCGGGCTGGCGTAGTGGTGTCGGTCGTCGCTGGTCCAGGTGAAGGAATGTCCCGCCTCGACGGTGACCGTCTCGCCGACCGGCCCGACGTGAAGGGCGCCTTCGGTGACCACCAGGTGCTCGATCACGCCAGGCCCGTGGCCGGGCGAGGTGTGCGCCGCGCCCTCCGGGATCTCGATGATGAAGACCTCGACCGTGTGCCGCTCATTCCGCCGGACGGACAAGAGGGTGGTGCGCATCCCGCCGCTCGACTCGGAGATCGCGCCGGGCGATTCGCCCACGAGGGCGGTGAGCGGGACGTTGAGCGGCGCGCACAGGGAGTACAGCGTCTCGACGGTGGGGTTGCGCTTGCCCGATTCGATCTCGGACAGCGTGCCCTTGCCGATCCCGGCTTCGCGGGCGAGGTGCGTGAGCGTCATCCCCCGCGCCTCCCGCAAGGCGAGGACGTTGCGACCGATATTGAGCGAAGTCATTCACCCATGGTACGTTCCACATATGGAACGTTCTGTAGATGGAACGCGGGAGGGTGGGCTTTCCGCTCCGCTGACCGCCGGTGTGGTGTGCGCGGTCGTGGGATTCGCCGCCACGTTCGCCGTCGTGCTCGGAGGTCTCCAGGCCGTCGGCGCCACGCCCGGACAGGCGACCTCCGGCCTCATCATGGTGACCCTCATGGTGGGCGCGGCCTCCTTGCTGCTCTCCTGGCGTCACAGGATCCCGCTCGTGGCGGCGTGGTCGACCCCGGGTGCGGCACTGCTCATGAGCACGCAGGCGGTCCCCGGAGGATGGCCCGCAGCGGTGGGCGCCTTCCTGGTCTGCGGGGTCCTGCTCACCCTCACCGGACTGTGGCCGTTCCTCGCCACCCTCGTCGGCAGGATCCCGCCCCACATCGCCCAGGCGGTGCTGGCCGGGGTCCTCCTGCCGTTGTGCGTGGCCCCGTTCAAGGAATTGCAGAGCAGCCCTCTCGCCATCCTTCCGGTGCTCGTAGCCTGGCTCCTGATCGGTTGGTGGCGGCCCCGGTGGGCCGTCCCCGGTGCCCTCGTCGTCGCCGTCGTCGTGGTCGCGGTGAGTGCCAGCGGGTCGGCGGTGAACCTCAGCGGGTCCACGTTCATCCCGCGCCTCGAATTCGTCGCGCCGGTCTTCGACCTTCAGGCGATCGCCGGGATCGCCCTGCCGCTGTATCTCATCACCATGGCGTCCCAGAACATCCCCGGGGCGGCGATCCTCGGAAGTTTCGGGTACCAGGTGCCCTGGCGGTCGGGGATCGTGACCACAGGCGCAGGAAGTCTCATCGCGGCGCCCTTCGGCGGGCACGCGGTCAATCTTGCGGCCATCAGCGCAGCCCTGGCGGCCGGGCCCGAAGCCGGACCGGCGCATCGCCGCTGGCTCGCAGGGGTGTCGGCCGGCGCGACCTACATCCTGCTCGGGCTGGGCGCGGCGAGCCTCTCCGTCATCATGCTCGCCGCCCCGCCAGGCGTCCTCGCGGCGCTGTCCGGCGTGGCTCTCATCGGGACCCTCGCGTCCGCGCTCGCCGGCGCCGTCGCTGACAGGGCCCACTGGGACTCCTCGGCCGTGACCTTCATCGTCGCCGCCTCCGGGTTCTCGGCCTGGGGCTTCAGCTCGGCATGCTGGGCCCTGGCCGCAGGGCTCCTCGTGCAGTTCCTCCGCAGGCGTGCGGGCGCTTCGCCTCAGAAGGCGCCGAGCCGGGTTCCTCCCCTCACCGGCAGCCGGAAATAGGCCTTCCCCTGCACGACGGCGGGACACGGGACGCAGCGGAAGCGCATCACCGCTGGCGCTGGCGCCAGCCGGCCCACAGCATTTAAGGTGGCGAGTAGCGATTACTGCAATCGCTTGATTAACTCGCGGAGGACCCCATGTCGTACAGCACCCCACCTGCCGGACCGGGACCTGACGGTCATCAGCCAGGTGCACGCCTCCCCTACCCCACGGGGCAGGCGCCCGCAGGCACAGTCCCTGGCGGCATGCCGCAGTACGGTGGCCCACCGCCGGCGCCTTCGGGCTCGAAAGGCCTGGCGATCGCATCGCTCGTTTGCGGCGCCGTCTCCCTGTTTCTGGCCTGGGTCCCGGCCATCACCGTCCTGGCGCTCATCGCCGGCCTCGCCGCGATCGTCCTCGGCGTGGTGTCCCTGGCGAGGAGGTTCGGCGGGAAGGTCATGGCATGGATCGGCACAGGCCTGGGTGTGCTCGGCGTCCTGGGCTCGGTCCTCGCATTGATCGTCTTCGCCACTCTGAGCAGTTCCGGGCTCGAACGTTTGAAGAAATTCGACGAAGGCCAGGACAGACGGGTGTCCGTCAAGTACATCGTCACGACCTCGACCTCCACGAACGTGAGCTTCTCCACGCCGACCGGGGATTCCGAAAAGACCGTCAGCTCGGACTTCACGACGGAGTTCACCGCACAAGGCAAGGATCTGCTCGACATGACGGCGACCCCGGCAGACCGCACTGCGAAAGACGCAAAGGTCACGTGCGAGATCCTCGTCGACGGGACATCCGTGGCGAAGGAAAGCGGCGATGGCAAAAATGCCGGCGCGCACTGTTACCACTACAGGTCGTATTCCAGCTACCGAAGCGAGAAGCCATCCAAGGATGTCTCGGTCGAGTTCAAAGCGACCGCGAACAGCCCGGTCTCCGTGGAATCCGGCTGGTCGGCGAGTGGCGGTCAGAATTCAAGCTCACGGACCTTCGCCGCCTCCACGGATTCCACCACCACCGTTCAGGCGAAGGCCGACGGACTCATCACCCTGACCGTGCAAAGCGAGGACTGGGAGGCGAAGAACCCGTCCTTCGGCTGCGAGATCCTCGTGGATGGGAAGTCCGTGTCCAAGCAGCAGAGCAACAAGGCGACCGGATTCGCGCGCTGCGTGTACACGCCCCAGAACTGATCCGGGAACGTGCACCCTCACACCCACCGTGGCGAGGCCGCAGTGTCCAACTGATCAGGTCGGGCCGGTGCGCCCGCCCGGGCTGCGAGAGGTCACTCGCGGCGCCCGCCACCCAGCAGGCCTAGTCCCTGGGCCTTGAGCACGGCGTCTTCCTCGGCCTGGGTGAGCTTCCCAGAGGTCACCGCGGAATCCAGCTTCTTCTTCAGAGAAGCCTCCCGTTGAGCCCGCTGATCAGCATGGATGGCCGTGAAAGCCTCATGGACCTTCGCCTCACTCACCCCCAGAGCGCTGGCAAGGGACTTCTCCAATGCGGCCTGATGGGCGGTGCGGTTCGCTTGACGGTCGGCTTTGCTCTCACTGTTCTCCTTCGCCCCTGACGACGGCCTGTTCGCGTCACGGAAGGACTTCAGCGCGGCTTCCACCTTGCTCTGGTCGACCCCGAGCTTGGAGGCAAGCTCCTGAACGAGCTTGCCTCCGCCGTGCCGGTCCCCCACCGCGGGGGTGTTCTGGGCGGTCGACGGTGAAGCGGGAGTGCCGGAGGCGCTGGTGTCGGCGAACGCGGCACTGGCAACGCCGGTGGCGGCGCCCAGTGCGAGGAGGCCTGCTGCGGCCCCGAGGATCATCTTCTTGGTCGGCATGGGAGGGTACTCCTTGCGATGGCCGCCGTGGGCGGCGGAACTGACGGCCGCCCCGGACGGACCGGCCGATTTCACGATGAGGCGCGCGGGTAAGAGCAGGCTTTCACGGACCTGACCGGCACCTGGGAATCCCGTCCCCCGCAACGCCTCGGGCCCCGGAACATCGGTTCCGGGGCCCGAGGCGGGTCTCAGCGGCTGTGCTTCAGCGGCCTTCGACCACTAGCGCGGCAGGACCTGCACGACGGCGGGACGCGGGGCCCGCGCCTGGCCGCGCTTGAGCTTCGCACCGGCCGGCACGTAGTCGGGGAAGTACGAGTGGGGCTCCTCCCAGCTGCCCTCCTCGCCCGGGTGCTGCACCGACACGAACACCGTGCGGTCGCGGTCATGGATGACGGGGCCGCAGGTTTCGGCGTCGCGAGGTACGGAGAGGAACTGCTCCACCTTGCCGCGCTCCGGACCTTCCAGGGTGACCTTGAAGAGACCGTCGTTGTAACCGATGGTGCTCGGGGCGCCGTCGGTCGAGATCCAGAGGTCGCCCACCGAGTCGAAGGCCACGTTGTCCGGGCAGGAGATCGGCGAGACCTTGTCCTTCGGGAAACCGGAGAAGTAGGTGGAGCCGTTCTTCGCGGGGTCGCCGCAGACCAGGAGCAGGTTCCAGGCGAACCGCGTGGAGGTCTGGTCGCCGCGTTCCGTGATCTCGACGATGTGGCCGTCGCGGTTGAGGCTCCGCGGGTTGACCTCGGTGGGGCCTTCCTTGCCGGGCTTGCCGCGGTCCGAGTTGTTGGTGCAGGCCACGTAGATCTTGCCGGTGCGCAGGCTCGGCTGGACGTCCTCGCAGCGGTCCATCTTGGTGGGCCCGACCTTGTCGGCGGCCAGGCGGGTGTGGACCAGGACCTCCTCGACGCTCATGCCGGGGACGGCGGAGCGGCCGTCCACCACGAGGGGCAGCCATTCGCCCGAGCCATCGAAGGCGCCGTCGGCCGGGAGCTTGCCGGTGCCGTCGATCTCGGCGGCCGGGGAGTCACCCGTGAACCGTGCGACGTACAGATCGCCCTCGGTCAGCAGGGTCATGTTGTGGCGGCGGTCGCCCTCACGGTACTTGCCCTTGGAGACGAACTTGTAGAGGTAGTCGAAGCGCTCGTCATCGCCCATGTAGGCGACCACGTGACCGGAGCGGGCCACGATCACATTGGCGCCCTCGTGCTTGAAACGGCCCATGGCCGAGTGCTTGCGCGGCGTCGACGTCGGGTCGAACGGGTCCACCTCCACGATCCAGCCGAAGCGGTTGGCCTCGTTCTCGAAGCCCGGGTTGCGGGTGTCGAAGCGGGGGTCGTCCTGCTCCCAGCCACGCGCCGTCGGCTTGGAGCCCAGGCCGTAACGCTTCTCCGCCGGCGAGGCGCCGGGCGTGACGAAGTAGCCGTTGAAGTTCTCCTCGCCGGAAAGGATGGTGCCCCACGGGGTGGTGCCGCCCGAGCAGTTGCCCAGAGTGCCCTCGATCCAGCGGCCCTCCGGGTCGCGGGAGGTCTTCACGAGCGGACTGCCCGCGGCCGGGCCGGTTAGCTCGTACTTGGTGTCGATCAGGTAGCGGCGGTTGCGGCGCGCGCCCTGGATGTAGCTCCACGGCTTGGCGGAGTTGCGGCGTTCCAGCTCCACGACGCTCAGGCCGTGGGCGGCACGGCCGATCGCACGGGCTTCGGCGGCCGGCGTCTCCGGGGAGAACATGATGTTCTCGTTGGTGTACTCGTGGTTGGCGAACAGGAGCGCGCGGCGGCCCTTGCTGCCCGGCACCGTGATGATGTCCGAGTAGTCATTGTTGTAGCCGAACTGGCGTGCCTGCGCCGCTGCGGTCTGGGCGTTCACGTCGAACGCCGGGGCGTCTTTGAACAGCGGATCGCCCCAGCGGATCACCGGCTGCCAGGTGAAGCCGCGCGGCACGGTGAACTCGTCCACGGCGGCGTCGACCGGCTTGATGGCGCTGAAGCGCAGGTGGGACTTGTCGTACCCGGCCTTCGCGGCCGGGGCCAGCGTGGAGGAGGCCTCGGCGGGAGCGGCGCCGTTCACGGCACTGCCGAAGACGACGGCGAGCGCACCGGCGGCGCCCAGGCCCAGGGCGGAGCGGCGGGACATCGCGGAGGACGCGATGTCCCGGAAGTAGTCATTGCGGCTGGTGTTGCAGACCTCGCCCGAGCAGGCGTTGTCGCACTTCAGGGCGCAGGTGATGGGGCTTCGCTTGCCGCGGGTGTGGCCTGCCATCGGCAGGAGCTCAAGGAAGCGGGCACGGTTTTCGGACACGACGGTACCTCCGGGGTTTCTGAGTGTTCCCTTGGAGAATCGCATCGGGGATTGAACTGCACCCCAGCGCCCCGTGAACAGCCGGTGAACGGCGGGTGGGTCCCGCAACCGGCCGGGTCAGTCCAGCAGTCCGTTCAGCCCAGCAGCGCGTGGCAGCGCGCGAGACGGTCGAGCCACCACGCCTCGCGGTCGGGGGACGCGCGGTGCCGGTCCAGGAGTTCCGGATCGGGTTCCACCGGCCCCACCGGCAGCACCCCCGCCCGCGGCGTCAGCGCATCCCGGACCACGTCCTCCTGGAACAGGCTGACCGTCCCGAGCCCGCACGCGAACGGCAGCTCCGGCAGCGCCGCGGCGAGCGCCACCCCGGCGCTGATACCCACGGACGTGTCCAGCGCCGAGCTGACCACCGCGGGCAGCCCGGCCTCCTGCACGATCCGCAGCGCCTTCCGGACACCCCCGAGCGGCGCCACCTTCACCACCAGGAGGTCGGCGGCCCCCGCGCGGGCGACCTTCAGCGGGTCGTCCTCCTTGCGGACACTCTCGTCCGCGGCGATCCGCACGGCTCCGCCCAGCCGCGAGCGCACCTCGGCCAGGCCGTCGATCCCCATCACGGGCTGCTCGGCGTACTCGAGCCCGGTCTCGGCCAGGCGGTTCAACTGCGCGACGGCGGTCGGCACGTCCCAGCCCCCGTTGGCGTCCACGCGGATGGCCGCGTCCCGCAGGCCGGCGGCGTCGAGCGCGCGGCGGACGGCGCGGACCCGGTCGATGTCCTCGTGGGACTCCTGGCCCTTCTCGGCCACCTTGACCTTGACGGCGGTGACGGGCCCGAACCGTTCGAGGACGGCGGGGACCCTGTCCGGGCTGACGGCGGGCACCGTGGCATTGACCGGGACCTCCGTGCGCAGAGGCGAGGGGAAGCCGTGCCAGCCCGCCTCCACGCCGGCGGCCAGCCAGCGGGCGGATTCGGCGTCGTCGTACTCCAGGAAGGGGCCGAACTCCCCCCAGCCGGCCGGTCCCCGGAAGAGCACCATCTCGCGATGCGTCACGCCGCGGAACTTCACGTGCAGGGGCAGCGTGACCACGCGGGCCGTGCTCAGCAGCTCGTCCAGGGCGGGGAGGCTCTCGTGCGGCGCGGGGGTGCTGTGGCTCATGGTTCCGACTCTACGCGCGGTTTTCACCCCGGTTCGCAGGATTCCGCCGGGAGCACGCGGCGCGGATCGCTAAACTTGGGGAGAGCCCCGCGCAGAAGCGGCGGGCCGGGATCAAGGCAGGATCTGGATGCAGCGCAAAGCGACCGCCCAGGATGTGGCGAAACTCGCAGGGGTTTCCCGCAGCGCGGTCTCGCTGGTGCTCAATGGCCACGGGGACGGCAACATCGCCAGCGAGAGCCAGGAGCGCATCCGGCAGGCCGCCAAGGAACTGAACTACAAACCCAACGCGGTCGCGCTGAGCCTGCGGAATCAGCGCACGAGCGTGATCGGGATCGTCTCGGACCGTGTCATCTCCGGCCCGGTGGACGGCAACATCATCGCCGGAGCGGACGCCGTGGCACGGACGCAGGGCTTCGTGACCCTCGGCCTGGACACCGAGCTGGATGAGCAGCGCGACGTCAGCGCCGTCGAGACGCTCCTGGACCGGCACGTCGACGCGCTCATGTACGTCACGGTGGGCCTGCGCGAGCTCAAGGTGCCTGCCGGCATGGAGAAGGCGCCGTCCATTCTCGCGAACTGCTTCGATTCCCGCGGTCCGGGCCATGTGGGCAACGTTCTGCCCGATGAGATCTGGGGCGGCGCGGAGGCCCTCCGCCACGTCCTCTCCTACGGGCACCGGAGGCTGGCGTTCCTCACGGGTCCCCTGACGCACCCCGCGTCCCAGCGGCGTCTCGCCGGGTACCGCGAGGCCATGGCCGAGGCCGGCCTGCCGTTCGCGGAGGACGCGGTGCTCCCGACCGGCTGGGACATCACCGACGGTTTCGCCGCGGCCGGCGCGGCGTTGTCCGTGCCCGCGGACGAGCGGCCCACTGCGCTGCTGTGCGCCAACGACCGTTGTGCCGTCGGCGCCGTCCTCGCCGCCCGGGGGCTCGGCCTCCAGGTGCCGGGGGACGTCTCGATCGTGGGCTACGACGACGAGGAGCGCATCGCGGACACCATGGTCCCCGCGCTGAGCACCATGGCCCTCCCCCTGCGCGAGATCGGCGCCGCCGCGATGACCCGGCTGCTGTCGGCGGTGCCGCGGGTCGCCCGGAAGGCGTCCAAGCACCTCCCGCCGGACCGGAGTGTCCTGGAGGGCGAGCAGCTCATCCGGGGACGCTTCGTGGACCGGGGGTCGCTGGGACCGGCCCCGGCCTGATGACCGACCGTTGAGTGCTCAGTTGTTGCGGGTCCGGACCGAAGCAACCCGCGACTACTGAGCACTCAACGAGGCCGGAAGGGCGTCACGCCTCCGGCAGGGCGAGCTTCCAGGCGCTGGCGAGCGCGTCGCCGTCGAACGCCACGCGGAGTTCCTCCCCGGGCTGCGGGTAGATGCGCAGCGTGGTCGCGACGCCGCCGCTCCGGTAGATCTCCAGCAGCGAGGCATCCACGAACACGCGGAGCTCCTGGCCCGCGGCCAGCTCCTCCCGGAGCAGAACCGTCTCCCCCAGGCGGACGGTCACCGTCGCTTCCGCCCGCGCGACGACGGACGCCTCGCCCTGAGCGGGCAGCGTCACCGCACGATCGGTGAAGGGCAGCTCGCCGGCGCGGCAGGCGTCCACCTCGGCGAAGGGGGCCACCTCGAGCCGGCCGTCGACCAGCTGGAGCGTCCGCGGGTGGGTCAGCACGCCGGCCCAGCCGGCGGCGTCGATCTCGTCCTGGGTGCGGCCCCGGCGGCCGTCACGGCCCGGGCCTTCGTTGGCCCAGCCGGAGAGGAGCACCCGCGGCGTCCCGTCCTCGGCGTCCTCGAGCTGGGTGATCTGCGGGGCGTAGAAGTCCCGGCCGAGGTCCGACTTACCGCCCGAGACCGGGGTGAAGACCGGGAGACCCGTCTCCGGGTCGGCGGTCATGCGGCCCACCAGGTGACCGGTGCCGAGGGCGTGTTCGTGGAAGTCGTCCTTCTGCCAGAGGGAGAACATCGCGAGCCACGCGGTCCCGCCCTCGCCGTCGGGGATGCGCACGAGCTGGGGGCATTCCCAGATCTCGGCCAGATTCGCCGGGGCGTTGACGGGATTGTCCGTGGTGAGCCAGATCCCCAGGTACTCCCAGGCGTCCATGTCGGCGACGCGGTACAGGAGCAGCGCGGCACGGCCATCGGCCAGCCCGGCTCCCTGGATGGCGTAGCGTGCGCCCTCGAAGGTGAAGAGGAACGGGTCCCGCACCGCGGTGACCTGTGGGTCCTCCGGCATGGAGGCCGCGACGTGCCCGGTCTGGACCCAGTCCACCAGGTCCTCCGAGCCGCGCGCGATGACCACCTGGGAGGCGCCGCCGTCGGCACGCACGCCCGAGTAGGCCGCGGTGGGGACGCCGCCGTCGACCGTGACGACGCCGGTCCAGCAGCCGAAGTCGTCCGGCCCGCCGTCCTGCGGCGTCAGCGCCACCGGGTGCTCCTCCCAGTGCACCAGGTCCGCGCTGCTCACGTGACCCCACTGGATGCGGTGGTGCCGCGCTGACTCCGGGTTGTACTGGAAGAACACGTGGTAGCGGCCGTTGACGTGGCTGACGCCGTTGGGGTCGTTGATCCAGCCCTGCGCGGGACGGGGGTGGAGGCGCGGGAAGTACGGATCCGGGTGCTCCGCCGCCGTCCTGGCGAAGGAGAGGGCTGCAGGCTGGGTCACGGAGGAGGTCCTTTCGGGGAAGTGCGGGGAGGCGGACGGGTCCCTTCGTGGCCACGACGGGTGCGTGGCGGCGAAGGGACCCGAGCCGTTCAGGGAGGTGGTTACTTGCCGATGCCGGAGGTGAGGCCGGCCCGCAGGGTGCGCTGGCCGAAGATGAACACCACGAACGCCGGGATCATGGACAGGATCACGCCCGCCAGGACCACGGAGATGCTGCCGGTGCCCATGTTGCCCTGAAGGGAGACCAGCCCCAGGGGCAGGGTGAAGTTCTGCTCCGAGATGGTCATGATCAGGGGGCGGAAGAACTCGTTCCAGTGGTAGTTGAAGGCGAGGATGCCCACGATCGCCAGGCCCGGCATGGCCAGCGGCGCGTACACGGAACGGAAGGTCCGCCACGGGGTGGCGCCGTCGATCGCGGCGGCTTCCGCGAGGTCCGGCGGCAGGCCCAGGAAGTACTGGCGCATGAGGAAGGTGCCGAACGCCGTCGGGATGGCCGGGATGATCAGGGCCAGCAGCGTGTCCGAGATGCCCATGCCGCGGATCAGCAGGAAGACCGGGACGATCGTGACCTGCAGCGGCACCATCATGGTGGCCAGGATGACGGAGAACAGGGCGCTCTTGCCCTTGAACTCCAGCTGGGCGAAGGCGTACCCGGCCAGGGCGGCGGAGGCCATCTGGCCGAGGGCCACCAGGCCCGTGACGAGTGCGCTGTTCAGGACCAGCAGGCCCATGTTGAGCTGCTTGAACACCTGGGCGTAGGACGTGAAGTCCGGGTTCCAGGGGATGAAGCTCGGCGGCAGATTGAACGATTCGCTCGGCAGGCGCAGTGAGGTGGACAGGGTCCACAGCACGGGCCCGATGGTGAACACGGCGGCGATCGCCAGGATGACGATCCGTCCGGTCATCCCCCAGTCGATGCGACGGCGGGTGGTCGGTGCGGGGTCCACGGTGGAGGTGCCACGGGGCCGGAGAGTCTGGGTGGTGGTCATGGCGGGCCTCACTGGTAGAAGACGAAGCGCTTGCTGAGGCGGAACTGCGCCGCCGTGATCAGCATGATGATGATGGTCAGGATGACGCCCAGGGCCGAGGCCTGGCCGAATTCGAGGCGCTGGAAGGCGGTCTCGAAGATCACCATGACCGCGGTGCGGGTGGAGTCACCCGGTCCGCCGCCGGTGAGGACGTAGGGCTGGTCGAAGACCTGGAGCGCCGAGATGATCGCCATGACCGAGGCCACCAGGGTGGTGGGGCTGAGGAGGGGCAGGGTGATCTGAACCAGCTTGCGCCAGCCGGTCGCGCCGTCGAGCGACGCCGCTTCGTAGGTCTCGGTGGGGATCGACGCCAGGCCGCCCAGGAAGAGCAGGAAGGAGAAGCCGAAGTTCTGCCAGACGTAGACCAGGACGATCACGGCCGCGGAGCCCGTGGGGCTCGTGAGCCACGGCACCGACGGGATGTTGAGCAGGGACAGCAGCCAGTTCACCACGCCGAACTTCTCATTGAAGAGGTACTTCATGAAGATGGACACCGAGGCGGCCGAGAGGACGAGCGGGAAGAACAGGGCACTGCGGAAGAAGCTGCGGAGCCAGTTGGGAAGCTTCTCGGTGACCAGGACGGCCAGGCCGAGGGCGATGCCGAGCTGCAGGGCCACCGCCACCACCACGAAGAGGATCGTGTTGAGGAAGGACACCTGGACCGTGGGGCTCTGGGCCACCTCGGCGAAGTTGGCGAAGCCCACGAATTCGGGGGCGGAGATGATGTCCCAGTGGAAGAAGGCCAGGACGATCGAGGCCACGATCGGGATGAGCGTGAAGATGCCCATGCCCGCGATGGTGGGGGCCAGGAAGACCCACGGGAGCCAGCGTTGTTGTTTCATCAGTTCCTCCCGAGAGCCAGGTCGAGATCCCGCTCGAGGGACTTCATGGCGTTCTTGAGCTGGGCCTGGTCACCGGAGACGGCCAGCGAGACGTTCTTGATCAGGGCGGTCTCCACGGCGGCCTGCTCCGGCGGCGCCGGGATGGGGCCGGTGGACGGGAACTTGTCCAGGGTGTCGTAGAAGACCTTCCAGTGCTTCGGCCCCTTGCCGGAGTACAGGGCCTCGTTGACCATCGACCGCCGGGTGGGCGTGGTGGTCGGCAGGGCGAAGGCCACTTCCATGGCCGGCTTGGAGGCCGCCCACTTCACGAACTCCCAGGCGGCGTCCTTGTCCTTGGCGGTCTTCATGATGGCGTAGCCGGCGGTGCCGAACTGGTGCCGCTGCGTGCGCCACTTGGGGAAGAAGGAGACGTCGAACTCGTCCTCCTTCATGCCCGCTTCATGCAGACCCTCCACCCAGTAACCGCCTGCGGGCGTGCTGCCGATGCGTCCGGAGGCGAACAGACCCACCAGTGAGTTGCCGCCACCCTCCTCGGGGCGGACGCCCAGGCCGTCCTTGACCAGTCCGCGCAGGAAGTCGAAGGACTCCTCCACGCGGGAGTCGAGGGCATTCGGGGACTCCCAGAGCGAACCGCCCGCGCGCATCTTGCTGCTGGGGTCGTTCTTGTAGAAGCCGTCCCAGAGCCAGCGGCCGCCACTGGCCTTGGTCTCCTTGAGGAAGCTCGTGTCGTTGATGTAGAGCCACGGCACCACGCCGCCGAAGAGACGGTTGGTCCAGTAGTACGGGGTGAAGTCGCTGCCGTTGGCCTGCTTCATGGAGCTGAGCATGTTCCGGAAATCCAGGTGGCTCCAGTCAGCCGGAGGAAGTTCCAGTCCGGCCTTCTTCAGGGCGGAGGTGTTGAAGTACATGTTCGCGGCGTTCCAGTCGAGCGGAAGCTGGTACAGGCTGCCCTTGTACATCATGGCTTCCACGAGGCTCGGATGGACGTCGTCGAAGTACTCCTGCAGCACCGAGGCATCGCGCTGCACGAACCGGTCCAGCGGCTCGGCGAGGCGTTCGGCGAAGAGCTGCGTGCCTTCCGTGGCCACGTACACCAGGTCCGGCGACTGACCGGCGGCCACCATGGTGAGGAGCTTGACGAAGAAGTCCTTCCAGTCCACGGACTGGATGGCCTGCACCTTGACCTTGATCTCGGGGTGCACCTTGTTGAAGTCGGCCACGAGCTTCTCGCGGGCGGCCGCATCCGCCTTGGTGCCCTGGATGACGATGCTGAGGCTGTTGTCGCCCCGGCCGGGGATGTCGGCTGCGGTCAGACGCGGCCACGACGCCGCTGTCACCCCCACCACTCCGACTCCCAGGGCGCCGAGCGCGGCACGGCGGGTGATGTCCCCGACCGCTCCCACTTTGCTTGCCATGAGTTGTACCTTTCCTGGTGCGACGTCGCACCTAACACGTGTTAGGTAGATTAGGTTCCACGCGCCCTTTGTGTCAAGGATCACTTTTTGTCAAGTCGCTGAACTGCGGAAACAGTGTTCATCCTCGAGGACGACGACGCCGGGGCGCCTCGCCGGGCGTTCGCGCCGGCCGCCACTCCGGCGGCTTCCAGATTCCTGTGTCACGCTGGACCCATGTCACCGATCAGCACGCTCGAGCACCGGGGCGCCCGCCAGAGCCGCGGCTCCGCCTGGCGCCCGCTCGCCCTGGCCTTCGGCGCCGTCCTGGGAGCGCTCGGAATCCTCTGGATGTACCGCTTCTTCGTCCGGACCGTGGACGGTCAGACCCTCGACGCCCTCGTGCTGTCCCAGGCCAGAGCCATGAGCGGCGGCCGTCTGGACAAGGTGACCACGGCGGTCCTGGACAACCTCCCGGCAGCGTCGATCATCCTCGCCGCGATCATCGTCGGCTTGGTCGCGTTCGTCGGCAGACGGTGGACACCGGCACTGTGGGCCGTCATCGCGGCGGTCGCGGCGAACCTGGCGACGCAGGTCCTGAAGTACACCGTATTCGGCCGCCCGGACCTCGGCGTCGAGACACCCACCAACAACTCGCTGCCCTCCGGGCACACCACTCTGGCGGCCAGCGCCGCCGCGGCCGTGACCCTGGCGGTGCCGCCCCGCTGGCGCCCGCTCGCGGCCGCACTGGGGGGCACCTTCGCCTTCGTCTCGGGCGCGTCCACCGTGGTCAACCTCTGGCACCGTCCCGCGGATGTGGCTGCGGCGCTGCTCATGGTGGGCGCGGTCTCCGCCCTCACCGCCATCCCGGTCCTGCTGCATGAAGCGCGGCACCCGGAACCGGCAGATGGGAGCGCCTCCCGCGTCCTGTCCAACCGGCGCTTCTGGTCCACGGTCACCCTGCTGATCGCGGCGCTCAGCGCCGCGGCCGCCGTCGTCTTCCCGCAGCTGCCGCTCGGCTCGCTGAGCATGACCGGCAGCGACGGGGTGGACACCCGCGCCTTCTGGTCAGGCGTCGCGGCGATCTCCGCCGTCGCGTTCACGGTGTCCTGGGCGGGAATCCTCCTGCTGAGCCGCCCGAAGCGGTAGCTCTGCGCGTCAGCTCACGCCGAGCAGATGTTCCACCGCGGAGAGGAAATGTTCGCGGCGGTCAGGCACACCCTCCCAGCGCACGAGCGCCTGGGCGTTGAGCCCGTCGATCATGCCGAGCACCTGCCAGGCCACGGCGGCCGGATCAGGCGCCGAGTAGACCCCGGCGCGCACCCCGTCCCGGATGACGCCCCGGAGCAGCTCCTGCCAGGCATCCATCTCCTCGCGGACGGCCGCGGCGAGGGCTTCGTTGCGGCGGCCCAGACCCCAGGCCTCGACCCAGACGGCGGTGACGGGCAGCCGCTCCGAGTCCAGCGAACTGGCGAGCACGGCGCGCAGGCGCAGCGCGGCGTCGTCGAGATCCGCCATCGACCGCTTCACCTCGACCCGGTCCCCCGCGGCGATCCGCGCGAACGTGGCCGCCACGAAATCCTCGATCCGCGGCTCGTAGTGCGCCACGAGCCCGGACGCCACGCCCAGCTGCCGGGCCACGCGGCGCAGCGTGATGGCCGCGAGCCCCTCCTCCAGCGCGACGACGGCGGCCGCCTCCCGGATCTCGGCGTGCCGTTCGGCGGGGCTCTTGCGCACGCGGGGCGCCTGCCGCGCGGACGTCTCCGGGGAGTTTTTCGTTGACATGGTGGCCTCAGTCTAGCTACCGTTGAACTAATTGATCACTCGATCAACAACTTTCATCCGCCCCCAAGGAAGACACCATGGCCCGCATCGACGTCGTCGAAGCCTCCATCGCGCAGCTGCGCGCCGCCCTCGACTCCGGTGAGACCACCGCCGTCGAGCTTCTGGACGCCTACCTCGCCCGCATCGAGGCCTACGACGGCGAGCTCCACGCCGTGGTGGTCATGAACCCCGCCGCTCGCGCGGACGCCGAAGCCTCGGACGCCCGGCGCGCCACCGGCGAGACGCGCGGCCCTCTGGACGGGATCCCCTACACCGCCAAGGACTCGTACCTCGCGAAAGGCCTCACCGCCGCGGCCGGCTCCCCCGCCTTCCAGGACCTGGTCGCCCAGAAGGACGCGTTCACCATCGAGCGGCTGCGCGGCGCCGGCGCGGTGCTGGTCGGCCTGACGAACATGCCGCCCATGGCCAACGGCGGCATGCAGCGCGGCGTCTACGGCCGCGCCGAGAGCCCCTACAACGGCGACTTCCTCACCGCGGCCTTCGGGTCCGGCTCCTCCAACGGCTCCGGCACCGCGACCGCCGCCAGCTTCGCCGCCTTCGGCCTCGGCGAGGAGACGTGGTCCAGCGGCCGCGCGCCGGCGTCGAACAACGCACTGTGCGCCTACACGCCCTCCCGCGGCGTCATCTCCGTGCGCGGCAACTGGCCTCTCGTCCCCACCATGGACGTCGTGGTGCCGCACACCCGCAGCATGGACGACCTGCTGGAGGTCCTGGACGTGATCGTCGCCGATGACACCGAGACCCGCGGCGACTTCTGGCGCGTCCAGGAGTTCGTGGACATCCCGGCGTCGTCGGAGGTCCGGCCGCCGTCCTACCCGGCCCTCGTCCCCGCCGACCGCGGCGAGCGCGCCGCCCTGCTGCGCGGCAAGCGCTTCGGCGTGCCGACGATGTACCTCAACAAGGACGACGACGCCGGCACCCTCGCCGAGGGCGAGGCGCCGTCCGCGCGGGGCATCGGCGGCCCCACCGGGCAGAAGATCGACACGCGGGCTTCGGTGATCGCTCTGTGGGAGGCGGCCCGCCGGGACCTCGAAGCCGCGGGCGCCGAGGTCGTGGAGGTCGATTTCCCGGTCGTGTCGAACTACGAGTCCGACCGACCCGGCGCTCCGAGCATCAAGACCCGGGGCTTCGTGTCCCCGGAGTACCTGCAGGAGGAGATCGTCGATCTCTCCGCCTGGAGCTGGGACGACTTCCTCGCCGCGAACGGCGACCCGGCGCTGAACAGCCTGACCCAGGTGGACGGCGCTTCGATCTTCCCGCACCCGAAGGGCGCGCTCCCGGACCGCTACACAGGCTTCGACGACGACATCGCCGAGTACCCCGCCGTCGTGGCCGAGCGGCCGATCACTCATCCGCGCGAGCTGTACACCCTGGAATCCGGCCTGCTGGGTCTGGAGAAGACCCGGCGCGTGGACCTCGAGGAGTGGATGGACGGGCTCGGCCTGGACGCCGTGATCCTGCCGGCCGCGGCCGATGTCGGACCGGCCGACATGGACGTGCGGGAGGAGTCCGCGGATCTCGGATGGCGGAACGGGGTATGGGTGTCCAACGGTAACCTGGTCCCGCGCCACCTCGGCATCCCCACGGTCACGGTCCCGATGGGCACCATGGCGGACATCGGCATGCCGGTCGGACTGAGCTTCTGGGGCAAGGCCTACTCGGACAACGAACTCCTCGCCCTGGCCGCCGCGTTCGAGGCCACCGGCGAGCGCCGCACCGAACCCCCTCGGACCCCGCGCCTGGCGTAGGCCTCGGCGTCTCGGCGAGGGTCGCATCAGCGGCCCTCGCCGAGACCCCTCACGCGAGTTCGTGGGTTTCGGCCAGTTCGTGGGTTTCGCGTGAGTTCGCGGGCACGGTCCACGAAGTCACCCGCAACCCACGAACTCAGCCGCGTCCGGACAGCACGAAGGCCGCCCGGGAGTGCCCGGACGGCCTTCGTGATGGTCGGAGTGGTGGTCGGGACCGCCGCTCAGTTCCGGTGTTCGCCGCCGTCGCTGCTCTCACGCGGCTGGAGGTAGTCCTCGCCGTCCTCGGTGCGCACGACTTCGTACTCCTCGGAGACCTGCTCGATCGCGGCCTTGTCGGCCGGGCTGGGTTCCTTGACGGGACCCGGGTTGGGCGTCCGCTCGGCATCGCCGAGGACGGCGCCGAGTCCCTGCGACGAGGGCGTCACCTCATCCTCGGCCACGGCGTCGTCGGCCGCCTGCCGCTCGACGGGCTTCCCTGAATTCCGGTCGTCGTTCATGATGTCCCCTCTCTCACGCCACACTTCTCACGCCGCCCGGAGGCCGGCTTGTCACCGCATCGGCCGCCTGGGCGAGGTCCGGGACCCGGGTCGGGCCCCTGTTCCTTCACTTTACTCGACAGCCATAAATGCTCGATCATCGAGCTATCAGGCTATCCAGCCGACAGGTCCGGTGGCAAGAGCACACTTCCGCGGACCAGGGACGCCCGCCCCTACGCCGTGACGCGGAGCCTGCGGATGAAGTGCCGGGACTGCTCCGGGCCGTACGGGAGCACCGGGATGGCCTTGGTGGCGTCGTCCGGGGTTTCGCGCGTGGCCTGGTGCGCCTGGCGGACCGCCATCGCCATGGTGTCCGCCATGGTCTTCACTTCGCGGTCGTCCATGGGGGCGCCATGCCCGGGGACCAGGTACTCGTAGCGGTGCCGCAGGGCCGAGATGTGCCGCAGCGCGTCCGCCCAGTCCACCGGATAAGAGTCCTCGAAGGCCGGGTAGCCGCCGTGTTCGACCAGGTCACCGGCGTAAAGGGTCGTCGCGGTGCCGACCAGGAGGTCGCCGTCGGTGTGGCCACGGCCCAGGTGGAAGAGCCCCACGCTCCTGCCGCCCAGGTCCACCAGCACCGGCTGATCCCTGACGATCGCCTGCGGCACCACGAGTGCCGTCGCGTCGCCCTCGCCAGCCGCCATCTCGGGCTCGAAGACCTCCACCGCCGGACGCTGCGCCTCGCCGGACTCTGCGATGGCGCGGGCGGCGTTCTCATGCGCCCAGAATTCGGTGACCCCCGCCTCCTGGAACACGGCATTGCCGAAGAAGTGGTCGTAGTGCGCGTGGGTGTTCACCACCACGAGCGGAAGATCGGTCACGCTGCGCACCGCCTCCAGGATCTCCCGGCTCTGCCGCGGACCGCATCCGGTGTCGATGACGAGGGCTCTTTCCTGCCCCACCACCAGCCCGGTGTTGAGAAACTCCGCCTCCGTGGTCAGGACGTAACTGCCCTGCCCCAGATCTCGCAGACCGACATCGTGCACCGCCACGGAAACCTCCTGTGTCGCCGGTGAGCAGGCACACGGGCCGGCTCCCTGGATGTCGCTCATCGTACCTCCGCTCCCTGCCACTTCCCTGGGACACGCGTAGGCGGGAGGCGGCCTGAGACGTTCGCCGAGAGCCGATTCCCACCCCCTCTCCAGCGCTTCCCGTCCCACTAGGCTGGGGTCATGACCGCAACACCACACGCTCCTCAGCCGCCCCGCGCCAAGAAGGTCCCCGTCGAACGCTCCCACCACGGGGACCTGTTCGTGGACGAGTACGAATGGCTCCGGGACAAGGAGAACCCCGAGGTCGTGCAGCACCTCGAGGCCGAGAACGCCTACCAGGAGGCTGTGACCGCGGACCAGGAGCCCCTCCGTGAGGCGATCTTCCAGGAGATCAAGGGCCGCACCCTTGAGACCGACCTCTCGGTGCCCGGCCGCAAGGACGGCTGGTGGTATTTCACGCGGACCGCCGAGGGAAAGGACTACCCGGTGTTCTGCCGTGTGGCGGCAGCGGACACCGGCGACGCCCTGGCCGACTGGACGCCTCCGGTGGTGGAGGCCGACGTCGTGCTCGACGGCGAACAGACCCTCCTGGACGGCAACGCGGAGGCCGAGGGGCAGCCGTTCTTCTCCGTGGGCGGCACGGCCGTGACGCGGGACGGCAACCTTTACGCCTACGCCGTGGACAACGCCGGCGACGAGCGTTTCACCGTCCGCATCAAGGACCTCCGGACGGGTGAGCTCCTGCCGGACGTGATCGAGGGGGCCTTCTACGGGCTGGCCTTCTCCCCCGACGGCACGCGCCTGTTCTACACGGTGGTGGATGAGACCTGGCGTCCTCACCAGGTCCGCAGTCACACCCTGGGCACCCCGGTGGACGAGGACGAGCTCGTCTACCAGGAGGACGACCCCGGCATGTGGCTCGGCTTCGAGCTGTCCGCCGAACGGACCCACCTGGTGGTCGCGTCGTCCTGCTCCGAGTACAGCGAGGTGCGCCTGCTCGACTTCGCCGATCCCGGCGCCGGCCTGCGCACCGTCATCCCCCGCGACGCGCGGATCCTCTACGAGGCGGAGCCGTTCACCCTGGTGGCGGAGGACGGCGGCGAGCCCGTGGACGGCGTGCTGCTGACCCACGACCGGGACGCCGTGAACTCCATGGTCTCCTTCGCCGCGTGGGACGAACTGTCCCGGCCCCTGGAGGGCCAGCAGTGGATCACCGTGGTGCCGCATTCCGACGACGTCCGCGTCAACGGGACCGCGATCCTGAAGGACTTCGTCGTCCTCTCGGTGCGCCAGGACACCCTGGAGCGCGTGCAGTTCCTTCCCCGCGAAGGCCTGGGCACCCCGCGGCAGGCCGAGCCGGTGGAACCCGTCTTCGACGAAGAACTGTTCACGTCCTACCTGAGCGGCGCCGACTTCGCGGCGCCCATGGTGCGCCTGAGCTACACGAGCTTCTTCACGCCGACCCGGGTGTATGACTTCGTGCTTCCGACGGCGGAAGCCCCGTCCGGTGAGCTGCTGCTGCGCCGCGAACAGCCCGTGCTCGGCGGCTACGACCCGTCCGACTACGTGGCCACCCGCGAGTGGGCCACGGCCTCCGACGGGACCCGCATCCCGCTGTCCGTGCTGCGCCACCGTTCGGTGCAGCCGGACGGGACGGCCCCGGGCCTTGTCTACGGCTACGGCTCCTATGAGGTCAGCATGGACCCCGCCTTCGTGGTCTCACGGCTCTCCCTGCTGGACCGTGGCATCGTGTTCGTGGACGCCCACATCCGTGGCGGCGGCGAGCTCGGCCGGCGCTGGTACGAACAGGGCAAGAAGCTGGCGAAGAAGAACACGTTCACGGACTTCATCGCCGCCACGGACCACCTCGTGTCCGCGGGCTGGGTGGACCCGCAGCGCGTCGCCGCCCTGGGCGGTTCCGCCGGCGGTCTGCTCATGGGCGCCGTCGCGAACCTGGCGCCGGAGAAGTACACGGCCATCGTGGCGCAGGTGCCCTTCGTGGACGCGCTGACCACCATCCTCGATCCGGAGCTGCCGCTCTCCGCCCTCGAATGGGAGGAGTGGGGCAACCCGATCACGGACCCCGAGGTCTACGCGTACATGAAGAGCTACACGCCGTATGAGAACATCCGGGAGACCGCGTACCCGAAGATCGCGGCGGTCACGTCCTTCAACGACACCCGCGTGCTCTACGTGGAGCCCGCGAAGTGGGTCCAGGCCCTCCGGGACAGGAACACCGGCACTGAGCCCGTGGTCCTGAAGATCGAGATGGAGGGCGGCCACGGCGGCGCCTCCGGCCGCTACGTCCAGTGGCGCGAACGCGCCTGGGACTACGCCTTCATCACGGACGCCCTGGACGCTCGTGAGCCGCTGCCGGGCGCGGGACTGCGGTAGAACGGCCCAAGGCTACGGATGCTGAAGGCCCGCCCCGTTCTCGGGGCGGGCCTTCAGTGTGTCCGGGCGGGGTCCGGGCGGCCTGAGTCAGCCGACCGGGAACCAGTACCGGCGGAACCCGTCCCGCGTGTCCTCATACTGGCCGCCGTTGCCCTCGATCACGGCGCGGGAGGCCTCGTTCTCCTCCACGCACGTGACCAGGACGTCCTCGATGCCCAGGGCCGGGGCGAGCCGCAGGGACTCGGCGAGCGCCTTGGTCGCGACACCCCGGCGACGTGCGGAGGGCCGCACCGAGTAGCCGATGTGGCCGCCGTAGTTGAACAGGAAGTCGTTGAGTTCGTGCCGGATCGCCAGGAAACCGAGGATCTCGTCCTGGCCGTCCTCCACGATCCAGTAGTAGCTGCAGTGCACCCGTCCGGGCGCCGGCTCCACCGAGGTGTCCCCCTCGGTGAGCCGCTGCTTCAGGTACTGCTCGAACCCGTCCCGGCTCAGGTTCGGCGCGGCGGCCTCCTGATTGAATCCCGAACCATCCAGAGGGCCGTCGCCGAAGTCGTGCAGACAGTCTTTCCAGGCGTCGTAGGCGTCGGCGTGGGGCGCGATCAGGGTCAGCATCCCCTCATTGAAGCAAACTCCGCGCACGCCGTCTTGTCACACGCCCGGCCCGCCTCAGCGGGCCTTGCCCAACCGGTACTCCAGGTTCCTCTTCACGGCGGCCCACTCCCCCGCCAGGATGGAGAACACCACGGTGTCCCGCAGCACCCCCTCGGGCGTCAGGGCCTGGCTGCGCAGCACCCCGTCCTGCTTGGCGCCGAGCCGGGCGATCGCCTCGCGCGACTGGTGGTTGAGCCAGTTGGTCCGGAATTCCACCGCCACGCAGCCCACCGTCTCGAAGGCATGGCGCAGCAGCAGGTACTTGGAATCGGCGTTGGTGCCCGTGCCGTGCGCCGAGCGGCGGTTCCACGTCGAACCGATCTCCAGCCGGGGCAGCGCATGGTCGATGTTCATGAAACTCGTCATGCCGAGCACCTCGCCCGTGGCGTTGGAGAGGGCCGTGAAGGGCAGCATGCCGCCCGTCTCCTGCAGTGCCAGGCGACGGTCGATCTCGGCCCCCATCGCCTCCGGACGCGGCACGGAGGTGTACCAGAGGTTCCACAGCTCGCCGTCCTGGACGGCCTCGACCAGCCCGGCTTCGTGGTCCCGGCTCAGGGGTTCGAGGGTGACGTATTTCCCATGCAGGGTCACGGGATCGATTTTTTGCACGAGGACTATTGTGCGGCCCGGACGGCCCGGATTCCAAGGGGTTCACCAAGCGTTCATCTGCACCGGCGAAGCTCCGGAGACGACGACGGCGGCGCCTCCCCGCGTGGGGAGGCGCCGCCGTCGTGCGCTCACTCCGTCCGGGCCGGGACCGCGGGTCCCGGCAGCCGGCGGGAGGTCAGCTGAAGAGTTCGCTCTTCGGCTTGTTGTTCCGCACCTTGAGCCAGCCGAGCCACAGGAGCAGCGCGAAGAGCGGCACGGTCGCGAGGGTCCAGGCGCCGAGGTAGAACACGCTGCCGTCGGAGCCCTTGGTGGTGTCGAAACCGATCAGCACGGTGATGATCAGGAGCGCCACCAGGCCGGCCCAGCTGGTCCAGGGCGAACCCGGCATGGGGAGGCTGGAGACCTCGCCCTTCTTCTTACGGAGCATGATCTGGCAGGCGAAGATCGAGCCCCAGGTGAAGATCACGCCGATCGAGGCGGTGTTGAGCGCCAGGTCGAAGGCGTGGGAGCCGCCGAGCCAGACGTTCAGGATGATCCCGACCAGGTAGAAGGCGCCGATCGCCAGGATGGCCGCGAACGGGATGTGCCGCGAGGACATCTTGGTGAGCCACTTCGGGGCGTGCCCGTTGTTGGCCATGGTGCGGAAGATGCGGCCGATCGAGTACAGGCCGGAGTTGCAGGAGGACAGGGCTGCGGTGATGACGATGAAGTTCATGACATCGCCCATCCACGGCAGGCCCATCTGGCCGAACACGGTGACGAAGGGGCTGGTGCCGGCCTTGTACTGGTCGCTCGGGAGGAGCATGGCCAGCAGGGTCACGGAGCCGACGTAGAAGACCACGATGCGGATCACGACGGCGCGGATCGCCTTGGGCACCTCGCGAGCCGGGTTCTCCATCTCGCCGGCGGTGATGCCGACCAGTTCGATCGCGTTGTAGGCGAAGATGACCGCGTTGAGCACGAGGACCATGACCAGGACGCCGTGCGGGAACATGCCGCCGTCGCCCGCGAAAAGGTTGGCCGGGCTCGCGTGGGACGGGCCGACCTGGGCGTTCATGACGACCAGCACGGTGCCGACCACGAGGAAGATCAGGATGGCGCCGACCTTCAGGACGGAGGCCCAGAACTCGAACTCGCCGAAGGCCTTGACCGAGAGGAGGTTCACGGCCACCAGGAGCACGAGCGCCGCGATGGCGGAGACCTCCACCGGCACGTTCGGGAAGACGTACTGGAAGTAGAGGCCGATGGCGATCAGCTCGGCGATGCCGGTCATGCCCCAGTTCAGGAAGTACATCCAGCCGGAGAGGAACGCGCCCTTGGAGCCGAAGAGCTCACCCGCGTAGGACACGAACGATCCGGACGTCTGGCGGTACATGATGAGCTCGCCCAGGGCCCGCATGAGGAAGTAGGCGATCACGCCGGCGATGGCGTAGGAGAAGATCAAAGCCGGGCCGGTGGAGGCGAGACGCCCGCCGGCTCCCATGAAGAGTCCGACGCCGATGGCCCCGCCCATGGCGATCATGGTCACGTGACGGCGGCTCAGGGACTTGCTGTAACCCTCGGCGCTGAGAGTGGTGCTGTCTGCGGCGCTGGAACCCTGCCTGTTGGCCTGGCCCTCGGTGCGCTCCTGCTGCGTTGTATCTGACACGGTAGACAAGTGTACGGACCCTTCACCGAACGTGATTTGACTAACACGCGCTTGAGTCGCACATCACACTGATCATGCGGCCCGCACGTGGGAGGATATTCGCCGGACTTCGACAGCTGGGCAGACCGATTCCCGCAGTTTCCAACATTTGACGAATGTTTCAGAGTCAGATGTCGGGTTCCGAGCTCAGAAACGCGGAGATCCCCCGCTCGGCGACGGGTCGCCGGGCGGGGGATCTCAGGCTGGAGCCCCGCGGTCACGGGGTCAGGTATCAGTGCCGTCCGCGGCCTCGCACGGTCAGCAGGGTCACGGCGCCGATCACCAGGAACCCGAATGCGGCCAGCGCAGTGGGCAGCAGCGCCGAGGAGGCGCCGGTGACGGCGAGGTCACCGGTGGCGCCGGCGGTCGGCGTCGCGGACCCGTTCACGGGGGCGCTCGTCGACGACGACGGTGTGGCCACGGGAGCCGTGCTGGTCGCCGGGGCGGAGGTGCTGGTCTCGGTCGGGACCGGCGACGTGGCCGTCTCCGTCGGAACCGGCGAAGTCGCAGTCTCCGTCGGAACCGGGGACGTCGCAGTCTCCGTCGGAACCGGCGAAGTCGCAGTCTCCGTCGGAACCGGCGAAGTAGCCGTCTCCGTCGGAACCGGGGACGTGGCCGTCTCGGTCGGGACCGGCGACGTGGCCGTCTCCGTCGGGACCGGCGAGGACGTCGTCGGCTGCGGGGTCGGGTCGACGGTGCAGCTGGTCAGCTCATCCGGGAACGGGTAGGCGTGCACCTCGGAGCCGCTGCCGCCGTGCACGAAATCGCCGTTGACGTAGACGCGGCCGTTGTAGCCGGGCACGTCGATGGTTGTGGTGCCGGCTTCGCTCGGGACCAGCATCGAGCCGGGGACCTGGGCCGATCCGGTCACGTGGACGTTCTGCGCTTCGGTGTAGTTCCACAGCATGTGCCCAGCGAGCTCGCCGAACGTGGAGTCGCTGATCGGCACGGGGACGCCGTTGAGCAGGAGGGCGTTCAGACCCAGGGTGACCTGCGGACCGCCGGTGACGTTGATGATCATGCGGGATTTCGCCGGCACGTTCTTGACCTCGAGGGAGCGCACAGCAGTGCCCAGAGCGTTGCCGTCGAGGGTGAACACCTGGGTCGCGGAGGTGCCGTCGCCCACCAGGTCGATGCCCCAGCCGGTCACGGACACCGTGCCGGTGGCCGGCAGCGCCGCGTAGGAGGCCGACGTCGTCTGGATCTGGGCCGGAAGACCGCGGAAGGCGTCAGCGGCGGAGGAGTCGTTCGTGGTGACCTTGCCGCCGTTGGTGCTGAGCTTCGCCACGGTCACGTCGCCACCGGCGGAGACCGCGCCGCCACCGGGGGTGTTGTTGGCCCCGACGTCGACCGTCACGCCGGAGTTCGCGCTCAGCGAGCCGCCGACCACCAGGTGGTCCGTGCCCGGTTGCGGCCACAGGCCGGAGCCGACGCCCGCGGTGCCGACGTTGTAGATGCCGCTGGCCTTGGTCACGGACGCGTCGCCGAGCACGACGGCCTTGCCTTCCATCTCCGCGGCGTTCTGGACGACCGTGAAACCGCCCTTGACGAAAAGGTTCGGGCGGTTGTCGTAGCCTTCGGGCGCAGGATTCGCGTCGATGCCCGGCAGCGTCTGGATGCAGTTCACCGCGGCCGCGACGGCGGCCGGTGCGCCCTGGACCGCGAGGGCTCCTGCGGCAAGGAGGGCGGCGACCCCGGCCGCCAGCGAGAAAGTGGGCGCGCCGATGCGGCGCAGACTGGATTTCATCAGAAGAAGAACCTCGGTGGCTCGATGTCGCGCACCGCCCCCAGTGCGCCGACTCATTTGTCATGTGGACATAGACGTCAACGTCACTGAGAGTATTCTATCGTTTATTTGGAGAGGGTTCGCCGGGCATAGTATGCACCCATGACCGCCAATGCCCTCCCAGCGTCCGTCTCCGACACCTTCGACCCCCGCCAGTGGCGCGTGGTGGACGGCTTCGATTTCACGGACCTGACCTATCACCGGCAGGTGGAGCGGGATGAGGACGGAGCCATCATCCGTGACCTCCCGTGCGTCCGGATCGCCTTCGACCGGCCCGACGTCCGCAACGCTTTCCGCCCTCACACCGTCGACGAGCTCTACCGGGCCATGGACCACGCCCGCATGACGCCCGACGTCGCCACCGTCCTCCTCACCGGCAACGGCCCCTCCCCGAAGGACGGCGGCCACGCCTTCTGCTCGGGCGGCGATCAGCGCATCCGCGGCCGTGACGGCTACAAGTACGCCGAGGGTGAGACGAGCGAGACCGTGGACCCCGCCCGTGCCGGACGCCTCCACATCCTCGAGGTCCAGCGCCTCATGCGGACCATGCCCAAGGTCGTCGTCGCCGTCGTGAACGGCTGGGCGGCCGGCGGCGGGCACTCGCTGCACGTCGTCTCGGACCTGACCATCGCGTCCCGCGAATACGGCAAGTTCAAGCAGACCGACGCCACGGTGGGCAGCTTCGACGCGGGCTACGGCTCGGCGCTCCTGGCCCGCCAGGTGGGGCAGAAGAACGCCCGCGAGATCTTCTTCCTGGCCCGCGAGTACTCCGCCGAGGACATGGTCCGGATGGGCGCCGTGAACGAGGCCGTCCCGCACGCCGAGCTGGAGACGGTCGCCCTCGGCTACGCCCGGGACATCGCCCGCCAGTCCCCGCAGGCCATCCGCATGCTCAAGTTCGCCTTCAACCTCGCCGACGACGGCCTGGCCGGTCAGCAGGTCTTCGCCGGCGAAGCGACCCGCCTGGCGTACATGACGGACGAGGCCGTGGAGGGCAAGCAGGCGTTCCTCGAGAAGCGCGACCCCGACTGGTCCGACTTCCCGTACTACTTCTAGAACACCTCCTGCTTCCAGCCCCCTCGACACCCAGGACCCCATGCAGAACCTCGACCCCGTCCTCCACGACCTCGCCGCGGCCCTCCACGGCGAAGGCCCGGCCGTCGACTTCGGTGAGCGGATCGGAACGGTGCGGCTGCCCGGCCACCCGGACGCCGCCGTCGTCGTCCGCACGTCCGGTTCCACCGGCCGGCCCAAGGCCGTCGTGCTCTCCTCGGAGGCCCTGGCGGCCAGTTCCATGGCCACGGTCGTGGCCCTGCGGGGCGAAGGACAGTGGCTTCTGGCCCTGCCGCTGCACTACGTGGCGGGGGTCCAGGTCCTGGTCAGGTCGCTCTTCGCCGGGACTCGACCGTGGGCCATGGACCTCTCGGGCGGTTTCACCCCGGAGGCCTTCGTCGCCGCCGCGGACGAGCTGACCGATCCGGTGCGCTTCACGTCGCTGGTCCCCACGCAGCTCGCGCGGCTGCTGGAGGCCCCGACCGAGGACACCCTGCGCGTCCTGCGCCGCTTCACCGCGATCCTCCTGGGCGGCGCCGCGGTCTCCCCCACGCTCCTGGCGCACGCCCGGGAGCTGGGCCTGAACGTGGTCACCACGTACGGCTCCGCCGAGACGTCCGGCGGCTGCGTCTACAACGGTCGGCCGCTGGAGGACGTCGAGGTGCGCCTCGTGGACGGCCGTGTGCACCTGGGCGGTCCGACCCTCGCGGACGGCTATCTGGACGACCCGCAGGCCACCGAGGACGCCTTCGTGGACCTCGACGGCGATCGGTACTTCCGCACGAGCGATCTGGGCGAACTGGACAGCGACGGCGTCCTGCGCGTGACGGGCCGCCTGGACGATGTGATCAACTCGGGCGGCAGCAAGGTCGCCGCGCTGGATGTCCAGCGGGCGCTGGAAGCGCTCAACGGCGTCGCGCAGGCCTTCGTCGGCGGTGTCCCGTCCGCCGAATGGGGGCAGGCGGTGGCGGCCGCCGTCGTGCTGCGCCCTGGAGCCGCCGTCGACCCGGCGGCACTGGCCGAAGCGCTGCGCGCGGACTTCGGCGCCCTGCGTCCTCGCCTGGTGTCGCTGTGGGACGCGCTTCCCCTCCTGGAGAACGGCAAAGTGGACCGGCAGGCGATCCTTGCCCGGCTCGCCTCCGAACATGGGGGAAAATAGCTACGGCGCATCCGCGCCGCGGATTCCGAAACAGCGGATTCCGAAACAGCAGGTTCTGACACAGCACCCGATGCCGAGCGAGAGGTAACCGTGGCTACAGCCGCCCAGTGGATCCAAGGGGCCCGTCCCCGCACCCTTCCCGCGGCGATCGCCCCCGTGGTGATCGGCAGCGCGGCGGCGTACCAGCTGCACGCCTTCAACCTCGTCAACGCGATCCTGGCGGCGGTCATCGCGCTGCTGCTCCAGGTCGGCGTCAACTACTCGAACGACTACTCGGACGGCATCCGCGGCACGGACGAGAACCGCGTCGGCCCGTTCCGCCTGGTCGGGTCCGGGGCCGCCAAGCCGCGCGCCGTGCTTATCGCGGCCCTGAGCTGCTACGGGCTCTCCATGGTGGCCGGCCTCGTCCTGGTCCTGCTCACGCAGACGTGGTGGATGATCCTGGTCGGCCTGGGCGCCGTCATCGCGGCCTGGGGCTACACGGGTGGCAAGAACCCCTACGGCTACCAGGGGCTCGGCGAGCTGTTCGTGTTCGTGTTCTTCGGCCTCGTGGCGACGCTCGGCACCACCTACACCCAGGCGGGTCACATCAGCCTCAGCGCGATCGTGGGCGCCGTCGGAACGGGCCTCATCGCCTGCGCGGTCCTCATGGCGAACAACGTGCGGGACATCCCCACGGACAAGGCCGCCAAGAAGTACACGCTCGCCGTCCGCCTGGGCGACCGCCTGGCCCGCCGCACCTACGTGCTGATGCTCGCGGTCGCCATCTTGTCCTCGCTCATCCTGGTTCCGGAGAATCTCTGGATCCTCCTGGTGCTGCTGCTGATCCCGGCTGCCCTGCTCCCCTGCTGGCTCATGCTTTCCGGTCGGACCGGCAAGGCCCTCATCCCGGTGCTGCAGCAGACCGGCATGCTCAACCTCGGCTACGCGGCCCTGTTCGCGGTGGCGCTCATCCTCCAGCACGGGGTGTAGGGCCCGGGGCCCTCGGCACGGGCTGACTGTCTTGCCCACCGGTTCCTCCTGCCCCGCCCGACCCGCACTGTCCGTCCGATCTGTCCGCCCGTCCCGTTCGTCCATGGCCCGCCCCGTCACGCCGGCCGAGTTCGTGGTTTCCGGGTGAGTTCGTGGCGTCTGCCGGCGAACTCACCCGGAAAGCCCGAGCTCGGCACGGCGCAATCAGGATGTGGGGAATCAGCATATGGGGACCCGGCCCTGGGCCCTTGGCACGGGAGACGCGAATACTTGAACCTCACCACAGCTCCCCAACGACGGATGCCCCGGACCATCGTGGTCCGGGGCATCCGTGTTCCGTGCTGAGGAAGGCTAGGCGTTCCGCGGGTCCGTGGGGGCGTCTTCGCGGCGCGGTTCCACCGGTTCCGACAGGCTCTGCTCGGCCCGGCCCACTTCGGCGTCCTCCGCAGCGGCATCCTTCTCCGCGCGGCCGTCCCGCGAGCGGGCGCCGATGGTGCTCGCCAGCTGGACCGCGGCGTCGTCGCGCTGGCGGCTGAAGAAGAGGTAGCTGACCGCGAAAGCGATCACGGCGGCGAAGATCGCACCGAGGATGAGACCGGTGCCCAGGAAGAGACAGATGACCAGGGCCACTGCGAAGAGGGCCAGCCGGATGAGAAGGTACTTCAGATTCGCCACCACACCATTCTACCGGCCGTTCCTGGGCGATCCCCCGGCCGGTGCGGCACCCCGCACCACCGTCGGCCCACCACCCCCTGCCCGGCCGAGACAGTGAGTTTCCGCTGAAACAGTGTGTTCAGCTCACTGTTTCAGCGGAAACTCACTGTCTCAGCGGCGCGGCACAGCGGCAGGGCGCAGCGGCAAGGCTCGGCGGCAAGGCACAGCGGCAAGGCACAGCCGCACGCGCCCCAGCTGGTTTTCAGGGCGGCTCAGTAGACTGGCAGGATGCCCCGGGTCATCATCTCAGTCGTCATCGTCGCTGTCTGCATCTACGCCCTCATCGACTGCCTCCGCACGGACTCCCGTGAGGTGCGGGGAGTCCCGAAGGGCGTGTGGATCGTCGCGCTGCTTCTGCTGCCCCTGCTGGGCGCCCTCCTGTGGTTCCTGCTCGGCCGTCCCCGCTCCGCCGCGACGCGTCCGGCCACGGGAGGCCCCGCCACGAACGGCCGGGCGGCCGGTGGAACCGCGAGCGGACGGCCTCTTGGCCCCGACGACGACCCCCAGTTCCTGCGCAACCTCGAGGAGCGCCGCCGCAACCAGGAGGAGGCCCGCAAGCTCGAGGAGATGCGCAAGAAGCTGGAAGAGCAGGAACGCCGGCTCCACAAGGGCGACGACGGCGCTCCCAGCCAGGACGCCTGACGCGCCCCGCACGCGCCGCCCCGCCAGCGCTCCGTACGCCCACCCCACGCGCGTCTCTGAAGGAGGCCCCGGAGACACCTCAGGCCCGGTCCCAGGATTCCTGGGACCGGGCCTGATCGCTGTCCGGAAAGCGCCGCAGAGGCTCCGGGATCAGAGTCCCGAGTAGGAGTGCAGACCGTTGAAGTACTGGTTCACGATCGTGAAGTTGAAGACCACGCAGAGGTAGCCGACGATCGACAGCCAGGCCGCACGGGTGCCGGTCCAGCCACGGGTGGCGCGTGCGTGCAGGTAGCCCGCGTAGACCACCCAGATCACGAAGGTCCAGACTTCCTTGGTGTCCCAGCCCCAGAAGCGGCCCCAAGCCTTCTCCGCCCAGATGGCACCGAACATGAGCGTGAAGGTCCAGCCGACGAAGGCGATGGTGTTGATGCGGTAGCTGAAGTTCTCCAGGCTCAGGGCGTTGGGGACCAGGCGCATGAAGCTGAGCTTGTCCTCGCGGCCCAGGGCCAGCTGACCCTCGCGGCGGGACTGGATGAGCTGCAGCACCGACATCGAGAACGTCAGGGTGAACAGCGCCGAGGAAAGCACTGCGATGGAGACGTGGATGATCAGCCAGTAACTCTGCAGAGCCGGGACCAGGTGGCCCACCGGTGTCCAGAACGCGATGGAGGCCGCCACGAGCATGATGATGACGAGCGCCGTCACGAAGGTGCCCACGAAACGCAGGTCGCGGCGCAGCAGGACGAGCAGGAAGACCACGGCCACGAGCCAGGCGCCCGTGGTGAGGAACTCGTACATGTTGCCCCACGGCACACGGCCGGCGGCGATGCCACGGGTGATCACGCCCGCGCCGTGGATCAGCGCCGCCAGGACCGTGAGCGCGACGGCCACGCGGGCGGGGACGCGCCGTTCCGTGGCGTAGCGCATGGACGGATCCGCCGTGATGGCGCCGCCCCCGGAAGAGTCCTGGGACGTGACGGGCGCGCCCGCTCCGACCAGCTGGCGGGCCTGCTGCTGCGCGGCCCGCTCATCGATCGCCTTCAGGGTGGCGCTGCTCTTGGCCAGGTCCCAGGCGAAGGCGATGAACGCCACCGTGTAGGTTCCGGCGGCGAGCAGCATGAAGAGCTCGCTGTACTGCCCCAGCAGCGGGTTCAGCGGTGTCATGAGCTTTCCTTTCCATTGCGCGCCGCCCCGGTGTCAGGCCCGGACGCGTTCTTTCCATTATCCGCCGTGGTTCCCGAGCCGCCAGGCGGGTCTCCGGGTCCGGCGTTCAGTCCCCAGCTCTCTTGAAGCGCCTGCCGGATCTTCGCGGTCTCCTTGGCCAGGCCGTGGTCCTCGCCGCGGGCCAGGAGGCCGTACTCGACCATGATCCGGCCGTCGTCGGCGGTTCCGGTCCGGACCCAGGCGCGGCGGCGCCCGACGTAGAGCGAGATCACCAGGCCGCCCACGGCCACCAGCGCGAACACGAGCGCGGGGACCTGGCCCGGATTGTGGCGGACGTCGACGGCGATGAAGCGCTTGAGCCCGTCGAACGTGATGGATCCCTTGCCGTCCGGCAGCTTGTACGTCTGGCCGGAGTCCAGGACGATGCCCTTGGCCGGCAGATCGCGGCCGTTGAGCTGCTTGAGGTTCTTGACGTCCAGGCTGTAGACGTTCTGCGGAGATCCCGAGTCCAGTCCCAGGTCGCCGTAGTACGAGTTGAGGTTCAGCTGCGGCTTGAGCGGGTCAGGGTCGGCGCTGTAGGCGACACCCTGGTCGTTGAGCTGGGCGGACGGCAGGAAGAAGCCCACGAAACCGAGCTGGTCCGGCTTGGCGTCGGGGACCTTGATCACCATCGTGGAGGTGTACACGCCGTCCGTCGGGATGGAGGGCACCGGTCCCTGCAGTGCCACATTTCCGTTGCCGTCCCGCACGGTGATGACCGGAGCGTAGCCGTTGCCCACCAGGTAGACGCCGGTCCCGCCGATCTCCAGCGGGGAGTTCACCTTCAGCGTCTGCTGCTGCGGCGTCGCCTCCGGGCCGTCCTGGGTGGTGACGTGGGCCGTGAAGTCGATCGGCTGGCCGAACTGCTTGACGGATTCGCGGTCGTAGCGGACTTCGAACTTGTCCAGCCGCATCGAGTACGGGCTCAGCCAGGCCGACTGGAAGTTGGTGCCCGGCGTGAACTGGTCATAGCCGACCAGGGTGTTGACGAAGGTCTCGCCCTCCACGATCGTGCGCTGGCCGCTGTACCCGAACAGACCGCCGAGGGCCACGGAGACGAGCACGCCCACGAGCGAGCTGTGGAACACGAGGTTGCCGACCTCGCGCAGGTAGCCGGTCTCGGCGCCGAGGTGGGGACGCTCGCCGTCGGCGTCGCGGGTCTCGACGCGGTAGCGGCGCTTGCGCAGCACCGCCGCGGCATCCTCCAGCGCCGACGACGCCGTCGCCCCCTGCCCGGCCGGGATCACCAGGGTGCCGTACTGGGGCAGCCGCGAGATACGCTTCGGGGTCCTCGGCGGGGCGGTGCGCAGCGCCTTGTAATGCGCCCGCACGCGCGGGATGATGCAGCCGATCAGCGAGATGAAGAGCAGCAGGTAGATGGCGGAGAACCAGTAGGACGCGTACACGTCGAAGAGCTGGAACCGGTCCAGCCACGGCCCCGTGACCGGGTTGTTCTTGATGTACTGCGTGACCACGGCCGGGTTGGCCGGGCGCTGCGGGAAGAGCGAGCCGGGAACCGCCGCCACCGCCAGCAGGAGGAGCAGCAGCAGGGCGGTGCGCATGCTGGTCAGCTGCGTCCAGGCCCAGCGGAGCATCCCGAGCGGGCCCAGGACGGGGACGGCGATGTCCTCTCTGCCGGACTTCTTGGCCTGCGCTGTCTTGCCCTGTGCCTTCGTGTCCTGCGCCTTCGTGTCGTCGGGCTTCTTCACCGTCTCACTCATCCGTGCTTCTTCCCTGTCTGCGCTATTCCCTGTCCGCGCTTCATGTCCTCTGGTCCCATTCCCGTGCCGGCCCTAGATGGGCAGCTTCACCTCGTTCTGGAACCAGGTCTGGAGCTGAACCGTCCATTCGCCCCACAGGCCGCTGATCATCAGCAGTCCCAGGGCGATCAGCATGAGCCCGCCGAGCCGCTGGATGGCGAGCTTGTGCTGGCGGAAGAACTTCATGACGCCCATGCCGCGCCGGACCGCCAGGGCGATCAGCAGGAACGGGATCCCCAGCCCGAGGCTGTACGCGAAGGCCAGCAGGGCGCCCTTGGCCGCCGTCGAACCGCCCGAGAGACTGAGCAGCTGCACCGCCGAATAGGTCGGGCCGATGCACGGCGCCCAGCCGAGGCCGAACGTCATGCCCAGCAGGGGCGCGCCCCACAGCCCGGCGGGCGGCTTGGCCTTCAGCTTGGCGTTGCGCTGGAAGAAGTCGAAACCGCCCAGGAAGATGATGCCCATGATCACCACGACCACGCCGAGCCAGCGGGTGACGGTCGGCAGCCGGTCACCCGAGATCAGGCCACCGAGCTGACCGAACGCGCCGCCCAGCAGGACGAACACCACGGAGAAGCCCAGCACGAACAGCGCCACGCCCGCGAAGATCCGGCCGCGACGCTGCTTCTCCAGGTCCACCCCGGTGAGCCCCGTGACGTAGCCGAGGTACCCCGGCACGAGGGGCAGGACGCACGGCGAGAGGAAGGAGACCAGGCCGGCGAGCACGGCCACCGGGATCGCCAGGAGCAGCGAGCCGTTGAGCACGGTCTCCGCGAAGGGGTTGTTGGGCATGGGTCAGGCCCGCTCCGCCAGGGCGGACGCGATCAGGGTCTTGAGCGTGCCCTTCTCCAGCTGGCCGAGAATACGGGCGCTGACACGGCCCTTCCGGTCGAAGATCAGCGTGGTGGGCACGGCGCCCGGAGGGACCAGGCCGGACACGGAGAGCAGCACTTGCCCGTCCTTGTCGTTGAAGCTGGGGTAGGTGATGCCGAAATTCTTCTCGAACGCCTCGGCGGTCGCCTTCTCATCGCGGAGATTCACGCCGTAGAACTCGACGCCCTTCGGCGCGAACTCGGTATGCATGGCCTTGAGGTCCGGGGCCTCGACGCGGCAGGGCGCGCAGGCGGCGAACCAGAAGTTCATGACCACCACCTTGCCCTCGAGGTCCTTGCTCGTGACGCGCTTCCCGTCGAACAGGACACCCTGGAAGTCCTTGGCGGCCTTGCGCTGATCCGGGGCGAACTCGGTGACCGAGCCGTCGCCGGCCACGTAGTTCTTGTTGTCACCGGCGCGGGCCTGCTTCGCGAGCGGGTCATCCTGGCTGCAGGCGGACAGGGCGAGGCCCAGAAGACCGGCGCCCGCCAGGCCGAGGACCCGGCGACGGTCCGGGGAGAAACATTCGGTGCTCATCGCTCAGGCTCCCGGGGTGGTCGAGGCGCCCACCAGGAGGTCGGCGGCGGGTTCACGGTACGTCACACCGACCAGCCGGCCGGCGTCGTCGAACAGGAGAGAGGTGACCGAGGTGAGCGTGCATTCCCGTTTACGGGGGTCATGGGCCAGACGGCGCCCCTCGGCGGCCAGGCGCGTGGACCAGATGGGCAGCTGGTGGCTGACGATCACGGCTTCCGCTCCCGCTCCGACACGCGCGACGGCGGTCTCCCGGGCCTGGTGCACGGCCGCCATGACGCGGCTGACCTGCGCGGCGTAGGGCTCACCCCAGGACGGGCGCAGGGGGTTCACCAGGTGCGGCCAGTGCCGCGGGTTGAGGAGTTCCTTGCGGTTGACCCGCAGTCCTTCGAAGTGGTTCTCCGCCTCGATGACGCGCTCGTCCGTCTCGATCTCCAGCCCCAGCGCGGCGGCGGTGGGAGCAGCGGTCTCCTGGGCCCGGAGCAGGGGCGACGCCACCAGGTGGACGATGGCCGCACCGGCATCACGCTGCGCGCCGAAGTACTCGCCGAGACGGTCCGCCATGCGATAGCCACGTTCTGAGAGGTGGAAGCCGGGGAGCCGTCCGTACAGGACGCCGTCCGGGTTGTGGACCTCGCCGTGGCGCATCAGATGAACGATTGCATGGGGCATGGCTCCATTTTCTCAGAGTTTAAGGGCGGCCCGGGCCAGAGTGGGCCTGCAGCGGCTGAGAATCCGCCATGAATCGGCGGGCGGCGCCGATCACGCGGAGACATGTGACTGGCGCCACGCTGGAAGTTCAGGAAAAATTTTCCGAACCCGGGAACAAAAGATGCATATGCATGTTTATACTGGGTGACAGAAGGTTGGTTGAGGCTTCAACCAATCGACCTGAGTGACCTGACAAGGAGAACCCCATGAGCATCCCCACCAACCTCACCGCCGGCACCTGGACCCTGGACCCGTCGCACAGCGAGGCCGCCTGGACCGTCCGCCACGCAGGCATCAGCAAGGTGCGCGGCACCTTCGGCGATCTCGCCGCGACCGTGACCGTCACCGACAACGACGCCGTCGTGGACGCCACCATCCAGTCCGCCAGCATCAGCACCGGCGACGCCAACCGTGACGGCCACGTCAAGGGCGAGGACTTCTTCGACGTGGAGAACCACCCGACCCTGACCTTCAAGTCCACCAGCCTGGAAGGCGACGGCGAGGACTACAAGCTGAACGGCGAGCTGACCATCAAGGGCGTCTCCGTCCCCGTGACCTTCGACGCCGAGTTCGGCGGCGTGGCCGTCGACCCCTTCGGCAACACCCGCGCCGGTGTCTCCGCCGAGACCACCATCTCCCGCAAGGAGTTCGGCCTGACCTGGAACGCCGCCCTGGAAGCCGGTGGCGTGCTGGTCTCCGACAAGGTCAAGATCAACCTCGAGCTCTCCTTCCTGGCCCCGTCCGCCAGCTGAAGCCCGCCCGGCGCACGGCCGCCGCATCGTCCTGAAGGATGATGCCGGCCAGAATGCCCGACGACGCCCCCGGCGTCGTCGGGCATTCTGCGTTAAGCGCCGCGTCATCCCACGTCACTCGCACCGTTACCCCGGGGTAACGGATGCATTGCGCTCCGGCGAAAGTTACGCCAGGGTCTATCCGGCGCGGCCCGTCGAACCTAAAGTGTGGATTATGAGCAGCCAATATCCCGGTGCTCCGGGCACCGCACCCAGCAACCAACCTCCCGCGGGTCTCGGCTATGCAGCCCCGGCCCGGAACAGCTTCGGTTTCGACACGAAGAATCTCGCCGTCCGTCTCAAGGACGTGTCCGGCGTTCCGCAGCAGCTCGTCTACTCCTACTGGCTCTGGGTGGCGGGGGCCGCGCTCGGCGTGCTCCTGTCCATCATCAACGTCTTCCTCCTCACCGCGACCTACGGCTCCTACGCGGGCATCGCGATCGGCGCCTCTGTGGGCGGGATCATCTGGAGCATCATCTGGGCCGCCGTGGTCATCTTCATCGCCATCCGGCTCAAGGAAGGCTCCCGCTGGGCACGGATCGTCCTCAGCATCCTGGGCGGACTCGCCGTCATCGGGCTGATCGTGGGCCTGGTCGGTCTCAGCATCACAGCCATCGGCTCCGCGGTGACCGTCGCCGCGGCCGTCCTCATGTGGCTGCCCGAGTCGCAGAAGCACTTCGTCTGAGGAATTGAAGAATCATCCCCTGGGCTGGGGATACGGCCCCGCCCAGGGGATACGGTAGGAGGAACGCCGTGTTCCTGGCGGCGGACCCGTACATGCCGTTCACGAAGGAGCTGTCATGAGCAGCACACCCAACGAGCCTGCAACCCCTCAGCAGCCAGGCCAAGACCAGCCGTCCACCGCACCCCAGTACGGTGCCTCCCAGCCGAGCGCTCCTCAGCCGGGCCCGCCGCAGTACGGCGCCAATCCGAGTGCCCCGCAGTACGGCGCTCCCCCGGCCTACGGAGCCCAGCCCGGGACGCCGTCGTCCGGCTACCCCGGCGCTCCGCAGTGGCCCGGCGACAACCCCTCGGCACCCGTCGCACGTCCTCAGAAGGTGGAGATCGCCTTCTGGCTCATCATCGCAGCCGGCGTGCTCAATCTGGTGGCCTCCCTGCTGGGCGCCGCCCTCGTCGGCGACACCGCTCAGTACCGTGACCTGGTCCGCCAGGTCGAGCAGTCCGGTGGCACCGCGGATTCCCTGCGGTCCATGATCACCGTGATGTCGATCGTGATCGGCGTCATCCAGCTGGGCCTGTACCTCCTGGTGGCGTTCTTCGTCCGCAAGGGCGCGAACTGGGCGCGCATCCTCGGCACCGTCTTCGCGGCGCTCTCGCTCTTCAGCCTGATGAGCGGCAGCGTCCTGAACATCGTCGTCGTCCTGCTGGGCATCGCCGCCATCGTGCTCCTGTACCTGAAGGACTCGAGCCCGTACTTCGCCAAGCGCCCGAAGTTCTGAGCGCCGGAACCTCAGCAGCACACCGTCCATGAGCCGGGGTGGGACGTTGTCGACGTCCCACCCCGGCTCGTCCGGGGCCACGCCCCAGTCAGGGATTTCCACATGAACAGCCACACGCCCGCTCCGGAACCGGGCCGCGAACCCGTCGCCCCGGAAAGTGGCTCGGGGCAGGACGCCCAGCAGGCGCCGGGCCAGCCGACCGGCGCCCCGGCGCCGCAGCAGCAGGAGCGGCCCCAGTACGGCCTCCGCGCCGCCGATCTCGGACTGCCCTCCCCGTATGAGAAGTACCGGCGCGAGCAGGAGGCAGAAGCACAGGCCCGCGCCGCCCAGCAGGGCGGTTGGCAGGGTCAGGGCCAGCCGGGCGGCTGGCAGGGCCAGGCCCAGCAGCAGCCCGGTCCGTACGCCCCGCAGCAGCCCGGTCCGTACGCCCCGCAGCCCGGCGCCCAGTCCTGGCAGACTCCCATGCAGCCCGGCCCCTGGTATCAGGGGACCCCGCCGGACAAGCCTCAGGAACCGCGGACCATCGGCTGGGCTTTCTGGCTGATCCTCTCCGGGTGCGCCTTCGGCCTCATCTCCTCGCTGCAGGTGTTCCTGGGCATGGACCTCGACGAGTTGTTCCGCCGAGCACTGGAGGAGGCGCCGGCCAGCACCAGGGACATCCTGTCCCGGCAGAGCGGCGATTCGCTCAAGGGCATGGTCATCGCGTCCATGGTGATCACCCTCGTCCTCACCGTGGCGCTCTATCTGCTGGTGGCCATCTTCGTGAAGAAGGGCCACCACTGGGCCAGGGTCCTGGGCACGGTCCTCGCCGCGATCTCCGTGACCGGCTTCGGTTCCGCCTCCCTCCTGGACCTGCTGAGCATCCTGTGCGGCGTCGTCGCGATCGTGCTGTGCTGGCTGCCCGACTCGGGCGCCTACTTCGCGCGCATGAAGCTCTACAAGGACTTCCAGAAGTTCGCCCGCTTCCGCGCCCCGCTCTGACCGCGGGCGCACTCTCAGGGACGACGACGGCGGCTCCTGCCTCCTCCGCAGCGCCTCGCCCACCCGGGCGGGGCGCTGCGGCCTGTCCGGTTGCGGCCTTTCCGCCTGCGGCATTCCCTGCGGTGGCTTTCCGGCGGCCGCCGCGGCCGGACGATAGGCTGACCCCGTGACCGGCAGCCCCTCCTCGCAGCGCGTTGAAGACGCACTCCGGGACGCCATCTCCTCCGGCCGGTACGCGGCCGGCACGAAGCTCCCCGCCGAACGTGACCTCGCCACGGAGCTGGGCGTCAGCCGTATGACGCTCCGGCAGGCGCTGGAGACCCTGCAATTCCAAGGTGTGCTCCGTCGCCGTCCGGGACGAGCCGGAGGGACCTTCGTTTCCGGGGACGTCCCCGTGCTGGAACTGGGTTCCCTGCAAGGGCTCTTCCAGCAGCTCTCACGCACCGGTGCGGTGGTCGAGTCCCGGATCCTGCTCGCGGCCACCTTCCCCGCACCGGAGGACGTGGCCGAGGCACTCCGTATCCCCGCGGGGGATCCCGCGCACCGGCTCCGGCGGCTCCGCTTTCTCGACGGGGAACCGCTCATGCTCGAAGACTCGTGGTTCCCGGCGGCGAGGCTGCCCGGCTTCGCGGTCGAATCGCTGACCGGCTCCGTCTACGCGCGCCTGCAGGGCCTCGGCTGGGAACCCGTCCGGAAGACCGAGGACCTCACCCCTTCCGCGGCCACACCGGAAGAGCGGGAACTCCTCTCGATCGGCGCCCGCCACCCGGTTCTGCGGATCATCAGGACCGCCTATCGGTCGGACGGCTTGCCGGTGGAGTACGCGGAGGACATCCACCGCTCGGACTCCCTCCGCCTGCGGGTCACCACCGGCGCCACCTGAGCCCGGCCCCCGAAGGTCTCAGGCCGCCAGCGCCGCAAGCTCCCCGAGCGGGTGCACCTCCGTGGGCGAACCCGTGGCCGGCGTCGCGGTGGCGAGCGACCCGACCAGCACACACCGCATGCCCGCCGCCCGCGCAGCCGCCACCCCGGCGAGTGAGTCCTCGAAGACCACGGTCGCCGAGGCAGCCGCACCCAGCAGCTCGGCGCCGCGCAGGAAGCCCTCCGGATCCGGCTTGCCGCGCTCGACGTCGTCGCTGCAGACCGTGGCCGAGATCAGCCCCGACAGCCCGCTGTCCTCCAGCGCAGGCTCCAGCAGGCGTCGCTGCGTGCCCGTCACGACGGCGACCCTCGTCCCGGCGGCGACCAGTTCGCGGACCACGGCGACGTGCGCGGCGGGAATCCGCGGCTCCTGGCGGATCTCGCGGAGGTACGCCTCGCAGAGATGATCCAGGATGCGGGCCGCGAGGCGCTCATCCCCCGAGGCCAGGGCGGCACAGATGTCCGGGTCGCTGAGACCCACGAACCGCTCGCCGTACTCCTCCGGAGTGAGCTCCAGCCCGCAGACCTCGCGCGCGGCGTCCGCGTAGAGCCTGGCCATGAGGTCCTCGTCGAGGGAGAGCGTCCCGTTGAAGTCGAACAGCACCGCCTCGGCCGAGTCCAGGAGCGCGCGGACGGCGTCGGGGGCGGAGGAGTGCTGAGGCATGGGAGTTCCTTTGCGGCGGGAGACCTTACGGAGGGAACACTAGAGGCTCGGCTCCCGGGATCTTTTGGTCTAGACCAAAGTTTACCGAGTGTTCCCCCACCGGGTGGCGATTTTTCATCCCCGCGGCCGTTCCGGCGCCACGAAAGGCCGGGTCAGTCCACCAGACGCTGGGCGTGATACGCCAGGATCTGCAGTTCGGTGGCCATGTCCACCTTGCGCAGATTCACCCCGTCCGGGACCTGGAGCGTGATGGGCGCGAAACTCAGAATGCTCTTCACCCCGGCCGAGACCACGCGGTCGCACATCTCCTGGGCCACATGCGCGGGCAGCGCGAGCACGACCATGTTCGCCCGGGTCTGCGCCAGGCCCGTTTCGAGTCCGAGGACGTCGCTCACCCTCAGGAAGCCGATCTCCTGGCCGACGATGAGCGGGTCGGCGTCGAAGATCGCCACGATGTCGAACCCACGTGACTGGAAACCGCCGTACCGGGCGAGCGCGCGGCCCAGGTTGCCCGCACCCACGATCGCCACTTTCCAGTCCAGGGTGAGGCCCAGTGCTGCGGCGATCTGACGGTTCAAGTAGTCGACCTCATAGCCGACACCGCGCGTGCCATGGGAGCCGATGTAGCTGAGGTCCTTCCGCAGCGTCGCCGAGCTGACCCCGGACGCTTCCGCCAGCGCCTCCGAGGAGACCCGCTCCACGCCGTCGCCGGTCAGGGAGTTGAGGGCGCGCAGGTAGAGCGTCAGACGCGCGACGGCGGCCGGCGGGATCTGCTTGACCGCCTGCCCGGCAGCCGGATAACCGCTCAGCGCATCCTGCGCGCTGCGCGGCACCTCCACGGGGGCCTTCCCCCCGGTCGGCAGCGGACTCAGTTCTTTTTTCTTCATCGGTCAGTCTTCTTCATGGGCGGCCTCGGTCAGCCCTGCTGCGCAGCGCGCAGCTTCCGCTCCAGGCGGACGGGGTCGATCGTCCAGAAGTCGCGCTGCACGCCGTCGATCATCACCACGGGCACCTCGTCGGCGAACCGCTCCCGCAGGCCGGCGTCGTCGTCGATCAGGGATTCCCGCCAGGGGACTCCCAGGCGGCCGGCCACCTCGGACACGGTCTCACGGGCCGCGGCGCACAGATGACAGTCCTTCTTGGTGATGAGGAGAAGTTCAGGGACCCGCATCCTCCCACGGTAGCGGTATCGGGGCACCCACGGCACATCAGCGCCGTTGGATAGACTCGTCTTCATGGCCTCCACGCGAACTGAATCATCCTCCAGCGTTCCCGTGGCCGATCTGCACCGCCATGAAGCCGCCTTCTTCGACGTGGACAACACGCTGATCCGCGGCGCCAGCATCTTCCACGCCGCCCGCAAGATGTACGAGCGGAAGGTCTTCACCCTGCGCGACGCCGCCTCGTTCGGCTGGCAGCAGCTCAAATTCATCGTCCGGGGCGAGAAGCTCTCCGACGTCCACGAGATCCGTGACCGCGGCATGAAGATCGCCGCCGGGATCCGCGCCGAGGATGTCGCGACCCTCGGTGACGAGGTCTTCGAGGAGAGCATCTCCAGCCGGATCTGGCCCGGCACCCGCGCCCTCGCCGAGCAGCACCTGCGCGTCGGCCGCAGGGTCTGGCTCATCACGGCCACCCCGATCGAACTCGCCGAACCCATCGCGTCACGACTCGGCCTGACCGGCGCCCTGGGCACGCGGGTCGAAGTGGTCGACGGCGTGTACACCGGCCGCCTGGTCGGCGACATCCTGCATGGGGACGCCAAAGCCGACGCGGCCCGCGCCCTGGCCGACGCCGAGGGCCTGGACCTGGCGGAGTGCTGGGCCTACAGCGACTCCCACAACGACATCCCCCTGCTGAGCATGGTGGGCCACCCGGTCGCGATCAACCCCGACGCCGGTCTGCGCCGTCACGCCAAGGCCCAGAACTGGCCGGTCTACGACTTCCGCTCCGGCCGCCGCGCCGCCACCCTGGGCCTGAAGGCGGCCACCGTGGGCGGGGCGGTGTACGGGCTCTGGAGGGGTCTCAACCACGCCCGCGGGCGGAGGTAGTTCTTCCTCTGTGCCGGCGTCGCCGGTTTTCACGCGGCTTAGACACGAGCCTTCGCTCGTTCCTCGCTGCGGCTCGCGATGCGCCGCTTCCGAAAACCCGCGACGCCGGCCCCCGTACCGCTCCGCCCGCGACGTGGTTTCGGTGGGGAGGACGCCCGAGGTGCTCGGATTCTGGGGGGGCACACTTGGTCGAGATTGCGGTTTCTCGGGGTTCCACGCCTCCCAGCCCCGAGAAAGTGCAACCTCAAGAACACCCCCAGCCTCGGGCCTCTCCAAGGAGCACACGTCAGCCCGGAACATCAGTGTCCCGGGCCCTCACACTCACGGGCGCGACGACTGAGGTGACATCGGAAGCGCCGTGAGGCAATCCCGGAAGCGGCGCATCGCGAGCCGCAGCGAGGAACGAGCGGAGGATCGTGTCTAAGCCGCGGGGGATTACCTCGCGGCCACCCAGGCGACCCGCCGTCGTCGCGCGTTAAAAGCACCAGGCCCGGAACCTGATGGTTCCGGGCCTGTACGCGTGCGAAGTATCTCTACTTCTTATTGCGGCGCTGGTGGCGAGTCTTGCGAAGCAGCTTGCGGTGCTTCTTCTTGGCCATGCGCTTGCGACGCTTCTTGATAACTGAACCCACAGAAGTTCCTTACGGTAATACGCGGCCACCCCGCACCCGAGAATCCGGGGCCTGGCAAGCCACACTTTCTTACGATGACGTAAAACGTTCCTTAACAGGGTACCGCTTCCGGCAGCCTGCCCTTGACCGGGTCCCTGAGGACCGGTCCGGAGGAACCCAGGTTCACGCGGTTTCGGAGCGATTCCCCGTGACCGCTGCGCGGACGTACTCCTCGACAGCCACTTCCGGCACACGGTAGGAACGCCCGAAGCGCACAGCCGGAAGCTCGCCCGAGTGGATCAGGCGATAAACGGTCATCTTGGACACACGCATCTGGTCTGCAACTTCAGCCACCGTGAGGAAGTCGGTGTTCGCAAAGTGGGCCACGTCCGGCCTCCCCCTCCTGCAATTCAGCCTTGGTTCACGCCGCGAGGTAGTGCGGCGTGTCGGTACTGAGGTTGTCCCATCCTGAGTGCTAGTAACTCTAGTGGCAATTGAGCCTAAAGTGAAAGACGCCACGGATGCGTCGGATGACTACTGTCCCGCCCGCCGGTTCCGGCTCGCGACGGCGAGACGTTTCAGCACGTCAGAGGTCACTTCCCAGCCCATGCAGGCGTCCGTGATGCTCTGCCCGTACACGAGGGCCTCGCGCGTCGCGGCACCCGTCTGAGGGTCGAACTTCTGGGCACCGGGCACCAGGAAGCTCTCCAGCATCACCCCGGCGATCGCGTCGGCCGTCGAGGCGCTCTCGAGCTGCTCGGCGAGCTCGACGGCGACCCCGGCCTGCCGGACGTGATCCTTGCCGCTGTTGGCATGGCTCGCGTCCACCACCACCCGGGGGTTGCCGCCCCTCGCCTGCAAGGCCCTGGAGACCTCCGCGACGGATCCGGCGTCGTGGTTCGGCCCGGAGACCCCGCCGCGCAGGATGACGTGCCCGTCGCGGTTCCCGGCCGCGTGCACCACGCTGGTCCGCCCGTCCAGGTCCGTCCCGAGGAACGACTGCTCCCCCGAGGCGGCCTGGCACGCGTCGATCGCGTGCCCCACGGTCCCGTCGGTCGCGTTCTTGAATCCGACCGGCAGGTCCAGTGCCGCGGCCATCTGCCGGTGCACCTGGCTCTCCGTGGTCCGTGCGCCGACCGCGCCCCAGCTCACGAGGTCCTCGAGGTACGGGGCGCTGAACGGCTCGAGGAACTCGGTGGCCACGGGCAGCCCCAGATCCGTCACGTCCGCCAGGAATCCGCGGGCACGGTCGAGACCCGTCGCCATGTCGTGGCCGCCGTCCAGCCCGGGATCGTTGATCAGGCCCTTCCAGCCGACGGTGGTGCGGGGCTTCTCGAAGTAGCAGCGCATCACCACCAGGAGGTCCTCCCGGTGCCGTTCGGCCTCCGCCGCGAGACGACGGGCGTACTCCAGACCCGCTTCGGTGTCATGCACGGAGCATGGACCCACCACGACGAGAAGCCGGTCGTCCACGCCGTTGAGGATGGCGCGGACCTCGTCACGGGCCCGCGCGACGACGGTCCCCTGCGCCGCCGTGAGCGGCCGGGAGGCTCGGAGTTCGCGGGGCGTGGGCAGCGGCGCGTAGCGGGTCACCGGAACGGTCGCGGCGGGAGAGGCGGCTCCCGGGGTGAGCGGGAGGTCCACGGCGGACGGCGCCGCCGGGTTCACGATGGCTGCTGGTTTCATGATCTGGGTCCTCGGTTCTGGACGGACCCTGACCCGCAGAGCCCGCCGGAATGGCGAAGGGCAGGGATTGCATCCCTGCCCTGTGTGCTCTGAAGGTCGATGTGTATGCGCGACTAGCGACGCCGTTGGCCCTCCAGAGCCACAGCAAAATACGCATACCAACGCTTCGTCATGGTCCCAAACTGTAGGACCTCCGCCCGGCGCGCGCAAGCCCGCGGCCGGATTATGGCGGGCCCGGCCGCCCTCCAGGTCACGCAACTACACACGGAGACCTATATGACAACCGCACGCGACGCCGTCGTCGTGCGTCGGTACATTTGCCAGCAACCGCGGCGCATCGGCGCCCGGCGACCACCCCGCTTCTCCGCCCGGTCCCGCTGTCACCGGCAGCTCCGGCTCACTGAAGGAAGACCTCATGAAGACCTGGAAATCCCGTCTGGCCGTCACCGCCACCGCTCTCGCAGCAGTCCTCGGCATGACCGCCTGCAGCGGTGGGGCCTCCGGAGCGAGTGGCACCCAGCTTTCGATCGTCGGCTTCGCCGTGCCGGAAACGGCCAACAAGGCCATCGCCGCCAAGTTCCAGCAGACCGACGCCGGCAAGGGCGTCACCTTCAGCGGTTCCTACGGCGCCTCCGGCGACCAGAGCCGCAAGGTCGCCGCCGGCGCCAAGGCGGATTACGTCCACTTCTCCCTGCAGAGCGACGTCACCCGCCTCGTCAAGGCCGGTCTCGTGGACGAGGACTGGAACAAGAACGCCACCAAGGGCATCGTCTCGGACTCCGTGGTCGTCCTCGTGGTGCCGAAGGGCAACCCCCAGGGCATCAAGGGCTGGGAGGACCTGACCCGTCCCGACGTCAAGATCATCACCCCGGACCCCAAGTCCTCCGGCTCCGCCCGCTGGAACATCCTGGGCGCTTACGGCCACGCGGTCGCCTCCGGCAAGACCGAGGCCCAGGCCTCCGACTTCCTGAAGAAGATCTTCGCGAACGTGACCCAGTGGGCCGGCAGCGGCCGCGAGGCCACGGAAGCCTTCGACAAGAAGGTCGGCAACGTCCTCATCTCCTACGAGAACGAGGCGATCCTCGCCCGGCAGAAGGGCAAGGACTACGACTACATCGTGCCGAATGACACCGTGCTGATCGAGAACCCGGGCGCCATCCTGAAGAAGGCCGACCCCAAGGCCAAGGACTGGCTGAACTTCGTGCTCAGCAAGGACGGCCAGACCGAGTTCGCCAAGACCGGTTTCCGCCCCGTGATCGACGGCGTGAAGACCGAGGTCAAGGGCGCCAACGACCCCGCCAACCCGTTCCCGACCCCTGAGCACCTGCTCACGGTGGAGAAGGACTTCGGCGGCTGGACCACCGTGGACAAGAAGTTCTTCGCGGACGGCGCCCTCATCGACCAGCTGCGTGCGGCGGCCGTCAAGAAATGAGGCCTGACACGCTGACCCGCCCCGCCGCCGCGGGCCTCGGACTCGCGCTGCTCTGGTTCAGCATCCTGGTGCTGATCCCGCTCGCCGCGATCGTCCTGAGCTCGACGGCGGGGGGCTGGCAGCAGTTCATCGGCACCATCACGGACCCGCAGACCTTCGCGGCACTGCGGCTGACCGTGCTGCAGGCCCTGGGCGCGGCGCTCGTGAACGTCGTGGTGGGAACGACGATCGCCTGGGTCCTGGTCCGCGACCGCTTCCCGGGCAAGGCGATCCTCGAGGTCATCATCGACATCCCGTTCGCGCTGCCGACCATCGTGGCCGGTCTGGTTCTGCTGAGCCTGTACGGGCCGGAGAGCCCGCTCGGCATCAACGTGGTCAACACGCAGCAGGGCATCTTCCTGGCGCTGCTGTTCGTCACCCTCCCCTTCGTGGTCCGGACCGTCCAGCCGGTGCTCCTGGAACTCGACCAGGACGTCGAAGAGGCGGCCGCGTCCCTCGGGGCCGGGCGCTTCACCACCTTCCGGCGCGTACTGCTGCCCGCGCTGATCCCCGCGATCACCGCCGGCGCCTCCCTGGCGTTCGCCCGGGCCATCAGCGAGTTCGGGGCCCTCGTCCTGATCTCCGGCAACACGCCATTCGAGACCGAGGTGGCGTCCCTGAAGATCCTCAAGTTCATCGAGAGCGACAACCGGGCCGCCGCCGCCTCCGTGGCGCTCGTCCTGCTGGTGGTCTCCCTGGCCGTCCTGGTCGCGCTCGACATCCTGCAACGGAAGGTGGCGCGTCGTGGCTGAGACCTCCCTGTCTACCGGCGTCTCCGTAGGCGTCTCCGCGGGCGCGGCCGTTGATGCGACCGCCGACCAGGCCGGGCTCGCGTCCGACGCCCCGCGGACCTCCGCGCCCAGCGGCCCCGCCCGCCGTCGGGCGTCCCGGAACCGCGGTCCGCGCCGCAGCGGCGGGAGCGCCGTCCGCATCCTGCTGCGCGTGCTCGTGATCGTCTACCTGTTCTTCCTGGTCGTCTGGCCGGTCTCGCTCGTGGTGCTGCGGACTTTCGCACCGGTGAACGACGTCGGCGGGTTCGACGCGTTCCTGACCCGCCTCTCCGACCCGGCGTTCGGCTATGCCTTCAATCTGACGCTGACCGCCGCCCTCTGGGCCGTGGGGCTCAACGCGGTGTTCGGTCTCGGGATCTCCCTGCTCCTGGTCCGCTACTCGTTCCCCGGCCGCCGGCTGCTCTCCGCCCTGGTGGACCTGCCCATGTCGGTCTCCCCCGTGGTGGTAGGACTGGCTCTGGTCCTCGCGTACAGCAGCAATCAGGGCTGGTTCGGCCCGCTCCTGGAATCGCTGAACTGGCAGATCATCTTCTCCACCCCGGGCATCGTCCTGGCCACCACCTTCGTCTCCCTGCCCCTGGTGATCCGGGAGATCGTCCCGGTCCTTCAGGAGATCGGCACCGAACAGGAGCTCGCGGCCCGCAGCCTGGGCGCCGGGGCGGTGCAGACGTTCCTGCGCATCACGCTGCCGGCCATCAAGTGGGCGCTCGTGTACGGCGTCGTGCTGTCGCTGGCCCGCGCGCTCGGCGAGTTCGGCGCCGTGAAGATCGTGAGCCAGGGGGCGTCCTTCAACGGCGAGACCGCCACCCTCCTGGTGGCCAACCGCTACGGCAACTTCGACGAGGCGACGGCCTATGCCGCCGCGTTCCTTCTGGTCCTGATCGCCGTCACCGCACTGGTGGTCGTGACCATCCTCCGCCCCTCCAAGGAGCACCGCTCATGAGCATCACGGTTTCTCAGGTCAACAAGAACTTCGGGGACTTCGTGGCCCTGCAGGACATCAACCTGGACATCCCCACCGGTCAGCTGACCGCTCTCCTCGGTCCGTCCGGCGGCGGCAAGTCCACCCTGCTGCGGATCATCGCCGGGCTGGAGAACGCCGACTCGGGGAGCATCACCATCAGCGGTCAGGAGGCCACGCATCTGCCGGCGCAGAAGCGCAATGTGGGTTTCGTGTTCCAGCACTACGCGGCGTTCAAGCACATGACGGTGGCGAAGAACATCGCGTTCGGGCTGGAGATCCGCAAGCTTCCCAAGGCGCGCATCAAGGAGAAGGTGGACTCGCTCCTGGAACTGGTGCACCTGACCCAGTTCGCGAACCGGCTCCCGGCGCAGCTCTCGGGTGGGCAGCGGCAGCGCATGGCACTGGCCCGCGCGCTGGCCATCGAACCCAGCGTGCTGCTGCTGGACGAACCGTTCGGCGCGCTCGATGCCAAGGTCCGCAAGGAGCTCCGGGACTGGCTGCGGCGCCTGCACGACGAGGTCCACGTGACGACCCTCTTCGTCACCCATGACCAGGAGGAGGCCCTCGAAGTGGCCGACAACATCGTGGTCATCAACCACGGCCGGGTGGAGCAGGTCGGCACGCCGGACGAGCTCTACGACGAGCCCGCCAACGACTTCGTCCTCGGGTTCCTGGGCCCCGTGACGGAGTTCCACGGCCGGCTGGTCCGGCCGCACGACCTGGAGATCTTCACCTCGGAGACACCCGGTGCCACGGCCGGTCGGATCGTCCGGAGCACCCGGGTGGGGTTCGAGGTGCGCCTCGAAGTGCAGCTGCTCGCCACTCCCGACGGTTCCCCGGTAAACGTGGTGGTGACCCGAGGCGAGGCCCGCTCCCTGGGGCTGGCCGTTGGCGACACGGTGTTCCTGGGACTCCAGGCCGCCTTGGTCTGACCCCCCCCCGTCGTCTCAACCGATCGACTGCCCTGCCTCCATCAACTGCTCCGTAGGATGCCGTTTCTCCCGGATTTCCGTCGGAAACCGCATCCTACGGAGCAGTCGATCAGGGGGTGGGGCTACTTCTTGCGGCCCAGCTTGGGAAGGTTCGCGAACACCTCTGCCGCGCGGGTGGCGGCGCGGCTCGCCGCACGGCCGAGCTGCTGGCCCGTGTTGGCGACTGCGCCCCCTTCCAGACCGGCATGCTCCGCCTGCTCCGCTTCCGGCTGGACGAACGCCGCTGCAGCGGGCTGCAGCGCAGGAGCCGACGACGGCGCCACGCGGCTTCCGGGGGCGCCTGCGGTCTGCTGCCGGGCCGGCCGAGCCGGTGACGTCACCGGCGTCAGGCCGCCGAGCCACTCCTGCACCGCTCGCAGAGGTTCCCGTTCGAGGGAGTAATAGCGCTTCTGGCCCTGGGCGCGCATGGTCACGAGACCCGCTTCCCGCAGAACACGGAGATGCTTGGAGACCGTGGGCTGGCTCGCCTGGAGATCCTCCACGAGCTCACCGACGGCTTTGTCGCCGGAACGGAGCGCGGACAGGATCTCCCGCCGCGTCGGCTCGGCAATGACCGCGAAGATGTCGTCAACCACCATGCCCCTTACCCTAGCGACATATATCGCCGAAGGCATCCTTGTGCCGTCATGAGTCCTGCGGCAAAGACCTGTGGGCGTCGGGGAAACCGGAGCTGTGACGTGCACGGCAAGGCCTTCAGTCGAACCAGGGGTCGAGCCCGAACAGGGGGAAGACCTCTTTGCGGGTGGCCATGATCGCCCGGTCCACGGCGTTGGACGGGTCATAGCCGGTCTCCCAGGACCGCCACCAGATGTCCTCCCCGTCACCCATGAAGCGCGGGGCCTTCACCCCGTAGTCACGTTCGACGCGCTCGATCCAGCGTTCCGGGACCGGACTGCTCACCGGCAGGGAACGGCCGCTGGCGATGGCCACCAGGTGGGTCCAGGACCGCGGCACCACGGAGCACACCTCGTACCCTCCACCACCCGTCGCGATCCAGCGGTCCCCGCAATGGCGCTGCGCGAGGGACGCGACGGAGTTCATGGCCTCGCGCTGTCCGTCCACCGTGACGCGGAGATTGCTGAGGGGATCGTCCCGGTGTGAGTCCGCTCCGTGCTGGCTCACGATCACCTCCGGCGCGAATTCCCGCACCACCGCCGGAACCACCGAATGGAACGCACGCAACCAGCCGGCGTCGTCCGTTCCGGCCGGCAGGGCGATGTTCACGGCGCTGCCCATCGCCTCCGGACCGCCGGTCTCCCCGGGGAATCCGGTGCCGGGGAAGAGGGTCTGGCCGGACTCGTGGAGGGAGACCGTCAGGACCCGCGGGTCGTTCCAGAAGATGCTCTGAGTGCCGTCTCCGTGATGGGCGTCGACGTCGATGTACGCCACCCGCCGCACTCCCCCGTCGAGGAGGCGCGTGATCGCGAGGGCCGCGTCGTTGTAGATGGAGAACCCGCTGGCGCGGTCCCGGGCAGCATGATGCATGCCCCCGCCGAAATTCACCGCGCGAACGGCCTCCCCGGAAAGTATGCGGTCCGCGGCAAGCAACGAGGCACCTGCCAGGCGGGCGGCCGCCTCATGCATGCCCTCGAAGGCGGGGTCGTCCTCGGTCCCCAGACCCAGCAGGGGCAGCGGGCTGGCAGGATCCTTCGAGACCTGACGGACCGCCTCCACATACGCGGGATCATGGACCCGCTCCAGCTCGGCGTCCGTGGCGATCTCCGGGGCCAGCACCGTCACCTGGGGCCGGTACAGCACCCCGAGGTCCTGGGCCAGCTGGGCGGTCAGCTCGAGCCGCGCGGGCGCCATGGGGTGGGTGGGGCCGAAGTCATAGGCCGTCATCGCGGGGTCCCAGACCACGGTGGTCAGCGGCATGTCATGATTCACCGCACTCCGTGGCACTGCCGGGGAGTGGACAGGAGAAGACGGCGCCGGTGCTGCTTCATGGGACTGAGACATCAAGGACAGGCTACACGTCAGCCGTGCAATGGGGCCGAATGGTGGTTAACTACTGCAAGGACAACGCGGGCCCCGGCCCAGAGCCTCAACAGAAGGACTGCTCATGCCCACCTCCGGGCCCCATCACCAGCCCCCACGGCCCTCCCGGGCCGAGGCGGCTCCGACGTCGGGCGGACGCGCCGCAGGGAAGGCCCGCCGCGGCGTCGCGGCGGCCACTCCGGCCGGCCGGACGCTGCGCGACAGCCAGGGCATGGACGCCCCGTTCGCCGAACCCCTCACCGGCTGGCAGCCCCCTCAGGAGCCCGGCAGGTTCGGCGCCTTCACGGCGGTGCGCGACTTCATCGACCGGCTGGCCAACTCTTCGCCCGCCCGTCTGGCCCTCGTGGCCTTCAGCTCGGTCATCCTGCTCTTCACCTTTCTGCTCTCGCTGCCGATGGCGTCCAGCAATGGACAGGTCACCCCGCTGCACCAGGCCCTGTTCACCGCGGTCTCGGCGGTCTGTGTCACCGGCCTGACGGTGGTCTCGACCGCCACGCACTGGACGTTCTTCGGACAGTTCGTGATCATGATCGGCATCTTCGTCGGCGGCCTCGGAACGCTGACCCTCGCCTCGCTCCTGGCCCTCATGGTCAGCAAGAAGCTCGGCGTGCGCGGTAAACTCATCGCCCAGGAGGCTATGAACAACGCCGGCAGGCTCGGGGAGGTCGGCACCCTGCTCCGGGTGGTCATCATGACGTCCATGGTGATCGAAGGCGCCCTGGCCCTCGCCCTCATCCCGCGCTTCTGGACGCTCGGCGAGAGCTTCTGGACCGGCATCTGGCACGGGGTGTTCTACTCGATCTCCGCGTTCAACAACGCCGGATTCACCCCGCATTCGGATGGGATCGTGCCGTATGAGACGGATCTGTGGATCCTGATCCCCCTCATGCTGGGCGTGTTCCTGGGTTCGCTGGGCTTCCCCGTGGTGATGGTGCTTCAGCAGAACGGCCTGAACTGGCGCAAGTGGAACCTCCACACGAAACTCACCATCCAGGTGTCCCTCATCCTCCTGGTGGTCGGCAGCCTGCTCTGGGCGCTCATGGAGTGGGACAACCCTCGCACCATCGGCAGCATGGGGGTCGGGGACAAGATCATCCACTCCGTCTTCGCCTCGGTGATGACCCGTTCAGGCGGGTTCAACCTGGTGGATCAGAACCACCTGGATTCCACCACGATGCTCCTGACCGATGCGCTGATGTTCGCCGGCGGCGGCTCGGCGTCGACGGCCGGTGGCATCAAGGTCACCACGATCGCCGTGATGTTCCTGGCGATCCGCGCCGAGGCCCGCGGCGACGCGGACGTGAAGGTCTACGGCCGCACCATCCCCCAGGGCACCATGCGCGTGGCGATCTCGGTGATCGTCATGGGCGCGACCTTCGTCTCGGTCGCCGCGTTCTCCCTGCTCGCCATCAGCGGCGCGAGCCTGGACCGCGTGCTCTTCGAAACCATCTCAGCCTTCGCCACCGTGGGGCTGAGCACCAACCTCAGTGCTGAACTGCCGCCGTCGGGCGTATATGTTTTGAGTGCTCTGATGTTCGCCGGACGCGTCGGCACGGTCACCCTGGCCGCGGCGTTGGCGATCCGGCAGCGGAGCCAGCTGTACCACTTCCCGGAAGAGAGGCCGATCATTGGCTAAGAACCAGGGCGCCACGAACCGCCCCTCCCCCAACGCGCCGGTCCTCGTGATCGGGCTGGGCCGTTTCGGCGCCGCGACGGCCGAACAGCTGGTCAAACAGGGCCGCGAGGTCCTCGCGATCGAGCGCGACCGCACCCTGGTCCAGAAGTGGGCCCCGGTCCTGACCCACGTGGTCGAAGCCGACGCCACGAACATGGACGCCCTGCGGCAGCTGGGCGCACAGGAGTTCTCCTCCGCCGTGGTGGGCGTGGGCACGTCCATCGAGTCGAGCGTGCTCATCACCGTGAACCTCGTGGATCTCGGCATCGAGCACCTGTGGGTCAAGGCCATCACACCGTCGCACGGTAAGATCCTCACGCGCATCGGCGCGAACCATGTGATCTATCCGGAGGCCGACGCAGGCGTCCGCGCGGCGCACCTGGTCTCCGGCCGTCTGCTCGACTTCATCGAGTTCGACGACGACTTCGCCATCGTCAAGATGTACCCGCCCAAGGAGACCGTCGGCTTCACGCTGGAGGAGTCCAAGGTCCGTTCCAAGTACGGCGTGACCGTGGTCGGCGTGAAGTCCCCCGGCGAGGACTTCACCTACGCGCGGCCGGACACCAAGGTCTCCAGCCACGACATGCTGATCGTCTCAGGCCACGTCGACCTCCTGGAGCGCTTCGCGGCACGCCCCTGAGGCTTACGCGCCGCGGTCCAGTCCGCGGTCCACACGTCGGCCCGCGAGGTCACAGTTGAGGCCCGGAAAACGTGGTTTTCCGGGCCTCAACTGTGACCTCGCGGGTGGGTGCGGCGCCGTCAGTCCAGGCTCGCCGTGATCTCCGCGGCACGGGCCGCGGCGGCACGCGCGCCTGCGGCGATGATCGCGGGGATGCCCTTCTCATCGAAGGTGGCGATGGCGCGTTCCGTCGTGCCGTTGGGGCTCGTGACGGCCTTGCGCAGCGCCGCGGCGTCGGCGCCCTCTTCACCCAGCATCAGGCCCGCTCCAGCGACCGTTTCGCGAGCGAGGAGGGCGGACAGCTCGGGATCCAGCCCCAGTTCGACGCCGGCGGCGGCCATGGCCTCGGCCAGGTAGAAGGCGTAAGCGGGTCCGGAACCGCTGACGGCGGACAGGGCGTCCACCTGCTCCTCCGGGATCTCGACGACGGTCCCCACCGTTTCGAAGAGCGCCCGCACCGTGGCGAGCTGGTCGGCACTGGTGCTGGTGCCCCCCGACACCGAGATGACGCCCTTGCCCAGACGCGCGGGCGTGTTGGGCATGGTGCGGATGACGGGCTGACCGGCGGGCAGAGCCGCCTCCAGCTGCGCGATGGACACGGCCGCGGCCACGCTCACCACGACCGTCTCCGGCGCGAGGACCGGGGCGATCTCCCGGGCGAGCGCGGCGATCCCCACCGGCTTGACCCCCAGGATCACGACGGCGGCGTCCCGCACGGCTTCACGGTTCGCCTCCGGGTCCTCGGAGCCCGCGATGGCCACCACCCCGTGGCGCTCGGCGAGCTCCGCGGCCCGTTCGGCGCGGCGCACCGTCGCGACGATGTCGCTGGGCTCAGAGCCGGCGGCGATCATGCCGGACAGGATGGCTTCGTTCATGGATCCACAACCGAGGAAGGCGATTCTGCTCATGTCCCCATCTTGGCATGGAGCGCCCGAGGGCCACGAGGCTTGTGACAGCGAGGGGGCGAAGGGTGGAGCGCGGGTGCCTGAGCACGGTGGGTTTGGGCACTGGGTGTGAGCCCCGGGTTTGAGCACTGGGCTGGAACAAGGGGCCCGGATCACTGGGCCTGGCCACATCGAGTGTCAGCACTCCGGGACCGACCGTGGCGTGCCACGGTCGGACAGGGCGAAGGGATCTAACCACGCCCTGAGACGCAGGTCACCGGCCGTTTTCCTGATTCCCAGGCTATGCACGGGTTCGGTGAAGCCTCTTCACAACTTGCCTTCCTAGAGTAATAACTACCTCAAAGGGTGCGAGTGAATCTGCGGATGCGAAAGCGTCCGCACGGAAGTCGGCAGCTGTTCGGGTTTTCCCCCTGATCCCCCGTTCAGCTGCCGGCTTTCGGTCTTTAACGCCGCGTTACGCGGCCCGCCACGCCCGAGCCCGCCGCGTCACCTGGCGTCTTGGACAAAGTTTTCCCACGTCAAACACGTGTTAAGTGAAAAACATCGCTTTTCCCAGGGAGTTCCAAGGTAAAAACTGTTGTTTCGGGGAGCTTGAAGAGTAAAGTAGTTATTGCCTCATGGAGGTGCGAGTGATGATCCAGCCCCGCAAGGGCTGGACGACGCCGGGTAGTGCAAGGAACGTTCCCCCCAAGTGTTCCTTGATCAAGCTACCCGGCGTTCGCTCGTTAAAGGGCTAGCTCGTTAACGGGGGTCCTCAGACACAGACCCCCGGCGAGCCGGCACCTCTCACCACCGGCCCGCCGTCGGGCCCCCTGCCCGTCAGAGTCCGGCCAGCAGCTTCTTCATCTCGGCGATCTCCGCGGTCTGATCGGCCACGATCTTGCGGCTCAGGTCCACGGCCTTCGTATCCTTGCCGTCACGGCTCTCCGTGCGGGCCATGGTGAGCGCTCCCTCGTGATGCTTGATCATCTGCGTCAGGAAGAGCCGTGCGGCCTCCGTCCCCTGGGCGGACTTCAGCTGCTCCAGGTCCTCGGCGCTCATCATCCCCTCCATCGAGTGGCCTCGGTGATCGGCGGGATTCTCACCCCAGCCGCTGAGCCAGGAGGTGAGCGTGGCGATCTCCGGACCCTGCGCCTGCTGGATCCTGCGGGCCAGAGCCGTCACCCCCACGGGTAACCCCTTCTTCTCCAGCACGATCCCGCTCATCTCGAGCGCCTGACGATGGTGCGGGATCATCATGGCCGCGAACATCGTGTCCGCGGCATTGTGGCCATCACCGGCGGGATTGCCGGTCGACGGAGCCGGGGCGCTGGACGCGGGCATGCTGTGCCCGGGCATCCCGGCCATGTCGCCGCCCGAGCCTCCGGAGCCCGTCGAGCAGGCCGAGAGCAGGAGCGCGGCGCTGAGGGCGGCAGCCGTGGTGATCAGTGTCTTCTTCATGAAATGGGTCCTTCCAGTGGATTCAGGGGTCGGTCTGCGATGCCACCGGGACCTCACGTCCTGCTGATGCAGAGTTCCACCAGGGACGGCGCCTGGACGTCATGGACGGACGGCGGGGCCGGCTCCGCACGGAATACCACTCCGAATCCGGCCCGCAGTTCAGCCGGGGCCACGAGCCCCGGAGCCGGACCGCCAGGCAAGGGGACGCAGCCCGACCCCGCGCCCGCCATGGTGTGACAGGGCGCCGGGCCGTCACACGGCGCGGAAGCCTCCGACGGCGAACTGTCGCCGACGTGCGGGACGGCGCCGTCGTCGTGGGCGGGGTGAGCGGCCGCGTGCGAGTGAGCCACTGCCGTCGGAAGCCCCGCGAGCGGATGCATGCCCAGGAGCCCCGCCACCACACCCAGGACGAACAGCAGCCGCTTCAGCACGGTCATGCGAGCGACGCCGGGTCGAGCCGGAGGCGGCGCAGCAGCTGTGCGTTGAGGGCCACCACGATGGTGGACAGGGACATGAGCACGGCACCGGCCGCCGGAGACAGCACGACGCCGGCGAAGGCCAGGACGCCCGCCGCGAGCGGCACCGAGAGGACGTTGTAGCCCGTGGCCCAGACCAGGTTCTGCCACATCTTCCGGTAACTCGCGCGGGAGAGCTCGACCAGGGAGAGGACGGCCCGCGGGTCGTTCCCCGCCAGCACCACCCCGGCCGATTCGACGGCCACGTCCGTGCCGGCGCCGATCGCGATCCCCACGTCCGCCCTGGCCAGCGCCGGGGAGTCGTTGACGCCGTCGCCCACCATCGCGACGCGCAGGCCCCGGGCCTGGAGCTCTGCGACCTTGCCGTCCTTGTCGGCGGGCAGCACTTCGGCGAAGACCTCGTCGATGCCGAGCTCCGAGGCGACCGCCTCGGCGACCTGACGCGCGTCGCCCGTGATCATGGCGACCGTGATCCCCCGCGCCTGCAAAGCGGACACCGCCTGCCGGGACTCGGGCCGGATGCCGTCCTCCAGGCTCAGGGCGCCCAGCACGGTCCGGTCCCGGAGCACGTGCAGCACGGCCGCGCCCCGCGACGACCAGGCTTCCGTGGCGACCCTCAGCCCGTCGGGCTCGGCGACGCCCAGTTCAGCCAGCAGGGCGGGGCCGCCCACCTGGTACTCCACGCCGTCGACGACGGCGCGAGCCCCTCGCCCGGTCAACGCGGCGAAGTCACGGGCCGGGGGAACCGTCAGGCCACGCTCCCGGGCCGCGCGGACGATCGCGCGGGCCACCGGGTGTTCGCTGTCGGCCTCGACGGCGGCCGCGACGGCGAGCATCCGGGCGGCATCCCCGTCGACCGCGGCGGTCTCGCGGACGGCCGGTTCACCCTGTGTGAGGGTTCCGGTCTTGTCGAAGAGCACGACGTCGACGGTCCGCATCTTCTCCAGGGCGATCCGGTTCTTGAGGAGGATCCCGGCCCGCGCCGCCCGTTCCGTCGAGATCGCGATCACGAGCGGGATGGCCAGGCCCAGGGCATGCGGGCAGGCGATCACGAGGACCGTCACGGTCCGGGTCACGGCCTCGGGAATGTCGCCGAGGAGAGCCCAGACCAGGAAGGTCAGGAGCCCCGCGCCGGTGGCGAAGTAGAACAGGAAGGCGGCCGCGCGGTCTGCGAGGGCCTGTGTCCGGGACGAGGACGCCTGCGCTTCGGCGACGAGGCGTTCGATGCCCGCCAGAGCGGTGTCGCCGCCCACCGCGGTCACCCTGACCCGCACGCTGTTGTCCGTGGCGACGGTGCCGGCGACCACCTGGTCGCCCGGAGACCTGGGGACGGCTCTCGACTCGCCGGTGATCATCGACTCGTCGAACTCGGCCCGCCCGTCCGTGATGACGCCGTCCGCCGGCATCCGCGAGCCGGACCGCACCAGGAGCAGGTCACCCGCTCGCAGCGCGGAGGTCGGCACCGTCTCGGTCCCATCCTCGGTGAGACGTTCCGCTTCGTCAGGCAGGAGCGCGGCGAGGGCGTCGAGCGCTCCCCGGGCCGAGCCGAGGGCCCGCATCTCGATCCAGTGCCCGAGCAGCATGATGGTGACGAGCAGGGCCAGCTCCCACCAGAAGTCCAGGTCGAAGCCGCCCAGGCCCAGGGTGGTGGCCCAGGACGCCAGGAAGGCCACGGTGATGGCCATGCTGATCAGGAGCATCATGCCGGGGCGGCGGTCCCGCAGTTCCTGGGCGCCGCCCCTCAGGAACGGGGCGCCGCCGTACAGGAAGATCACGGTGCCGAGGACGGGCGTGATCCAGGATGAACCGGGGAACTCCGGGGCGCGGAACCCCAGGAGATGGCCCACCATCGGGCTGAAGAAGACCACGGGGACGGAGAGCACGAGCGTGAGCCAGAACCGGCTGCGGAACATGGCGGTGCTGTGCCCGGCGTGTTCCCCGTGCTGATGCACCTGGTGGTCGTCGTCGGCTGCGTGGTGGTGGGTGTGGTGGTGTTCTGTCGTGGCGGCCGCCGTCTTCAGCGAGCCGGGCGCGTGGCCTGGTTCGTGGGAGCCTGGTTCGTGGCCGGTGGTCTGGCCAGGCCCGTCGTGGCCGCCATGCCCGTCGTGGCCGCCATGCCCGCCGGGGCCGCCAGGCCCGCCGGGGGCCTCGGCACCAGGGATGTCAGGATTCTGAGGATGGTGATGGTCGTGCTGTTGCTGCTTCATGTCCCCTCCCGGGAGATCTGCCGCGCCTGCCGACGGGACCGTGCCCGTCGCCAGGCGCCGGCTCAGCGTTCGCTCAGGTGGTAGCCGGTGGACGCGACGGCGTCCCGCACGGCGGAGAGGCCGGCCGTTCCCGAGACGCGGAGCCGCGAGGTTCCGCCCGGGACCAGCTCGATGCTGCTGGATTCGACGCCCTCCACGGCGGAGAGCGCCGTCTCCACCTTCCGGACACAGCTGCCGCAGCTCAGGCCGTCGACGCCGACGTCGAGCGTCTGCGCCTCCTGACGGGACTGCTCGGGCGCCGCTTCCAGCGCGTCGGTCGAGGAGCTGGGCGCCGCCGGGGCGCAGCAGGTGCAGGAGGAGTCCTGCACGGGGGTGAGGGTCAGGTTGTTCCGGAGCTCGGAGTCGCACATGTCAGTTCCATTCCTTGACGTGAGAAAGGTCGTGGGTGCTGGGGTTGAACGGCTGTGACGGCGGCGGAGAGACGACCGCCTGGACATACCACTTCACTGACAACGCTTCAAAAATACCCCTGGGGGGTATCTACGTCAAGCCTTCCTCCGCAATGACGCGAACCGTGCGGGACGGCAGGGCTGCTCGAAACAGTGTGTTTCCGCCGAAACCGCGTGCAGAACACACTGTTTCAGCGGAAACCCACTGTTTCGGCGAAAGGAGATCTCAGGGAGTGGCTAGCGGGCCAGGTGACGGCGCGCGAAGGCGAGGGTCTGTGCGAGCATCTCTTCCCGCTCCCCCGCGACCTTGGCCTTGCGGGTGCTGATCTCCGCCACCACGACGCCGTCGAAATCGGAGGCGGCCAGGTACTGGAGGGCTTCGGCGCAGCGCTGATTGCCCTCCCCCGGCATGAGGTGCTCGTCCTTGCTGCCCGCTCCGGTGCCATCCGTGAGGTGCACGTGGCGCAGGGCGGAGCCGAGCTCCCGCATGGCATCCAGGCTGTCCATGCCCGCCGTCGCGGAGTGCGAGAAGTCCCAGGTCACGTGCTGGTACCCGAATCCGAGGGGGTTCCAGTGCGGCAGGTACATCAGGATCTCCCGGCCACGGACGCGCCAGGGGTACATGTTCTCCACGGCGATCTTCACGCCGTGACGCTCCTGCGCCTCGAGCACGCCGTCGAAGAACTCCTCCGCGTACCCGTTCTGCCAGCGGAACGGCGGGTGGACGACCACGACGTCGCAGCCCACTTCACGCGCCATGAGGCACGACTGCTCGATCTTGTTCCACGCCTTGCCCCACACCTGCTGGGTCAGCAGCAGCGTCGGCGCATGGATGGACACGATCTCCTGGCCGTACCGATCGCTCAGCTGACGGAGGGCCCGGGGATCCTGGCTGATGGGGTTGTTGGTGACCATGACCTCGACCCCGTCGTAGCCCAGATCCTGGGCCACGGCGAAGGCGTCATGGACGCTCAGCGGGTACACGGAGGCGCTGGACAGCGCGACCGTGAGGGGAGACCTGCCGGATTCGGCCATCTCAGAGTTCTCCATCGTCCTTGACGTGGGCCGGTGGGTCCAGCGGCCCGTCGAAGACCAGCTGGTCGAGACGCCGCAGGATGAGCCCTTCACGCAGAGCCCAGGGGCAGATCACGATCCGCGGCTGGTCGAACAGTTCCAGCGCCGCCTCGGCTACGAGAGCACCGGCCAGCAACTGGGGCGCCCGGGCCTGCGAGACCCCCGGCAGATGCAGCCGGTCTTCGGCGCTCATCGCCGAGATCCGCTGTGCCCACAGACCGAGGTCCTCCCGGAGGAGCTCACGCCGCACATACGGACCGGCGGCGCTGGGCGCGGCGCCGGCGATCCGTGCCAGCGACCGGAAGGTCTTGGACGTCCCGGTCACCACGTGCGGGGTGCCGATCCGCGCGAAGTCCTTCACCACGGGCTTGAGCGTGGACCGGATGTACTTCCGGAGTTCCTTGATGCTCTTGGCCGTCGGCGGATCCTCGGCCAGCCAGTCGCGTGTCAGGCGGCTCGCGCCGAGCGGCACACTCGTGGCGATCTCCGGGAGCTCGTCCCGGCCCAGGGCCATTTCGAAGGAGCCTCCGCCGATGTCCAGGTCCAGGACGGTGCCCGCAGCCCAGCCGAACCAGCGACGGACGGCGAAGAAGGTCATCTCCGCCTCTTCGCTGCCGGACAGCTCGCGTAAGGTCACGGTGGTCTCGTGCTTCACGCGGGCGAGAACCTGGGGACCGTTGGTGGCTTCCCGGATCGCCGAGGTGCAGAAAGCCAGGAGGTCCTCCGCCTTGTGCCGGGCGGCGAACTCCCAGGCCTCCAGGACGAACTCGACGAGTTCCTTCTGTCCGGCCTCGTTGATGCTGCCGTCCGGCTCCAGGTACTGGACGAGGGACAGCGGCCTCTTGTGGGATGCGAACGGCACCGGCTGGGCACCCGGATGGGCATCCACCAGCAAGAGGTGGACGGTGTTGGAACCGATATCCAGGACGCCTAGACGCATGTGCTCATTATGTCCTGTGTCAGGCCTTCTTCTTCGCGGCCGGCTTCTTGGCCGTGCTCCGTGACGTGGTGCTACGGGTGGTCCGCTTCACCGGCCCCTTGGCCCGCTTCTCCGCCAGAAGTTCAACGGCGCGTTCCCGGGTCAGCTCCTCGACGCTCGTGGAGCGCGGGACGGTGATGTTGGTGATCCCGTCGGTGATGTACGGCCCGAAGCGGCCTTCCTTCACCACGATGTTCTTCTCCGACACCGGGTCCGGTCCGAACTCGGCGAGCGGCGGAACGGCCGCACGGGCACCACGCTGCTTGGGCTGCGAGTAGATCTCCAGCGCCTGTTCCAGGGTGATGGTGAAGATCTCCTCCTCGGAACCGATCGACCGGGAGTCCGCGCCCTTCTTCAGGTACGGACCGAAGCGGCCGTTCTGCACCGTGATGGGAGTGCCTTCCTCATCCTGTCCCAGCACGCGGGGCAGGCTGAGCAGGGCCAGAGCCTCCTCCAGCGTGACGGTGTCCACGGACATGGACTTGAACAGCGACCCGGAACGCGGCTTGACCTTGACCGGCTTCTTCGGGGGCTTGGGCTTGCCGTTCTTGTAGTACTCGACCGGCTGCGCGGCGATTTCCTCGGCCGTCGGCTCGGGGATGATCTCCGTGACGAAGGCGCCGTAGCGGCCGTTCTTGGCCACCACGGTGTGCCCCGTGTGCGGGTCCACACCGAGGACGCGCTCCTCCGGGGCGGAGTTCTCCAGCAGCTCGCGGGCCTTCTCCGGGGTCAGCTCGTCCGGCGCCAGGTCCTCGGGGACGTTGGCTCGCAGCGCCTCCACGACCTCGCCGGTCTTGGCGTCGACCGTGGGAACGGTGCTCTCCAGGTACGGGCCGAACTTGCCCACCCGGAGCACGATGCCGTCGGTGACGGGGATCGAGTTGATGTCACGGGCGTCGATCTCACCGAGGTTGTTGACCACGGACTTCAGGCCGGCTTCCTTGCCGCCGTCCCCGAAGTAGAAGTGCTTGAGCCAGCTGGCGCCGGGCTCCTCACCGCGGGCGATGCGGTCCAGGTCCGTCTCCATGTCAGCCGTGAACTCGTAGTCCACGTAGTCGGAGAAGTGCTGTTCGAGCAGCTTGATGACGGAGAACGCGATCCAGCTGGGCACCAGGGCGGAGCCCTGCTTCCGGACGTAGCCGCGGTCCTGGATGGTGGAGATGGTGGCCGCGTACGTGGAGGGACGGCCGATGCCTTCCTTCTCCATCTCAGCGGTCAGCGAAGCTTCCGTGTAGCGCGGGGGCGGGGAGGTCTGGTGCCCGACGGCGGTGATGTCACTGCCCTGCAGGGTGTCGCCTTCGCCGACGTTCGGCAGACGGCGGGACTCGTCCGAGTCGTCCTCGCGGCTTTCGTCCTTGCCCTCCTCATAGGCGGCCAGGAAGCCGGGGAAGGTGATGACGGTGCCGGAGGCCGTGAACTCGGCGTCCCGGCCGTCGGAGGACACGGCGCCCAGCTTGATGGTCGCCGTCGAGCCCTTGGCGTCCGCCATCTGCGAGGCGACGGTGCGCTTCCAGATCAATTCGTACAGGCGGAACTCGTCAGCGGAGAGCTGGGACTTGACCTGCGCCGGGGTGCGGAAGGCGTCACCGGCGGGGCGGATGGCCTCGTGGGCCTCCTGCGCGTTGGCGCTCTTGTTGGCGTACACGCGCCGGCTGGACGGGACGTACTCGGCGCCGTACAGCTCGCTCGCCTGCTTGCGGGCCGCGTTGACGGCCTCATCCGAAAGCGCCGATGAGTCGGTACGCATATAGGTGATGTAGCCGTTCTCGTAGAGACGCTGCGCCACCTGCATGGTGATCTTCGAGGAGAAGCGGAGCTTGCGGCCCGCCTCCTGCTGGAGGGTCGACGTGGTGAACGGCGCGGCCGGACGGCGGGTGTACGGCTTGGTCTCCATGGAGCGGACGCTGAAGTCCGCGGAACCCAGGTTCTCCGCCAGGCTCGTGGCGGCGGCTTCGTCCAGCAGGGCCACGGCCTTGCCCTTGAGCTGGCCTGCGTCGGTGAAGTCCTTGCCCGTGGCGAGACGCTTGCCGTCGACGCCGCTCAGCTTGGCCTTGAAGGACTCGCCCGCGGCGCTGAAGACACCGGTGAGGTCCCAGTACGAGGCGGACGTGAACGCCATGCGCTCCCGTTCGCGGTCCACCACGAGGCGGGTGACCACGGACTGCACGCGGCCCGCGGACAGCCCGCTGGCGACCTTGCGCCAGAGCACAGGGGAGATCTCGTAGCCGTAGAGGCGGTCCAGGACGCGGCGCGTCTCCTGGGCGTCCACCAGATCCGTGTCGATGTCCCGCAGGCTGGTCATGGCCCGCTGGATGGCTTCCTTGGTGATCTCACCGAAGGTCATCCGGTACACGGGGACCTTGGGCTTGAGCACCTCGAGCAGGTGCCACGCGATGGCTTCACCTTCGCGATCCCCATCAGTGGCGAGGTAGAGCTCGTCGGCGTCCTTGAGCTGCGCCTTGAGTTCCGCCACCACCTTCTTCTTATTGCTGGAGACCACGTAGTACGGCTTGAAGTCGTGATCCACGTCCACCGCGAACTTGCCCACCGAGGTCTTCTTCAGCTCGGCGGGGAGCTCGGAGGGCTGCGGCAGGTCACGGATGTGACCGATGGAAGCCTCCACCACGAAACCCTCGCCCAGGTACTTGGCGATGGTCTTGCTCTTGGCGGGAGACTCCACGATCACGAGTTTCTTGCCGGTCTTGGCCTTGGTGGGCACGGTGCTCCTACGGAATTCTTCTCTGGCGGGCCTGACGCCCATATCTGCCTAGTTCACCACACTTTGCCGGGCAGTTCCGACATGGAGCCTGCCCTGTGGACATCCGGCCTGCGGCCGGGAGTGGACAGCGGCTCAGGGAGCGCTGTCCGGGACGATCGACCAGAGCGCGGACACCCGGCGGGTGTCCTCGGAGGCCTCGCTACGGTCCTGCACGGCGTATTCCCTGATCAACTGGTTCATCCGGTCGATCAGCTCGCGTGCTTTGGGCGGGTCCAGGTAGAGCACCTCGGTGGACATCGACATCGAGGGGAAGCGCTGGTCCTCGGCTCCCCGCAGGGTCAGCTCGTCCCGTTCCTGATTGTGAGCGAGGATACGGCGTCGCTGCGCATCCAGCTCGAGATCCAGGATCGCGAGCTCGGGGTGCCCCGAACCGCTGACCGATTTGATCATGAAATCGGTGCCCGCAGCCTTCCAGCGGCGCTCACGCGCGTCGCCGTCGCTTTCGGCGGGTTCGACCATGCCCCATTTCTGGAGCGCGCGGAGGTGGTAACTCATCGCGCTGGGGGTGAGTCCGGTGACGGCCGCGAGCTCGGTGGCCGTGCGGCTCACCTGGCTCGAATAGAGGTCACTGATGGCAGCCAGGCGAGCGGCATGCGCAAGCGCACGGATGGCCTTAGGGTCGGAGATCTCCACCTGGCGGCGGGGCTCCTGCGCAGTTTCTGAAGCCTGGGTGCTCACAAAACCATTCTATCGATTGGGGGGCAGATATGAAGGAAATCTTTGACGAAACTGCCCCTGAGGTCCAGCACTCAGTCAGGGCTGGGACACCAGGCCTACGGGAACAAGAAAGCCATCGATCACCAAATTGTGCACGTCTTCCAGCAATGCGACAATGCGGGACGCGTCATCGATCGGTCCGCCGCCCTCGGCGGAAGGGGTCAGACTCACGACGGCGGCGGCCAGCTGAGCGGCCGTGAAGTCGCCGTCGCAGGCCGAGACGAAGCCCGCGAGCTCGCTGCTGAGCAGGTTGGTGCGCCGCAGGCCGGCGCCCTGCCGGAGCAGGATCACGCCCGGATGCTCCGCACCCGGGCGCTGATGACGTTCCTCCGTCACGTCCTCGGCCACGACGAGAGCCGCGTCGCCCACTTCATGCTCCTCGAGCCAGGCCCGGCGCTCCAGGGCGGCGAGCAGGTGAGGCCCGAGCGGCTGCTCCACGGGATAGGTGATCTCCTCGAAGCGCTCGAGTTCGGGGCCCTCCCCCGGGCCGGTCAGCAGCACCATGCCGAAACCGATCGCGCCCACGCCGCGGCCCGCGAAATCGTTGAGATAGTCGCGGTAGCTCCGGGCGTACAGCTCAGGGTCGCGGCCTTCCGAGGCGTCCTGAAGCCAGGTCTCGGCGTAGAGCTCGGGGCTGAGCTGCTCGCGCTGGATGACCCACGCGCCCGCGCCGTCCGGCAGCCACGACCGCACCCGTTCGTCCCACGCGGCGCCTTCCGCGATCTCCCAGTTCCCGAGCATCTGGGCGGCCCCGCCAGGAGCGAGGACACCCGGCAGGTCGCGGAAGAGCGTGGAGACGATCGCGTCGCCCGGCAGCCCGCCGTCGCGGTAGGTGAACTGGTCGTCGGTGGACTCGCCGTCGTGACGCGGGGTGATGACGAACGGCGGGTTGGAGACCACCAGGTCGAAACGCTCCCCGACGACCGGTTCCAGGAGCGAGCCGCAGCGCAGGCTGACGCGGTCCTCCGGATTCTCAGGGTCGATTCCGAGGGCTCTGGCGTTGAGGAGCAGATTGAAACGGGTGAACGCGAGCGCCCGCGGGGAGATGTCCGTGGCCACCACGTGCCGCGCGTGCTGGAGCAGGTGGAACGTCTGAATGCCGCAGCCCGTTCCGAGATCCAGCGCGGTGGCGACCGGGCGGCGCATGGTCACCTGGACGAGCGTGGTGGAGGCCTGACCGATGCCGAGCACATGGTCGTGGCGGAGCACCCCGGGTCTCTGGTGGGCGCCCAGATCGCTGGCGACCCAGAGCAGCGACTCCGCCCCGTCCTGACCGGTCCACGCGTAAGGCCGCAGGTCGACGGCGGCCCGGAGGGCGCCGTCGTCGATCCGCTCCACGAGGCCGAGCGCCAGCAGGCCGTCGATGCCCAGCCGGGGGAAGGCCGCCGCCAGCGCCTCCGCTGTCTGCGGCGCGGCCAGCAGCCACAGCCCGACGACGGCGGCGAGCCCGCGTCCGGCGTGCGGTTCGAGGGCGATGCGGGCCGGGACGAGCTGGTCCCGCGAGAGCGCCTCGTACGCGGGCGCTCCGAGCAGGTCGGCGACGCCGTCGGCGGTGTAGTCGAGGTCCGTCAGATCCGAGGCCAGGGCCTGGAGCAGTGGGAGGTCGTCGGCGCGCGGCGCGTCCACGCGGGCTTCGGGCGAGTCCTGCCAGGAGGTCGGTTCAGTCACCTTGCCATGGTAGGCGCACCGGCCCTGGGCGGGCGGGTTGAGCGCCCGCCTCTACCCCGCCAATTGTTATTCCAGTAGCATCACATGTTGCCTGACGCGAAACCTGCGGGCTCCCCGCTGTTCCGCCCGGCGTCGATTCGAAGGAGCATCATGGAGACACCCACCCAGGCCAGCGTCGAAGAGGCTGCCGCAGCGATCGTCCAGGCCTTCCGGGCCAATGACCGGGACGCGTATTTCGGCACGTTCGCCGAGGACGCCACGTTCGTCTTCCACCCCGAACAGCACCGCCTGAACGACCGTGCCTCCTACGAGCGCGCCTGGGATGGCTGGCGCGCGGAGGGCTGGGCCGTCCTCGACTGCGTCTCCCGCGACGCCCTCATCCAGTGCTATCCCGGCATGGCCGTCTTCACCCACACCGTCGACACCACGGTGGACCCGGGGGACGGCAGCGTCGAGCGCAGCACCGAACGCGAGACCATCGTCTTCCGCACCGAAGGGGACGGCCTGATCGCCGTCCACGAGCACCTCTCCACCGTCCCCGGGGAGTGACGCGTGTCCCTGAAAACGGTGTACGCAGGACTCGACGCCCGGCTCTCCGCGGAAGCTGACAGCTCAGGACCCGTCAAGGGCACCCTGTCCGGCGCGCGGATCGGGATGATCTGGCTCGCCGCGAACCTGGTGGTCACCACGCTGCTGACGGGCACGCTGTTCGTGACCGCCGTGCCGTTCCCCACCGCCGTCGCGATGATCGTGGCGGGGACGCTGGTAGGCGCCGTGGTCCTGACATCCATCGGCGCGATCGGCACGCGCACCGGTCTGCCGACCATGGCCGTGACCCGCGGCGCGTTCGGCCTGCGCGGCTCGCTGCTGCCGGTGGGGGCGAACGTCGTGATCCTGATGGGCTGGAGCTGGGTGCAGGCGATGCTCGCCGGCGTCACCGTCAATCACGTGGTGCACCAGTTCACGGGTTTCAGCAATCCGGTCCTGTTCTCGATGCTGTGCCAGCTGCTCGTGGTGATCCTGGCGATCTTCGGGCACTCGGGCATCTCCCGCGTCGAGCCGTGGCTCGCCGTCGTGATCCTGGTGGTCATCGCCTGGGTCTTCGCCACGGCCCTGGGCCGTTTCGCCCCCTCGGAGTTCGCCGCGATCCCGGTGGACCCGGCTCTCGGTTCGACGCCCGCGATCGTCCTCGACCTCGTCATCGCCACGGCGGTCTCCTGGACCGTCCTGTCCGCCGACATCAACCGCATGGCCAGCAGCACCCGCGCCGGAGTCCTCGGTGGCGGCATCGGCTACTCGCTCTCCACCATCGTCGCGATGCTGCTCGGCGCCACCGCGCTCGGCTACGTGGTGCTCTCGGGCGGGGACGCGGTCTCGTTCGACCCCGTCACCATCGTGGGCCCGTTCGGCATCCCGCTCGCGCTCGTGATCTTCTTCTCCGTCATGGCCACCAACTCGATGGTGGTCTACGGCATGACCACCACCGTGGTGAACGCCCGGCCCGACGGCCGCGTCCGGTTCCTTCCCGCCGCTCTCATCCTCGGGACGGTCTCGATCGCCGGTTCCGCCTGGCTGGGGCTCCTCGACCAGTTCACGTCCTTCCTGACGGTCATCAGCTCACTGTTCGTCCCGGTGTTCGCCGTGGTCATCGTCGACTACTACTGGTTCAAGCGTGCGCGGTACGGCAAGGATCTGCTGCGGGCCTCCGGCGGGGCGTTCTGGTACACCGGGGGCGTCAACTGGGTGGCGGTAGCGAGCTGGGCCGCCGGCGCCGCCGTCTCGGTGGTGCTGAGCTTCGTGTGGCCCAGTCCCCTCGGCGCCACGCTCCCGACGTTCGTCTGCTCGACACTGCTCTACGGGGCCGGCATGAGGTTGAACGGTCACACGCGGCCGGCCCGACTTCCAGCCTGAGCGGCACGGCCGGCGTCGTCGGCCGCTGGCTGCCCGGGCGCGGTGCCGGGCACTGGCACGGGGACCACGACGACGCGCGGTAGCGTAGATGCATGACCTCCCGCATGACTGTCCTCACCCGCGCCCTCACGGCGGGAGCGCTCGGCGCACTGCTGCTCGGAACGGTGTCAGGATGCGTGCAGCGGCCGGGCATCGAGCAGGTGGACGTCCCGTCCTGGCAGGCCACGGCCCTGCCCTCGGCCTCGGGCGCCGTTCTGGGCGGCAGCGGCAAGCTGCTGGACCGCCAGCCGGCCGACACGTCCTTCGACCACCTCAAGTCGGGGAATTACACCTTCACCATGACCTGCGAAGGCAACGGCAAGACGTACTTCACCCTGTCCGTGGCGGGCAAGGAAGTGGCCGACGCCACGAGCGCCTGCAATGGCAACAAGGACGTCGTGACCGTGTCCCTCCCGGCCGGTGATCTCAGTGTCAAGGCGTCCACGGTCGACGCCCCCATCATCTACGCGTTCCAGCTCGTCCCGAAGGGCTGAGCCGGGGGCTGCCGCAGTCGGGGCTGCCTGGAGCGGGCAGGGCTGCGGGGCGGCCCGAGTGCCTGCGGCAGGGCTGGGCCGGCTGGCGCGATCCCTCGGCTGGCGCGGGGGCTGCCGCCGTCGGGGTGTCGGGTAAGTGCGCCGGGCGGACTCAGGCGACCTGGCAGCCGTCCGGGCAGCGCAGCTTCTCCGGGTCCGCGGCGCATTCGGCACAGTAGAGGGTCAGAGTGCGGCATTCCGGGTTGCTGCAATTGTGGAAGTCGCTCGTGGGGGCGGCGCAGCGTGCGCAGGCGCCGATGGTCTTCGCCTCGTCGCTGAATTCGAGGTGCATGCGCTTGTCGAAGACGTAGAGCGAGCCCTCCCAGAGGCCCTTGTCCTTGAACTTCTCGCCGTAGCGCACGATCCCGCCGTCGAGCTGGTAGACCTCGGTGAAGCCGCGGTTGACCATCAGGCTGGACAGCACCTCGCAACGGATGCCGCCCGTGCAGTACGTGACGACCGGCTGGTCCTTGAGGTCGTCGTACTTCCCCGAGTCCAATTCACGGATGAAGTCGTGGGTGGTGGCGACGTCCGGCACGATCGCGTCCTTGAACTTGCCGATCTGCGCCTCGAACGCGTTGCGCCCGTCGAAGAACCGCACGGGCCGGCCTGCGGCTTCCTTTTCGGCCACCAGGGTGTGCAGCGCTTCGGGCGAGAGATGCGTGCCACCGCCGACCACCCCCTGGTCGTCGACCTTCAGCTCACCCGGCGCCCCGAAGGAGACGATCTCCTCACGGGCCTTGACGCTCAGCCGTGGGAAGTCCTCCGCCCCGCCGTCGGACCACTTGACGTCGAGGTTCCGGAAGGCGCCGTACTCCTTGGTGGTGCGGACGTACTGCTTCACGGCCTGGATGGGACCGCCGACGGTGCCATTGATGCCGTCCTTCGAGATGATGATGCGGCCCCGCAGACCGAGCTTCTCGCACAGCGCACGTTGCCACAGCCGCACGGCGTCCGGGTCGGCGACGGGGGCGAAGGCGTAATAGAGGGCAATCTTGTTCTGGGCCACCGTTAAAGGTTAACGTTCCGGCGGATCGGGGCTGTCCCGGGCGGCGCGGGCTCGCGTCCAGCCGGCGTCGAGATGACTTTGAGACTGAGAGTTTACCGACAAGATACTGATACCGGCTGTCGCTTTAACCGGCCCTGTCATAGGCTCGAATCATGACTGCGGAGACCCTGATGGAAGACATTGACGGCCTGCTGGATGTCTGGGTGGACGGCTGGGCCGGCTGCCGAGGCTATTCGGTGGAGCGCGTCGGCGCCTTCCCTGCCGTGGACCGTGACGACACCGTCAAGGCCCGCGAGTTCTTCGCGGTGGACCCGTCGGCCGAGGATTTCGCGACCCTCGCACAGCACACCCGCGAGGTGCCGGGACGTCTCCTGACGGTCCTGACCCGCGACCCCCAGAAGTACCTCGCCCTCGGTGATTCCGAGGGCCTTTTCCTCAATTCCACGTCCGAGTCGATGATGATCGTCGACATGGACACCCAGGACACCGAGGATCCCTGGCTCCCGGACGATGACCTCGAAGTCAGCTACACGGTCGTGGACGGTTCCCACCGTGCGGAGGTCCGCGCGGGTGACGTCGTGGCCGCCAGCGGGCGAGTGTTCGTGACCAATGGCACCGTGGCGGTCTTCGACCAGATCGTCACCCATGACGACTTCCGCCGTCGCGGCCTCGGCAGCTTCATCATGAAGTCCCTGGCGGCACGGTCCTTCGAGCACCCGGTGGAAACCGGCCTGCTCCTCGCCTCCGCGGACGGCCGCCTGCTGTACTCCCACCTCGGCTGGCAGGAAGTCTGCGCCGTCGTCATGTTCTCCAGCACGGAGCAGAAGCCCGCCGACATCTGAGCGGGTTGAGCGTCCGGTTCCAGCATCCTTGGTGCCGCACGTCCGCGTGGAATGCCCCTCAGGCCGGACGGCTGAGGCCGGCGTTCGCGGTGGGCTGAGCGCGAATTCGCGGACGGCGAGCCGTCTGACGAGGGCGCGCCGCTCAGGCCATCCGACTGACCCGGTTCCACGGCGAAAGTGGGTCCCGCCCGCGGGTGACACAATGTTCCGGTGCGCTCCTCTGACTCGCTGATCCCTCTCCTGGGCCGCTCCGCGGAACCGGAACAGCTTCAGCACGTCCGCACCATCCCCTCGCGTCAGGCCCGCCACGGTTCCTGGCCGGAATGGGCGCACCCCGACGTCGTGGCGGCATACCAGCGGCTCGGGGTCGAGACCCCGTACGAGCACCAGGTGACTGCGGCGGAGCGGGCTCATGCCGGTAACCACGTGGTGATCGCCACCGGCACCGCTTCCGGCAAGTCCCTGGCGTATCAGTTGCCCGCCGTCGACGCCGTCCACCGTTCGGAACTGCGGGTGCTCGCCGAGCCGGGCAAGCTCCACGACGACGGCGCCACGGTCCTCTACCTCGCCCCCACCAAGGCACTGGCAGCAGACCAGCTGGCCTCCCTGCGTTCGCTTCGCCTGGGGACGCTGCGGGCCGAGAGCTACGACGGCGACACCGACGCGAGTTCACGCCGGTGGATCCGCGAGCACGCCAACATCATCCTGGCCAATCCCGACATGCTGCACCACGGCATCCTGCCGAACCACTCGTGGTGGGCCCGGTTCTTCCGCCGCCTGCGCTACGTGGTGATCGACGAGGCGCACAGCTACCGGGGCGTTTTCGGCTCCCATGTGGCGAATCTGCTGCGGCGCCTTCGCCGGGTCTGCGCCTACTACGGCGCCGAACCGGTGTTCCTCGCAGCCTCCGCCACGGCCGCTGAACCCGCGGAATCCTTCTCCCGGCTGATCGGCGCACCTGTCACCGCGGTGACGGAGGACGCCTCTCCCCGGGGTGCCACCACGGTCGCTTTTTGGGAACCCCGGCTGACCGAGTTGGAGGGAGAGAACGGAGCTCCGACCCGGCGGACCGCGATCGCCGAATCCGCCGACATGCTCGCCAATCTGGTGTCGTCCCATGTGCGCACCATCGCTTTCATCAAGTCCCGCAGAGGGGCCGAGCGGATCGCCTCCATCACCAAGCGCCTTCTGGACGACGTGGATCCCAGTCTCCCGGGTCGTATCGCCGCGTACCGTTCGGGGTACCTCCCCGAGGAGCGCCGGGCGCTGGAGGCCTCCCTGCGCTCCGGGGAACTCCTCGGGGTGTCCAGCACCTCCGCCCTGGAACTCGGCATCGACATCTCGGGCCTCGACGCTGTCCTGGTGGCCGGCTGGCCCGGGACCAGGGCATCCTTCTTCCAGCAGATCGGTCGTGCCGGGCGGGCAGGTCAGGATGCCGTGGCCGCTTTCGTCGCCAGCGACGACCCCCTCGACACCTACCTCGTGCACCACCCCGAGGCCGTGTTCGACGTCGGGGTGGAGGCCACGGTCTTCGATCCGTCCAACCCCTACGTCCTGGGCCCGCACCTCTGCGCCGCCGCGGCTGAACAGCCACTGCGGCCCGGAGATGAGGAGCTCTTCGGCCCCACCGCCCGCGCCATGCTGGACACCCTGGTGGAACGCGGCTATCTGCGCCGCCGCCCCGCCGGCTGGTTCTGGACGCACGCCCAGAGCGCGGCGGGAATGGTCAGCATCCGTGATGACGGCGGTGGACCCGCTCGGATCGTGGACGCGGACACCGGTGCCCTGCTCGGCTCGATGGACTCTCCCCAGACGCATTACCAGGCGCACCGGGGAGCGGTCTACATCCATCAGGGTTCCAGTTACCTCGTGGAGGAACTGGATGAAGAGGACCACACCGTCCTGGTCCGGCGAGCCAATCCGGATTACTACACCACCGCCCGGGACGTCACCCAGGTGGAAGTCCTGTCCGTGGACCGCTCCATGACATGGGGCGACGTCGCGGTTCACTTCGGCGAGGTCAAGGTGACGACTCAAGTGGTCTCCTTCCAGAGGAAGTCGCTGGCCTCCAATGAGGTGCTCGGTGAGGAGCCTCTCGACCTGGAGGCACGCGACTTGTTCACCAAGGCGGTGTGGTTCGTGGTGGGCAACCAGCGCCTGATGAACGCCGGTCTGGTGGAGGCGCAATTCCCGGGCGCCCTGCATGCGGCGGAACATGCTTCGATCGGCATGCTCCCACTCGTGGCCTCGAGCGACCGCTGGGACATCGGCGGTGTCTCCACGGCCTTGCACGCCGACACAGGGCACCCCACGATCTTCGTATACGACGGGCACGCCGGCGGGGCAGGCTTCGCCGAGCGGGCGTTCGCCAAGGCCCGCACCTGGCTTGCAGCCACTCGCGAGGCCATCCTGTCCTGTGAGTGCGAATCCGGCTGTCCTTCGTGCGTCCAGTCCCCGAAGTGCGGTAACAAGAACAACCCGCTCGACAAGGCGGGGGCGTTGGTCCTGCTCGAGGCCTTCCTCAAGGACGCCCATGACTGGACCGGCCCGAAGACGCTCGACGGCGAGGTGTAGGGGTCTTCGTGCAGGACGCTCCCGCCGACTGGGCCGCCCAGGCTACGCGGGCCGCGCAAGCCGATCAGGCAGTGCCCGCCGGTGACGACCGGCGCAGGACCACCCCCGTCCTCAGGCGGGGGACCCGCCCGCGCACGCCCTTCGCCTCGCCCCACCCCGAACACGCCACCGACGCTCGTCCGGATTTCCGCGACGTCTCGAGTAGGCCCCTGCAGTTCACAGGAGTCCAGCTGCGCTCCGTCCCTGGAGGCGATCTCCGCCGCCACGGTGCACGGATCTCCGTCCCGTAAGCCACGCGCGGCGTCCGCGGCCGCTAGCGCTGAGAGATCCGCCGCAGCGGCCGCGCGGGAAGCCAGCGAGGCCGCCTGTCCGAGCAGGACGACGAGCAGCACCGCGATGACGAGGACCAGCCCGAGTCCTAGTGACAGCATGGTGCCCGAGCCACGTTCCAACGGCCTGTGGGTCTCCTCAGCAGCCGAGCAGGAATCCTGCCAGCGGTTCATGGAGTTCCTCCGGGATCTTCCAAGGCCGCCGTCGACTGAGCCGTCTGGACCCAGGGAACCGCGGCGCCGATGACTCCCGGGGCAGGTGCCCTGACGGTCGCGCGGACGTAGCCCGCGCCGTCGTCGTGGAACTCCAGCGACGCGCGGTCCCCTGCCAGTCGGAGAGCACCGGCGCTGGCCGCTTCCTGGCTGTCACCGCGGGCGAGAGCACGCGATGCGGCCCGGGCCGCCTCCTCAAGGCGCACTTGCTGGGAGCCGGCAGCGACGGCTCCCAGGAGTATCGCGAGGAGGGAGACGACCACCGGCAACGTCACCGCGAACTCCGCGGTCACCGTGCCGCGTTCGCCCGGCCTCCCGTGGCCGCGACGGCGCTCTCTCACGGGATCGCCAGGGCCGTGCGGATGATGTTCAGCAGGAATCCTCGGACCTCGTCGCTGCGCATGATGACGACCAGGAGCCCGGCGAACGCCACGGCGGCCAAGGTCGCGATGGCATATTCCGCCGTCGAGGTCCCGGCCTGCCCTGAACAGGTTCTGGCCAGCCTGGTGCGGAAGCGCCAGAGGAATCCGGCCACACGAAGCCAGAGAACGGCGCACTCGCCCGCAAGGCTCCTCGGCCATCGGGCGACCCCTGCGTGGACTCCGCCCGCGAGGGTGCGGCGTTCCGGGATACTCACGTCCGCTGGAGAAGGAGAAGTGTTGTTCTGCATGGAGATTTCCTTTCTGTGGTTGTTTGAATTTCTGTGGTTGTTCGAATGAGGGTTGCTTGGATCAGTTGCGGTGTTCAGTGGGTTCCCGCCTGGGCGATGTCAGATGACTCCGGGGAGGAGCGCCAGGACCACCGGGACGATGCCCAGACAGATGAACGACGGCAGTGAACACATCCCCAGAGGCAGGACGAGCCGGACCCCCAGAGTCGCGGCCCGGCGCTCGGATTCCCGCAGAATCCTGCGCCGCTCTGCCGCAGCGCTGGACTGGATGCTGTGAGCCGACGGTGCTCCGCTGAGTGCGGCGAATCCCAGTGATTGCTTCACGGCCTGTAGGGCCGGGTGAAGTCCCGGTGCGGATCCACGCATGAAGCGGCCTGCGAACCCGCCCTGACCCGACCGGCTAGGGCTCACGCCAGCAGGGAGCCCGGCTCCGGATGCACTGCGCCAGGCTTCATCCCACGCTCCGCCCATGGCAAGACCTGCCACGACCCTTCGAAGCTGAGCTGCGATGGCCGGCTCCGTGCACTCGGCCAGCACTTCGAGGCTGCGCTGCACGCTGAGTCCGGCCTCCAGCAGGACCCCGACGAGTTCGAGCAGCAGGGCGCTGTCCTCCACTGCTCCGGCACTCGCGAAGGTCTCCGACGGGTTGGCCGGCTCGCCGGATCTCTGCCGGGCGGTGGCTGTCCTCCGGGCCAGAACCGCGGCGCTCGATGGCCTGGCACTGGTCAGACACCAGCACGCAAGCAGCAGGGCGAGAAACTGCAGAAGGCCCGTCATGGCGCCGCCTCCGCCTGGCGCACCAAGTGCGAAGACCAGACCCGTCCGAGAAACCAGAAGACGAGGCCCGCACCCACGGATAGCCCGCCGAGCGGTGACTGCAGCATGATGGTCACCGGGTCGACGCCCAGAAGCAGTCCGAGGCCCAGCCCGAAGAACGGCAGCCAGCCGAGCAACGCGACACTGGCCCGGGGACCGGCGAGCGCCGTCTGGCGAGACCTCTCCGCGTCAGCGGAATGTTCGAGGTCAACAGCGAATCGCGCCAGCAGCTCTGCCAGTGGACAGCCGCTGAGTTCGCTGGCCCGGACACAGGCGGCGAGCCTGGACCACTGCCGGGCGGACGAACCGGACACCTTCGCGAATTGTCCGGTCGTCACGTGCCGGTGAATGGCGAGCGCAGGGCTTTCCCCCAGAGCAGCCGCTTGAGCCGCCGCGACGAGCGGTCCCGCATCCGCCAGACGGCTCCCGCCCGGCCCGGACCTGGTCGGCAGCCCAGGGTCCGTCCGCTCGAGGTCCAGCAGTTCCCGCCACGCCTGGGCCGGGCTGCGCCCTCCACTCAGCAATGCACTGAGATGGTGGACCAGAACAGCCATGGCTTCGAGATCCGAAGCGACGGATTTCCGGGCACCGGAAGCGCCCCGACCGAGTCGATTCCGAAAAGTGGCCAGGGTGCCGTTCCAGAACTCCCCACCACCGCGACGGGAGTGGCCGTCACCTGAACGCCAGTGGTCCCGCCACACCCAGGTGCCCTGTCCGGGACCGGCGACCAGCAGCGCCGCCATCAGGAAGACGAGGAAGAGCATCACGACTCCGTCTCGCCATATAGCCGGGTCCTGAAGGCCTGCCAGCCCGGCCCGTGCGTCACTCGCCCGCCGGAGTGACGTAAGACGGATTCCGTCGTCAAGCGGCCGCCGACTGCGCGGACCACACTCAGTTCGCGGATCTCCCGTCCCGTCGATGTCCGGGCCAGATGGATGATCACATCGACCGCGCTCGACACCTGGGCCGCCGTGGCGATGCCGTCCATCCCCGCCAAGGCGCACAAGGCCTCGAGACGCGCCGGCACGTCATCGGCCGAGTTCGCGTGCAGCGTCCCCGCCCCACAATGTCCGGTGTTCAAGGCCATGAGCAGTTCACGGACCTCTGCGCCGCGGCACTCCCCCACCACGAGCCGGTCCGGCCTCATGCGCAGGGACTCCCGGACGAGTTCACGCAGCCCGATCGCTCCTTTGCCTTCGATGTTTCCATGCCGGGACTCGAGCCTGATGACATGGGAGTGTCCGGGGTCGAGCTCCGACGCGTCTTCGATCAGGACGAGCCGCTCCTGCGGTCCCGCGAGGCTCAGCAAGGAGGACAGCAAAGTGGTCTTGCCGGAGCCGGTGGCGCCACTGATCAAGAAGTTCATGCGTCGCATCATCAAGGCACGGAGCACAGCCTGGAGGTCCGGAGTGAACATCCCGGCCTCGCCGAGTTCAGCGAGCGTGAATCGCTGATCGCGGCGGATCCTGATGGACAGCACGGTGCCGTCGGGCGACAACGGCGGGATGACCGCGTGAACCCGGTAGCCGCCCGGAATCCGCACATCAACGCACGGATTGCCTTCGTCCAGGCGTCGTCCCCCGGCCGAGATCAACCGCTGGGCGAGGGCGCGCACCTGCTCTTCACGCCCCAAGGGCACAGCGATCCGTTCCAACCCGGAACCGCGGTCCCACCAGACGTCGTCGGGGCCATTGACGAAGATGTCGGTGACTCCCGGAACGTCGGCGACCACCTGTAACGGCCCCAGACCACGCAGTTCCGCGTTGATGCTCTCCACCGCCGCGAGCGCCACGGAAGGCCCCAGGAACCGGCCCGTCGAGTTCACCGCGGCGGCGACCAGTTCGGTGGTCACGGGGCCGGGTGAGCTCAGCACGTCCTGGCGGATCGTCTCGAGGAGCGCCTGATCCACGCCGTGTCCGTTGCCGGGACTCTGGGCGAAGCCATCATCCGGTCCGCTGCCGATGGCCTCGAAAGGACGCCGCCGGCGTGGAGTGGCCGAACGGGCCGCTCGGCGTCGTCCGCTGTCCGGCCCGGGGAGATCCGACGGGTTCCTTCGCTCGTCCGGTGTCTCGGTCATCGGGCACCACCTCCGACGTGAGTCAGCACCGCCTGGACCACCTTCCGCACGGGGCGGTCGTGGGCCAGCGCGGGCAGGCGGCCTTCATCCGCCGCGGCAGCGACGCCCCGCAAGGGCGGGATCAGGCCGTGATACTCGAGACCCAACCTCCCGGCGAGCTCTGCCGCTTCCGGACCCCGTCCTCGGTGGGCCCGGGCCACGAGTCCAGGAGAGGACACCGGCACATGACCGAGCTCGTTGCCGGCACGGACGGCCGCGCTGAGAGTGAGAGGGGCGCACACGGTCAACGAGTCGCACCACCACGCGAGCTGGTGCAAGGTGGAATCCGCAAGATCGAGGATGACCAGGTCATACGCCTTGCGCGCCGCATCCAGGACGCGAGGATCATGAATAGCCGTTCCCGGCTCGGCGCGGGCTGCCGTCCAGGTGAGGACCGAGAACCCGGAGACCTGCGGCAAGGAGTTCGCAAGGCGTTCGGGACTGATCGCGCCTCCGCTCGAGTTCAGCTCGGTCCATCCGGCTCCCACCAGTTCCGTGGCGGACAGCGCGTATCCCCACCCGGCGTCCTGAGCCGCGGTGTTCACGAGCACCGCGCGCACTCCTTGCTCAGCCGCTTGCGCCGCCAGCCAGACCGCGAGGGTCGAGGTGCCGCTTCCTCCGGCGGCGCCCCAGACCCCGGTGACCAGCCCGCCGTCGCGCACTGTGCCCATGCCGCCGAGGAACTCCGCCAGCCAGCCCATGGCGGCGGGCAGGACGCCGACCCGTTCCACACCCCACATCGCCGCACGGTCCCACAGCCCGGGGTCATCCTCGGCGCCGAGCAGCGCATCCACCGGCCGGCGGCGAACCGGCAGTTCCAGCACGTCTCCGCCCACGATCACAGCTCTGGACCGGTCCCACTCCGGAAGCGCGCTCTGGACGTCTTCGACGACACGCAGCCGGACACCGGCCGCAGCGGCAGCGGCCCTGACGGCTTCGCGGATGACGGCGCGTCCGGTGATCAGGAGGAATGGCGCGCTGAAGGAATCCGGTCCGGAGGCACCCGCTTCCAGGGATCCGGGGGAGACCTGCGCGGCTGGAAGAGGTGCCGCCGCGCTCTGCATACGTCGTTTCATGAATCCAGCCTGCTGGCGAATCGGGCGTGCCGGCATGGGCCGGCTCCGCGATGTGGACACGCCTCACAGCCACTTATCCACACCGCGAGAACCCCGTCGGGAAACGTCGGCGCCACCCGGGAGAATGGAACCATGCACATCCTGATCACCCCCGACGACGACGGCGGGGCACACCTGTCCCGCCTCGATGCCTCGGGCGTGACGATCGGCAGTCCGTGGCGGGTCCCTGCGGAAGAGCTCCCCGCGGAAGTGCTGTCGCTCGAAGGAGAGCAGCCCCGCTGGGCATGGGACACGGTGCACGACTTCTACCCCCGTCTCCTGGCCGCCGGCGTGCGGGTGGCCAGATGTCATGACATCAGCCTGATCCGCACGATTCTGCGGTTCTCCTCTCGGGTGCATGATCCGGACTATGCGGAGATGGCTACCCGGATCAGCGGCTCCACGGAGTACCCCAGCCCTGACGCCGGCCCTGTGGAGCAGGTCCAGGACAGTCTCTTCGACGCACCGCGCCGAGCCCGGGACCACGAACTGACGCGCCAGGAGTTCGCCGCTCAGCTGAAGGCGATCGCGGACTCCACCTCGCCCGTCCGGCTGCGCCTGCTGGTCGCGGCGGAGTCGGCGGCGGCCCTGGTGGCCACCGAGATGCAGTTCCTGGGCGTTCCGTGGGACCAGGCTGCCCATCGCCGACTACTGGAGGACGTGCTCGGCCCGGAACCTGCCATCGGGCAGCGGCCCCGGAAGATGGAGAGCCTCGTGACGGAGATGAGGGAGTTGCTCCGCTCGCCCTCGCTCAACCCGGACTCGCCGCAGGACCTGCTGCGAGCGCTGCACCGTAACGGGATCGAAGTGCGGACCACCCGGCAGTGGGAACTGCAGGAGTTCAACCATCCGGTGATCGCCCCCTTGCTGGAGTACAAGAAGCTCTCCCGGCTTTTTACGGCGAACGGCTGGTCGTGGCTGGACAGCTGGGTGCGTCACGGGCGCTTCAGATCGGACTATGTGGTGGGAGGCGTGGTCACCGGACGATGGTCGTCCCGAGGAGGCGGGGCCCTGCAGATCCCGAAATCCGTCCGGAACGCGGTCCGGGCGCTACCGGGGTACAAACTGCTGGTCGCCGACGCCTCACAGGTGGAACCGCGCATTCTGGCGGCGATGTCAGGCGATCAGGGCATGGCCACCGCCGCCCGCGGCCAGGACCTGTACGCGGAGATCGCCGACGCCGGGTTCGGGGGCAGCCGTTCCTCGGCGAAGGTCGCCCTTCTGGGTGCGATGTACGGTGCGACCACCGGCGAATCCGCCCGGCTCATGCCTCAGCTGAAAAAACTGTATCCCGCGGCTATCGGGCTCGTGGAGGACGCCGCCCGACGCGGGGAACGCGGGGAATCCGTCTCCACGTGGCTGGGCCGGACCACCCCGCCTCCCGGTGCGGCGTGGGACGCGGCCCAGCGGACTCAGACGCAGGAAGAACAGCGCCGTGCGGACTCCTGGGCCAGGTCACGAGGCCGGTTCACCCGCAACTTCGTCGTCCAGGGAACTGCGGCGGAGTGGGCCGAGTGCTGGCTGGCGGGAATCCGGTCGAGGCTCCACGAGCTCAGGGCCGCCGTGCCGGAGGTTCAGGAGAGCGATACCGGCACGGCCGGATCCTCGTCTTGGCCGATCACGGGCCCCGCCGAACTCGTCTTCTTCCTCCACGACGAGATCATGGTCCATGCCCCCGAAGAGCTCATCCCCGACTGTGTCGAGGCGGTGGAAAGCGCGGCCCGGGATGCCGGGCGGCTGCTGTTCGGCACGGCCCCCGTGGACTTTCCGCTCACGGTGGCGGTGGTCGATTCCTACGATCAGGCCAAATGATGCTGCGCCGCCCCTCTCACCGACTACCGACCGCCGGTCGGAACCCCGCCGCGATTCAGAGCGTGAAGAAGTGCTTCCGCTCCGGGTCCCATGGCTTGGCCCACCCCAGGTAATGGAACGTCTCCTCCAGCAGCTTGCCGGTGAATCCCCAGATGAAGATGTCCTCCACCAGGAAGGCCGGGGACTCGAAGGTGACTCCGGCTCGTTCCAGGCTGGCCGTGACCCGGTTGGCGGGATCGAGGAGGTCCCGCACGGGGATGCGGAACACCTGGGCCGACTCCCGAGGATCCACCACGAACACCGGACTCGCCTCGCGCCACCAGGCCAGGACCGGAGTGACCATGAAGTTGCTGTAGGGCAGCGGATGCGACGGCAGGACCCCGACCACGTCCACACCGGCCGGGTCCAGACCCGTCTCCTCGACCGCCTCCCGCAGAGCAGCGGCGGCCTCGTCGGCGTCGTCGGGCTCCACTTTGCCGCCAGGGAAGGCGATCTCGCCCGCGTGGCTACCGAGCGTCGTCGCGCGTTGAAGCATCAGCAGGTCGAGGTCGTCCGGTCCCAGACCATCCGGGTCGTGCGCGGCGCTTCCGGCCGTGGGGGCGAAGAGCATGAGGACCGCGGCGTCGCGGGCAGTGTCGGGCTCGGCGAGCGTGAGCCGCCACCGTGCACCCAGCTCTTCAGCGAGGACGGTTCCGGCCTCGCCGGCGAATCGGCGGAGGTCCTGCAGGGCGCTCACGAAGCGGACTCGGCCAGCAGTGCTCGCTGAGAAGCCATGCGGATCTCGGCCGGATCCTCCACCGCGGCCAGATACGCGGCGCGGAGTTCCTCCTGACCGGGAGCGAGTTCGTACTTCAGAAGCTTGGCCGCCTTGACGGGGTCCGTCTCCCCCATGCCGTACGACGGGCACCACTGGGCCACCACGCAGGCGCCGCACGCCGGCTTCCGGGAATGGCACACCCTGCGGCCGTGGAACACGACCCGGTGCGAAAGCTGTGTCCACTCCTTGCGTTCCACCAGCTCGCCCACCTCGCGTTCCACCACCACCGGATCCTCCGAAGTGGTCCACTCGAAGCGCCGGGCGAGACGTCCGAAATGCGTGTCGACCGTAATGCCGGGGATGCCGAACGCGTTGCCCAGCACCACATTGGCCGTCTTGCGGCCCACGCCTGCCAGGGTGATCAGGTCCTCCACGGACGGCGGGACCTCGCCGTCGTACTCGTCGACCAGTCGCGTCGCCAGCGCCACGAGGTTCCGCGCCTTGGCCCGGAAGAAACCGGTGGGCTGGATGATGGTTTCCAGTTCCGGAAGCTCGGCCTGCGCCATCTCGCGGGGGCCCGGATAGCGGGCGAACAGCGCGGGGGTGATCTGATTGACCCTCACATCGGTGGTCTGCGCGGAGAGCACCGTGGCGACCAGCAACTCGAACGGGTTCCGGAAATCGAGCTCGGGGTGGGCGTACGGATAGAACTCCCCCAGCACCTTGTTGATCTTCCGCGCCCGGCGTTTCTTGGCCAGCAGGCTTTCGCCGCCGGCCGCCACGGTGTTCTTCGTCATTGCGGGTCAGGAACCCCGCTCGATGTTGCGGAGGTCATGCAGCACGCCGATCCGGCCGTCCTCGTTCTGGACCACCAGACCCTGCGGGCCTTCCTGCAGCGCGAGGATCCACTTGCCCGGCTCCAGGTCGAAGACGGGGGCGCCACTGCGCTCGTCCAGCGCCACGCGCCGTTCCGGCACCGCGAACCAGAAGGCCTGCTGCGCGGGCTGTTCCGTCTCACGGTGCGGATCGACGACGGCGTGGATCGACTCGGCCGACCCGGAACCTGCGGGAGAGGCGTCCTCAGCCGGGGTCGGCTCCGCGGCGCCGGCAGAGTCGCTGCCCGCCCCCGTGGTGGGCGCACTGCCAGTATTCAGCGCACTGCGGAGCACCGTGACGTCGGAGTCATCGTCCGGGTGGGGAGCGAAGAACTCCTCCTCTTCGGGCTCCTCGACGGGTTCGTTCAGCGTCGGGACGCCGAGCACGGGCTCCGGAAGCTCCGGGGCCTCGGCCACGTGCGACTGGGCCTCCTTCAGAAGGTCGTCCTCGGACGGGCCTTCCGACGCGTCGTAGTCGGCGGTCGCCAGAACCTCGTCACCCACGATCGGGTCGGACGCGGCGAGCGACGAGTCGTCCTGCGTCGGGGACTGCTCGTCCGTCTGCACGTCAGCGGCGGCGGAGCCGGTGCCGACATCGGAGCCGGAACCGGTGACCGTTTCGGGATCGGAATCCACAGCTCCTGCGGCGGGCGCGGACGACGGTTCCTCAGCCGAGCTGGCGGATCCGGCGTCGCGGGCCTCGCCCACACCCTCGCCCAGGCCCTCCGGCGCCTCAGACGGCTCAGACGGCTCAGGCGCCTCCGGCGCGCGGTGCCGGGACGTGGACGGCGAGGACGCGGCGTCGTCGGCCGGGGAATCCGCCGGCTCGCCAGCAGGCGCACCGTGCCCGGCGGAAGGGTTCTCCGGGGCAGCCGAGGAGGCTGCGGCCGCCGCGGCGGCTGCGCCCACACCTGCCGCGCCGGCGGCAGCCGGGGCAGCCCAGGCCGAGCCCTGCTGCGCCTGCTGCGGCTGGTAGCCCTGCGGAGCGTACGGCGACGGCGCACCCTGAGGCGCACCGCCCTGCGCCGGACCACCCGGGTGGTTCCCGTAGCCCGGGGTGCTCGGATACTGCTGCGCAGCGGGACCGGAGTGCGACGGACCGGAGTGCACCGGCTGCTCGGGACGATTCGCCGGAGCGGCATCCCGCGCCACGACGTGGGCGGGCGTCTCGGGACGGCCGGTGAAATCAGCGGCGAACACGGGGATGAAGCGCGCCAGGACGGTCGTCACGAAGAGCAACGCGGCACCGAGGAGACTCAGGATCACCGACGTCCAGTTGATGTAGGCGTAGTACCCCAGGAACGGCAGGAGACCGATCCGGCTCAGCGCGCCCAGCAGCGCCAGGGACGCCAGCACGGAGGCGAGCTGGTCGAGGGAGAAGGACCCGAGACGGAGCTTGGTGGTCGGGCTGACCCGGCGGATGACGAAGCCGACCCCGACCGCGAGCGGAAGAATCAGGTCGAGGCCGAGGAACTCGAGGCTCGGGATGAAGCCGAGGCGGCCGAAGTTCCCCAGGCCGTTGCTCACGAGGAGCAGCACGACGGCGACCAGGACGAGCACGTCACGGAGAGTCAGAGGGCCGAGGAGGGCTTTTCCGCCCTCGGGCTGCTGACTCACCGGTGCGCCATGGCCCGCGCCGGGCGCCTGGGTGTAACCGGGGCCGGGATATCCCCCGCCCTGCGCCTGCCGGCCGTAGTCGGGCGCGGTCTGCTGAGGAGCGGGCTGCTGGCCGTACTGCTGTCCCTGTGTGTGTCCCGGCGTGCCCGTGCCTCCGTACGGGGCACCCGCGGAGGCGCCACTCTGCGGTCCGCCCGGGTACTGTCCCGGAAGCTGCTGCGCCTGCTGCCCCTGCGGCTGGCCCTGGTACTGACCCGGAGGTCCCCACGGATTCCGCTCCGGGTTCTGCTGGCCAGGCGTTTCCGGCCCGCCCTGGTTGTTGAACTCTGGCGTTGACATCGGCTGTGTTCTCCTGTCGATGGAGGTCATGCTGCGGACTTGTCACCAGCCTAATGGCCGGACGGCCCGGCCGGGAGAAGTGTTGCCTGAGAACGCCAGGCCCCACGCGGCGGTGCTCCCTGAGATTTCTCCAGAAAAGCGCCAAATCGCCCGCTGCATCCCGTCCCGCTCGTGTCGAGGATCGGCCCGCGGGCCCCACCGGCATCCTGTTCACCGTGGTCCATAGTGTGACCGCGGACACTCATTTGTCGGAGCGGAGGACTAAGGTGGTCGGTGGAATGCACCTCAACGAAGAAGTAGAAGGATCCAGGATGTCTGAAGAGACCACTCCAGCCGCAGGTGACGCCTTGGAAAACCTGCTCCAGGAGAACCGCCGTTTCGCCCCCACCCCCGAGTTCGCGGCGAGCGCCATCGCCGGCGAGGGCCTGTATGCGGAAGCCGCAGCTGATCGCCCCGCCTTCTGGGCCCGGCAGGCGCGTGAGCTGCTGAGCTGGGACAAAGACTTCGAGACCGCTCTGGACTGGAGCAACGCCCCCTTCGCGAAGTGGTTCGTGGGCGGCGAGGTCAATGCGGCGTACAACGCGCTGGACCGGCACGTCGAAAACGGTCTCGGCGAGCGCGTGGCCATCCACTTCGAAGGCGAGCCCGGGGACACCCGCAGCTACACCTACGCCCAGCTCACCGACGAGGTGAAGAAGGCGGCGAACGCCTTCGAATCCCTCGGCGTCGGCAAGGGCGACCGCGTCGCCGTGTACCTCCCCATGATCCCGGAAGCCGTCATCACGCTGCTGGCCTGCGCCCGGATCGGCGCCATCCACTCCGTGGTGTTCGGCGGGTTCTCGGCCGACGCTCTGCGCTCCCGCATCGACGACGCCGAAGCGAAGCTCGTCGTCACGGCCGACGGCACCTACCGCCGCGGCAAGCCAAGCGCGCTGAAGCCCGCCGTGGACGAAGCGCTCGCTGCGGACGGCCACACGGTGCAGAACGTCGTCGTGGTCAAGCGCAACGGCGAGCCGGTGTCCTGGACCGAGGGCCGCGACCAGTGGTGGGACGACGTGGTGGGAGGCGCCTCCGCCGAACACACCGCGGTGGCCCACGACTCCGAGCACCCGCTCTTCATCCTCTACACCTGCGGCACCACCGGGAAGCCCAAGGGCATCCTGCACACCACGGGCGGCTACCTGACCCAGGCGGCGTTCACCCACAAGAACGTGTTCGACCTCCACCCGGAGACGGACGTCTACTGGTGCACCGCCGACGTCGGCTGGATCACCGGTCACTCGTACGTCACCTACGCGCCGCTCATCAACGGCGCCACCCAGGTCATGTACGAAGGCACCCCGGACTCCCCGCACCAGGGACGCTGGTGGGAGATCGTGGAGAAGTACAAAGTCTCCATCCTCTACACCGCTCCCACGGCCATCCGGACCTTCATGAAATGGGGCCGCGAGATCCCGGAGAAGTACGACCTCTCCTCCATCCGCGTGCTCGGTTCCGTGGGCGAGCCCATCAACCCGGAAGCCTGGATGTGGTACCGCGAGGTCATCGGCGCTAACAAGGCGCCGATCGTGGACACCTGGTGGCAGACCGAGACCGGCGCCATGATGATCTCCCCGCTGCCCGGAGTCACCGCCACGAAGCCCGGTTCGGCCCAGGTGCCGCTGCCCGGCATCGCGGTGGACGTGGTGGACGAGGTCGGCGAGTCCGTGCCGGACGGCCACGGCGGCTTCCTGGTCATCCGCGAGCCCTGGCCGTCCATGCTCCGCGGCATCTGGGGCGACCCGGAACGCTACAAGGACACCTACTGGTCCCGCTTCGATGACATGTACTTCGCGGGCGACGGCGCCAAGAAGGACGCCGACGGGGATGTCTGGCTGCTCGGCCGCGTGGATGATGTCATGAACGTCTCCGGCCACCGCCTCTCCACCACGGAGATCGAATCAGCGCTGGTCAGCCACCCGTCCGTGGCGGAGGCCGCCGTGGTGGGCGCCAATGATGAGACCACCGGCCAGGCGGTCGTGGCGTTCGTGATCCTGCGCGAAGGCGTGGAGGACACGGGAGACGTGATCGTCCAGGACCTCCGCACCCACGTGGGCAAGGAGATCGGTCCGATCGCCAAGCCGAAGAACATCCTGGTGGTACCGGAACTTCCCAAGACCCGCTCGGGCAAGATCATGCGCCGTCTGCTCAAGGACGTGGCGGAAGGCCGAGATCCGGGTGACGCGACCACGCTGGCGGACCCCACGGTCATGCAGCAGATCGCCGCGGACCTCCGGAAGTAGGGCGACAGGGCGAGCCGCCTGGCCGCCCCGTCCCGGTCGGCCGGCGACGGCGGGTGTGCGCTCTCAGCGCGAGGGTGCACACCCGCCGTCGTCGCTTTCATACCGGGGTATGAACCGCCCCGCTCAGACTCCGCTCCTGCTCCGATGTGCCCGCCCCCAGGCTTCGGAAGACTGGAGTCATGACCACGATCCTCCACGCCAGAGACCTGTCCCTCTCCTACCCCGGCGCGCCGCTCCCGGCGCTGGACTTCGTCAGCCTGAGCATCGGCCACGGCGAGTCGGTGGCGATCATGGGCGCGTCCGGCTCCGGCAAGACCTCCCTCCTCCACTGCCTGGCGGGCATCATCCGGCCGGCCAGCGGTTCGATCACCTTCGTCTCCGACGCCGGGCCCCTTCAGGTCGAGACCCTCGACGACGGCGCCCGCGCCCGGTTGCGCCGCGAGGAGTTCGGCTTCGTCTTCCAGCAGGGACTCCTGCTCCACGAGCTGACGGCCCTGGAGAACGTGGCCGTGGCACGCATGCTCAACGGCGTCCCCCGGGCGCACGCCGAGGAGGAGGCCGCCCGCTGGCTGGCCCACCTCGGCCTGGCCGGGATGGAGAACCGCAGGCTCGGCGAGCTGTCCGGAGGTCAGGCGCAGCGCGTGGCGATCGCCCGGGCCCAGATCACCGGCGCCCGCCTGATCTTCGCGGATGAGCCCACCGGTGCCCTCGACTCGACCACGTCCGCGGAGGTCCTCGACCTGCTGCTCGGCACGGTCGGTGAAGGACGCACCCTGGTGATGGTCACCCACGATCCCGAGGTCGCTCGCCGCTGTGGCCGCATCGTGACCCTGAGCGACGGCCGGATCGTCTCCGACACCGGCGCCGCGGCACCCGCCTCGGGTGCGTTCGGTCTCGGAAGCGGTGCCGCCCGATGAACACCCTGCGGACCTCACTTCGGCTGGCAGGGCTCTTCCGGCGCCGGCAGGACGGCGACCGCGCCGCGATCCTGCTGCCGCTCCTGTCCTTCGCCCTCGTCACGGCGCTTCTGCTGCTGGTCACGGGCGGCGCCCAGGCCTTCTTCCGCTGGGACGACGATCTCGCGATCACCTACCAGGTCCTGGCCGTCATCGCGCTGGTCCTCCTGCTCGTCCCGCTCGGCACGGTGGGCGCCTCGGCCGCGAAGCTCGCCGCACGACGCCGGGATGACCGCCTCTCCTCGCTCCGCCTCCTGGGCGCGTCCACGGGGACGGTCACCCTCCTGACAGTGTTGGAGGCCGCCACGACCGCGCTGCTCGGCTCCCTTCTGGGCGTCGTCCTCTACTGCGCCACGGCGCCCTTGCTCGGGCTGCTCCATTTCAGGGGCTCCGCACTGGGCGATCAGATCTGGCTGCCCTGGGCCGTCGTGCCCCTCCTGGCGCTGGGGATCGTGCTGCTCGCCTCGGTGAGCGCCGTCGTCGGGCTCCGGTCCGTGGTGGTGACCCCACTGGGCGTCCGCACCCGCCAGCGCGCCGGCACCGCCCACTGGGTGCGCGCGCTGGTGGCGGCCGGGATCGTGGTCGTCGGCGTGCTCCTCATGCAGGGCATCGGTGCGCTGGGCCAGTTCGGCGGGGTCGCCGCGATGATCATCGCGATGGCCGTGGTGTTCGGCGGCGCTCTCCTCGCCCTCAACTTCATCGGCCCCTGGTTCATCCGCGTCGTGGCCCGCCGCCGGCACCGGAAGGCGCCCACCGTCGCGAAGCTGCTCGCCGCACGCATGATCCTCGAGGACCCGAAGGCCGCATGGCGGCAGGTCAGCGGCGTGGCGATGACCAGCTTCGTCGGAGTGTTCGGAGCGGTCGGTCTCGCGATGGCGGCCATCACGGAGGACCACCCCATGGACGACGGCTCGCGCTGGCTCATGCGGGACATCTCCACCGGGGTGCTCGTGACGGTGGCCGCGTCGTTCGTGATGGTCGCGTGCTCCGTCGGGATCAACCAGGCCGCGGCAACCCTCGACCGCGCCGCCGTGCACGTCTCGCTGGACCGGCTCGGCATGCCGCGCTCCGTCATGGTCGAGGCGAGCCGCCGTTCCGTCATGTCGGCCTTGTGGGTCGTGGCGGGCGGCTCCGCGGCGTGCGCCGCAGGTCTGCTGTTCCCGCTGGTGGGCTTCGCCGTCTTCGTTCAGCCACTGGCCGTGATCACGACGGCAGCGGTGTTCGTGGCGGGCTTCCTGGTGGTCCGCGGAGCCGCCGCGCTGGCGGCCCAGCTGGTGCCGGGGATCCTGGCCCGGCCGGAACGCGTGCTCTAGAACGCCGGTCTGACGGAAGAGGGCGGGCGCCGGAAGTTTCCGGCACCCGCCCTTTCACTGTTCTCGGCGCAGCGCTGTTCCCGGCGCAGTGATGCTTCAGTGCTGGAGCTGGAACGTGGGCACGAAATCCGGGTCCGTGATGGCCGGTCTCCGCAGCGAGAACGCCCCGATGGGGTGCGCCGTGGAGCCCTCGGTCAGCAGCTCGGCGAGGATGCGGCCCATGAGCGACGCGAACTTCCCCGCGTGCCCCGCCCCGTTGAACACGGCCACATGCGGCGCGCCGGGGACGGTGTCCAGCACGAAGTCGCGGTCGGCCGGCATGTCATACACGCACGTCTTGTTCGCATACACGGGCCCGACGGCGCCCGGCAGGTGCCGCCGCAGGAACCCTTCCAGCAGCGCGGCTTCCTCGGCGTCGCCTTCGTAGACGCGCTCGTCGCTGCTGATGAACCGGCCGCGCATGTCCCGCGCGATCTTGACCGCCGGCTCACCGTAGACCGGGAACCCGTAGTGGTCCTGCTCGCCGTGGAAGATCCAGATGGGGAATCGGTCCGGGGTGAACTCGGACAGACGGGCCGACGTGAAGTAACTGACCTGCTCCTGCGACAGGGTGAGGCGGTAGTCCAGCCCGAGGTCCGGCATGAGATCCCCCAGCCACGAGGACACGGCCACCACGAGCCGGTCCGCGGGAAAGTCGCCCCGCGTCGTCCGGACCGTCACGCTGTCCGGCCTCACGTCGACCCCGGTGGCCCGGGTGTGCGGGAGGAAGGTCACCCCGTGGGCGAGGGCCAGGGAGGTGTGGGCGGCGACGCTCGCCCGGATGTCGATCAGCCCGCCGGCCTCCTGGTACATGCCGGTCACGTCGTCCTCGATCCGCCACTGGGGCCAGCGACGGCGGATCTCGTCCGCGTCGAGGTCCTCATACGGGATGCCCTGCGCCGCGAGCGCACTGCGATAGCCGTCCAGGGACGCGCGGGCCGCAGGTTCCGAGGGAGCGAGGTCCAGCCCGCCGGTCCGGAGGTAGAGCGGCAGCCCGGACTGTTCCTCCACGTGCGCCCAGGCGTTGAACATGGCGGGCGTCAGGGCCGTGTACGCGGTGCTGTGATACGCGTGCCGGATGATGCGGGAGACGTCGCCGGACGAGTTCCGTGTGTTGACCAGCTCGTCCTGCTCCAGAACGAGCACGCGGGTGCCCGGGGTCTGGGAGAGCCAGTAGGCGGCCGCAGAGCCGATGGCCCCCGCGCCGATGACGATGTGCGTGTACCCGCCCGGCATGGCGTTCTCCCGTCGTTGAGCGATCCTTCCGAGACTGGCACACGGGCTCCGACGCACGGTAGTCCGTGACGCCCCTTTGCGGGGCGGTGGAGGTGCGGGGCGGTGGAGGTGCGGGGCGACACGTGCGCGGCGGCGCCGGGATACAGACGCCGGGTGCGCTCAGGAATCCTCGGCGTGGCAGCCGCAGGACCGCCGCAGGATCAGCTCGCAGTCGAACACCTGGTTCCGGGAGGGCTCGTCACGCTCGGCCCCGATGATCGCCCGGACACCGGCCTCCGCCATCTCCTTGACGGGCTGGCGCACGGTGCTCAGCGGCGGCCAGCAGTACTCCGCCTCGTCCGATCCGTCGAACGCCATGACCGCCACGTCGTCGGGCACACGGAGACCGGCTTCCTGCACCGCGCGGAGGAAGCCGATGGCCTGCTGGTCCGAGCTGATGAACACCGCGGTCGGCCGGGGCGTGACGGCGAGGAACTGCTTCCCGGCCTCGTAACCGCCGTGCCGGTCGAAGGTGCAGCGGAAGATCCGTCCTTCCGACTCCCCCAGGCCCTGCAGGGCCGCGCGCCAGCCGCCTTCGCGGCGGTCCGGCGCGTTCCCGGTGGTGAGGCCCATGACCAGGGCGATGTCCCGGTGACCGTGCGAGGCCAGGTGCTCGACCGCGCGTCGTGTGCTCTCGGAGAATTCCGGGCCGATCGCGTCCACCGACGGCGACTCCTCGGAGAAGTTGAGCAGCACCGTCCGGACACCGCGCTCCCGGAGCTCCTGGATGTCCGGCTGGACCAGGACCGAGCAGAGGAACACGCCATCCACTTGCCGGTCGATGAAGTTCCGCAGATGCCTGCGCTCTGCGGTCAGCGAATCCCGCGAGTCGGCCAGGAGCAGGGCGAAACCCTGTTCCTCCGCGGCCTGCTCGACGGCCTCGGCCAGGCTCGCGAAGAACGGGTTGCTGATCTTCGGGACCACCATGCCCAGGATCTGCGACGACCCCTTCTTGAGCGCCCGCGCCGCCGCGTTCGGCCGGTAGCCGAGCGCCGCGATGGCCTGCCGGACCTTCTCCTCGGTGGCCGGGGCCACGTTCTTGGGTCCCCCGTTGACCACATAGCTCACGACGGCGGTGCTGACGCCCGCCAGGCGGGCGACGTCCTTCCGCGTGATCACCGGTCGGGGGGAGGCGGAGAGGTCCGGCATAGCCACCATGCTAGCCGCGGGCGGCCTCGGTGCTGCGGGCCGCCGGAAGCTCCGGGGCGTCCCCGAAGTCATGAATCGGGAGCCGCTCCCCTCCTCGGAGTGCCGACTGGTGGGCCACGATGCCCGGCAGCGTGAAGCGGGCGGCCGTCCAGGCGTTCACGGGCGGCAGGGTGCCGGCGGCCACGGCGGTCACGAAGTCGTCCACCAGGAAGGCGTGACTCCCCTCGTGCCCGCTCGGCAGCGCGCGGAGTTCCGCGGGGAGCCGGGACGGATCGTGCACGGGGGCGAGGCCCGAGACGAAGGCGTCGCGCAGGGCGGGGTCGACGTCGGCGAGGGACGGGTCATCGAGCGGAATGCTGGGCAGGGTGCTGATCTGTTCACTCACATCGGTGAAGCCCTCCTTGTCCTGCCACACGGCCGTCTCGACGAGCTGCTCGAAGCTGCCCTCGGTGCCGAAGTACCGGAAGCGGCTCTCGCGCAGATGGGACGGGTAGCCCACGCGCCGGAACTCATTGATGCGGATGCTCCCGCCCCCGTCCATCTCGAACAGGGCCGTGGCGTTGGAGAAGTCGTTGTCGAACATGCTGATCTCGCGGTCGAAGACGCCGTCGCCGCGGTCGTCCCGGACGCCGATGCAGCTCACGCTCGTCACATGGCCTCCGATGCCCCCGAGGACGCCGCCCAGGGAGTGCGTCGGGTAGAGCATGGGCGGGTAGCTGGCGGTCTTCTGCCATTCCTCCCCGCCGCTGTACTGGTAGGCGGCGTAGAAGCCGAGGTCCATGTCGTGGACGTAGTCACCTTCGGCGTAGAAGATCCGGCCGAACGCACCGTCGGCCTTGCGGTCCCGCGCGTAGATCGTGGCGGGGTTGTAGTAGCTGGTCTCCCCCATCATGTAGGTCAGCCCGGTCTCCCGGACGGCCTCGATGATGGCGGCGATCTCCTCTTCGCTGATCGCCATGGGCACCGCGGAGTAGACGTGTTTGCCCGCCTTGAGCGCCTGGACCACCAGCGGTCCATGCGTCCAGCGCTGCGTGAAGATCGCGACGGCGTCGACGTCGGAGGCCAGCATGTCCTCGAAGCTGGGGAACGTGCCGGCCAGGTTCTGGCGGGCTGCCAGCGCCTCCGCCCGCTCGGCGAGCACATCGGTGACATAGACGTCCTGCACGAGGGGGTGGGCCTTGAAGAGTTTGGCGAACTGGCCGGAGAACTGGCCGGCGCCGACGATTCCGAGGGAGAACGGTGAGATCTGAGTCATGCGGAAGAGTCTCCCAGCGCCATCTACTCGAGTCAATAGGTTCGAGATTCTTCCCGAAATGCTTGCGTTACGCAGAAGTGACACGTGTAGATTGCTGACTCAGCCCCCCGCCGAACCCCGCCATTCCGGGCGAGGGAGGCCGTTATGCCGACGCGACATCCAGATCGATTCTGAATCTTTATGTTTGCGAAGGTTTCTTCTTGTTCACTTTTGTTCCATTGACTGCTAGTGTGGCGCACATCACAGGCAATGGGTTCTTGAAGGAGAAAAAATGCCACAGCCTCAGATGCCGGCCGGCAGCGTAGTCGCCCCGCGTCGCACCGTTCTCAAATCCTTCGCACTCGGCGCGGCCGGCCTCGCCGGCGTTCCGCTCCTCGCGGCGTGCACCGGGGGCTCCGGCCCCTCCGGCGGTGGCTCCGCCGCCACCACGTTCACCCTGGGTTCGAGCCTGTCCGACGAGGTGCCGAAGAAAGCTCTCGCCGACACGCTCGCCGCCTTCCAGAAGAAGTCCGGCAAGTCCGCCACCATCAACACCGTTCCCCACAACGACTTCCAGAACAAGATCAATTCGTACCTGCAGGGTTCCCCGGACGACGCCTTCACCTGGTTCGCCGGTTACCGCATGCAGTACTACGCGGGCAAGGGACTCCTGGCGCCCATCGACGACGTCTGGTCCAAGATCGGGGGCAACTACTCGGACGCCCTCAAGAAGGCCTCCACCGGTCCCGACGGCAAGATGTACTTCATCCCGAACTACAACTACCCCTGGGGCTTCTTCTACCGGAAGAGCGTCTGGGCGGCCAAGGGCTACGAGGTCCCCACCACCTTCGACCAGCTCAAGACCCTGTGCGCCAAGATGAAGGCCGACGGCTTCATCCCGATCGGCTTCGCCGACAAGGACGGCTGGCCGGCCATGGGCACTTTCGACTACCTCAACCTGCGGCTCAACGGCTACCAGTTCCATGTGGATCTCTGCGCCCACAAGGAATCGTGGGACCAGAAGAAGGTGAGCGACGTCTTCGACACCTGGAAGGCCCTCCTGCCCTACCAGGATCCGGGCGCTCTCGGCCAGACCTGGCAGGACGCCGCCAAGGCCCTCGCGGCCCAGAAGACCGGCATGTACCTCCTCGGCTCGTTCGTGACGCAGCAGTTCACCGATCCCGCCGTGCTCAAGGACATCGACTTCTTCCCGTTCCCCGAGGTGGCGGTCGAGGGCCAGGAGGCGGTGGAGGCTCCGATCGACGGATTCCTGCTCTCCAAGAAGGGCGGCGACAACCAGGCGGCCAAGGACTTCCTGGAATTCATCGGCACCCCGGAGGGTCAGGACGCCTACTACAAGGGCGATCCCTCCAACATCCAGACCGCGAAGGGCTCCGATCAGAGCAGCTTCACAGCCCTGAACAAGAAGTGCGCGGACGTCATCGGCCAGGCGAAGTCCATCACGCAGTTCTTCGACCGCGACGCCCTCCCGGCGATGGCGAACAACGTCATGATCCCGGCGCTCCAGGCCTTCCTCAAGGACGGCACCGTGGACGTCAAGAATCTCGAGTCCCAGGCCAAGGCCCTCTACTCGGCCCAGTAGCCCGGACCCACCCGGTGACCGGGGCGCTCTCCAGGACGCCCCGGTCACCGCCGCAAGGAGACCCCCATGACCACCTCTTCCACCGCCTCCCGGACGGGCGGCGGCCCCGCACCCCGGAAGGGCCCCGGACCCCGGAAACGCCCGGGCCATGTCCGCCGGCTGAGCAGACGCGATGTGCTCGTCCTGAGCGCCATGGTCGCCATCCCGACCCTCATCCAGCTGATCTTCGTCTGGCTGCCGACCCTCTTCTCCATCGGGCTCAGCTTCCTCAAATGGAACGGCCTGGACTTCGCGGACATGAAACCCGCGGGCGTGGACAACTACCGCTTCATCCTGCAGGACTATCCGCCCTTCTGGCCGGCCATCCAGCACAACGTCCTCTGGCTGGTGTTCCTGGCCGTCATCGCCACCCCTATCGGCCTGCTCCTCGCCGTCCTGCTGGATCAGAACATCCGCGGGACCCGGATCTACCAGAGCATCTTCTTCGCGCCCGTCATGCTCTCGCTCGCGCTGGTCGGCATCATCTGGCAGCTCTTCTACCAGCGCGACAACGGCCTGCTGAACTTCCTCCTCGGCACCGCGGGGACCCCGCAGGCGGTCGACTGGTTCGGGGACTCCTCGGTCAACATCTGGGCCGCGCTGATCGCCGCCACCTGGCGCCACGCCGGCTACGTCATGCTGCTCTACTTGGCCGGCCTCAAAGGCGTGGACCCCACGCTCCGTGAGGCGGCCGCCATCGACGGGGCGAACAGCTTCCAGACCTTCTTCCGCGTGGTGTTCCCGGCGATGAAGCCCGTGAACATCGTGATCGTGGTGATCACCATCATCGAATCCCTCCGCGCGTTCGACGTCGTCTACGTCATCAACCGCGGCACGAACGGCCTGGAGCTCCTCTCCGCCCTGGTCATCCAGAACCTGGTCGGCGAAGGACAGGTCCTCGGGGTCGGATCGGCGCTGGCCACCGTGCTCCTGGTGGTCTCCCTCGTCCCGATCGTCTTCTATCTCACCCGCACCTTCGGAAAGGACAGCAGATCGTGAGCAGCACCACCGCACCCCGGACCCGCAGCGCCGGGCGGCAGGCCGGCGTCGCCGTCGCGCACGACGCCGTGCAGCGGGGTTCCAAGCGCAAGCGCCACTACGGGACACACCTCTTCCTCGTGGTGATGGCCGTGATGTGGCTGGTGCCGCTCGGCTGGGCGCTGTACACCGCCCTCCGTCCGAGCTGGGCCACCAATCAGTACGGCTACTTCAGCGTCCAGGGCCCCTTCAACTTCGACAACTTCGTGCAGGCGTGGACCCAGGGCGGGTTCTCCAAGTACTTCTGGAACTCGGTGATCATCACGGTGCCGGCGGTGCTCCTGACACTGTTCCTCGCCTCGCTCATGGCCTTCGCGGTGAGCCGCGTGAACTGGAAATTCAACATCACCCTGCTGATCATGTTCACCGCCGGCAATCTGCTGCCGCCCCAGGTGCTCGCCGCGCCGCTGTTCCTGATGATGAAGCACTTCCAGGTGCCGTACGCCGTCAGCGACTCCGGCAACATGCTCAACACCTACATCTCCGTGATCGCCGTGAACACGGCGTTCCAGATCGGCTTCTGCACCTTCGTCCTGTCGAACTACATGAAGGCGCTCTCCCCGGACCTCACCGAGGCGGCGCTCGTGGACGGCGCCGGACTGTGGCGGCAGTACTGGGAGATCATCATGCCGCTCTGCCGCCCGGCCTTCGCCGCACTCGGCACCCTGGAAGTCATCTTCATCTACAACGACTTCTTCTGGCCGCTGCTCTTCATCCAGAACGGTGACCGGCTTCCGGTCACGACGGCGATCAACAACCTCCAGGGCCAGTTCTTCAACGACTACAACCTCCTGGCGGCCGGTGCGGTGATCACGGTGATCCCCACCCTGGTCATCTACCTCCTGTTGCAACGGCAGTTTGTCGCGGGCCTCACTCTCGGGTCCAGCAAGGGGTGAGCCGCGCCGTCGTCCCCGCTCAGGCACCGCAGCACTAGACTTCATCCAGACACAGGAGACGATCATGAGGAGCGAGTCGCACATGCTGCAAGCCGCCCGGCATCAGGCCATCCTGGAGATGGTCCAGAAGGAGCGCATCGTCAAGGTCTCCGATCTCGCCGACGCCCTCAAAGTCTCCGCCATGACGGTCCGCCGTGACATCGAAGCCCTCAGCGACACGGGCCTGCTGGAACGGATCCACGGCGGCGCCAAGATCCTGGGCGACGCCGGAACCCACGAACCGGGCTTCGAACTGAAGTCCACGCAATTCACGGCGGAGAAGCAGGCCATCGCCGCCGTCGCCGCGGGCTCCGTCTCCGAGGGCATGGCGGTCGGGCTCAGCGCCGGGACCACCACCTGGGCACTCGCCCAGGAACTGGTCAAGGGTCCGGCCATCACGGTGGTCACCAACTCCATCCGCACGGCGGAGATCTTCTACCGCTCCACCGTGGTCAACCCGAAGACCGAGGTCATTCTCATCGGCGGCCAGCGCACGGCGTCTGACGCCCTCGTGGGGCCGGTCGCCACCCAGGCCTTGAAGAGCATGAACCTGGATGTCACCTTCCTCGGCGTGCACGGCATGGATCCGCAGGCCGGATTCAGCACGCCTAATGTCCTGGAGGCCGAGACGGACCGCGCGTTCCTGGCGTCCAGCCGCAAACTCGTCGTGGTGGCCGACCACTCCAAGTGGGGCATCCAGGGCATCAGCAGCATCGCGGCCCTCGAGGACGCGGATGAGCTCGTGACCGACCCCGGGCTGGGACAGAAGGCTCAGGCGATCCTCGCCGAAAGCGTCCGCCGCCTCCGCATCGCGCCCCTGCAGGGCTGACCAACCCGGGCTCACTCCCGGCCGGCGGCGCCTTGGGCGGATTGCGGCCCGGACTCTCCTCCGGCTTGCCCGGCGCCCACAGACACTGCGCCGTCGTCGGCTTCGTCGGCCGTCGTCGCGAACTCATCCGCCCTGCCCTTACGCGGGAAGAGGAAAGTGAGCCCGAGGAACACCACCAGGAGTCCCGCCTGGATGCAGAGCGCTTGCTGGAAGGCGGACTCCGGGGAACCTCTCTTGATCCCGTCGAAGAAGGTGGAACCGAGGACGGCCACTCCGATGGACCCAGCGATCGACTGCACAGCAGTCAGGACGCCGGAGGCGGAACCGATCTCCTCATCGCGGACGGCCGCGAGGATGATGCTGAACAGTGCGGCGATCACCAGGCCTGAGCCGAGACCGGCCATTGCTATGCCGGGCACGATCGTCCAGATGGAGAACCCCCCGGTGCCTTGCAGTTCCGCCCAGAGCAGCACCGAACCGCCGACCTGCAGGATTCCGCCGATCTGCAGCACACCACGGCCCAGACGTTCGGCGAGGTAGGCGCCACTGAGTGCGCCACCCACCATGGTCCCCAGCGCAACTGGAAGATTGCCGAGCCCGGCCTCGCCTGCGGAGAATCCGTGGCCGATCTGCAAGAACAGCGTCAGGACCAGCTGGGTCCCGATCAGGGCGCTGAAGAACAGCGCGATGCCCGCCAGACCTAGGGTGTAGGCACGCCTGCTGAAAATGCTGGGCATCACCAGAGGGGTCTTGCCGCGGCCGTGGGCACGGCGCTGCTGGAAGGCGAAGAGGACGAACCCGGCGAGCCCGGCAGCGATGCTGACCCAGGTCCATGCAGGCCAGCCTTCCTCCTGGCCGAGGTTCAGAGGAAGCACCAGCAGCGCGGACGCCGCCACGATCAGGAGGGCGCCCGGCCCATCGATCCCCACGCTCTTGTCGCCGGAGCGCCGGGGCAGGATGCGCCAGGCGATGATCAGAGCCGCCAGGCCGATCGGGACATTCACCAAGAAGACGGCACGCCAACCGAGCCCGAACAGATCGGCTTCGATCAATCCGCCGCCGATCAGCGGGCCGAGCACCCCACCCAGGCCGAGCACGGGACCGAACACCCCGAACACCTTGGCCAGCTCTGGGCCCGAGAAGTTCTCCCGCAGGAGTCCCAGGCCCTGCGGTAAGAGCAGCGCACCCGCGAAGCCCTGCACCAGCCGGACGGCGATGAGGATCTCGGTGGTGGGAGCCGCCGCACAGAGCAGGGACGCGGCCGTGAACGCCCCGAGTCCGAGCAGGAACATCGCCCGGCGGCCGAAGCGATCCCCCAGACGACCGCCCAGGATGAGCCCGGCGCCGAGAGTCAGCGCATAGCCGCCGATCACCCATTGCAGCCCCAGGGAGGACGCCCCGAGGGATCGTTCCAGATCGGGTCCGGCCACATTCACGATGGTCGAGTCGAGGAGATCCATGATCTCCGCGGCCAGCATCACACCGAGGATCAGCCACCGCCAACGGCCTCCGCCGCTCGTTTCGCCTGTCATTTTCCTTCAATTCTTGATTATCAATCTTGTTAGCAAGATTGAGTATTACCATGGAGGGCATGGAAGTCAACTCCCGCGACCCACAGCGCGGCGCCCGGGACTACGCCGCCCGCGCCGGCGCACGGCGGGACGGGCGACCGCTCGACGACGGCGACATCCGCGCGCGCATCCAGCAGGTCACCATCCGCCAGCAGCGCTTCGAACGCTTCCTCTCGCGGGAACTCGGGATCGATCAAGGCGGACTGGAGGTCCTGGACCATCTGCTGTCCACAGGGCCGGCCACTCCCACGGAACTCGCCCACAAACTGGAGATCTCCACCGCGGCCATGACCCTGGTGCTCAACCGACTGGAGGCCGCGGGCCACATCAGACGGGAACGGCACCCCTCCGATGGACGCAAGTTGATCGTGACGGCCTCCCCGCAGATCGCGACCGATGCCCAAGCCTGCGTGGCACCTCTGATCGACGGGGTGGAGCACGTGATCGGCACGTTGTCGGCGGGGGAGGCCTCCGTGGTGGCCTCCTTCCTGGAGCGTCTCATCGACGCCTACGACTCGGCGACCGGCCCGGTACCCGCTACTGTGAAAACATGACCGAATCCGCAGCCGACACCCCCGTCCGCAAGACCATCCTGGTTCTCAATGGCCCCAATCTGAACCTCCTGGGCACCCGCGAGCCGGAGAAGTACGGGCAGGCCACGCTGGCCGACGTCGAGTACCTGTGCGAGACGGCCGCGGCGCGCCACGGCCTGGAGATCCGGGCGTTCCAGTCGAACCACGAGGGCGCCCTGGTGGACGCGATCCACGAGGCCCGGCAGGACGCGCTCGGCATCGTGATCAACGCGGGCGCCTACACGCACACGTCCGTCGCGCTGCGGGACGCGATCTCCGCCGTCGCGCTGCCCGCCGTCGAGGTGCACATCACCAACGTCCACCAGCGCGAGGAGTTCCGGCACCACTCCTACCTCTCCGGGGTCTGCGAGGCGGTCATCGCCGGGGCGGGCGTGCTGGGCTACCGTTTCGCCATCGACTACCTGGCCGAGCGGGACGCCTGAGCTGAGAGCCGTCGACGGCGGCGCGACCGGCCGCCGCACGGGCCGCGGAGCTATCATTCCCAGGTGACCCTCCTCGACTCCGCGTTGCACGCCGTCTCCACCTGGAAACCCCTGTCGCCGTCCGAGGAGGCGGAGCAGGCCGAGTTCCTGACGGCCCTGGACCAGGGCGCCGACGTGCTGTCCCGTCATCCTCTGCCGTCACATCTGACGGCCAGCGCCTTCATCCTGGACGCCACGCACGACCACGTCCTGCTGGTGTTCCACGGCAAAGGCAAGTTCTGGGTGCAGCCCGGCGGACACCTCGAAACGGAGGACCCCGGCATCCTGGAAGCGGCCCTCCGCGAGGCCACTGAGGAGACCGGGCTCCAGCCGGAACAGCTGAGCGGACTCCGCGTCGTGGACCTGGACCATCACCAGCTGTCCGGGGCGTTCGGGCACTGCCGCTCCCACCTGGATGTCGGCGTCGCGATGATCACGGACGGCACCCCCGAACCCACCTTGAGCGACGAGTCCGAAGACGTGCGGTGGTTCCCCGTCGACGACCTCCCCGAGGACGCCGTGCACGGCCTGGGTTCCCGGCTCGCGGACGTGCTGGAGCGCCTGCGTCAAACCTGAGTTCCGGCGGCCGCAGGAGCGGCCGCTACTTGGTGGTGCACTGGCCCGGGGACACCGGAACGTCCAGGCTCGGGGCCCGTGCCGCGACGGGCTTGAGTCCGTCCATGGTGATGGCGAAACCGACCCCGCTGCTGGCACTGGCCTTCGCGAAGACCACGCCGGCCACCTGACCGTCGGGGCTCAGCAGCGGTCCGCCCGAGTTGCCCGGCTGGACGTCTCCGGCGATCTGGTACACGTCACCCATGACGTGGTTCTTCCCGTAGATGTCCGGGATCTCCACCTGGGAGATGCCCTGCACACGAGCAGGCTTCGCCTGGAACGGCCCGCCGTGCGGGTACCCCTCGAAGGCGGCTTCACTGCCCGTCGGCAGGTTGGTCCGCAGCGGCAGCGGGTGGGCCGTCAGGCCGTTGACCGCCAGCACCGCGAGGTCCCGCTGCGGGTCGAAGTACACCACGCGGGCCGCCAGCGCGGAACCGTCCGGGGACTCCACCACGGGTTCGCTGACACCGGCCACCACGTGGGCATTCGTCACGACACGCTCGGAGGACACGACGAATCCGGTGCCCGTCTGGTTCTGCCCGCACTGGAACGCCGTGCCGGTGATCTTGAGGACCGACTGGGCGGCGTTCTTCAGTTCCGGCGTGTCCGCGGAGCCCACCGGAGCGGGTCCGGTCAGGAGCGGCGCGGCGCCGTCGATGATCTTGGGGATCCCCTCGCCCATGAGGCTCGACCGCAGCTGAGCCATGGCGCCCTGCACGGGGGCGGGGGTGGCGCCGTCGATGAATCTGATGACCCGCGAACTCGCCACCTGCTGAGAGATGACCGGCACGCCCATCGAGTTGAGGCCGAAGGAGAGCAGCGACATGACCAGGGCCGTCATGACCACGCTGGCCGCGGCCCCCGCGAGCCGGTCCAGGCCCCGCAGGGAGCGGACCGCACGGGCCGAGCGGATCCTGTGGCCCACCGAGGCGCCGAGGCTGTTGCCGAGGACCACGAGCACGACGGCGGTCACCACCACGGCGGTCAGGCGCCACTTCGCGTCGCTCACGAGTGAGCTGACCAGCGGCATCGCGAAGAACGCCGCCACCGCGCCGAGCGCGAAGCCGACGATCCCGCCGACGGTGACCAGGAAGCCGTTCCGGAAGCCGTAGATGGCGTAAGAGATGAGCGTCACCAGCAGGACCAGGTCCAGTACGGTCAACCCGAACACGGTGTTCCTTCCAGTCACGACGAATCCTTGCGTCCGCCATGCTACTGAGCACGCCTGACATTTTGCCGTGAAAGACTGGTCCCCACGGCCCCTGCCCGGCACGGGCGCCGGTGCGCGCCGCGCATCGGACGGCATTTTCTGAAAGAATGTGCTCAGCGTCAATTTTCAGAGGAGATTACATGGACATCGAGGTACTGCGCCGGGCACCGCTTTTCGCCACATTGGATGACGACGCCTTCCGCCTGCTCACGGACGAGCTGAGCGAGGTGGACCTCTCCCGTGGTGCGTCCGTCTTCCGGGAAGGCGACCAGGGCGATCAGCTCTACTTCATCGTCTCCGGCAAGGTGAAGCTCGGCCGCACGTCCGCGGATGGTCGCGAATCCCTGCTGGCCATCCTCGGCCCGGGTGAGCTCTTCGGCGAGATGGCCCTGTTCGACCCGAGCCCCCGCACGGCGACCGCCACGGCCGTCTCCGAGACCCGCCTGGCCGGCCTGAAGAACGAGAGCCTCAACGCTCTCCTCCGCACGCGCCCCGAGGTCTCCGCACAGCTGCTCCAGGCCCTGGCACGCCGCCTGCGCCGCACCAACGACTCGCTGTCCGACCTGGTGTTCTCCGACGTCCCCGGCCGCGTGGCCAAGGCCCTGCTGGACCTGGCCGACCGCTTCGGCCGTCCCGCGACGGACGGCATCCTGGTGGCTCACGAGCTCACCCAGGAAGAGCTGGCCCAGCTGGTCGGCGCGTCCCGCGAGACCGTGAACAAGGCCCTGGCCGAGTTCGTGCAGCGCGGCTGGCTGCGTCTGGAGGCACGCGCCGTCGTGATCCTGGACATGCAGCGTCTCCGCCAGCGCTCCCGCTGAGCACACCGGCTGACGAAGAAGGCCCGGCACCCCGCGAGGGGTGCCGGGCCTTTCGTTTTTCCGGCCGGCCCGGTCAGGACGACGGCGGGACCACGGGAAGCGCGGTCGTCGCCGGCGGGCTGGGCGGCACGACCTCGAGCTTGAGATCGCCGTCCACCTCCACGAGCGTGGGCTGGTAGACGTGCGTCTTGCGCTTGTGGCTCAGGTACGCGACGCAGCCCTTGGCCGTGCCGAGCTTCTCGAGGATGATCTCCGTGCCGGGCACCATGAGCTGCCCCAGCGTCCTGCCCCGGGTGTTCTCCTGGTCGATCTCATCACCCAGCGAGGTCCCCGTGCGGTCGCCCAGGAGCTTGGGGGCGCAGATCCAGCGGCCCCAGACGCCCTTGCTCTCCAGCAGTCGGGGCTCCTGACCCAGCGGAAGTGTCGCCGCGAAGTAGCGGGTGTTGAACCGCCGGTGGGCGAAGTCGGGGCTGAGCCAGTTGACCAGCGGCTTCAGGAGGTCCGTGCGGAGCGAGAGCCCGCGACGGTCCAGGACGTCGGCCAGGGTCTTGTCCTGCGCGGCCACGGCTTCCCGTGCCGCCATCCACTCCTGCGGGTTGGTCACCGCGACCGTGCTCCCGGCGTCGGGTCCGGCCAGCAGGACACCCGTCTCCTCGAAGAGTTCCCGGATGGCCGCCACGACGTGACGGCGGGCCAGCGCGGGGTCCTCGATGCCGAGGGCGTCAGCCCACTGCGCCGGCGACGGGCCGATCCAGGGCATGGGGTCGTCGTCGTGCTCCTCGACGGAGCCGCCCGGGAAGGAGACCACGCCGAGCGGCGAGGAGCCGCTCCGGTAGGCGAGCCAGGTGGACATGCCGTCCGGCGTGTCCTTGATCAGGACGACGCTGGAGGCATAGCGGGGAGCCGCGGGTGTGCGCTCCCCGTGTTCGAGCCAGCTGCGTGCGGCGTTCTCGAACTGGACGGGCAGCTCGAAGAGCCGCTTTGCTGCTTGGGGCACTGCTTCGGCCTATCTGACAGGATTCAGGCGAACTCGGCGATGAGTTCGACCTCGACGGGGGCGTCCAGCGGCAGGACCGCGACGCCGACGGCGGAACGGGCGTGCTGCCCCTTCTCACCGAAGATCTCACCCAGGAGCTCGGACGCGCCGTTGATGACGCCGGGCTGGCCGGTGAAATCGGGGGTGGACGCCACGAAACCGACGACCTTCACGATCCGGGTGACCCGGTCCAGGTTGCCGATGACGCTCTTGACGGCCGCCAGCGCGTTGATGATGCTCGTGGCCGCGAGTTCCTTGGCACGCTCGGGGGTCACGGTGCCCTCGGCGCCGTCCGCGGAGACCTTTCCGGTCGCTGGGAGTTTGCCTTCAATAAACGGAAGCTGACCCGCGGTGTAGACGTGGGCGCCGCTCACCATGGCCGGCACGTAGGCCGCCACCGGCGCGGCGACCTCCGGAAGGCTCAGTCCGAGCTCCGCCAGGCGGGCCTCGATCGCGCTGTTCTCAGCATTGACGTGGGACGACATGCTCAGGCCTTCTCCCTCTTCAGATAGGCGACCAGGCCGTTGCCGTCGGGTCCGGGGACCACCTGGACGAGTTCCCAGCCGTCCTCGCCCCAGGTGTCCAGGATCTGCTTCGTGGCGTGGATGATCAGTGGTACGGTCGCGTACTCCCATTTGCTCATGGGGTCAAGCGTAATGGCTCCGGTTAGACTGGAGAACATGGCTCAAGCGAAGAATCCGCTATTCGACACTGCCACGGTCTTGGGGAAGATCGTGGCATTTCTGGGCGTCAGTGCTCTCTGCGGGGTCCTGGTGGCAGGACTCCTGGTCCCTGCCGCCGCGGTGACCGGCAGTGCGGCGAGTGGCTCCGTCCAGTTCTTTGAGGACCTTCCCGGAGAACTGACGGTCGCTCCCCCGGGGCAGGCGACCCGTGTCCTGGCGGCCGACGGCTCCCAGATCGCGACGATCTTCGCTGAGAACCGGACCCGTGTGGCGCTCAAGGACATCTCCCCGTTCGTCAAGGACGGGATCGTCGCCATTGAGGACAGCCGCTTCTACGAGCACGGCGGTGTGGACCCCACCGGTATCGCGCGCGCCCTGGTCGCCACGGCCAAGGGCGGACGCCAGGGTGCGTCCACCATCACGCAGCAGTACGTGAACAACGTCATCAACGAATCCCTCATCGCCGAGGGACGTTCCGACGAGGTGAAGCTGAACGGCACCTCGAGCAAGACGGTCGGCGTGAAGCTCCGTGAGATGAAGCTCGCCATCGCGCTCGAGAAGAAGATGACCAAGGATCAGATCCTTGAGGGCTACCTCAACATCGTCTTCTTCAACGCCAACGCCTACGGCATCGAGGCCGCGGCACGCTACTTCTTCTCCACGTCCGCGAAGAATCTGACGCTGCCGCAGGCGGCCATGCTCGCCGGCGTCGTCAACAACCCCTCCGCCTACGATCCGGTGACCAACCCGGAGAACGCCAAGATGCGTCGCGATCTGGTCCTGAACGCCATGCTGAAGAACGGCAAGATCACTCAGAAGCAGCACGACGACGCGGTCAAGACCCCGGTCACCACGAAGGTCACCGTGCCTCGCCAGGGCTGCCAGTACGCCGCCACGGCCCCGTACTTCTGCGACTACGTGCAGCACCTCATCCTGAACAACCCCGCCTACGGTGACACTCCTCAGGACCGCCTGAACCTGCTGCAGCGCGGCGGCCTGACCATCAAGACCACCCTGGACCCGCGGCTCCAGAAGCCCGCCCAGGTGCAGGTGGACGCTTCCGCCGGACCCGAGAACACGGACAAGTGGGGCGCGTCCCTCATCACCGTTCAGCCGGGAACGGGCAAGATTCTCACGATGGCTCAGAATAGCCGGGTGGTCAAGACCCCGGGCGTCCCCATGGTCACCGACTACAACTTCAACGTGGACCGGGCGGATGCGAACGGGAACTCGCTGGGTGGCATCGGCGGATTCCAGCCCGGTTCAACCTTGAAGCCAGTCACACTGGCCGCCTGGCTGAACGAAGGCAAGCGCACCGATGATGTCGTCGACGCGACGCAACGTGTATACCCGCTGGACTTTCCGTGGAAGACCACGTGCAAGCCGGTCGAGGGTGCGTTCGACCCTTCCCTTCCGGGCTCTGATTCTCTCCAGAACGCTACGGAAGGAAACTACCGAAGGATGACGGTGCGAGAGGGCATCACCCTCTCCGTGAACACGGCGACCTTCGCCTCCGCCGCCGCGCTGGACGACTTCTGCGACATCCAGCGGATGGCCGACGCCCTGCAGATGCACACCGGTGACGGCAAGAGCAAGCTTGGCCTGAACACCCTCGGCAACCTGCTCGGTGGCAACAACGTCGCCCCGCTGACCATGGCGAGCGCGTTCTCCACCTTCGCCAACAACGGGACCTTCTGCGAGCCGATCGCGATCGATTCCGTGGTGGACGCCCAGGGCAAGAAGTACCCGGCCCAGACCTCCAGTTGTAAGGAGGTCATCAAGCCCGACGTCGCGAAGACCGTGACCAACGTGCTGCAGGACGTGATGAGCAAGGGCTCGGGTGTCCTGATCCCGGAGAAGGTCCAGGCCCCGATCGCGGGCAAGACCGGTACCAACAACACGAACTCCCAGACCTGGGTTCTCGCGTACACCAAGGGCCTGGTCACCGCCTCCTACTTCGGGCAGGTCTACGGCGATCCGAACCAGTTCAGGGGTCAAAGGATCTACGTTAACGGCCAGTACTACGACTCCATCGACGGCGCGTACATCGCCGGTCCTCAGATGGCGCGGTACATGCAGCAGGTGGCCGGGCTCTACGACACCGGCGAGTTCGACCCGGCGCCCGATTCCCTCCTGGGCACCTCCTACGTCCCGCCCCCCGTCCAGCCCGAGACTCCGGCCACGAACACGCCGGACGGCAAGAAGCCGACGGACACCAAGCCGACCAGTGGCAACACCGGAGGCGGCGGTAACAACGGCGGTGGCAACAACAACGGCAAGCCCAACCCCAAGAAGACGCCGTGACCATGGGCGATCCGCTGACCGAGCAGCTGAACGCTGCCGCGTCGCTCGCAGGCCGCGTCCGGGAAACCGGGCGCGGCCTCGCCGCAACCGCTGCGAAGACGGCCGTGCTGGCCGGCGTCGCGGGCGCGGCGGGCCTGGCATACGGGTCCTGGGAGAAGAACCAGTTCGGCGTCCGCCACGAAGAGCTGGCCATCCTCCCCGAGGGCAGCGAGCCGTTCCGCATCCTCCACCTGAGCGACATCCATTTCATCCCGGGCCAGCGCAAGAAGGCCGACTGGCTGCGCTCCCTCGATGACCTCAACCCCGACCTGGTGGTCAACACCGGCGACAACCTGAGCCATCGGGACGCCATCGACCCGCTGCTGGACGCTCTGAAGCCGCTCCTGAACCGGCCCGGCGTGTTCGTTCCCGGCTCCAACGACTACTACGCGCCCCGGCTGAAGAGTCCTCTGGCGTACTTCGCGGGCCCTTCCCGCCAGCGCAAGGAACCGGTCGCGCTCGACTGGCCGCGCCTGCGTGCCGGGTTCGGCATGTCCGGGTGGGTCGATCTGACCAACCGCCACCAGTCCCTGGTCTTCAACCGGATGCGCTTCGACTTCTCCGGCATGGACGATCCGCACATCGAGCGGGAGAAGTTCACCGGCTGGCCGCAGGGCATCGCCGCCGGGGCGGCCCCGTCGCTGCGCGTCGGCGTCGTGCACGCCCCGTATCAGCGGGCGCTGGACACGCTCACCGAAGCCGGCGCCGAGCTGATCCTCTCCGGCCACACTCACGGCGGCCAGGTCTGCATCCCCGGCTACGGTGCGCTCGTCTCCAACTGCGATCTGCCCACGTGGCGGGCCCGCGGCCTGCACGACTGGGAGAGCAAGGGGCACACGACGCCGGTCAACGTCTCCGCAGGGATCGGTACCTCCCGTTTCGCGCCCTACCGCATCGCCTGCCGCCCGGAGGCCGTGGTGCTGGACCTGACGGCACGCGAGGGCTGACCCGCTTCTCAGTTGCGTGCTCAGTAGTTGCGGGTTCCGCGCTCCGGGACCCGCAACTACTGAGCACACAACCAACCGGACCGGCTAGAGTCCAGTCCATGGGGGACCCACAAGAAAACACGGCGCCGGCCTTCTCATCGACCGCCGGCACAGTATCAACGGGCGGCACCGCTCGTGCGACACCCGCCATCCTCTGGCTCTTCACCGTCCTGGCCGCGATCTTCCTGTGGTTCCCCGTGTCCGGCATCGGCGGCGGACTGGCCTCCGTGCCGCACACCGGCAGAGGGTGCGACGCCGGCTCCGGGCCGATCTGCGGGAACCAGGCTGAGGCGCTGTGGGCTTCCACGGTGCTCGCAGCGATTTTCGCCGCTCTGTATGTCGGCGCCGTGGTGATCGTCGCCGTCGAGCATCGCGGGCGGACCAGGAGCGTCCGCGCCTGGCCGCCGCTTCTGGCCTTGGCGGCCTATGCCGCGGCGCTGTTCCTGGGTTCCTACCTGCTCAGCCGCTCATGACGCACACGGTCGCCGCCGCGGGGATCGCGCCCGCCTGGGGAAAGCAGAACCTGACCCTGCTGTGGTCCCTGTCCGCTTTCGCCGTGGTCCTGCTCGTGGCACCGGCGATCGGCGTCGGGACGCTGCTCGCCCAGATCCCCCATAGCAACCGCGGCTGCACGGCGGACGACGGTCCGATCTGCGGCGATCAGGCGTTCCTTCTGCAGTTGTCCTCGGTCTCCGCTCTCATCCTGCTGTCCTTGTACACCTACGGAATGCTCATCCTCAAGGTCGGGTCGGAGGAACAGGGCTCGTGGAGGCCGGTGCTGTCCGCGGGGCTGGCCGTGTTCGGCTGTGCCCTCCTGGTGCTGGCGATCGCCTACGCGGTGGAGCTCAACCGTCCGCCCGCCGTGCTGCCGCCGGGCCTCTAAGCCGTCTTGGCCGGTCCTCACCGCCGTCCGCCGCGTGCCTCCTCCGGGCTTTCCGCCCTGGATTCCGCCCACTTGCGTTCATCTGAAACCGTGTGACAAACCGGGCATAAAACCCCGGCGTAGGCTGGTTGCCACAGGTAACGAACACTCATGGCACGGCTCATCGGGAAGCGAAGCGATCACCCAGCATGGCGCAGACTCAGACCACGTTCTTCCACTCACTCAGACGCCTTTACCCTCATCTGAAGCCGATCATGCCGCGGCTCGTGATGGGCCTGCTCTCCGCGCTCGGCGCCAGCCTGGTCGCCCTGGCGATCCCGCAGGTGCTACGGAGCCTCATCAACGACTCGCTGCACCCCGGCGGTCAGCCCTCCGAGGTCTGGATCGCCGTCGCGGCCGTCCTCGGACTCGGCGTCCTGGAGGCCGGGCTGATCGCCCTCCGCCGCCAGTTCGTCATCAACCCGGCCACGACCGTCGAGAACGGGCTCCGTGTCTCGCTGTACCGGCACCTGCAGGATCTCGCCGTCGACTTCCATGACCGCTGGGGCTCCGGTCAGCTCCTCTCCCGCGCCATGGCGGATCTCAATTTCCTGCGACGCTGGATGGCGTTCGGCGCGATCATGCTGGTGGTCACGTCGCTCACGGTCGTGATCGGCGTGGGCATCATGTTCAGCATGAGCTGGCAGCTGGCGCTCGTCTTTCTGGCCGCCGCCATCCCGATCGTCGCCACCGGCACCCGCTTTCGCCGCAACTTCCTCCGCGTCGCCCGTCGCAGCCAGGACCAGGCCGGCGACCTGGCCACCGCGGTCGAGGAGTCCGTCCACGGCATCCGCGTGCTCAAGGCGTTCGGCCGCGGCCGCGAAGCGCTGGAGAACTTCAACAACCAGGCCGAGGAACTCCGGCAGACCGAGATCCTCAAGGCCCGACAGCTGGCCTTCTTCTCGCTCGTGTCCACGCTCCTGCCGGAACTGGCCCTCGGCGTCGGGCTGGTGCTCGGCATCGCCCTCACGGCGGACGGCCAGCTCAGCATCGGCGCGCTCGTGGCCTTCTTCGCGACGGCGGCCGTGGTCGCGGGCCCGGTCGAAGCCGTCGGCATGTTGCTCTCCATGGCGCTGACCGCGAAATCCGCCATCGACCGCCACTTCGAAGTCATGGACAGCCCCGTCACCATCGCTGACCCGGCCACTCCCCACCGGCCGGCCGAGATCGACGGTGCGGTCCGCTTCGAGGGCGTCCGCTTCGCCTTCGCGGACAGTCTGGAGGCCGATCCGGACGACCCGCAGTACCTCCTCGAGGATGTCACTCTGGACATCGCCCCCGGCGAGACCATGGCCCTCGTGGGCGTCACCGGTTCCGGCAAGTCCGCGCTCCTGCAATTGGTGCCGCGGCTCTACGAAGTCACGGACGGCAGGATCACCATCGACGGCCAGGACCTGCGCGAGTTCAGCCTGACCGAACTCCGCAGCATCGTCTCCGTCGCCTTCGAGGACACCACGCTTTTCTCCAGCTCCATCCGGGACAATGTGCTGCTGGGCGCGCCGGCCGAGGTGACCGCCACCGAGGAGACCGCGACGGCGGCACTCACCGAGGCGCTCGACGTCGCGCAGGCATCGTTCGCATACGCCCTGCCCGACGGTGTGGACACCCGCATCGGCGAGGAGGGGCTGAGCCTGTCCGGGGGGCAGCGGCAGCGCATCGCCCTGGCCCGCGCGATCGCGGCCCGGCCGAAGGTCCTGGTGCTGGATGACCCGCTGTCGGCCCTCGACGTCGCGACCGAGGAACTCGTGGAGGCGCGGCTCCGGGAGGTCCTGAGCGAGACGACCACGCTGATCGTCGCCCACCGCCCGTCCACCGTGGCCCTGGCCGACCGCGTCGCGCTGCTGCAGGACGGCCGGATCGCCGCCGTCGGGACGCACAGTGAGCTGCTCGCGACGAACGAGCACTACCGCTACGTCATCGCGAGCCTCGACCCGGACCCTGTCGATCTGGACAGTGAGCTCGAGGACGAGCTGGAGGACGCGGAGTTCGAGAACGAGGTGAACGCATGAGCACGGCACAGACCACGACGCCCGGCTTCGGGACGTCGAACGAGGACTCCTCCCGGCTCGCCGCAGCGGAAAGCCGGGCCGTCCGCAAGCGGTCCCTGCGGCTCCTCGGCTCGCTGATCCGGCCCATCCGGGTCCGGTTCTGGCTGACAGTCGCCATGGTGGTGATCTCGCAGGCCGCGCACGCCGCAGGACCTGCGCTGATCGCCTTCGGCATCGACCGCGCGCTCCCGGCCCTGACCCGCGGCGACTCGACGCCGCTGGTGCTGGCCGGCGTCGGGTATCTGCTGGCCGCCGTCGTGACGGCGTGGCTGACCGCGCTGTACGTCACGAGCACCGCCAAACTCAGCCAGGCGATGCTGCTGGACCTGAGGGTCCGGGTCTTCCGGCACACCCAGCGGCTCAGCCTGGAATTCCATGAGAAGTACACCTCGGGCAGGATCATCGCCCGGCAGACGTCGGACCTGGAGGCGCTCCGGGAACTGCTCGACTCCGGGGTCAGCTCCCTCGCGGCCGGGTTCATGTTCATGGTGTTCACGGCGCTGACGGTGTTCGCACTCGACTGGCCGAGCGGTCTGATCATGCTCGGCGCCGCCATCCCCGCGACATTCCTGACCCGCTGGTACCAGAAGCGCTCCGAGATCACCTACCGCGAATCACGCGTGGTGTCCGCCCGGATCATCGTCCACTTCGTGGAGACCATGACGGGCATCCGCGCCGTCAAGGCATTCCGCAAGGAGGCCCAGAACACCCGGGAGTACACGGACCTGTCCGAGGAATACCGTCAGGTCACCGTGCGCTCCATCAACCTCAACGGCATCTTCCTGCCCGCCCTGGTGCTGCTCGGCAACATCACGGTCGTGGTGGTCCTGGCCGTGGCCGGGTTCCGCGTCCTGCACGGCGAGCTGGCCGTCGGCGTGCTGCTGGCGCTGGTCCTGTCGGTCAAGCGGTTCTTCCAGCCGGTCGACCAGATGGCCATGTTCTACAACTCCTTCCAGAGCGCTCAGGCCGCCCTGGAGAAGGTGTCCGGACTGCTCGAAGAGGTCCCGACCGTGCGTCCGCCCCGCGAGCCGGTGCCGCTGCCCGCGGCCGAGGGCCGGATCGAGTTCAAGGACGTCGAATTCCGGTACGGCGACGGGCCCGTGGTGGTCCCGGAGCTGAATCTCACCATTCCCGCGGGACAGACCGTGGCGCTGGTCGGCCAGACGGGTGCGGGCAAGTCCACGCTCGCCAAGCTGATCGCCCGCTTCTACGACGTCAGCGCGGGCTCCCTGACCCTCGACGGGGTGGAGCTGTCGCGGATCTCCACCCCGGAGCTGCGGCGGGCCGTGGTCATGGTGACGCAGGAGGCGTTCCTGTTCAGCGGAAGCGTGGCGGACAACATCGCCCTGGGCCGCCCGGGGGCCAGCCGCGAGGAGATCGAGGCGGCGGCCCGGGCCGTCGGCGCGGACACGTTCATCCGCGCCCTCCCCGAGGGCTACGACACCGACGTCAACAAGCGCGGCGGCCGCGTCTCCGCCGGGCAGCGGCAGCTCATCAGCTTCGCGCGCGCGTTCCTGGCCGACCCGGCGGTGCTCATCCTGGACGAAGCCACCTCCTCTCTCGACATTCCCAGTGAGCGGCTCGTGCAGGAAGGCCTCGCGCGGCTCCTGGGCGGCGGCGCGGACTCCCCCACCCGGCGCCCCGCGCGCGACGACGGCGCGGCCGGGCCCACCGTCGTCGCGCCGGAGAGCGGGGCCGGGGAAGCCGTGGCCGGGGAAGCCTCCGGCAGCGAGGCAGCGGCGCACCGACGCACGGCTCTCATCATCGCGCACCGGCTCTCGACGGTGGAGATCGCGGACCGCGTCCTGGTGGTCCATGACGGGAGGATCGTGGAGGACGGCACCCCGGACCAGCTCATCCGGGACGGTGGCCGCTTCGCCGCCCTGCACGGCGCCTGGCGCGACTCGCTGGTGTGAGGCGTCCCCGGTGACGGGCTCCTTCGGGCCTGATCACCGGGGAGTCACGGGTCCGAAGAGGCCCTGCCTCCGCCGATTTCAAAACTCGGGCCGGATCCGCTATTCTTGTAGGGTTGCTTGTCGGGGAAACCCGCGGGTCAACGGATCGGGATGTAGCGCAGCTTGGTAGCGCGCTTCGTTCGGGACGAAGAGGTCGCAGGTTCAAATCCTGTCATCCCGACCACGGAAAAGCCCCGCTCTCAGGAGCGGGGCTTTTGCTTTGTCCGGGGTGATTCCCTGCTCCTTCCCAGCCGACGGGGGTTCACCCCGCCAGGCCCCTCTCCTAGGCTGGGCACATGACCGCTCCCCGTAGAAAGTCCCAGCACTCCACCGCGTTCGGCAGCGACACCTCCAACGCCTCCATCGAACTGAATCCCCTGTTCAGCCGCCCGGGTGAAGCCACGGAGTTCCCCCGTTTCACCCTTCCGGAGGGTGCCGCGCTCCCGTCCACGGCGTACCAGATCGTCCACGACGAAGCGATGCTGGACGGCAACGCCCGCCTCAATCTGGCCACGTTCGTGGGGACCTGGATGGAGGCCGAAGCCGGCAAGCTCTACGCCGAGACCGTCGATAAGAACATGATCGACAAAGACGAGTACCCGAAGACCGCGGACATCGAACACCGCTGCTGGCGCATCCTCGCCGATCTGTGGCACGCACCCGATCCGGAGCGTTCAGTGGGCACGTCCACCATCGGATCGTCGGAGGCCTGCATGCTGGCGGGTCTCGCGCTCAAGCGGCGCTGGCAGCACGCCCGGCGGAAGGCCGGCCTGTCCACGGAGCGGCCGAACATCATCATGAGCTCCGCGGTCCAGGTCTGCTGGGAGAAGTTCTGCAACTACTTCGAGGTGGAGGCCCGATACGTCCCGATCTCGGAGGAGCACCCGGTCCTGGACGGCCACGAACTCGAGAAGTACGTGGATGAGAACACCATCGGCGTCGTGGCGATCATGGGCGTGACCTACACGGGCATGTACGAACCGGTCGAGAAGATCTCCAAGGCACTCGACGCGATCCAGAAGACGAGCGGCCTGGACATCCCGATCCACGTCGACGGCGCTTCCGGGGCCATGGTGGCGCCGTTCCTCCAGCCGAAACTGGCATGGGACTTCCGCGTGCCCCGCGTCATCTCCATCAACACCTCGGGACACAAGTACGGGCTCGTCTACCCCGGCCTGGGCTGGGTGGTGTGGCGGGATGAGTCCGACCTGCCGGAGGACCTGATCTTCCACGTCAGCTATCTCGGCGGTGACATGCCCACTTTCGCGCTGAACTTCTCACGTCCCGGCGCCCAGGTGCTCCTGCAGTACTACCTGTTCCTGCGGCTCGGCCGGGAGGGGTACCGCTCCGTGCATGCGGCGTGCCGGGACGTCGCCCGCTATCTGGCCCACGAGATCGGGGCCATGGAGCCGTTCCAGCTCTGGAACGACGGCTCGGACATCCCCGTCTTCGCCTGGCGGCTCAAGCCCGGCTTCACGGGTGGATGGACCTTGCAGCATCTCTCGGACCGGCTTCGCATGGCGGGCTGGCTGGTACCCGCGTATCCGATGCCGGACGGCATGACGGACCTGACCGTGCAGCGCGTCGTGGTCCGCAATGGCTTCACCCGCGATCTCGCGGAGAGCTTCCTGCAGGACCTGCGCACCGCCGTCGAGTTCCTCGAAAAGGCCCCGACGCCGCTGCCCGAACCCGGCGAGGCGAGCGCGTTCCACCACTGAGCCCGTCAGGGCGCCGGACCTTCTGTGACCTCCCCCTTCCGCTCGTGTGAAGTCCGTGACCCCGGGCTTCACACGACGGCGGGCGTCAAGGGCCCGGCGCGGGCCTCGGAAGGGCTTCACGAGGGCGGGGAATTCGGCCCGCCTGACAAGCTCCGCTCCTGGTCCGAGGCCCTTTTTGACATTCCCTGTCACCACGGGAATCGCGTGCTCCCGGAACGAAATACGACGCCACTCTCCGGGCAACAGAAAGCGGGTGCCTCGCGCATTTGCGAAGCACCCGCTCCTGGTGTCTCAGGTCCCTCTGAAGGAAGGGCCGGACGACGGTTTAGAAGGGATCAGGCCAGTTGCCCACGTTGAGGCGAGCGGTGTCCGTGACGAGGCTGGTCTTGGTCTTAGGACCGGCCGCGAAGGTGGTGGGATCGGGCCAGTTTCCGACATTCAGGCGCGCCGGGTCGGGCCAGTTGCCCACTGCCTGTACGCTCGAAGGATCGGGCCAGTTGCCGACGTTGGCACTCGCGGCGGGGACGCTCAGCGCACCGAGGCCCAGGGCCGCAGCCAGGGCAACGCCTGCTGTGAGTTTCTTCAACATGTTCTGCTCTTCCGTGTGGATCTATGGGGAGTGTGAGCTTCAGTGGCACATACCGCCAGCGATGCGTTGGTACTGACTGGATCGGGAGATCGCTACGGACAAAAGATGATCCGCATTGACATACATTGTAAAGTAATCACAAACGATAATGTCAAGGTTTGAGTGGCTTCCCGGTCTCTTAAACTTGAGGAGGGGCAATGGGCAGCGGATTTGGTGAGCGGCTTCGGGCCGAGCGCCTGGAACGCGGAATGACGCAGGCTGAGCTGGGCAAGGACCTGTACTCGCCCAGCTACATCTCCCTGCTGGAGACGGGCCGGCGGGAGCCGACCCGGGACGTCATCCAGGAACTCGCCCGGCGTCTGGAACTCGCTCCCAAGGCACTCGAAGAGTGGAACAACCGGGTCACGCAGAACGACGCGGACTACGTCCTGGCCGCCCTGTACGCCCGCCAGGCCTGGGATCTGCGCGACTACGAGCTCGCCGCCCAGCACGCCGCGGAGGCCGCCCGCATCGCCCTGGACGCCAAGAACGTCAGCGCCTGGTGGAACATGCGGTACATGCAGGCCGAGTGTCTGCTCAAGCAGGGCAAGTACTCCGAGTGTCAGGGCGTGGTGGAGCAGCTCGTGGAGCACCGCCTGGCCGTCGAGAGCGCGGGACTGGGCGTGCGCGCCCGCCAGATGCTCGCCGCCGTCTGCCACGGTCAGGGCCGGCTCGCGGACTCCGTGGAGCACGCCCGTCAGGCCGTCGCTCTCGGCGCCCAGCTCCCCAAGGACTCCCCCATCTACTCCAGCGCGCTGCGGATCTACATCGGCGCCCTGGCGGAGACCGGGCGCCTGGACGAGGCCTGGGAGCAGTGCAAGATCCTCTCCAAGGAGGTCAGCACCAAGTCCGTCGATCACATGTCCGGCATCGTCGCGTGGGTGATCGGCAACGTCGCCTTCATGCGCCACGACTACGAAGAGGGCGTGGCCCAGCATGACCGCGCCGCCAAGCTCCTCTCCCCCGGCAACGACATCGAGCAGTGGGCCAACTTCAACAAGGCCTCCGCCGCCATGCGCCTGAACTCCGGGATCGTGGAGGCGTCCACCCTGGCAGCGCTGGAACGCGCCGAGCTCGCGCACACCATCGTCTCCGGCACTTTGCGCGACGGGCTCGAACTGCGGTTCATCCGTGCCAAGTGGCTTTACTTGACGGATGAGCTTCCCGCGGCCATCGAGATCCTGCGCGAGGTCGTGGCGCAGGAGGACGAGATCGGCATGCACGTGGCGGCCGAGGTCCACCTGCTCCTGGGCAAGGCCCTCAAGGCCACGGACGACCTTCAGGAGGCCATGGCCTACCTGTCCCGGGCCCAGCAGCTCTTCGCCTCCGCCGGTGCTTCAGAGGGCATCCAGCAGGCCATGGACGCCATGCTGGAGATCCGGCTGGCCGAGCGCCGCGCCAAGGCCAACAGCGCCTGAGGCGCGGGCTGCGCACAGCAGACAACGAAGGAACAGCGCACACGAAGGAGGGGTTCGACGCCGGTGATCACCGCCGTCGAACCCCTCCTTCGTCGTTGCATGCGCCGGCCGGACCCACGCGGCGAGGCTGCGGCTACGCCTCCGGGTCGAAAGCGCGGCCGGTGAGCCGCTCGTAGGCCTCGACGTAGCGGGCGCGGGTCTTCTCGACCACCTCGGCGGGCAGCGCGGGCGGCGGGGTGTCCGACGACTTGTCCCAGCCCGATTCCGGGGAGGACAGCCAGTCGCGGACGAACTGCTTGTCGAAGCTCGGCTGGGCCTTGCCCGGCTCGTAGGCCAGTGCGTCCCAGAACCGCGAGGAGTCCGGAGTCAGGACCTCATCGCCCAGGGTGATGACGCCCGTGGCCGGATCGGTGCCGAATTCCACCTTGGTGTCGGCCAGGATGATGCCCCGCTTCCGGGCGATCTCCTCGGCCCGCGTGTACACGGTCAGGGTCAGCTCGCGCAGACGGTCCGCCACGTCCGGACCGACGGCGTCCACCACGGCTTCGAAGGTGATGTTCTCATCGTGCTCGCCCACCTCGGCCTTGGCCGACGGGGTGAAGATGGCGGGTTCCAGACGGGACCCGTCCACGAGCCCTTCCGGCAGCGGCAGGGAGCACACGGTGCGGGACTCGCGGTACTCGGCCAGGCCGGAGCCGGTCAGGTAGCCGCGCGCGATGCACTCCACGGGGAACATGTCGAGCTTCTTGCACAGCATGGCCCGGCCCACCACGGCCGCGGGAACGCCGTCGGCCTCGGTGGAGCCGAGGACGTGGTGCTCGACGCCGAGCTGGTCGAACCACCACAGGCTCAGCTGGGTCAGGACCTTGCCCTTGTCCGGGATGGTCGATTCGAGGACGTGGTCGAAGGCGCTGATGCGGTCACTCGCCACCACCAGGAGACGATCGGTCGGCGCGTCCGGGCCGATGGGCTCGTAGAGGTCGCGGACCTTCCCGGAGTAGACGTGCCGGTACCCCGGCAGCTCCAGGACCTCGGTGTCCAGCCCGCTCATGCCTGCTCCCCTTCCGTGGCCACGTGGCGGCCCGGCGTCCGGCGGGACGCCACCACGATCTCCCCGCGGGCGGCCTTCGCCGCGATGTCGCGGCGGAACTGGCCGCCTTCCAGCTGAATGAGCTCGATGCCGTCGTAGGCCTTCTCCCGGGCCTCCACCAGGTCATCACCCAGCGCGACGACGGCGAGCACGCGGCCGCCTGCGGAGACCACCTTGCCTTCGTCATCCAGCGCCGTCCCGGCATGGATCACGTGGACGCCTTCCAGCGCATTGGCTTTCTTGAGCCCGCGGATCCGGTCGCCCTTGCGGGGGGTGTCCGGGTAGTTCTCGGCGGCCAGCACCACGCAGACCGCGCTCTCGCGGGACCAGCGGAGGTCCTCGGCCTGGTCCAGCTCGCCCTTGGCCGCGGCGAGGAGCAGCCCGCCGAGCGGCGTCTTGAGGCGGGCCAGCACGGCCTGCGTCTCCGGGTCGCCGAAACGGGCGTTGAATTCGATGACGCGCATGCCACGCGAGGTCAGCGCGAGTCCGCAGTACAGCACGCCGATGAACGGGGTGCCGCGGTGGGCCATCTCGTCCACGGTCGGCTGGGCGACCCGGTCGATGACTTCGCCCACGAGTTCCTCGGGGGCCCAGTCGAGCGGGCTGTAGGCGCCCATGCCACCGGTGTTGGGGCCCTCGTCGTTGTCGAAGATGCGCTTGAAGTCCTGGGCAGGAGCCAGCGGGACGGTGGTCTTGCCGTCGCAGAGCACGAAGAGGGAGACCTCAGGGCCGTCCAGGAACTCCTCGATCACCACGGTGCCGCCGGCGTCGAAGCAGGCCTGCGCGTGGGCCAGCGCCTCGTCGCGGTCCGACGTGACGACCACGCCCTTGCCGGCCGCCAGGCCGTCGTCCTTGACCACGTACGGCGCGCCGAAGGTGTCCAGGGCGTCCGCTGCCTCATCGGCGTTCACGGCGACCTTCGCCAGCGCCGTGGGCACGCCGGCCTCCGCCATGACCTGCTTGGCGAACGCCTTGGAGGCCTCGAGCTGGGCCGCCTCACGGCTCGGGCCGAAGACCGGGAACCCCGCCTCGCGCAGAGCGTCGGAGACACCGGCGGCCAGGGGCGCCTCGGGACCGACCACGACCAGGTCCACCTCGAGCTTCACCGCGAGCGCGGTGGCCGCGGCCGGGTCATTGGCGTCGACCGCGTGGCACGGGACCAGCTGCGCGATTCCGGCATTGCCGGGTGCTGCGTGGACCTCCGCGACCTGCGGATCGGAGAGGAGGGAGCGGATAATGGCGTGTTCGCGGCCACCCGGGCCAAGGACGAGTACCTTCACAGACACCAAGGGTACTGGGCGGGCCTCGGGCGCGCCCAGTCCACGAGGAACGGTGACGTCCCGGTGGGTCCGGGCACGACGTGCGCTCGGCTTGTGTGCTCAGCAGATGCGGGTGCGCGGCCGAAACACCCGCATCTGCTGAGCACGCAAACCGGGAGGACCGGCGCGGGGCCATAAACTGGCGGTATGCCCCACACTTCACCCGCGACCTTCGACGCCGACTCCGCGGTGGAACTCGCCGTCCTGGAACGCAGTGGCTTCATCGAATCGCGGCACCTCGGGTCCGCCGTCGTCCTCTCCGGCGACGGCCACGTGGTCACGGCCCTCGGGGACGTGGACGCCCCTGTGTTCGCCCGCTCCGCGCTCAAGCCGTTCCAGGCGCTCGCCTCGATGCGCGCCGGGGTTCCGCTGCGCGGCGCCCAAGTGGCGCTGGCCGCCGCCAGCCACGTCGGGTCCCTGGAACACATGGACGTGGTCGAGGGGATGCTCCGGGCCGGCGGCAACAAGGAGGCCGACCTCCAGTGCCCCGCGGACTGGCCGCAGGACGAGACCGCCCGCAACTGGCTGGTCCGCACGGACAAGGGCCGCAGCCGGGTGGCCTTCAACTGCTCCGGCAAGCACGCCGCGTTCCTGTGGGCGTGCACCGAGAACGACTGGAACAAGTCGGGCTACCTGGAACCGAACCACCCGCTGCAGCGCCTGGTGGGCAGCGTGATCGAGGAGTTCACCGGCGAGCGCATCGCCCACCTCGGCACGGACGGCTGCGGCGCACCGGTCGCCGCGGTCTCCCTGACGGGGCTGGCCCGCGCGTACTCCCGGCTGGCGAAGGCCCCCGGCGACAAGAACGCCGACGCCCGTGCCGCCACGATCGCCACCTCGATGCTCGACTACCCCTGGGCCGTTCAGGGCAAGGGCGAGGCGAACACCGTGGTGATGGAGGAACTGGGCGTGATCGCCAAGCTGGGCGCCGAGGGCGTCATGGTCATGGCCGCGCCCTCCGGCGCGACGGTGGCCCTGAAGATCCTGGACGGCAACCTCCGGGCGGCGTCCCTCGTGGCGCTGACCCTGCTGACCGCTGCCGGGGCCCTCGAAGTGGGACCCGTGGCGGCCGTCCTGGAACAGATCGTGGAACCGGTGCTCGGCGGCGGGCGTCCCGTGGGCGGTCTCCGCCTGGGCACCCCCGTCATGGCGCTGCTGGGTTAGGAGCGGGAATGGCAGGCGCACGACGGCGGATCGACGTCGCGGAAGGCCAGGCGGCTCTGGCGTCATGGCAGGCTGCCCGGGCCGGGTCAGCGGACACGGCCCTTCCCCGCGCGACGACCGCCATGGCCGTACGCTACGCGCTGGAGGAGCTGACGTCGCGTGCCCCCGGGAATTCCGTGGAGGTCCGGGTCCCGCCGTTCGGCGTGACCCAGTGCATCGAGGGCCCCCGGCACACCCGCGGCACCCCGCCCAATGTGATCGAGACGGACGCCGTGACCTGGCTGGAACTCGTGACCGGAACCCTGAACTGGGCCGATGCCGTGACGGCCGGTCGCGTGGTGGCATCCGGGACCCGCGCCGATCTCAGCGAGCAGCTGCCGCTGAGCTGAGGCCGTGTCGGGCAGACGCGATGGTCCGCCCGGCGGTTGACGGCGATTCGCGGTAAGGCCCCTCAGCACCGGCTAGCCCTAGAGACTTGATGATCAGGGCGGCGAGCGCCCGTGCATCCAGAGTCCGGGGACCAGAGGATGAGTTGCAGCCGCGCCGCGCCCGCGTATTCGAATGGAGTCCTGTTCAGTCTCAGGGGCCCGCCTAAAGAAGCTTGATGACTTTGGCGCCGACGTCCTTTTCGGCCACCTGCTGCTGGGCCTGCCAGCGCCGGACGTCCTTGCTGGCAATGGATAGACCCACGAGGTGGGCGATCTCCGGATCGTCACGATTCTCGGCGGAGAATTCCGGTGCAGGGTCTGGGCGACCGACCCCCAGTCGCAGTGAAGCATTTCTCCTGCGGGGCGGCTCTGCCGACGCGAAGCCTCAGCGCTGACCCGCCAACATGGATCTGGTCACCGGGCCTCCCACCAGCGCACCGCCTCGTCTCCCTGCAGTGGCTTGACGAAACGATGGGACTCGACGGGGCTCTCGGTCAGCGAGACCTCATATCCGCGCCCCGCAGACTCGTATTTGGCCCTAATGCGATTTCTCACAGATGTGGAAATCAACCCATTTCTCCCTGCTGCTCGCAAGAATGCCGTGTCTGGTTGGAAAATCAGCACGGTCCGCGGAACCTCGAATCCATAACGGGCATGGGTCAAGGGATAGCAAGGGCCGATCGCCAACACAAAGTAGATTTCACCATGGAAAACAAACCGCCAATGAGGACTAGCTGGGTTCCCGAAGGGCGCACCTATCCCATCGCGCCGCGCGAGTCGCCGGAGAACACTATTGGTTGTTGCGCTCAGCGCATCCACGGTATTGCCATGGGTCGAGGCAAACGTCGCGACAAAACACCCGAGCGGCTCGCGGCGAACAGCGCAGGTAAATCCGGCAAGTCGCCTGCTCAAATAGTCCAAATCATCTGGATCACCTGGATCCAACTGTCGTTCGATGGACCAAGCGACGGCGGACCGTGCGAAAGAGCACTGTGTCTGCGTAGCGATTTCGCGGAAAACCTTGTGTTCAGGGTTTTCCGCCGGCGACCATGTGAGCACCTGGCTGTTCCCCGATTTAGGTACCGCAGCCTGATCCACGAACCCGGCCCGCGCCATCTGGTCTAGCGTGCGGCCAATAGACCATTTTCGTAAGCGGACTCTTTGAGTCAGACGAAGCCTGCGCCCCTGGTACAAAGTGACGAGGTCAGACAACATTCGGACAGTCTGTATGAGGTGTCCGAATTCGATCGGAGAGTCGGTAGAGCCGACGCGATTTCCTGAATGCGGAATCAGAGCAGTCTTTAACGACAGTTCGCCGAGCAGGGCCCGCAGAGACCCCAAATCGAACTCTCCTCCGCACGATTGAGCATCAGTCGCCCAGCTTCGCAAGCGCGTGGCAAGCTGAGAATCCTGGCTGTTAGTCACTTGATCGCCACCCAGCCACTGAAGTTCATCCACCGCCAGAAGCACTCGACCGAGCTAAACCCCGTCTTTGTGAGCAACTCTTCATTCCAGGCGGCCGTAACGGGCACGAGCACACCCTCGAGAGCGAGCGCCTTACGATCAACGTCTTCGCGTGTGTAGCCGTTGCTCATCTTTAGACGATGATATATTTCAACCATCAGATCATTGATTTCATGGTCACCACCGATCACCTTCTCGACCAGGACCAGCGCGCCCCCGGGGCGCAGCCCGTCAAAGAGACGATGCATCAGCTTTTGACGGTGCTCGATGGGTATGAACTGAAGAGTGAGCACCGAGAGGACAAGATCAGCTCCGCCTTCCGGTTCGTATCGGCGCGCGTCCATCTCAAGCACCTCGACGGTACTGGAACCGAATCGGTCCCTCAAAGCCGCAGCCATCGGAGCGGATGGTTCGATGGCCACGAATCGCCCGCCATTGGGATGAGCGTCCACAAATGGCGCGATTGCCTCACCCCGCGACGCACCAACGTCGACAACATGCGGTGAATCACTCAAGAACCTTCCACCTACTTGTACCACGGCGTCTCTCATGGTCTTGTAGTTTGGGATGCTTCGTTCGAGCATGTTATCGAAGGCATCAGTGACATTCGAATCGAACTTCCAACGCCCTTCGGGGCGTGTGTGATCTACTGTCGCTTCGGTCATGGTCGAATCGCCTTTCCACGTTCGCGAATGATCTTAGGTTTCGAGTCGCCATTGACTGCATAAATCGCCGGGCGCGGCCTCAACCACACATTTGCACTCGGTAGGTCGTATCCACCTGCTGCGTCGACCATGAAGCGATCCCCAGCTTTTAGATCTATTGGAGCACTCACGCCGCGAGCAAAGTAGTCGTTCTCAAAGCACATCGAGCCGACCACATCGGTGACAGCGCTTCCGGCGCGAAGGAACCGGGTCGGATGCGGCCAGAGGGTGATAGACCGCACGAGGTTGGTGCCGGCGTCGACCACAGCGATCCGAACGTCAGCCCGATGCTTCACAGCAACGACGGTTGTCACAAGAACTCCATGGTCTTCTACCAGACTGCGCCCGGGCTCTATCACAAGTGAAATAGCGGCACGATCAAGGCCGAGCTGGTCAATAGCTTGACCGACAGCTGTCGCAAACTCAGCAGGGTGGGGAAGGACGTGCCGTCGTGTCAGAGTACTTCTCGATGGGAATCCTCCGCCGATGTCGATGACGAACGGCTCTGCTTTCGATCGTCGATCTGTATACCGTTGGATCAAGGGCCCGTAGTGGCGTATGTGGGCCACAAATGCCGTGGCGTCCTCATCGTGGAATCCAGTGTTGAAATGCACTCCGGAAATAGCGACCCCACCGCGGGCGAGGATCCGGTCCGCCTCGCAGAATTCGGAGGTTGTAAGCCCAAATCGCGACGCCTCCTGACCATTGCGCAGCCCAGCGACACGGGCGGAAACTCGCGCGCCCTTAGCCAACGGACGTACGACAAGGCGTCGAGCCTCGTCCAGTGAGTCAATTTGAATACGTGCGCCGTGGCGCAACGCCAGGTCAAGTTCGTCATCTGTCTTGTGCGGTCCATCGAAGTAGATTTGCCCTCCGGAGAAGCCGTCATCAAGCGCGAGCTCCAGTTCTGAACCTGACACCACTTCGGCACCACATCCGAGCCCCCGCAGTAGTTGAGTGACAGCCGGGACCGAGTTCGTCTTGTAGGAGTAGGCCAAGACGAAATCGGGAAACTGCGCGCGCCACGCATTACGCATGCGTACCGCGGTCTCGCGAATGCCGTCCAGATCTATGATGTAGCTGGGCGTTTGATCTATAACTTCGGCGGCCGAAAGCAGCTGTGCTGAACTCAACGCTTCCTCCAGATCGCCACGCTGAGCCCTTGATACTGACGGTGAGTGTTCAACGCACGCCGAATTTCAAGCAGCCTCTCATAGGCCATCCCCAGGTCTTCGTGGGAACCCGCACGGAGAGTTGGAGAGGAGCGAATCGCCTTGGCAACTGCCCGTCGGAGTCTCCAGTCGCTCTGCACAGGGAGGGCAGATTTTCGCTCTGTGACAAGTTCGAACTCTGTTCCGAAGAAATCACGCCAGAACCTGTAGTCGCGCCTCGGATCAGGAGTGAACCCGATTGCTGAGCCGACCCGCTCAAGTACAGCGGACGGAGGGGGTGCTGTGTAGTGGAAAGAGGATACACAAAGAAGGCCGCCCGGACGCAACACGCGCGCAACTTCATTGAGCGCTTCGTGGCGTTGATGAATGAAGCCGAAGTTGCATCCTCCGAGTACGTGCGTGAATGTCTCATCCGCAAGCGGGAGACTAGCCGCGTCGGCAATTTGATACGACAACGCGGGATTCCCCTTGGCAAGCTGCCGGGCAGTCTCGATCGAAGCCTCTGAGATATCAATACCATGGATGCGAGCGGATGTGTCGGCATGAACCTCACGGCCAGAAAAGCCAGTCGAACAGGCAAGATCCAGCGCGAACGACTCACGTGTGATACGAGCATCGTCTACCCATGCATGCACCGTCTTGTGCGCACCGGGAGGAGTATTTTGTTGGCCTGTAACCCCGACGAAGTCGGGGTAAGCGAGATTTGAATCGATCACGAGTATACCTAGTTCCTTCGACGGATGCTGGGTGCCGGGGCCCCTACCGGGCCCCGGCACCGATTAGCTCAGTTGAAGCTGCCGAAATGGCTGCCCTTTACACGCACGATGCGCTTGATCTTCAGAATGATGGACTTCATTTCCTTCCTCCTCTCTTAGACTCGATAGGTGCTAACGCGCTGCGTTAGTCTGCTGGGCGCAGGACGAAAGTCATGAAGTACGGGACTCTCGTGGTTTTTGCCCAAATCTCGGGAAATTCGTGTTCCGCAGAAGCAGGCGGCCGGGGCTCCGTAATACTGACAATGTTGAATCCATGCCTAAGGAACGCGGTGGCATAATTTTCGATCGTCCGATGATATGTCCGGATGGAACGCAAGGCCATCTCTCCATTGGCGTTCTCTCGATGCTTGGTAATCGGCCCCTCGTTGAAGTACTCCTTGAGTCGGACCTCTTTGTATTCCCAGTGGTCTTTACTACCTGTTCGTATCCAGGAAGCGCCGTCTTTGATGGGGTGGGGCACTGTGATTATGGCGCGACCGGTGTTGACCGTAAGAGATCGCAAACGTTCGACCGTTGCATCAAACTGCTCTGGTCCCACGTGGTCGAGAACGTTGGAGCACATGACCAGATCAAAGGTCGAGTTCCCCACGAGCGCGTCGAGTTCCGCACCGGCAGTGACGCGCAGTTCAGGCTGACTCTCGATGCGCGACCGAACAATGTCGATCATCCCCGCGGACGGATCAAATGCTGTGACGGTCAGCCCGCGCTGGGCGAGCGCAATTGCCTGCTCGCCCGACCCGCATCCGAAGTCGAGAGCGGTGAGGGGGCCGTCACTCAGCGCCAGTCCGAGCAAGAAGCTGTCGAGAACGACTGCGTTGATCGAGTCCTCCGAGCGGGACGCTTCATAAAGGTCTTCAAGCGATGTTCGTTCCACCGCAGATCGCCACTCTTCGCGCGGCTGAGTCATCCCGCATTCAGGACAGTCCTCAAGTTTTACGAACGACTCGGTCGTTAGGCTATAGGACTGGGAGTCAAGCAGAAGCCGATTTCCAGTGGAACTGACGACGGCTCCCGTAACCAACCGAATTACCTCGTTAGCAGCCAGAGCAGCCACCAGGAGATTCAGAGGTCCATAGCTCGCAGCCTGATGCCCCAGATTGAGATTTCGCCCTTGACGTGCCGCCGATCGCTCGTCATTCGCCGGCTCGCCCTGCATCAGCATGCACGTGAAGCAGGCGCTGAGGCCCGGCAAGACGGTAGGACCGACCGCGCCGAATGCTTCAATGTAGCCTGCCGAAAGGTAAGCAAACCCGTGCTTGCGCGAGCCTTCATCAGCCCAGCGATGAAGTTCATCGGGGCTGTCTGCCGACACCACCACGACGTCATAATCAGCGAGCTGCTCGTGAAAAAGTTCGCGGGTCGCCGGCGTCGCAATACTGCGAACCGTGACCTCAGAGTTCAGCATCTGCAACCGTCGAGTGGCGGCATCGACCTTGAGTTCGCCTATGACGCTCTCGTCATAGAGAAACTGCCGCGTGAGATTGCTAAGTTCAATCTCATCGCCATCAGTGAGCAGAATCTCACCTACACCGGCAGTCGCCAACAACGTCGCGACATTGCTACCGATTCCGCCTACGCCGACGACGGCAACCTTGGCGGCACGTACTCGGTTTTGTGCCTCCTCGGCAGGCAACCCGAGCATGTCGAAGTAAAGCAGATGCCTGGCATATCGCGAACTGTCTGGGATTGGATCACCAACCACACCCGCCTCTGAGAGTTGAGCGATCACCTCTCGCCAACCCTCGGCATCGACCTCAGCGCGCCCCGCCATCGCCTCGGCGACCGAATCCGTGTCAGTCGGTCTCGAGAGCAGCTCGATGAGGACTTCAAGTTCTCCTGGTGCATCTTCGATGTCAATGGCTCTTGGCGGGCCATTTCCAATGCTAAGCGTCGTACCCGAGCGACGAACGGGAAGATATGGCTTAAGTTGGACAGGCCGGTTCATCACATTCCTTCTCTGAATTGCTGATCTGTTCGTTGGTTGACGAGGTGTGCAGAGCGCCCCTCGTGGATGCTGAACATCTCGACCGCGTTCCCATCGACGTAACGGACGGCGACACCGTCGTCGAGTCCGAGCCCTGGTGGAAGTAACCCCCGATTGATGAGACCGGAATAGATCTCTGCGCGGGCTTCCTCCGTGTCGTAGTGCGGACATAGGCTCCCGGCGAGCAGGCCCAGCCCGTCGTTCAGAGGGCCCAATCGTCCGAATGAGTCCGTCAGACAAGCTTCGAACCAGCAAGCTGCGCCAGCACTGATACCCGCGAGCACGGTTCCTCGCTCGTAAGTTTTCCGCAGAGCGGTGTCCACCTTGTGCAACCGCCAGACCTCAAGCATGTTGGCGGTGTTCCCTCCTCCCACGTAGATGATGTCCATCTGTGCAAGGAATTCCTCAATGTCTAACACGTCGCGTCGAAAAAGCTCAAGGTGGGTCAAGTCGCAGTTGTAGGTCGACAATCCGTGATAAAAACGATCTATATAATTCCGAGAATCCCCACTTGCAGTAGGAATGAAACACACACGCGGCTTCTCAGCTTCAGACGAGTCTAGGAGATATTGGTCCAGTTCCGGATATTCGTTGTCCGAGAAACCCCCGCCAAGCAAGACAATTGATCGCTTAGGAGGCTTCACTGTTGACCTCCTCTACAGAGTATTCAGGCGCCCGAAGCTCCGCGGCTTTTGGGAGCAATAGCAATAGAACAACCACGATGCTGGCGAACAGTATCGTCGCGGTGACGACAAATGTCACCGCCGTCCCAAGAAGGACAGCAATGAACCCCGCGAGAAGGTATCCAAACGGTCGGAGACTTGCGCCGCTCAGTCCTGCGACCGACGCCACGCGTCCAAGCCGATCTTCAGGCGTGGTCGCTTGCAGATATGTGTCCCAGATTGTGTCACTCAGCGCGAAAGCCGCGCCCGCGAGGAGGGCACCGATTGCTTGAAGCACAAGCGGAGCACCGAAGGCCATCGCAAACAACGCAGGTATCGTCAGAATAAGGACGAACTGCATTGCGATCATGGGCGTTCGAGGGCGGAAATGAAGCGCGATCAGCCCCCCGAGTAGGGACCCACCTCCGAACGCCGTCACCATGATTCCCCACGATTGAGCTCCACCGCCGCTTGCCAGCGTGAGAGCAGGGCCAAGTGTGAAGAACACTGCGAAGCCTGCTTGGAACAACAACGACTGCACGATCGTGGACGACAGCCACCGTGATCTAAGAACGTAGGAGATGCCTTCGCCCGCCTCTCTAACGAAGTTTCTCGGCGCATCAGTCCGCCGCACATTGGTGACGGACCAAAGCTTCGAGAGAATAGCCGCCGAGATCAAGAACGTGGCCGCGTCTACGAGAATCAGTACTCCTGGGTTCACCAGAAGCATCAGGCCGCCTGCCAGCACTGGCCCCACTAGGCCGGCGGTGCTTCCCACGATCGAGATCAAGCTGTTGGCCGACTGGAGATCGGACTTGGGAACTGTCTGAGGGATTAGTCCCGCAATCGCGGGCCGAAACATCGCAGTGGCTGAGCCCAGCATCGCTTGGAAGAGCACGACGAGCCAGATGTTGTAGTGCCCCGTGAGCAGGACGAGTCCAAGACTCGCTTGCGCTACCAACGCGACCAGATCGGCCGAGATCATCAGCTTCGCCCGCGAGAAGCGGTCCGCCCATACCCCGCCGATCAATAACAGCAATACCGGCGGGAATGTCCGCGCCATAAGCGCTAACCCAAGATCCGAAGGCGATCCGGATACCGCAAGCACCGCGAACGCTACGGCGATCAGCGAAAACTCAGACCCCAGTTTACTTAGAGCCTCAGACGTCACCACGGACCTAAAGTACGGGTGACGCATTGGAGCGAGAGTCGCGCGGCGCATGATCAAATGCCTGAACCTAGTCTTGCTCGCCGGAGTAGATCGACTTTACCCGACGGCATGCTGTCCGTGCCGTCAGCCCACTGGGTGCCACAAATACGCAATGCACCTGCCTTCCTACTCAGCGCGTGTCATTGCGCATCTCAGCCACTCTCCGGCCACATTCGCTCGCCGCTTCGAGGTTCCCTGATCAACAAGCTGGTGTGAGGCTAACACGAGACGGAATAGGATTGTCAATCGTCAAGACTGCAGGTGTCAATGCAGCCATGAGCCTTGTTTTCTCCTAGTGAATCACTGTCGTCGATGCTGCCTGCCGTCGAAGGACCATGGACCGAAGTGGTGAGCTGCGGCGTGGAGAATGGTGTAACTGCAGAAGCCCTCCGACTCGATCGGGAACACCCTGCTAGTCCTGACCGATACCGTGTTGAAGGCGGAAGCTGAAATCTTCGAAGGCTCCCCTGAGGCGCCAGCACCGTCCACAGTCCTCACTGCGGCCAATACCGGCGTCGCCCATTCCGGGCCCGCATATGGGTCAGGGACCGTGACGCTTATTGCCGCCATGCACTGGAGTACGCATCGCACGGGCCTGAATGGTTCTAGCGGGTTGCACTCGGCGCCGAAGCTGGGTGGTTTCTTCTTGGATTTCTGCTCTTCCCCCCTCCTCACAGGGCTCACTAGCTCGCTACGTCGTCAAATCTCGAGAACCCGGCCTTGGTGGCAACCCCACATAAGCCAGCCCCGGAGGAAAATGCTCCTCTGGGCCGGGATCCCCGTCGGCATGTACCGGCTCGGGGTAGACAACACCTGTCCCGCTGAAACTGCTCTGACGGGTGCAATTTGCCTGGGCGGATCGTGCCGTTTGGACGAGTAACCTCGACAACGACCACTCGCGGTCGCCAAGAGGAGAGGTCGATCCCGCCAAGCATACGATAATGCTCGTAACGTTCTTCAACAACTTGGAGGAACTCGAGGGGCAGATGAAGTTGCAGACATACCGCCAAGCGCACACCCAAGCCCTTCTTCCGGATCTGGAGTTCACAAAGGCCACGGCCCAAGGTTCGATGGGTTTCAGCCCCGCCCGGTACAGTTGATGCCCACCCCCGGTTGTTGACTATTTCGAGAAGCACTGTCATTCCCCCGGCACTTCCCACCCAGGCATGGATACTGGTGTCCTAAGGCCTGTCCGGCAGGAACACGTTATACATGACTTTCTGGCTTGATATCACGGTGACCGGCGTCAACGACGGGCGGTTGCTGCGTGATTCCCTGGGTGGATCGGCCGGGGCGCTTGAAGCGCTCAGCGGGGTTTCCGCCCACCGGACGGTAGAGGCACGGCGTGCGGAGTCAGCTGTGAACGGGCATGCCGCCCGACGCGCCACCCGAGGCCCAGGCCGTCGGGGACATCGACATCATCGAAGCACTCGACTGCTACGGTGCCTCACAAGTCGAAGCTGAGAACGGCTGCGTCCTCGTCGAAGGGGCTACCCTCTCCACGGAGACGTCGTCTAGCGGTGGAGGAACTTCTGGACCAGCTTTGCTGGTCGTCGGTGACAAGCAGGAGGCGTTCGGTGTCCATCGGGTCGGCCAGAAGATCGTGCGGCGCGCCGCGTCTCACGAGAGGCGGCTTCGAGTCCGCGAAGGCGTGTCGCACTACGACATCGACCTCCAGTCCCACGGTGGGATAAGCGCCGCAGGCACCGATCCCGTTTTTCACGCGGTATCTGTGACGGGCGCAGGGGCGTCCCCGGATCGTTATCCGGTGACGCGAACCTAGGTGCGAATGGCCATCTCCAGGACAGGCTTCACGCTTCGACGGTCCCGCCCGGCTGGGCATCCGGCTGCGCGTCCGGCTCCCGGTGCTGGTGCAGATGCACCCGCGAGCCCGCCAGCCGCGTGGACAGCGCCGCGGCGGCCACGAACACGAAGGCCGCCACCGCGATCACCACGCTCATGACCGCCACCTGCCCGTACCCGGAGATGCGCGGATCGAGGAAGGGATAGGGGTACCAGTCGACGAGCGGGCCCCGGACCAGGCTGTACGCCAGGTACAGCGCGGGGTAGGCGAGCCAGATGAGCGCCGCGCGCAGGCCGATCCGCGGGGACGGCAGATCGACCAGCCAGTCGATGACCGTGATGGTCGGGATCGTGTAGTGCAGCACCACGTTGACCCAAGGCAGTGACGTGTCGACGTCGATGTCGGACAGCAGGAGGCTGTAGACCACGCCCGTGATCGAGATGTAGACGGTGGCGGCGCCCCGGAGATAGTCCAGCGAGCGGGCGCCCCTCCCGCGCCACGCGGCGACGGCGGCGATCGTCAGCACCACCACCACGATCACATTCGACTGGATGGTGAAGTAACTGAAGAAGTTGCTGACCTTCCCGGGCGGCGTGCGCAGCAGCAGGGCGACCAGTTGCGTCACGATGGCGGCCAGCCCCAGGAGCGCGAAGAACGCACGGAACAGCGCCAGTCCGCGGTTGACGGGGGCGGCCCGGTGGGCGGCGTCGTTGCTGTTCACCCTGCGATTCGTGTCCACACTGCGAGTCTAGGTCCGCCCGGCCGGAACGGCGAGGGTTCCGGCGTCCTCAGACTCTCTCTGAGCGTGAGTGGCGAGGCGCGCTCAGCCGCTCCCCTCCCCGGACACGACGACGGCGGCGCCCCCTCGGCGTGAGGGGGCGCCGCCGTCGTGGTGCGGACAGTCGTGCGGGCTGAGGGGCGAGGGCTAGCGCTTCGCTTCCCAGCGGCCGCCGTTCTCCCAGAAGATGCGGATGTCCTCGAGGTTCTTGCCCTTGGTCTCCGGGGCGAACTTGTAGACGAAGCCGAACGCCGCGAGCGCCAGGAGGCCGAAGACCAGGAACGTCCCGACGCCGCCGAGGCCGCTGAGCATCGGCAGGAAGAGGAAGCCGACGATCACGTTGGCGACGAGGTCGCTCGTGAGCATGACCGAGGAGCCCAGGGAGCGGAGTCGGGCCGGGAAGCTCTCGCCGGCGTAGACCCACACCAGGGCGCCGAAGCCGAACGTGAACCCGACCGTGAAGAGCAGGACCCCGATGAAGCCCAGGGCCGTGAGGATGCCGCCGAAGCTGCTGCCGCCCGCGATGAAGACGCCCACCAGGAGGACGTTCGCCGCGATCATCATGGCGATGCCGCCGAGCAGGATCGGACGGCGTCCGACGCGGTCCACGAGGGAGAGCGAGATGAAGACGGCCACCAGGGCGACGGCCTGGACGAGCGCGGGCAGGCCCAGGATGGCGGCGTTGCCCTCGAAGCCCATGGACTTGAAGAGGATGGGGCTGTAGTAGACGATCGCGTTGATGCCGGTGATCTGGATGAAGAAGCCGAGGACGACCACGAAGATGGTGGCGCGGAGGTAGGGCCTGCGGAGCATCTCCTTGAGGGCGCCGCCCTTCTCCTCGCTCAGTGCGGCCTGCATGTCGGCGATCTCGCGGTCGATGTCCGCGTCGGGTTCGATGTTGGCGAGGGTGGCGCGGGCCTCGGCGATCCGGCCCTTCATGACGTACCAGCGGGACGTGTCCGGGATGCGGATCACGAGGAAGAAGACGAGCAGGGAGGGGATGGCTGCGAGGCCGAGCATCCAGCGCCAGGCGCCGGCGTCGGACAGTGCCCAGGCCACGAGGTACCCGAGAATGATGCCGAACACCGTGGCCACCTGATACGCCACGAGCATGGCGCCGCGGATTTTCGCCGGCGAACTTTCCGCCACGAACACCGGGACCACCACGATGGAGACACCGACGGTCAGGCCGAGGAACAGACGGGCCGCCACGAGGACCTCGAGGTTCGGGGTCAGGCCGCTGAGCAGGGCGAAGACCGCGTAACCCGCGGCCACCAGGACCATGGAGAGCTTGCGCCCGAGCTTGTTGGCGAGCACGCCGCCGAGCAGGGCGCCCACCACCTCACCGATGACGACCGTGGTGGTCACCAGGCCCAGGCCGGCGTCGTCGAGCCGGAACTCGTCCTTGAGGAAGAGCAGCGCGCCGCCGATGTTGGAGGAGTCGTAGCCGTAAATGATGCCGACCGCGGCGGCGGTAATGCCTGCCAGGAGCCCCGCACGGGGCGTGCTCCTGATGTCCTGGATAAGCGACACTGCATCTCCTGAAGGTTGGGGACCGATCCGGCCCTTGCAGTCCTCGCGGCCGGGGCCGGGCGGGGACCAGAGGAATTCTGTTGCCCTCAGTCTACGCAGAGTGTGATTGATCTCGCACTATTGAAGGCGATATTGATCACAAAAAATCATCATTGTGTGGTTTTGATCACTTCGAGGGGCGGGCGGAATCACAGACTCACACTTCCGCAAGCGGAGTTACGATGAGAGCAGGCCACGCGCCCGGATCACCGGAGCCGCGGGCCGCAAGGACGACGGGGGTTCTCATGGACGCGGTGTTCGACGGGCAATGCGGGTTCTGCACCCGAGCCGTGGGCTGGGTGCGCCGGCTGGACCGCCACCACCGGATCGCCTTCCACCCGTTCCAGGATCCTCTCACGCTGGACGCCTTCCGCCTGAGCCACGAGGAGGCCCGGTCCGCCGTCTGGGCCCTGACCGACGACGGCGGTCGCCACGCTGGCGCCCGCGCCATCGCCGCGATCCTCGACACCGCCGTGGGAGGCCGCTTCTTCGCCACCTTCTACCGGATCCCCGGCATCGGACGCCTCCAGGAGGCCGTATACGGCTGGGTCGCCGCCCACCGCTACCGGCTGCCGGGCGCCACTCCCTGGTGCACGGAACACCCCCAGGACTGCTCCGCCGCCGTGCCGGGAGCCGGCTGCGCGCTCTGAGGGACACTGCTCTGAGCCGGTCCGATTCGCGTTAAGCCGGCCCGACTCGCCTCAGTCGCGGGACTGACAGCCCACACACCGGAACGCCCCAGGGGCGCGGTTCACACCGCGCCCCTGGGGCGTTCTGCGAGCGAAGGGCCTCAGGCAGCCTGCTCCGTGAGAGTCGCCGGGTTCGGCGGGATGGGCTCGATCCGTCCGAGGACCACCGTGTAGAAGATGATGCCGATGACCAGCATGACGCCGGCCACGACGAACGCCATCGCGAAGCTGCCCGTGAACTGGACGATGAAGCCGGTGACGATCGGCGCCGTCGTGCCGATGATGTTGTTCACGGTGTTCATGACGGCGCCCGTGGCGCCCACGGCGCCTTCCGGGGCGATCAGGGCCGGCAGCGAGTTCGTCACGCTGAAGGCGATCGTGATTCCCGTGGTCCCGAGGGTGATCCACACGAGCGACCAGAAAAGGTCCGTGGTGAACGCGGTGCCCGCGATCGTGATGGCCAGCAGCATGCCGCCGATGATGAAGACGCGGCGGACGGTGGTGCTGGACTTCCCGTTCTTGATGAGGCGGTCGAGCCACCAGCCCGGCAGGGCGTACTGGACGATCACGGCGAACAGCCACGGAACCGCGGTGACGAGGCCGGACTTGGCGACGTCCATGTGCATCTGCGACTGCAGGAAACCCGGGAGCCAGGTGAGCAGCATCCATTGCACATAGCCGGCGCAGCCGAGACCGAGCGACATGCCCCACACCTTGCGCTGGCGCAGGATGTAGCCGAGGTTGTTGAGGGGGTTGGGCTTGGGGGCGTCCTCATCCTGAGCGCCACCGGAGACGATGTGCTCCAGTTCGGCGTCGCTCAGCTTGCCCTTGCGGTTCATCTCCTTCGGGTCCCGGTAACGGATGAAGAAGACGGCCGTGTAGATGAGGCTGAGGACACCGATGGTGATGAACGCGCCACGCCAGCCGAACATGGCCACGGCGGCGCCGACGATCGGGAAGCCGATCACATTGGACAGGCGCTGGCCGCTGTCGAAGATCACGGTCGCCATGCCGCGCTCGGACCGCGGGAACCAGTAGCCGGTGGTCTTCATGGCGCCCGGGAAGATCGGGGCCTCCGCGAGGCCGAGGATCAGTCGGGCGACCAGGAGCAGGCCCATGCCGCTGACCGCCGCGGTCAGGAAGCAGGAGATCGCCCACAGGGTGGTCGCGACCCGCATGACCCATTTGATCCCGATCTTGTCCAGCAGCATGCCCATGGGGATCTGCATGATGGCGTAGGTCCAGCCGAAGCTGCCCAGGATGATACCGATCTGGCCTTCGGTCATGCCGAATTCCATCCGCATCTCGTGCTCCGCCACGGACATCGAACTGCGGTCGATGTAGTTGATCAGGACCGCGAAGAAGAGCAGGATGCCGATCGACCAGCGGACCATGCCCCTCCTGCCCGCCCGAGCGATGTTCGCCGGAAGCGGCGTGGTGGCCGAGTTCTGATCATCGGCCCTCTGGATGTCAGACATGGCGTCCCCCCACCGGGACGCTCGGGCTGAATCGCCCGATCGTGAGACCTGCGACGACGGCGATCAGAATCTGGAGGAAGAGCGGCCGGCGCTGCGGCGTCTTCGTCCGCGGGGCCGAACTCGCCTTCAGCTCCGCTTCGGTGGGGATCTTCATGTCCTGAACCATTCTCTTGGGATTGCGCCCGGCTTCCGGGTGAACCCCAAGGTAACGAAGATCACATCGATTCCACAAGGGAATAATTTGTTTCCATCATGTGAAAACAGTAATATCCGCTTTATTCGGAATGGCTCATAATTTCAGGCCCACCGCGAGGGACCTTCTAACCCCGCCCGACGAAGGGCATTCCGGCCGCCGTCACCAGCAGGCTGCCCACCGAAGCACTCGGCGGCATCGACGCCATGAGGAGCACCGCGCGGGCCGCGTCCTCGACCGGGAACATGGGCTCCACCTTGCGCGAACCGTCCGCCTGCAGCGCTCCGTCCCCCACGCCGATCACGTCCATGATCTCTGTGCGGGTGTTGCCGATGTCGATCTGTCCGCAGGTGATGCCGAACGGCCGGCCGTCCAGCTCGATGCTCTTCGTCAGACCGCTGATGGCGTGCTTGCTCACGGTGTAGGCCACGGAGAGGGGACGGGGAGAATGGGCCGAAATCGAGCCGTTGTTGATGATGCGGCCGCCCTGTGGCTCCTGTTCCTTCATCACGCGCACCGCCTCGGCGGCGCAGAGGAACGATCCGGTGACGTTGATCCGCAGGGTCTCCTCGAAACCCGCGGCGTCCACAGCGTCCACCGCCCCGCTGGGGCCGAAGATCCCGGCGTTGTTGAACAGGACGTCCACCCGTCCGAAACGCTCGCGGGCCGCGGCGAAGAGGCGCGCGACGTCGTCGGGGACGGTCACGTCGCAGGGCGCCACGAGCGCCTGGGGCGAGCCGGCCGCAGTCTCCTCGAGCGCGGCGGCCCGCCGCCCGGCGAGCACCACGCCCCAGCCCTCGGCCAGGAAGAGGCGCGCGACCGCGCGGCCGATGCCGGACCCCGCTCCCGTGACGACCGCGATCCGTGCGGGGACTCCGCCGGTCGTCTGGGCTGCGCTGTCTGTGCTGTTCATGATGCCGTGGTGTTCATGATCGATCCTGCTCTGCTGGAACCGGGCTGTACTCGGGACTACCGTACGGGACCCTGCGTGATGGGCCAGCCGATGACGGTCTTGGGCCGCGGCGTCGCGTAGGTGCGGACCTTCGAGGTGGACAGGCCCAGCCGCACGAGCGATTCGGCGATCAGCACGGCCGCGGCCACACCGTCCACCACCGGAACGCCGCAGCGCTCCCGGATCTGCTCGTCGAGGTTCGCCATGCCGCCGCAGCCGAGCACGATCACCTCGGCCTTGTCCTCCGTGACGGCGAGCTCGGCCTGGCGGACGATCGCCTCGACGGCGCGGTCCGGATGTTCCTCGAGTTCCAGCACGGCCATGCCGCTCGCGCGGACCGAGGCGCAGCGGTCATCCAGGCCGGCCAGCTTGAGCCGGTCCTCGATGAGCGGCACGGCCCGGTCCAGCGTGGTGACCACGGAGTACTTGTGGCCCAGGAACATCGCGGTGCTCGCGGCGGCCTCGGTGATGTCGACCACCGGGACGTCGAGCAGTTCCTGCAGGCCCTCCCGGCCGTGCTCGCCGTAGCCGGCCTGCACGACGGCGTCGAACCCGCCGTCGTAGTTCACGACCGAGTCCATGACCGCGATCGCGGCGAGGTAGCTTTCGAAGTTCCCCTCGCAGGAATCTGCGCCGAACCTCGGCGTGATGCCCACGATCTCGGTGTCGGGGGCGGCGACGGCGCGGGCCTGCGCCGCGATGGAGTCCGTCATGGTCTGCGTGGTGTTGACGTTGGCAACCAGGATTTTCATAGGTCTCTCCCCAGGATGCGGCGGGACGCGGATGGCGCGCCCCGCCGTCGTCTGTTATCGGTGTCTGCGGCTCTGTCGGTGAGTGGGAGCCGGCGGGCTAGTGCGTGCTCGCCACGGCGATCACTTCGCCGTCCGAGTCGAGGTAGCGGGCGCCGCGGTCCGCGATGAGGTAGTAGACCAGAGCGCCGATGCCTGCTCCGAAGAACCAGGCGAACGCCGCCAGGTGATCCAGCGCCGGGACGAAGGCGATCAGCACCGCCACGGCGGCGGCCACCAGGAGGGCCGTGATGGCCTTGGGGTTGAACCCGCGCTTGTAGAAGTACGGGCCCTGCTCATCCTCGGTGTACAGCTTGACCACTTCCACCTTGCCGCGACGGACCAGCCAGTAGTCCGCCATGACCACGCCGAACAGCGGGCCGAGGAGGGCGCCGAGGCCGCCGAGGAAGTACACGATGACGAACGGGTTGTTGTAGAGGTTCCACGGCAGGATGATCAGGCCGATGGTGCCACTGACCCAGGCGGCCCGGCGGAAGTCGAGGTGCTTGGGGAACAGATTGGTCAGCGCGTAGACCGGGGCCACGAAGTTGGCCATGAGGTTGACGGCCACGGTGAGGACCAGGAGGGCGAGGCAGGCCAGCACCAGCAGGAGGGTGTTGGGGATCAGCTGCACCACGTCGGACGGCGAGGTGATGAGGGTTCCGTTGATCTTGAACTGACCGCCGGCCAGGACCACCACGATGCCGCCGAAGAGGAGCATGTTGATCGGGATGCCCCAGAAGTTGCCCTTGACGATCGAACTCTTGCCCACGGCGTTGCGGGTGAAGTCGCAGAAGTTCAGGACGAAGGTTCCGTAGATGGAGACCCACAGGGCGCCACCGGCGAAGATGTTCCGCCAGGTCTCGCCGGCGTCCATGTGCTTGATGCCGTTGATCTCGATCGTGCCACCGGCCTGGACGAAGACCCAGATGGCCAGGGCGGCCATGGTCACGAGGATGATCGGTCCGGCGAACGCCTCGTACTTGCGGATCATCTCCATGCCGAAGCTGACGATCACGAGCTGGATGATCCAGAGGATGACGAAGGCGATCCAGCCGAGCGTGGACAGGCCGAGGATGTCATTCCGGTCCAGGGGCGCCAGCCCCGGGATCAGCTTGATGATCATGATCCGGAAGATCACCGAGGCGAGATAGGTCTGGATGCCGAACCAGGCGACCGCGACGGCGCCGCGCACCACGCTGGCGATCTGCGCGCCGCGGATGCCGAAGCTGATGCGGCTCATCACCGGGAACGGGACACCGGTCTTCTGCCCCATGAACCCCGAGAAGTTCAGCAGGAGGAACAGCAGGACCGCGCCGACGCCGAGCGCCAGCAGGATCTGCCAGGCGCCCATGCCCAGGGCGAAGAGGCCCACCGCGAAGGCGTAGTTGCCGAGGCTGTGCACATCGTTCGCCCAGAGGGTGAAGATGCTGTACGCGGTCCAGGTGCGTCCGGCCTTGCGGGTGGGGGCGAGGTCCTTGTTGTACAGCTGCGGGCTGAGTTCGACGCCGGTCAGCTCGGACATCCGGGGAAGGTCACCCGTGAAGTCGTGGTGATGGTGGTGGTGATGATCCGGTGTTTCCGGACCTGCCTGGGTCGCCACCGGGGTGGTGGGCTCGACGCCGCTGGGGTTCGTCTGCATGGGTGCTCCGTTTCGATGCTGACGGTTCCGCACCCGTCGGTCGCTGACTCCCCATTGGGTCGGCTTCCATAATGCGGAACTGATTTATTGAAGTATGGAATACAGAATATGGCCCGGATCACAGGCGGTCAATGGTTCCGCGGTGACCGCAGTCACATTTGGCATACCAGTCCGGCCACTCGGAGCGTCGCCCCTGGTGGGCGGCCGGGGGGCGGCGAGGTCCGGCCTGCCGGCCGGTCTCGAATGCGGGGCTGACGCCCCTCTGGTCGCGCTGACACCAGGCGAAGCGACCCGCACTGTCGCAATCCGAACGGTGGACGATTCCGTTGACGTTGGGCGGAGCGCCCGATAATCTCGATAGACAAAATTATTTTTTCGCATGTCGGAAAGACGTTGCCATCGCGACGCCAGCCCAACCATTCGATGAAGAGAGGTCCCCTGTGGCTGCTGAAGAAATCACGCCCTCCATCCTGAGTACGCTCACGAACAACCTGCCGGACTCGGATCCCGAGGAGACCGGCGAATGGGTTGAATCGTTCGACGCCCTGGTGCGTGAGCAGGGCACGGAGCGCGCTCAGTTCGTCATGCGCTCCCTGCTGCAGCGGGCCGGGGCCCAGTCCGTGGGCGTCCCCATGGTCACGACCACCGACTACGTGAACACCATCCCGGCCGACCAGGAACCCGAGTACCCGGGTAACGAGGAGTACGAGCGCGCCTACCGCCGCGCCATGCGGTGGAACGCCGCAATCATGGTGCACCGCGCGCAGCGGGCCGACATCGGCGTCGGCGGCCACATCTCCACCTACGCCGGCGCGGCGACCCTGTACGAGGTCGGCTTCAACCACTTCTTCCGCGGCAAGGACCACCCGGGCGGCGGCGATCAGGTGTTCTTCCAGGGACATGCCTCCCCCGGCATGTACGCCCGGGCGTTCATGGAAGGCCGCCTCTCGGAGGAGGATCTGGACGGATTCCGGCAGGAGAAGTCCAAGGAGGGCCACGCGCTCTCCTCGTATCCGCACCCCCGCCTGATGCCCCACTTCTGGGAGTTCCCCACGGTCTCCATGGGCATCGGCCCCATGAACGCCATCTACCAGGCGCAGGCGAACCGCTATCTCCAGGACCGCGGCCTCAAGGACACGAGCGACCAGCAGGTCTGGGCCTTCCTGGGCGACGGTGAGATGGACGAGCCGGAGAGCCGCGGGCTCCTCCAGCTCGCGGCCAACGAGGGGCTCGACAACCTCAACTTCGTCATCAACTGCAACCTCCAGCGCCTCGACGGCCCGGTGCGCGGCAATGGCAAGATCATGCAGGAACTTGAGGCGTTCTTCCGCGGCGCGGGCTGGAACGTCATCAAGGTCGTCTGGGGCCGCGAGTGGGACGACCTGCTGGCGAAGGACCGGGACGGTTCGCTGGTGAACATCATGAATGACACCGTCGACGGTGACTACCAGACGTTCAAGGCGGAGAACGGCGCCTTCATCCGCGAGCACTTCTTCGGGCGCAGCGCGCAGACGAAGGAACTGGTCTCCGATCTCACCGACGACCAGATCTGGAACCTCAAGCGCGGCGGCCACGACTACCGCAAGGTCTACGCGGCCTACAAGGCTGCCACCGAGTTCAAGGGCAAGCCGACCGTCATCCTCGCGAAGACCGTCAAGGGCTACGGCCTGGGCGCGCACTTCGAGGCCCGCAACGCCACCCACCAGATGAAGAAGCTGACGATGGAGGACCTCAAGGCCTTCCGCGATCTGCTCCGCATCCCGATCAGCGACGAGGTCCTCGAGAAGGACCTGTACCGCCCGCCGTACTACCACCCGGGCACCGACGCCCCCGAGATCCAGTACATGATGGAGCGCCGCGCGGCTCTGGGCGGTTCCGTCCCCGAACGCCGTCCGGACCACGTGCCGGTGACGCTCCCGGACGCGAAGTCCTACGAGGTCGCCAAGAATGGATCCGGCAAGCAGAAGGCCGCCACCACCATGGCCTTTGTCCGCATGCTCAAGGATCTCCTCCGGGACAAGGACTTCGGCAAGCGCTTGGTCCCTGTGGTCCCGGACGAGTCCCGCACCTTTGGCATGGACGCCTTCTTCCCGACGGCCAAGATCTACAACCCCAAGGGCCAGAACTACCTGTCCGTGGACCGCGAACTGGTGCTCGCCTACAAGGAGTCCCCGCTCGGCCAGCTGATCCACCCCGGGATCAACGAGGCCGGCGCAGTCGCCGCGTTCACCGCCGCAGGGACCGCCTATGCCACGCACGGCCAGCCCCTGGTGCCGATCTACGTCTTCTACTCGATGTTCGGTTTCCAGCGCACCGGCGACTCCTTCTGGGCCGCAGCGGACCAGATGACGCGCGGCTTCATCATCGGCGCCACCGCCGGCCGCACCACGCTCACCGGCGAGGGGCTCCAGCACGCCGACGGCCACTCGCCGCTGCTCGCGAGCACGAACCCCGCCGTCGTGACGTATGACCCGGCGTACGGCTACGAGATCGCGCACATCTTCCACGACGGCCTGGAGCGCATGTACGGCCCGGACTCCGAGGACCGCAATCTCATGTACTACCTCACGGTGTACAACGAGCCCATCACCCAGCCGGCCGAGCCGGAGAACCTCGACGTCGAGGGCGTCCTCAAGGGCATCTACAAGCTCTCCACCGCGGAGGACGCGGACGGCAAGCCGCGCGCCCAGATCCTCGCCTCGGGCGTCTCCGTCCCGTGGGCCCTGGACGCCCAGCGGATCCTCGCCGAGCACTGGGGCGTGGCGGCCGACGTCTGGAGCGTCACGAGCTGGAACGAACTGCGCCGCGACGGCCTGGCCGCGGAGGAGCACGGTTTCCTGAACCCGGGCGAGGAGCAGCGGGTGCCGTTCGTGACCCGGCAGCTCGAGGGCGCAGAGGGTCCCGTGGTCGCCGTGTCCGACTACATGAAGGCCGTGCCGGACCAGATCCGCCAGTTCATCCCGAACGAGTACGGCGTGCTCGGCGCGGACGGCTTCGGCTTCTCCGACACCCGCCAGGCCGCGCGCCGCTTCTTCAAGAACGACACCCACTCCGTGGTGGTCAAGACCCTGCAGATGCTCGCCCGCCAGGGCAAGGTCGACCCGCAGGCCCCGGCCCAGGCGATCGAGAAGTACAGCCTCCTCGACGTGACCGCCGGAACCACGGGAGGCGCGGGCGGCGACGCCTGATCCTCCTGACGCGACCGACGCGCCGAGACGCCAGAAGGTGCCCGTATCCACAAGGAATACGGGCACCTTTCGGCGTCTCGCGGGAAGGACTTAGGGTGTCAGCATGACCCCGAGCACAGCGGCCACGGCCGTACTCCTCGCCGCGGGCGCCGGGACCCGTCTGGGCCTCGGGCCCAAGGCGCTGCTGCGCCGCCACGGCACTCCCCTGGTGGATCACCTCGCGGCCGTGCTGCGCGACGGCGGCTGCCAGGGCGTCGTCGTGGTGCTGGGAGCGGAGGCCGGGCGGGTGCGCGAGGAGGCCGCGCTGACGGACTGCGCCGTCGTGGTCAACGAGGACTGGTCCCGCGGCATGGGTGGCTCGCTGAAGACCGGGCTCGCGGCCGTGCCGCCAGGCCATCACGCGCTCGTCGCCCTGGTGGACCAGCCCGCGCTCACCGCGGAAACCGTCGCCGCGCTGCTGGCCACACACCGGCCGGGACGGGTGACCGCCGCGGCGTACCCCGATGCGTCGGGCGCCCTGAAACGAGGGCACCCCGTGCTGTTCGACGCTTCGCTGCTGACCGCCGTCGCGGACTCAGCCCACGGCAACGCCGGGGCGCGAGACTTCCTCAGGGCGCATCCGGAGCTGGTGGACCTGGTCGACTGCCAGGCCTGGGGCGACGGACGGGACGTGGACACCCCGGCGGACCTGCCGTTGCTGGAACGCTGACCGCCGGGACCTGACAGCCGAGCCGTGAAAGCGCCGAGCCGTGAAAGCACAGTGGGCCCGGGACCTGAGGTCCCGGGCCCACACGCGCCACTCACACGGCGCCGTCTACACCAGCGTCAGACTTACACCAGCGTCAGACCCGCCTCCTTGAGCCCCAGGTACACGGCGTCCTGGGTCAGCGGGAGCGTGCTGAACCGGACTCCCGTCGCCTGCCGGATCGCGTTGGCCAGGGCCGGAGCCACCGGGTTGAACGGGCTCTCGCTCATGGACTTGGCGCCCAGCGGGCCCGTGGAATCCTCGGTCTCGGCGAAGTACACCTCGCTCCGTGGGGTGTCCGCGAAGGTCGGGATGTGGTACTGCCGCAGGATGTCGGTGTAGACGCGACCGGAGTCGTCGATCCGCACCGCCTCGTACAGCGCCGCACCCAGTGCCTGCGCGATCCCGCCCTCCACCTGACCCCGGCACTGGCGCGGATTGACGACCTTGCCGGCGTCGGCGGCCTGAACGCTCTGGAGGATGCGGATCTCGCCCGTCACGCGGCTGACCGCCACCCGGAAGCCGTGCACATTGAAGGCGACGGAACGTGGCGTGCCGCCCCATTCGCCGTCGGCCACCAGGGACAGCCCGCGCTCGACGGCGGCGGCGTGCAGCCGCTCGAGGCTCACCGTCCCGCCGGGGTGGGCGACGCCGTCGGGCCCCAGGACGCAGTCCTCCACCGGGACGCCCAGCAGGTCGGCGCCCAGCGTGCGGAGCCGCCCAGCGAGCTCCGTGGCCGCCGCGAGCGTCGCCTTGCCCGCCACCACGGTCCCCGTGGACCCGAAGGCCCCGGTGTCATGCCGGGTGTTCGCCGTGTCCGCCTGGCGGTAGTCGACCGCGTCGGTGCTGGTGCCGAGCGCTTCGGCCGCGAGCTGGGTGTGCACGGTGGTGGTGCCGTTGCCGAATTCGGCCGTCCCGAACTCCACGAAGTACCGGCCGCCGGCCCCGAGGGAGACCCGGCTGTGCGAGAAGTGCCCGCGCGGCGGGACCGTGTCGATCATGGACAGCGCGCTCCCCTCCCCCACGAGCCATTCTTCGCCGAGTTCCGCGCCGAACGACGCTTCCCGTTCGGCGCCGCGGCGCAGCGCGTCCTCGGCGAGCTGCACGCACTGGTCCAGACCGTAGCTGCCGTAGAGCACGTCCTCCTCGGGTTCGCTGTGCGAGGAGAGCATGGGGTCGCCCTTCCGGACCATGTTCTTCCGGCGGAACTCCCAGGGGTCCATGCCGATCCCGTGCGCCAGCTCGTCCATGGCGGACTCGACCGCGAAGATCATCTGGCTGAGACCGTAGCCGCGGAAGGCGCCGGAGGGCAGGGTGTGGGTGTAGACGGCCTGCGCGTCGAGCCGCTTGTTGGCGCAGTTGTAGACCGCCACCGACTCGCCGCAGCCGTGGAACATGACGCCCGGGCCGTGGTTGCCGTACGCCCCGGTGTTCGTCAGGACCTTGAGCTGGAGCGCCGTCAGCGTGCCGTCCCGGCGGGCCGCGGCCTTGAGCCGGATGTGGAACGGGTGGCGTGTGGTGGTGGCCGTGAACTGCTCGGACCGCGTGAATTCGAGCTGCACGGGCACCCCGAGTTCCAGGGTGGCCAGTGCGGCGAGGTCCTCCGTGATGACCTCCTGCTTCCCGCCGAAACCGCCGCCGACACGGCCTGTCAGGACCCGGACGCTGTCCCGCGGCCGGTCGAAGATCCGGGCCAGGGTGCGCTGCGCCAGGAACGGCACCTGCGTGGAGGAGCGCACCGTGAGCACGCCGTCCTCCACCCAGGCGATGGAGCAGTGGGTCTCCAGCGCCACGTGCTGGACACGATGGGTGCGGTACTCCTGCTCGTGGACGACGTCCGCCGTAGCGAACGCGGCGTCCACGTCCCCCAGCTCGGAGTGGAGCTCGGCCAGGACGTTGTCCTGCGGCCGGGAGATCCGGGCGACGGCGCCGTCCTTCTCCCCATGCACCGTCGGCGCCCCGGGGAGGATCGCCTCCTCCGGCGTGAACACGGCGGGCAGCACCTCGTACTCGACCTCGAGAGCCCGGACACCCGCTTCGGCGGCCTGGACGGAATCGGCGACGACGGCGGCCACGCGCTGCCCGACGAACCGCACCACGGTGTCCAGCATGCGCATGTCATCCGGGTCGTCCTCCACCAGTTCGTGCTGCGCGGTGGAGTAGAGGAGGTCCGGGACGTCCTCGTGCGTGAAGACCCGCACGACGCCGGGCACGGCCAGGGCGGCCGACGCGTCGATCGAGACGATCCGGGCATGGGCGTGCGGCGAGCGCAGGAGCTTCATGTGCAGCAGTCCCGGGAAGTCCGCGGGATCCGTGTCCAGGGTGTACTTGACCTGGCCTGTGACGACTCCCGGCCCGGCCGGGGCGGGGACGTTGTCCCCCATGCCGCCGCTGTGACCGCGGTTCTCGCCGTCGGCGTCGCCCCGGATCGCGTCCTCGATGGCCCGGTAGCCGGTGCAGCGGCAGAGGTTGCCCTTCAGATTCCGGGGCAGGTCCTGCTTCTGCTCCTCGGAGAAGGTGGCGCTGGTCATGATCATGCCCGCCGTGCAGAAGCCGCACTGGAAGCCCTGCGTCTCCAGGAACTGGCGCTGCATCGGGTGGAGGGCGCCGGCTTCACCCGGGGCGGCGTCGTGGTCGCCGTGACCATGCGAGCAGGTGGCGGCGAGGCCCTCGATGGTCGTCACCTCGTGGCCTCCGGCGAGCGCGGCCGGGTAGAGGCACGAATGCACGGGCTTGCCGTCGACGTGCACGGTGCAGGCGCCGCAGTCGCCGCCGTCGCAGCCCTTCTTCACGCCGGTGTTGCCCTGTTCGCGCAGGAAGGTCCGGAGGCACTGCCCCGCGCGCGGCTCGGCCGTGGCGGGGGCGCCGTTGATGACGACGGCGCCCGCCCCTTCCGCGACCCGCCCCTCCGCTGAAACAGTGGGTTTCCGCTGAGACAGTGTGTTTAGATCACTGTCTGATGGGAAATCCACTGTTTCGGCGAGGGGCGCAGGGGGCCAGAAGTCACCGGACACGACGACGCCGTTCCCACCGTCCCCGGTCGCTGCACCGCCCAGCTCGGCCAGGATCTCGCGGGCCAGCCGGTGGGTCATGTCCCGTCGCCATTCGGGGAGTCCGTGGATGTCGTCATGCCAGCGGCTCTCCGGGATTGCCGCCTTGAGGTCACGGGTGAGCGTGGCCGCGTCCGGGAACGCGGGGATCCCCCGTTCGTCCGAGTACCGCAGCTGAACGGGCCGCTTCGTGGACGCCGTGATCGTCAGGACGAAGGTCCCATCCTCGTCCAGGCGCCCGATCAGCAGCACGCCGGACCGGCCGAGCTTGCTGAGCGAGAGGCGCCGGAACGCCACCCGGGCGCGCAGGGCCTTCGCGGGCAGGAAGACGCTCCGCAGCAGTTCCCCGGGGGCCAGGACGTTCCGCGCGTCGCCGGTCACGAAGTCGGCGACCGGCACCCGCCGCGACGTCCCGTCCGGGGAGAGGATCAGCGCGACGCCGTCGAGCCCCGCGGTCAGGGAGATCATGGGACCGGCGGGCAGCGAGGTGCAGAGGTTGCCGCCCAGGGTGGACATGTTCCAGATCTTGAAGGACGCCACGAAGGAATCGCAGGCGGGACGGAACAGCGTGAGGCCCGGCCAGTCGGCACGGCCGGCCAGTTCGCCGGGCAGCGCGTACACGCGGGCCACCGTGCACGTGGCGGCGAGTTCGAGCCCGTCCTCGTGCACGGTCACCGGCTCCCAGCCGGCGTCGTGCAGACTCAACAGCCTCTTCAGGGTGCTGCTCCCGTAGGAGTACAGGACCGTCCCGCCGGCCAGCCACGCATCCCCGTCACGCCACTGCGCCGGGTCGGCTGTGGGCACCACCTGCTCGATGGTGTTCATGTCCATGTCGTCCTCCTTACTGCGATGCCCCGGCCTCGGGACGGTGCTTCGTCGCGCCGTCCCGCCGCCGGCGGCAGGGTCTTTCCGATGTGCCGGCCGTGAGGGCACGGCCTGGTGAGCTGGTCTGTGATGTGGTCAGTGATGCAGGGGTCCGCTCCCCCGCGAGAGAGAACCTGCGGTCCCGGGCGCGCCGTGCAGGACTCCCACCAGCTCCGCGGCGATCGACACCGCGACCTCCGCCGGGGTGACGGCGCCGAGGTCCAGTCCGATGGGTGAATGCAGCCGGTCCAGGAGACCCGGTTCCAGCCCCTGCTCCACGAGGGACGCGCGGCGCTGCCGGTCGCTGCGCCGCGACCCGAGGGCCCCGACATAGGCCAGGTCGAGGCGCAGCGCGGTGAGCAGCAGGGGGACGTCGAACTTGGGATCGTGGGAGAGGACGAACAGCACACTGCGTTCGTCCAGCAGCCCCTCCCCGGCCTGGCGTTCCAGGTAACGGTGCGGCCAGGTGCGCTCCACGGCGTCGGCCGGGGCGAACCGCGTCTGAGCCGCGAACCCGGCCCGGGCGTCGCACAGGGTGACGTGGAAGCCCAGGAGTTTCAGAACGGGGAGAAGAGCCTCGGAGAAGTCGTTCGCCCCGACCACGACGGCCCGCGGCGCGGGGAGCCGGCTTTCCACGAACAGCTCCAGCGGGCGCGTGCCGGCCTCACCGTCGTGGCAGCCTTCGGGCGGCGCCACCCGGACGAGCCCGGAGCGGCCCTGCCGGAGCAGCGGCTCCACCTGGGTGCGTGCCCGGGCCAGGAGTTCCTCCTGGATCGGCTCGGGTGCGCCCTCCAGACCGAGCAGGCCCACCCAGGCCTCCCGGGCGATGCCGGCCCCCGACGACGGCGCGGCCAGCGGCACTGCGGGCGCGCCGTCGTCGTCGAGGCGGCGCAGCAGGGCCACCGGCGCGGAGGCGAGAGCCATCCGCTCGGGCTCGCTGAGCCGGCTCAGATGGATCTCCAGTTCGCCACCGCAGGTGAGCCCCACCGCGAACGCGTCCTCGGCGCTGTAGCCGAAGCGTTCACGACGGGTCCCGCCGCCGGACAGGACCTCCTGCGCCGCGGCGACCACGGCGCCCTCGACGCAGCCTCCGGAGAGACTGCCGAGGATGCCCCCTCCCGCGGCGACGAGCATGGACGTCCCCGCAGGGCGCGGTGTGGAACCGCTCGTGGCCACGATGGTGGCCACCACCAGGTCCTCGCCGTCGCGGGCGGGGGCCCAGCCGTCGAAATGCCGTCCGAGTTCCAGCACCGCGCTCCTCCTTTCCTCGAGATTCCTTCTCACGTGCGGGGCGTCCGACGCCGGTGCGCCGGATGTTCCTGTCAGGATGCCCCCTGCGGGGCGGATCCCGTCAGACGCCCATCAGCGTGTTGATCGGGCCGCGGGCGAAGTAGACCAGGAATCCCGCGGTCACCACCCACATGAGCCAGTGGACCTTGCGCGCCTTCCCGGAGGCTGTGGCGACCACGGTCCAGGAGATGAAGCCCGCGCCGATGCCGTTCGCGATCGAGTAGGTGAGCGGCATGGTCACGATGGTCAGGAACGCGGGCAGGGCCACGGAGAACTTGTCCATCCGGATCTCGCGGATCTGGGACATCATGAGCGCGCCCACCACCACGAGTGCCCCGGCCGCCACTTCGAGCGGGACCACGGACGTCAGCGGGGTCAGGAACATCGAGCCGATGAACAGCAAGCCCGTGACGATCGACGCGAGGCCGGTGCGGGCGCCTTCGCCGATGCCGGCGGCCGAGTCGATGTAGACGGTGTTCGAGGAGCCACTGTTGAGGCCACCCGCCACCGCGCCGAAGCCTTCCACGATGAAGGCGCTCTTCAGCCGCGGGAACGTGCCGTCCTTGTAGGACAGCCCCGCGCTCTTCGCCAGGCCGGTCATGGCCCCCATGGCGTCGAAGAAGTTGGTGAAGACCAGGGTGAAGATGAGCATGGTCGCGGCCAGGCCCCCGATGCGGCCGAACGCTCCGAAGAAGTCGACCTGACCGACCAGGGAGAGGTCCGGCACGGAGACCAGCTGTCCCGAGATGACCGGGGTGTTCAAGTGCCAGCCACCGGGGTTGTCGGGACCGGCGGCGCCGATGTGGAAGACCTGCTCCGCCACGACCGCCAGGATGGTCGCCACGACGATCCCGATCAGGAGACCGCCCTGCACCTTGCGCGCCACGAGGACGCTCATGAGGAGCAGCCCGATGATGAACACGAGCGTGGGGATGGTGGCGATGGACCCATCGGTGCCGAGCTGGACCGGCGGTCCGCCCGGAGTGCGGGTCACGAAGCCGGAGTCCACGAAGCCGATGAAGGCGATGAACAGACCGATGCCGACCGTGATGGCCGCCTTCAGTTCCTTGGGCACGGCCTTGAAGATGGCCGTCCGGGCGCCGGTGATGCCGAAGAGGACGATCAGGATGCCGTTGATGACCACGAGACCCATGGCTTCGGGCCAGGTGACCTCGTGGATGACCGAGACGGCGAGGAACGAGTTGATGCCGAGACCCGCGGCGAGGCCGAACGGCAGCCGGGCCACGAGACCGAAGATGATGGTCATGACGCCGGCGGTCAGGCCGGTGACGGCCCCGACCTGGAGGGCGGGAAGCCACCCGCCGGCGACGTCCCGCGGGGCGCGGTCCGCCGAGAAGCCGCCCAGGATGAGCGGGTTGAGCACCACGATGTAGGCCATGGTGAAGAAGGTGACCACGCCGCCGCGGATCTCACGGGCCACCGTGGAGCCGCGCCGGGTGATTTCGAAGAAGCGGTCCAGGGGGCTCGTGCCGCCCGGGGCTCCGCCGGTCTGGGCGGGCCCGCCGAAGGGTCCGGCTTTCCTGCCCCGTGCGCTGGTGTTCCCTGAATTCCCGCCTTGAGTACCGGACTGGGTTGAGGTGATGGACATCGGGGACGCCTCCCTCAGTAATCGATCCGGGAGTCGAGCGTGTTCCAGGTGGTGAAGGGGTCCATGCGCTGGGGGCCTTCGGGGTCCAGCTCGGCCCGGACCACGGGCATGATGCCCCGGGTCTCCGGCTTGTCGAAGTAGTCGTAGAAGACGGCGTCGTCGAAGCCCGCGGAGGCCGCGTCATGGCGGTCCGCCGCGAAGACCACGCGGGAGACGCGGGCCCAGAGGGCGGAGGCGAGGCACATGGGGCACGGCTCGCAGCTCGTGTAGAGGGTGGCGCCGCTGAGGTCGAAGGTGCCGAGCGCCGCACAGGCGGTGCGGATGGCGGTGACCTCGGCGTGGGCCGTGGGATCGTTGGTGGCGGTGACGCGGTTGACGCCGTCGAAGCGGTGACCGTCGGAGGTGACGATCAGGGCGCCGAACGGGCCTCCGTTGTTGAGGACGTTGTCTGTGGCCAGCTGGACTGCGGCGGCCAATTCCTTGGTGGCGGTGGTGCTCATCTCAGAGACTCCCTTGCGAAGGCTGGATCCGGCCACGCGAAAGCCACTGAGAGCTGCGCGGGCTTCGTCGACCAGGATCCAACGTTGTGCTGTGAAGGATATGTTGTAACGCCTGGTAGATAGCGTCCCGTGTTCGGGGTGCCCGCCTTTGGCAGGAACGAATCTAGCAGAGGACCTGTGAGCTGCGCCACACTTTTTTGAAATTTGATTTCCGCCTTGCGGAACACCGTGGCTGAGCTGGGAAGACGCCGCCGGTTTGGCGGTCCCGCGCTCTCAGCGAGACGGTCATGATTGACCGCGAACCGGCCCGGCCCTACTCTGAGGACACCTGGATCAGCAGACAGGCCATAACTGAGCTGGCACACATTCCCCGCACGGAAGGACGCCAGCCATGAGCCGGATCTGGATCAAGAACCCCCTCGCCGCCTTCACCGCCACGGAGCAGGATGCCGGCGGCGGCATCGTCATCGAGGACGGCGTGATCGCCGAGATCCTCGCTTCGGGCCAGAGCCCCGCGACGCCGGTCGATGAGACGTTCGACGCCTCGGCCCACGTCGTCACGCCGGGCCTGATCAACACGCACCACCACTTCTACCAGACGCTCACGCGCGCCTGGGGGCCGGCCGCGAACGCCAAACTGTTCCCCTGGCTGAAGAACCTCTATCCGGTCTGGGCGCGGCTCACCCCGGAAAGTCTGGAGCTCGCCGTCACCGCCGCTCTGGCGGAGCTGCTCCTCTCCGGCTGCACGACGGCGGCGGACCACCACTACGTCTTCCCCGCCGGCCTCGACGACGCCATCGACATCGAAGCCGGCGCAGTCCGCGGCCTCGGCATGCGCGCCACCCTCACCCGCGGCTCCATGACGCTCGGCGAGAAGGACGGCGGGCTCCCGCCGCAGAGCGTGGTCCAGGACGGCGACGCGATCCTGGCGGACGCCGAGCGGCTGATCGACACCTATCACTCCACCGCCCGCGACGCCGACCTCCACATCGCGCTCGCCCCCTGCTCGCCGTTCTCGGTCACGCGGGAGATCATGACGGAGAGCGCCGACCTCGCCGCACGCCGCGGAGTCCGGCTGCACACCCACCTCGCCGAGACCCTCGACGAGGAGGACTTCTGCCGGGAGATGTTCGGTCTGCGCACCGTGGACTACCTCGAAAGCGTCGGCTGGCTGGGGCCGCAGAGCTGGCTCGGCCACGGCATCCACTTCGACGACGCCGAGGTGGCCCGGCTGGGAGCCGCGGGCACCGGCGTCGCGCACTGCCCGACGTCGAACATGCGCCTCGCCTCCGGCATCGCCCGCGTGGTCGAGCTGGAGGACGCCGGAGCCCCCGTGGGCCTCGGCGTGGACGGTTCGGCGAGCAACGACGCGTCGAACATGATCCAGGAGGCCCGGCAGGCCCTCTATCTGCAGCGGCTGCGCTACGGCGCGGACATCCCGGTGGAGCGCGCACTCGGCTGGGCGACGCTTGGATCGGCGCGGGTGCTCGGACGGGAGGCCGATCTGGGTTCCCTCGAGGTGGGCAAGCAGGCCGACCTCGTGTTCTTCCGCCTCGACGGACTCCGTTTCTCCGGCAGCCACGATCCGCTCGCGGCCCTGCTGCTCTGCGGCGCGGACCGGGCCGACCGCGTCATGGTCGGCGGACAGTGGCGCGTGGTGGACGGCGAGATCCCGGGCCTGGATCTGGAGGACCTCATCCGTCGGCACAGCGCGGCCGCGCGACGGATCATCTCCGCCTGACGGCGACAACAGAAGAACCCCCGGGCGTCATCGACCGGGGGCTCTCTGGGTTCGGGGGCGGAGTTCAGACTCTTCATTCAGCGCGACGGCGGCCGGGCCACCGTCGCGCTCACTGGAGTCGCGCTCATAAGAGCTGAGCGTCAGGAACCGGCGCCTCAGGAACCGGAGGCGGGCTTGCGGAAGAAGGGCAGACCCCTGACCCAGCGGTTGGCGGCGCGGCCCTTGGCAGCCTCCGCTTCGCGGGCCCGGCGATAGGCCGGCAGGCAGAAGTCGGGATCGGTGCCGCCGAGCGGCAGGTAGAACTCCTGAGTGCGGGCCTGCGCCGCGAGTTCGTGAATCCGGGTGGTGCTGCTGCGATCCTGCATGATCTACTCCTTACCTTTCGCCCAGGGTCCGCACCGAGCGGACGATCCGTAGCTGATGTTCCGCTTACTTCCGTATTGCGGAAGAACTTTTCTGTTCTGCGAAAAGTCTACGGAGCAGTCCTGGGGGCGTCAAGACCCCCCTCGGGGACGTCATCGACCGCCACTGTCACAATCGCCACTTTTGAATCAGTCGGAAAATGTGATTTACAACACCGGAAACCCGGGTCTAGGATGATTCTCAATTCGTGACGCAGATCACGAATACCTGAGAGCAGCAGGCAGGGTCGTAATGAGCTGGCATCCACGGATGTCGGCTCATTTTTTTGTGCCGGGATCCGCCAACAGGCGCCGCATGGCGCACGACACGACAACGGTGGACTGAGCATCCATCAGGAAAGTTGGGACAAGACCATGAGCAACAACATCGTCCTCGGCAAGAATCAGTACGGCAAGGCGGAGAACCGCGTCGTCAAGATCACCCGCGACACGGACCGCCACGAGATCGAGGATCTCAACGTCACCTCGCAGCTCCGCGGCGACTTCACCGCGGCGCACATCGACGGCGACAACGCCCACGTGGTCCCCACCGACACCCAGAAGAACACCGTCTTCGCCTTCGCCCGTGACGGCATCGGCTCCCCCGAGGAATTCCTCATCCGCCTGGCCAACCACTTCACCGGTGAGTTCGAGTGGGTCACGGGCGGCCGCTGGGAGGCCGAGCAGTTCGCCTGGGAGCGCATCCTCGCCGGCGGTGAGGAGCACAACCACTCCTTCGTCCGCAAGGGCCAGGAAGTGCGCAACGCCGTCGTCACCAAGGACGGCGACGACCTCTACGTCATCTCGGGTCTGAACGACCTCACGGTCCTCAAGTCCACCCAGTCCGGCTTCGTGGGCTACCCGAAGGACAAGTACACCACCCTGCAGGAGACCACGGACCGCATCCTGGCCACCGACGTCTCGGCCCGCTGGCGCTACCGCAACGACGCCGTCGCCGAGGGTGGCATCGACTACAACGCCACCTACGAGTCCGTGAAGGCCCTCCTCCTGGAAGGCTTCTCCGAGGAGTACTCCTACGCGCTGCAGCAGACCCTGTTCCAGATGGCGCAGAAGGTCTTCGCGGCACACCCGGAGATCGACGAGCTGCGGTTCTCCACCCCGAACAAGCACCACTTCGTGGTGGACCTGTCCCCGTTCGGTCTCGACAACCCCGGCGAGGTCTTCTACGCCGCGGACCGCCCGTACGGCCTGATCGAGGCCAACTTCGAGCGCGAGACCATCTCCGACCCGGGCAACGCCTGGGACGGCATCGTCGGCTTCTGCTGATCCCCTGACTCGCCCGGGCTGCGCGCCACCAGCGCCCCTCGTGCCTGCTCTGCACCGAGGCGGCCGCGAGCGCAGCCCGGGTGACACCCCCTCCCGGAGCGCACCCACCCGGCGACCCGGCGTCGTCGTTCCCTTGATCTTGTGACCGCTTCCGGCAATGGCGCCGGAACCCCGCCACACCACCTTCCCAGGCCCCCGGTGCCCCCACCGATGCCGGCCGATCGCCGCAACGCCGCGGCACCCCATCAATCATTAGGCAGACAGGAAGTCTGAAATGAGTGCAACAACCGTCAAACCCACCACCCGGCCGGAGGATGAGCGCCTCTCCCTCGGCAGCACCTTCGCGTACGGATTCCAGCACGTCCTCACCATGTACGGCGGGATCATCGCGCCGCCGCTCGTCATCGGCCAGGCCGCGGGCCTCAAGCCCGACGAGATCGGCGTCCTGATCGCCAGCTGTCTCTTCATGGGCGGCGCGGCGACCCTCCTCCAGACCCTCGGCATCAAGTTCTTCGGTTCGCAGCTCCCGCTGGTGCAAGGCGTGTCCTTCGCGGGCGTCGCCACCATGGGCGCGATCGTCTCCCAGGGCGGCGGCCTCCCGGCCGTGTTCGGCTCGGTGATCGTGGCCTCGATCATCGGTCTCGTGATCGCGCCGCTCTTCTCGCAGATCCTGCGCTTCTTCCCGCCGGTGGTGACCGGCACCGTGATCACCACCATCGGCCTCACGCTGATGCCGGTGGCCGCCAACTGGGTCATGGGCGGCAACGCCAAGGCCGACAACTACGGCAGCATGGCCAACGTCGGGCTCGCGGGCCTCACCTTCGTGATCGTCCTGGTCCTCTCCAAGGTCGGCAGCGCCACCATCTCCCGCCTCTCGATCCTGCTGGCCATGGTGATCGGCACGATCATCGCCGTGTTCACGGGCCAGGCCAACTTCTCCAATGTGGGCAACGGACCGATCTTCGCGTTCCCGACCCCGTTCGCCTTCGGCCTGCCGACGTTCAACGTGGCCGCCATCATCTCTATGTTCATCGTGATCCTGGTGACGCTGACCGAGACCAGCGCGGACATCATCGCCGTCGGTGAGATCGTCGGCACCAAGGTGGACCGCAAGCGCGTGGCCGACGGCCTCCGTGCCGACATGATCTCCAGCGCCGTCTCCCCGGTGTTCGGCTCCTTCACCCAGAGCGCCTTCGCCCAGAACGTGGGTCTGGTGGCCATCACGGGCATCAAGAGCCGCTTCGTGGTCAGCGCCGGCGGTGTCATCCTGATCGTCCTCGGCCTGCTCCCGGTCATGGGCCGCGTGGTGGGCGCCGTGCCCATGCCGGTCCTCGGCGGTGCGGGCATCGTCCTCTTCGGCACGGTGGCCGCCTCCGGCATCCGCACCCTGTCCACGGTGGACTACAAGGGCAACATGAACCTCATCATCGTGGCGTCCTCGCTGGGCTTCGGTCTGCTGCCGGTGGTCAAGCCGGACATCTACCACGCCTTCCCGGACTGGTTCGTGACGATCTTCCACTCCGGCATCAGCTCCGCCGCCCTCATGGCGATCCTGCTGAACCTCCTGTTCAACTACTTCAAGACCGGCAACTCCAAGAACTCCTCGGTGTTCGTGGCCGGCACGGACCGCGTCCTCACCCCGCAGGACCTCCGCGGCCTGCGGGAAGGCGACCGCTTCGAGAACGGCAAGCTGATCGACTGCGACGGCAAGGAAGTCAAGGTCGAATCCGGCGGGGCCCACTAGCGCTCCCCCTCCTTCACGCGAACCGCCACTAGGTGCCCTTATCCGCCTCGGATTCGGGCACCTAGTGGCGGTTCGCGTGCGTCAGCGGCGCCAACCGGCCGTCCACAGCGCATTCCGGATCACGACGACGGCGCGGGGCCGCTCGCCGTCGAGGTCGCCCTTCTTGAGCCGCACCTCCGTCCACCCTGCGGCCTGCGTCCTCCGCTGCCTTTCGATGTCGCGGGCGTACTGGTCGACCGCGTCGTGAACGGCCCCGTCGTACTGGATGGACAGCCGCCACGCGGGATAACTCAGATCCGGCCACGCCACCGGTCGGCCCGTGGAATCCCGGATGGGCGAGTTCAGTTCCGGCTCGGGGAGGCCGGCATCGAGGATGGCGAGGCGGAGCCGGCTCTCCGGAGGGGAATCGGCCCCGACCCTGGCGAGATCCAGCGCGAGACGGGCCGTCCGGACCCCTCGCTTGCCAGGATGCCTCCGCACCACGGCCCGGAGTTCGGATAGGGGCACCCATGCTGAGCGGTGGTACGGATGCTCGTCGGGGTGCGCGCAGATGAGCCGGTCCGCGATCGGCACGAGTTCCTCAACATCCAGGTACTCCGCGAGGTCCAGGAACGTCCGGGCCGGCGAAGTGAGCCGGAGCCCTTCGTGACCGACGATCTCTCCCGGCGCGAAGGTCAGCTCACGCCCGACGACATTGGCGCGTCGCGGGCGGTTGACCCCTCGGGGATGGGCGATTCTGATGCGCCAGTCACCCAGCACGCGCCATGGCAGGGGAAACTCCCAGACACGAGCGGCACTGAAATCCACCAGCGTCGCCCGGGGATCGAGCTCGCAATACGCCCGCAGAGCAGCGATCGGCCCGGAGGCGGGGTGAGCGGGGATGCGGATTCCTCGGGACACCCGCACCAGGTCCCCGGCCCGCGTCCTCTTGCGGGATACGCCGAGAGCATCGGCATGGTGGACGGAGAAGGACCCCTGGGCGAGCTGCGCAGGCAACGGTGTGGGGCGACGAGGCATGCCTCATTCTGTCGACCCGGGCGATTTCTCGCAGAGGTTATCCACAGCCCACACGCGAACCGCCATTAGGTGCCCCTATCCGGCAGGAATACGGGCACCTAATGGCGGTTCGCGTAGGGGGGAAACGGGAGGGGTCAGACCCGGTTGAACTCCCGGGACAGGGCCTGGGCGGCCTCCGTCAGCATCGGGACGGCCCGCTCGGAGAACGCCTGGTCCACGCGGGTGATCGGGCCCGAGACCGAGATCGCGCACGGGGTCGGCGCGTTCGGCACGGCCATGGCGAAGCACCGCACGCCGAGCTCCTGCTCCTCCTCGTCGATCGAGTAGCCGCGTTCGCGGATCAGGGCGAGGTCGTCCAGCAGGGCCTCGATGGAGCCCAGGCTCTTGACGGTCGGCGTCGGCATCCCGGCGCGCTGCACGATCCCGCGCACCGTCTCGTCGTCGAGCTGGGCGAGGATCGCCTTGCCCACACCGGTCGCGTGCATATGCGCGCGACGGCCCACTTCCGTGAACATGCGCATGGCGTGCGGCGACGGCACCTGGGCGACGTAGATGATCATGTCCGTGTCCAGCACCGCCATGTTCGCGGTCTCGCCGAGACGGTCCACGAGGAACTTGAGCTGCGGGCGCGCGACGGCGCCGAGCTGCATCGAGGCCGCCTCGCCGAGCCGGATGAGCCGCGGGCCGAGGGCGTAGCGCCGGTTGGGCAGCTGCCGGATGTAGCCGAGCGACACGAGGGTCCGCAGGAGCCGGTGGATCGTGGGCAGTGGCAGATCCGTGGAGGAGGACAGCTCACTGAGCGTCACGTCTCCGCCCGCATCAGTGATGAGTTCCAGCAGTTCAAAGACGCGTTCCACGGACTGAACTCCGCCTGAGGTCTTCTCCGCCATCTCAACTCCTTCCCGCTTCGTTGCGTATGGTGCGGTACCGTCCGGTAAATCTTATCCGCATAGTGGAAAGAGCCGTGGACCGTCTGCCTACCATCCAACAGTTAGAAACGGTCCAGAAGCAAGAGCAATTGCTCTTGTCTTTCCACTTTGTAGAGAATAATATCCATAATACGAAAACATCTCGCGGGAGGCTGACGCTCCGCGGGCCCAACACTGGAGGAGAATTCAATGGCGAATCCCAGCCCCGGAAATTCCATCACCCTGCGGGTCGAGGCCCCTTCGAGCTTCACCGCGACCAGCGAACTGGCCGCCGCCGTCGGCAACGCCGGCGCAGCCGTCACGGCACTGGACGTGGCGGAATCGCACCACAACACCATCGTCGTCGACGTCACCTGCAACACCACGGATGACGAGCACGCCAAGCGCGTCGAAGCCGCCCTGAACGCCCTCGACGGCGTCAAGGTCCTCCACGTCTCGGACCGCACCTTCCTCATGCACCTCGGCGGCAAGCTCGAGGTGGTCCCGAAGGTCCCGCTCCGCAACCGTGACGACCTGTCCCGCGCCTACACGCCCGGCGTCGCCCGCGTCTGCATGGCGATCGCCGAGGATCCCTCCGCCGCCCGCAACCTGACGGTCAAGCGCAACACGGTCGCCGTGGTGACCGACGGCTCCGCCGTCCTGGGCCTCGGGAACATCGGCCCGGCCGCCGCCCTGCCCGTCATGGAAGGCAAGGCCGCCCTGTTCAAGCAGTTCGCCAACGTCGACGCCTGGCCGGTCTGCCTGGACACCCAGGACACCGAGGAGATCATCCGCACCGTCAAGCTCCTGGCGCCCGTCTTCGGCGGCGTGAACCTCGAGGACATCGCCGCTCCCCGCTGCTTCGAGATCGAAGCCCGCCTGCGCGACGAGCTCGACATCCCGGTCTTCCACGACGACCAGCACGGCACCGCGATCGTCACCCTCGCCGCCCTCGTCAACGCCCTGCGCGTGGTGGGCAAGAAGATCGAGGACGTCAAGATCGTGGTTTCGGGCGTCGGCGCCGCAGGATCCGCCATCATCCAGCTCCTCAAGGCCCAGGGCGCGCAGCACATCATCGCCGCCGGCCGCTCCGGCGCCATCCACAAGGGTGAGAGCTACGACGACCACCACCGCACGTGGATCGCCACCAACACCAACGAGGAAGGCTTCTCCGGCAGCCTCCACGACGCGCTCGTGGGCGCCGACGTCTTCATCGGCGTCTCCGCTCCGAACATCCTCGCCGAGGAGCACGTGGCCTCGATGGCCGACGACGCGATCGTCTTCGCCATGGCCAACCCGACCCCCGAGGTGGACCCGGTCGTCGCGTCCAAGCACGCCGCCGTCGTCGCCACCGGGCGCAGCGACTTCCCGAACCAGATCAACAACGTGCTGGCCTTCCCGGGCCTGTTCCGCGGTCTTCTGGACGCCGGGGCCAGCGACATCACGCCGGACATGCTCGTCGCGGCCGCCGAGGCCATCGCCAACCGCGTGGCGGATGATGAACTCAACGCCAGCTACATCATCCCGAGCATCTTCGATCTTCAGGTGACCAAGGACGTCGCCGCGGCCGTCGCCGCTGCCGCCCACGCCAATTCGGCCGCTGCTGAGGCAGTGGCAGCCCTCTGACCGGCTGGGTAATCCAGCACTCGCCGTCCGGCCCCGCGGGGCCGGACGGCACCGTGGAGAAGTAAGGACAGCACATGACCATCACCGTCACCAACCCCCAGCCGGTGGAGCGCGCCGAGGAGATCCTCACCCCGGAAGCCCTCGCTTTCGTGGAGGCCCTGCACGAGAAGTTCGCGGCACGCCGCAATGAGCTGATCGACGCACGCGTCACCAAGCGCGAGCAGGTCGCCAAGACCGGGACCCTGGACTTCCTTCCCGAGACCGCCGAGGTCCGCTCGGGCGACTGGAAGGTCGCCGAGGCCCCCGCGGCCCTGCAGGACCGCCGCGTCGAGATGACCGGACCGGCCTCGCCGGCCAAGATGGCCATCAACGCCCTGAACTCCGGCGCCAAGGTCTGGCTCGCCGACCTCGAGGACGCCAGCACCCCGACGTGGCACAACGTCATCGACGCGATCCTCAACCTGCGCGACGGCGCCCGCGGCACCCTCTCCTACACCTCGCCGGAGGGCAAGGAGTACCGTCTGCGCACGGACGCGCCGCTCGCCGTCGTCGTGACCCGTCCGCGTGGCTGGCACATGGACGAGAAGCACGTCCTGGTGGACGGTCAGATCGCCGTGGGCGCGCTCGTGGACTTCGGTCTGCACTTCTTCCACGTGGCCCAGCAGCTGATCGAGAACGGTCACGGCCCGTACTACTACCTGCCCAAGATGGAGAGCCACCTCGAAGCCCGCCTCTGGAACGACGTCTTCACCTTCGCCCAGGAGTACGTCGGCATCCCGTACGGCACCATCCGCGCCACCATGCTGATCGAGACCATCCCGGCCGCGTTCGAGATGGAGGAGATCCTCTACGAACTGCGCGACCACGCCTCCGGTCTGAACGCCGGCCGCTGGGACTACATGTTCAGCATCGTCAAGTACTTCCGCGACGCCGGCGAGGACTTCCTCTTCCCGGACCGCGCCTCCGTGCAGATGACCGCACCCTTCCTGCGCGCCTACACGGAACTGCTCGTGAAGACCTGTCACAAGCGCGGCGCCTTCGCCATGGGCGGCATGGCCGCCGTCATCCCGAACCGCCGCGAACCCGAGGTCACCGAGGCCGCGTTCGCCAAGGTCCGCAACGACAAGACCCGCGAGGCCACCGACGGCTTCGACGGCTCCTGGGTGGCGCACCCGGACCTGGTCCCGATCTGCGAAGAGGTCTTCGACTCCTTCCTCGGCGACAAGCCGAACCAGCTGGACAAGCAGCGCCCCGAGGTCGAGGTCACCGCGGCGCAGCTGCTCGACGTCGCCTCCGCCAAGGGCGAGGTCACCGAGGCCGGCCTGCGCCTGAACCTCTACGTGGCCGTGGCCTACACCGCCGTCTGGATCTCCGGCAACGGCGCCGTGGCCATCCACAACCTCATGGAGGACGCCGCCACCGCCGAGATCTCCCGCTCCCAGGTGTGGCAGCAGATCAACGCCGGCTCCGTGCTGGCCGACACCGGCAACACCGTCACCCGCGAGCTCGTCCGGCAGATCCTCACCGAGGAGACCGAGAAGCTGCGCGGCGAGGTGGGCGAAGAGGCCTTCGAGAAGTTCTACTCCCCCGCCAGCGAGCTGATCGCCGAGCTGTGCCTGGGCGAGGACTTCGTCGACTTCCTCACCACCCCGGCCTACGAGCTGGTCGACTGATGGCGGGCACCTCACTCTCCGCTGCCGATCTGACGGACGTCGAAACCCGGCTCGCGGCCACGGACACCCTCCTGGACCGCAACTACCCGGGCGATGACGGCAGCCGCCAGCCCATCCACACCGTCTACGTCTCCGCGGACCGCTTCACGCCGGACTTCGCCGCGGAGTGGGGACAGGCCGCGAACGACGTCGTCGCGCAGCACGGCGGGCTCGAAGCCCTGGGCGCCCTGCTGGGTCAGTCCGAGGAGCTGAACGCCGCCGTCGCGCCGCGCGTCGCGGCCAAGCTCGCCAACGAACCCATCGAGGACCTCCGTCTCGACTTCGAGGACGGCTACGGCAACCGGGGCGACGAGGCCGAGGACGCCGACGTCGTGACCGCGGCCAAGGCCGTCCACCAGGCGGTGGAGGCCGGCACGGCTCCCCCGTTCATCGGCATCCGCTTCAAGTGCTTCGAGGCCCCCACCCGGGCCCGCGGCCTGCGCACCCTGGACCTCTTCGTCTCCACCCTGGTGGAGCAGGGCGGCCTGCCTGACGGCCTGGTCCTGACCCTGCCGAAGGTGACCACCGTGGACCAGGTCACGGCCATGGACCACGTCGTCTCCCGCCTCGAGGAGATCCACGGGCTGCCCGCCGGCCGCCTGCGCTTCGAGGTGCAGGTGGAGACGCCGCAGCTGATCCTCGGCCACGAGGGCACGCATCCGGTGGCGCAGCTGCCGCATGTGGTCCCGGGCCGCATCAGCTCGCTGCACTACGGCACCTACGACTACTCCGCCAGCCTGCAGATCGCCGCCGAGTACCAGTCCATGGAACATCCGGTGGCCGATGTGGCCAAGGAGATCATGCAGCTGGCCGTCGCCGGGACGGGCATCCGCCTCTCCGACGGCTCCACGAACATCATCCCCGTGGGTGAGAACGTGGAGAACGCCTGGAAGCTGCACGGCCGCCTGGTCCGCCGGTCCCTGGAGCGCGGCTACTACCAGGGCTGGGATCTGCACGCGCACCAGCTGCCGAGCCGGTTCGCGGCGAGCTACGCCTTCTACCGCGAGGGTCTGGCCGCGGCCACCACGCGCCTGAAGAACTACTTCTCCCAGACGGACGCGGGCGTCATGGACGAGCCCGCCACCGCCCGCGCGCTGGCCAACTTCGTCCTCCGCGGCGTCCAGTGCGGCGCGGTCGGCGAGGACGAGGTCCTGGCCCTGACCGGCGTCGCACTCCCGGAGCTGACGGTGCTCGCGCACCCGCGGCTCGCCACCACTTCTCACTGATTCACGAAGGAGTCCTTCATGGGAAATCTCTACTACCCCACGGGTGGCCTGCCGCCGCAGTCCCATCTCACCACCGAGCGTGCGATCGTCACCGAGGCGTACACGGTCATCCCCAAGGGCGTTCTCACGGATATCGTGACGAGCCTCCTGCCGGGCTTCACGAACACCCGTTCGTGGATCATCGCCCGTCCGATCTCGGGCTTCGCCACCACGTTCTCCCAGCTCATCGTCGAGGTGGGGCCGGGCGGCGGCGCGCCGAAGGCCGAGTTCGAGTCCGGCGTCGAGGGTGTCATCTTCGTGGTCAAGGGCACGCTCACGCTGAACCTCAAGGGCGAGCAGCACGTGATGGAGGAGGGCGGCTACGCCTACCTGGCCGCCGGCGATGAGTGGGGTGTGGAGAACACCACGGGTGACATCGCCACGTTCCACTGGATCCGCAAGGCCTACGACCGTCTCGAAGGCTACGAGGCCACGTCCTTCGTCACGAACGAGAAGGACGTCGAGGGCGTCGCCATGCCGGACACCGACGGGGTCTGGAAGACCCAGCGCTTCGTGCCGTCGGACGACCTGGCGCACGACATGCAGGTCAACATCGTCACCTTCCAGCCCGGCGGCGTGATCCCCTTCCCGGAGACCCACGTCATGGAGCATGGCCTCTACGTCCTGGAGGGCAAGGCCATGTACCTGCTCAACAAGGACTGGGTGGAGGTCGAGGCGGGCGACTACATGTGGCTCCGGGCGTTCTGCCCGCAGGCCTGCTACGCCTCCGGCCCCGGCCAGTTCCGTTACCTGCTCTACAAGGATCAGAACCGCCAGATCAAGCTCACCGGCGCACCGCTGCCGGGCTGAGCCTGCTAGCCGCTGACCGCGACGGCGGCCGTCGTGCACTCTCGAAGGAGGGGCACGACGGCGGCCGTCGGCGTTGGGGGGTGAGGCGCGGGGCGGCGCGAGTGTATACGTTTATAGCGCTCAACGCTATAATTGATGCATGACATATGAGGCTGTGACTCTTCTCGGCCACCTTGCGGAAGTCCGTGGGGGCCTGGTCACCGCCGCCCAGGCGAGTGCAGCGGGGGTTTCGCCGTTCCAGGTGTCCCGGATGGCGGATGCGGGAGTGCTGATTCCCGTGGGGCGTCGGGGTGTCTACCGGATGGTCGGGGCACCCGAGCTCGAGCATGAGGACATCACGGCGACATGGCTGTCGCTGAAGGGGATCGACGCCCCGGCTTCGGAGCATGGAGCGCAGGGCCTGGTCGTCGCCGGTGTCGACGCCGCACTCCTGCACGGCCTCGGCGATTTCTACCCCGGTGACCACGAGCTGATCTCAGCATCCCGCAAGACCACGCGGCAATCAGATGTGCGGATCCGCCACGCGCAGCTGCACCCCGAAGAGGTGACGTGGGCCGCCTCGGTGCCCGTGCTGACCGTCGAACGGATGATCGCGGACCTCATGGCCACCTGGGTCGAGTCGAGCCTCGTGATTGACGTCGTCAGGGACGCGATCCAGGCTGGACGGCTCGTTCACCCTCACCGGCTTTCCGAGGCCCTGGCGCCACTGGCTGCGGCCCGGGGGTTCGCAGCCGGTGACGGTGTTGCAGTCGCCGAGTGGCTGTACGAACACGCCGGACTGCAACCGCTGGGAGCTGTCGCGTGAGCGAAGGCTACGCCTCGTGGACAGCGCTGGCCGCGGCGCTGAAGGCCAAAGCCCAGCAGGATCTCAAGAACGGCACGACCACCAAAAGCGTGCACGAGCAGCTGACGCTCGCTCGTTTCGACCGGTTCCTCTCCCGTGTCTTCGCCGATGGTGGGGATGGCTGGATGCTCAAGGGAGGAGGAGCCATGCTCGCGCGCATCCCTGACACCCGGGCCACGAAGGACCTGGATCTGGGAACCGATCAGGACCTCGACGACGCGATTCGCGACCTGGAACAACGCGTTCGCGTCGACTTCGGCGACCATCTGCGCTTCGAACTGGTCCGCACGATCGCGACCGGCCGCGGCAGCAATCAACCCGGCGTCCGGCTGCGCAAGGCCGTGTTCGTCGCCCGCGACGCTGAGACCGGCAGGAATCTGGGCGAAGTCTCCGTCGATGTCGCTCTTACTCCCGCGCCCATCGGAAAACCGGACGTTGTGCAACCGGCCAACCGCATGGCGCTGGGAAAGAAACTCAGAACGTCCCCCTACCGGCTCTACCCCTTGGCCGATCATGTCGCCGACAAGGTCTCCGGCGTCATGTCGACCTTCGGTGGCCGTCCCTCCACGCGAGTGAAAGACCTCGTGGACCTGGTCGTCATCGCGGGCACTCAGCAACTCAACGCCAGAGAGCTCCAGAAAGCGCTGGACGCCAGAAGGGCCACCGGTCAGCTCTCCCCCGAGAACGTCACTTTCCTGATTCCCAGGCCATGGACGACAACTGCTGGACGACGCGAGTTCGAACGCCTGGCGCACCTCGTCGGCACCGACCTGAATCCCGTGAACGCTGAGGCGCTCGTCGGGCGGATGGTGGATCCTGCGCTGTCCTCCGACCCGATACCGGAAGCTGTGACCTGGGTGCCGGGGCACGGGTGGGTCGGAGGCCCGGAGCAGACGGCGTCGCGGAGCCATGAGCGAAGGAACAAGCTTCCTCAGCGCTGAGCCGCTGACCGCGACGGCCGCCGTCGTGCACTCTCGAAGGAGGGGCACGACGGCGGCCGTCGGCGTTGGGGGGTGAGGCGCGGGGCGGCGCGACGCTCAGAGCGCCGTGAACCTCAGCAGCAGCGTCCGGGCTTCGGGGCGCAGGGCGTGCTCGGGCCACACGTCCGGACCGCAGGCCCGCGAGCCGAGGCCGTTCTGCGCGGCGTCGAGGTAGAGCCAGGTGCGGCGGGATTCCGGGAGCTCGTGCGGGTGCGCGGCCCCGGAGAGTTCTTGGGCCGTGTGCCGCGAGAGCGTGAAACCGGGCAGGCGCCCGGCGGCGTCGCGCTCCGCCTCCACTCGGAGCCAGGGCTTGCCGGCACCACCTGCGCCACCAGCACCGCCCAGCAGCAGCTCCAGTTCCCGCACCTCACTCCGGTGACCGTTCTCCTGGGGCCGCGAGTACACCGTCCCCAGCCCCTCCACGGACTCCGCGTACCGCCCGACCAGGGCCGCGTGACGGCTGTCCGGGTACGACTCGCGGGGGCCGGTGCCGAACCACTCCGCGCCGGCCACCTCCGACGGGAGGCCGAACCGCACGCCGATCCTCGGCAACAGCAGGTCCCAGGCACGGTCGCGGACATGGTTCCCGCTCGGGGTGAGGTCGAGCCGCAGCCAGAGTTCGTCCCCGGACAGCTCCCAGTGCTCGTCGAGGTGAAAGGACCGGGCGGTGTCCGCGGCGGCGTACCGGGCGCGGACCGTGAGCGAACGGTCCGTCGCCTCCACGGATTCGATCCGGCGGTGGAGCCGGTCCAGTCCGGCGGACCGCCAGACCTCCTCCCACGTCGGCGCGGGCTGACCCGTGCCGAGCACGCCGCGGACGCCCGGCGAACGCGGGTCGGCGGCGTCGTAGGAGCCGAAGCCCTGCCCGCGGTCGTTGTCCGTGGGCGCCCGCCAGAGCTCCAGCCGCGGAGCCTCCACGGACTGCCCGGCCAGCGAGGTGAGCAGGCCGCCGTCGAACACCGCGGGGCCCAGCTCCAGCCGGCGCGGGACGCCGGACACGGCACCGGAGGAGGCAGCGGACGCAGGCCCCGCCGGACGGGGCCCGGCGCGACGTTCCCGTACAGGGGTCAGGTCGAGCTGGGCGGACGCGAGGACGTGGCCCTCCTCCGCCCACGCGGTGTCCGCGGCGAGCACGACCTCGGCCGTCAGCCACGTCTCACCCTCGGGGGCCACCGGCACCGCGGGCAGGGCGTACGTGGCCGCATCGCCGGCCGCCAGAGGCGCGGACCCGTCACGCGCCGCGTCGCCGCCCACCACGGCGAGGGACCCGGCGACGGCGCCGCCGCCGTCGTGTGCGGGGACCGGACGGCCGTCGTGCTCCAGCCGCCAGCGGATCCTGACGTCCGACGCCGGCGCGCTGTGGCGGCGGTTCTCCACCCGGACGACGGGCGCCGCGGCCGTCCCGCTCAGCGTCAGCCGGAGCGGGGAGACCACCTGGCGGTACTCGTGGAGTCCCGGGCTGGGGGTGCCGTCGGCGAGGACCATGCCGTCCATGACGAAGTTCCCGTCGTGGATCTCCTCCGCGAAGTCCCCGCCGTACGCGTAGAAGGGCGTGCCGTCGGGGGCATGAGTCAGCAGCCCGTGGTCACGCCATTCCCAGACGAAGCCTCCGTGCAGCCGGGGGTACCGGTCCACGAGGTCCTCGTACTGGTCGATCGCGCCCGGGCCGTTGCCCATGGCGTGGATGTACTCGCAGAGGATGAACGGTTTGCGGCGCTGTCGCAGCGACTCCGCGGCACTGCACCCGAGCAGCAGATCGGTGGCGCCGTCCGTCCCGATCGACTCGGTCTCCGGGATGGAGGAGTACATGCGGGAGTACACATCGGTGTACGCGCCGGTGTAGTCGCCCTCGTAGTGCACGGGCCGTTCCGGATCCCGCGCGTGCACCCAGGCGGCCATGGCGGCCAGGTTCGCTCCGGTGCCGGATTCATTGCCCAGCGACCACAGGACCACACTGGGGTGGTTCTTGTCGCGCTCCACGGTCCGTTCGATGCGGTCGAGCAGGGCGTCACGCCAGACGGGGTCGTCGCCGGGGTTCCCGTCCCAACCGTGCCGCTCGAAGCCGTGCGTCTCCAGATCGCATTCCAGGATCACCCAGAACCCCAGCTCATCGGCCAGATCCAGCAGGCGCGGATGCGGCGGGTAGTGGCTCGTGCGGATCGCGTTGACGTTGAAGCGCTTCATCAGCTGCAGGTCCTCACGGGCGAAGTCCTCGTTGAAGGCGCGCCCCCGCTCGGGATGCGTCTCGTGCCGGTTGACGCCGTGGAACACCACGCGCCGGCCGTTGACCAGGAAGCGGTCGCCCTCGATCCGCACCGTACGGAAGCCGATCCGCTGCGTGACGGTCTCGCCCTGCGCCTCGATGGTCGCCTCATAGAGCCGCGGCGTCTCGGCACTCCACGGCTCGACGCCGGCCACCACCACCGGGGCCACGTCGCCGGGGCGCTCCCAGACGACGTCGACGTCCAGTTCCGCGATCCGGAACCGGACCGGGAACGCGGCCTTCCCCGCACTCACCTCGGGCACGACCGTGCCCTGCCCGGTCCCGGACGCGTCGCCGTCGTACGCGGTGCGCAGCCAGAGGTCGTCGAGCCCGCCCACGGGTCGCGCCAGCAGTGTGACCGAGCGGAAGATGCCCGGCAGCCACCACTGGTCCTGGTCCTCGAGATAGCTGGCGGCGGACCACTGGTGCACCCGGACCGCGAGCACGTTCTCCCCCGGGCGCACGGCCTCGGTGACGTCGAACTCCTGGGCCAGCCGGCTGCCCGACCCCACCCCGATCTCCGTCCCGTTGAGCCACACCTTGTACCGCGATTCCACCCCGTCGAAGCGGAGCAGGAGGCGTTCGGCGCCGTCGAAGCTCTCGGGCAGCGTGAAGACGCGGCGGTGGTCACCGGTGGGGTTGGCGTCCGGGACGAACGGCGGCTCGCAGGGGAACGGGAACTGGACGTTCGTGTAGATCGGTCGGCCGTACTTCCCGTCGCCCTGCAGGACCCAGTGGGAGGGGACCGGCAGGGTGTCCCAGCCGTCGGTGCTGAAGCCGGGGGCCGCGAAGTCCTCGGCGTCCTCGCCCTCCGGCAGGGCCAGTGCCCCCGCCGGGGTGCCGGGCGCGGCCGGAAGAAGGCGGAAGTCCCAGTCGCCGTCGAGGCTCAGCTCCGGCGCGTCCGAGGCGAGCCGCGCGCGGGCCGGACTGCGGCGTCCCTCGCCGGGCGCGGTGCTGGTGAGGTAGGCGGCGGTCATTTGACGGCTCCTTCGGTCAGGCCCCCGCGCCAGAAGCGCTGCAGGACGATCATGGCGATGGCCAGCGGGATGATGGAGAGCAGCACGCCGCCCGTGGTGAGTTCGTAGAACTCGGGCAGGCGGTCCACCTGGGACAGCCAGTTGTTGAGGCCGAGCGTGATCGGGTACAGCTTGCTGTCGGAGAGCATGACCAGCGGCAGGAAGTAGTTGTTCCAGATGCCGACCAGCTGGAAGAGGAACACCGTGACCAGGGCCGGCGTGAGGACCCGCAGGCCGATGGTGTGGAAGATCTTCAGCTCCCCCGCGCCGTCGATGCGCGCCGCTTCGATCAGAGCCGTGTCCACCGTGGCCTGGGCGTAGATGCGGCAGAGGAACAGGCCGAACGGGGACACCAGGGACGGGATGAGCACCGACCAGTAGGTGTTGGCGAGGCCCAGCTGGCTGAAGAGCAGGAACATGGGCAGTGCCGTGGCGGTGCCCGGGACGAGGACGCCGCCGAGGATCGTGCCGAACACGGCGTTGCGGCCACGGAACTCGTACTTGGCGAGGGCGTAACCGCCCGCGGCGGCGAGGTAGGTGGCCAGGAGCGCACCCACTCCGGCGTAGAGGACCGAGTTCAGGAACCAGCGGAGGAAGACGCCGTCGTCGTAGCTCAGCACCCTCGCGAGGTTGTCCCAGAGGGCGAACTGCCCGGAGAACAGGAAGCCGTTGGTGGAGAAGAGGTCCTGCGTGGTCTTGGTCGACGCCACCAGGACCCAGTACACGGGCACCAGGAAGTACAGCGCGACGACGACGAGGATCGCCGTGACGATGATGGTGCTGGACCGCTTGCGGCCGGTACGCGGTGCGGCGCCGGAGCGGGGCGCCTCGGCGGCGCGACGGGTGGCGGGAGGGGCCGTGGTGCTGGTCATGAGGACTTCCTGTTCGTGAGGCGGAGGAAGACGAAGGAGAGGATGAAGGCCGCGAGCGCGATCAGGACGGCCTGAGCGGCGGCGACGTTGTAATCGTTGTAGGCGAACGCCGTCGAGTACGCCGAGAGGTTCGGCGTGTACTGGCTGTCGATGGCCGGGGCCGAGGTCTTCAGCACCTGCGCCTCGGCGAAGAGCTGCAGGGTTCCGATGATGGAGAACACCGTGGTGAGGACCAGCGCCGGGGTGATGAGCGGCAGCTGGATGCTCCGGGCGATCCGCCAGGGCGAGGCGCCGTCCACACGGGCCGCCTCATAGAGCTCGGCCGGGATGGCCTTGAGCTGCGCCACGATGATGAGCATGTTGTAGCCCGTGTAGCTCCAGGTCACGATGTTCGCGATGGACCACAGCACGTGATCGGGCCCCAGGAAGTCCAGCGTGATGCCCAGGCTCCCGGCGATGTCGATGAACGGGCTCAGGCCGGGCACGTAAAGGAAGGACCACAGGATCGTGGCGATCACGCCGGGCACGCCGTACGGCATGAAGTAGGCGGCGCGGAAGAAGCCGGGCCACCGGGCCGAGGCCGACTCGAGCAGGAGGGCCAGAACGGTGCAGAGGACGATCATGACGGGCACCTGCACGACGCCGAACAGCAGCACGCGCCCGATCGACGCGATGAAGTTGGCGTCGCCGAGGGCCTGGGCGTAGTTGTCGAAGCCGGCGAATCCGCTGGTCACGCCTTTCTCCCCGAAGAGCCCGCTGCGCGTGACCTTGGTGAAGCTGGAGACGAGGGCCACGAGGATGGGCAGGACGAAGGTCAGGGTGAAGAGGGCCAGGAAGGGCGCCAGGAGGATCCAGGGGGCGCGGGCCGCGGCCCGGGAGCGGCCGCCCCGGGTGGGCCGGTTCGCGGTGGCCGCGTCGCCGTCGTGCGCCTGTCCGTCCTGGGCCGGAGCCTGGGATGCTGCGGCTGGTGTGCTGCTCATGCCTGTTCCCTCCTGATGGTCAGGCCCTTGTTCCTGAAGACGGTCATGACGTCCTTCTCGGCGGAGGCCACGGCGTCCACCAGGGAGGTGCCGCTCGCCTTCTTCCGGAAGCCGTCGCTGAGGATGTTGAAGGTCTGCTGCGTGACCGGCCACCAGGACCACTTCGGGTTCTGTTCGCGGCTCGCCGGGATCAGCACGTCCTTGAAGTAGTTCTGCCCGCTGAAGAACTCCGAGGGCTGCTGTCGGGCGGTGCCGACGAAGTCCTTCGCGGGCGACCAGCCGATGCCGCTGTGCTTGATCATGGCGTCGATGCCTTCGTGTGAGGTCGTCAGCCAGACGGCGAATTCGAGGGCTTCACGGGGGTGCTTGCTGCCGGCCAGGATGGCCGTGGTGGAGCCGCCGAGGTAGCTGGATCCGAATCCGGTCTTGCCCCAGACCGGCATGGGGGCGGCCTTCCACTTGCCCTTGCCGCCGCTGACACCTTCCACCAGGGCGTCGCCCCAGCTGCCCGACGTGATGGAGGCGATGCCGCCCTTGGCGGCCGCGGCGAACCAGGCCGGGCTGTAGTGGGCGAAGCCGGTCTGGACCAGGCCGTCGTCGATCGCCTTGTCGAAGAAGCGCGCGACGTTCAGGGTGGCGTCGTCCGTCATGTTGATGACCCAGCCGTCCTCCTCGGGCCGGAACCAGGCGGCGCCGGCCTGACCCGCGAAGGCGGCGAAGGGGCTCGCGTCGCTGATCGCGAAGCAGTCGATGTAGCTGCCCGCGCGCCGCAGTTCCTTGCCCACGGCGGCCCACTCGTCCCAGGTCTTCGGCGGGGTTGCGCCCACCTTTTCCAGGAGCGCCGGCTGGTAGAAGGTCGCCATGGGACCGGAGTCCTGGGGGATGCCGTACACGCCGCCGGTGAAGCTGACCTGGCCCCATAGCGTGGGGTCGTAGAGCGGAGCGAACTCCTGAGCCCCGTAGCGGTTCAGGTCCACGAGGCCGTTGACCAGCATGAACTCGGGGATGGAGCGCAATTCGATCTGTGCCAGATCCGGGCCGGCCCCGGCGGCGAGCGCCGAGTACATCTTCTGGTATCCGCCCGAGTTGCCTCCGGGGATCCACACCACGTCCACCTGGACCTGGGGGTTCTTGGCGTTCCAGAGGTCGGCCACCTTCTGGAAGTCCTTGAGCCAGGCCCAATAGGTGAGCCGGATCTTCTCACCGTTCGCGGCGGGGATGGCCGGATCGGCGTTGACGGAGTGCGTGCCGGGAGTGGCGCAGGCGCCGAGTGCGGCCAGGGACAAGGCGCCCAGCCCTGTGCCGAGCAGCCGTCTCCGGGAAACATGGGGCATGACACATACCTCTCTGTACCTGTAGCGGGCGCCGGACGACGGAGGCCGGCGCGGCTAGTGTGACGAGGCTAACACAAATTTCGAGTAGTCACTCTAATTTCGCACTGTTCGCCACAGCGGCGCTAAGCTCCACTCCATGAGCGCCCAGCGAGCACCCCGCACCGGCAAACGCGGCCCCTACGCCAAGACGGCGGCGACCCGGCAGAAGATCGTCGACGCCGCCCTCAACGTGTTCGCCACGCGCGGCTATCACGCGGGAAGCCTGCAGGATGTGGCCGACGAGGTGGGCATGAGCCAGACGAGCCTCCTGCACCACTTCAAACGCAAGAGCGACCTCCTCCTGGAAGTCCTCGAACAGCGCGACAGCAGCGGAGTCTCCCGCCTCGGACCCATGCCGTTCCGGGACATGGTGCTGCTGCAGGCGCGGGCCAATGTGGACATCGCGGGCCTCACCCAGCTCTACGCGGTGCTCAGCGGCGAGTCGACCACGGAGGGCCATCCGGGGCGGGACTACTTCGCCCAGCGCTTCAAGCGGCTGCGGGAGGAGTACACCGGTGAGCTCGAGGCCCTGCGCGCGGCCGGGAAACTGCGCCCCGGCGTCGACCCCGCGCAGGCGGCCGCGTCCCTGATCGGGCTCTGGGACGGCATGCAGCTCCAGCGCCTCTACGCCCCGGACACGGTGGACGTGGCCGCGAGCCTGGAGGCCTATCTGGACCTGATCCTGCTCCCGGAGTGATGCCTGGGCGCCATTGATTCATTCCACGTCATATTTCTCAACGCCGGAATGGAGTCCGCCCGGAGCCGGTTGTGCCGGACATGAGCGAAACCATTGGAATCATCGGAGCAGGAAACATCGGCAGCCAGGTCGCCCGCAAGGCGGTGGAACTGGGGTACGACGTCGTGATCAGCAACTCGCGCGGGCCGGAGACCCTCACCGAGCTGGTGACGGAGCTCGGCCCCCGGGCGCGGGCCGCGACGGCTGAGGAGGCGGCAGCGGCCGGCGACTTCGCCGTCGTCACGGTCCCGCTGAAGGCCTATCAGGACGTCCCCGTGGCGCCACTGGCCGGCAAGGTCGTCATCGACACCAACAACTACTACTGGGAGCGCGACGGGCACATCGAGGCCCTGGACCGCGGCGAAGCCACCACCTCCGGCCTCCTGCAGGAACACCTGCCCGAGTCGAAGGTCGCCAAGGGCTTCAACCACATCGCGGCCGCCGACATCACCACGGACGGCACCCCCTCCGGCACGGAGAACCGCCGCGCCCTGGCCACCGCGAGCGACTTCCCCGAGGCCGCGGCCCTCGTCACCCGTCTCTACGACGAGTTCGGCTTCGACACCGTCAACGCCGGCCCGCTCTCGGAGAGCTGGCGCGTGGAGCGCGACCGCCCGGCCTATGTGGTCCGGCAGAACGCGGCCGAGCTCGAAGCGAACCTGGCGAAGGCCCCTCGCACCGCCTGAGTCACGTGCGGCCCTGAGTTGCTTGCGGCCCTGAACCGTCACAGCCCAGTGCCGTCACAGTCCCCGGGACCGACCGTCGGTCCGGGGGCTGCGCCCGTTCACAGCGTCCGCGCTTGTGACACCGTCCGGACCAGGGCAAACAGCCCTGCGGGCCGCGCCGCCGTGGCGCGACCCGCAGTCTGTGACAGAGTTAACCCCATGCAGCATGAGCCAGCCCGCCGCTCCTGGGCAGGCAACCCGCTCTTCGGGGCGGCCCACAGGATCTCGTCCTTCATCAATTCAGCGCGTCTGAAAATGGCCCGGAAGACGCACTTCCAGCCGGCCACGGTGCCCTACATGGGCTACGGCTCCACCACGCAGGTCCGGATCCTGGCCCGCGTCATGCTCGCCGCCCGCACCCTGCCGGGCAGCCGCGCCGATCGGGCGGCCCGGAACGGCAACCAGAACATCCGCGGCTGGCGCGCCTTCACCTCGGTTCCCATTCCGGAGCGCGAGGTGGACATCGAGATCGGCGACGCCCGGGTGCGGGTGAAGGCGGACCGCGGCGGCCTCGTGGACACCGCGGTGGAGGTCAGCCTGGAACCCGGCTGGCACACGGCCACCATCCGGGCCTCCGGAACGCCGTCCGCCGAGGCCCCGCTCCTCGTGCTGCCGCCGGACATGGAGTTCGGCATCCTCTCCGACATCGATGACACGGTCATGGTCACGGCACTCCCCCGCCCCCTGCTGGCCTTCTGGAACGCCTTCGTCCTGAATGAACGCGCGCGGATGGCCACCACCGGCATGGCCGTGCTCTACGAACGGATTCTGCGCGCCCACCCGGGCGCTCCCGTCTTCTACCTCTCCACCGGCCCGTGGAATGCCGCGCCGACGCTGAGCCGCTTCCTGCACCGGAATCTCTACCCGGTGGGACCCTTGCTTCTCACGGACTGGGGCCTCACGGAGGACCGCTGGTTCCGCAGCGGCCGGGAGCACAAGCAGGACAACCTCGAGCGTCTGGCCCGCGAATTCCCGCGCGTGAAGTGGCTTCTGGTGGGCGACAACGGCCAGCACGACGAGGCCATCTATTCGGAATTCGCCCGGCAGCATCCGGAGAACGTGGCGGCGGTGGCCATCCGGCAGCTGTCCGTGGGCGAAGCGGTCCTGGCCGGCGGACACACGCCGGACATGGACCACTCGGGTTCGGCCATCCCGTGGGTCTACGCCCCGGACGGCGCCGGGCTGGCGGAGCAGCTCCGGAAGATCGGGCTGGTCTAGCCCCGGACCGGCGGCCGGTCGCGGGGAGCGGTCAGTCCCGGACCAGCTGCGCGGCGGTCTCCACCCCGGCCACCCGGACCTCGCCCGTGGCGGCATCCCAGACCAGGGTGTGCACGGAGCAATTGGTGAGCGTGGAGTAGTCGTACGCCTCGCCGACCAGCGTGCGCAGGACCATGGCCATCCAGCCGCCATGGCTCACGACGGCGATCTCCTCGCCATCGAAGGCCGCGGCCAGTTCCTCCAGCGCTCCGAACGCCCGCGCACGCAGCTCCTCATCACTCTCCCGGCCCGGGATCTGTTCGCGGTCGGGGAAGAGGCGCTTGACGTCGTCGTCGTGCATCCCTTCCGCCTCGCCGAAGTGACGCTCCATGAGGCGGGCGTCCGCGGCGGGAGCGGGGAGGTCCTGCGCGTCGGCGATGGCCCGGCCGGTGGCCACGGCACGGCCCAGGGTCGAGGTCACGACGGCGGCCAATGGCACCTCGCGCAGCGCCTCGGCCACCCCTGCCGCCTGCTCGACGCCGGTCTGGTTCAGGGGGATGTCCGTCTGGCCCTGAAAGCGTCGCTGCACGTTCCAGTCCGTCTGGCCGTGTCGGACGAGGTGCAGGGTGCTTGCCATGGGATGCCTTCCGGAGCGGGGTGGGTCTGCTTCCAGTGTCTCAAAGACCGGCGCTCCGGCGAACCGCCTGGCCTCGGCCCGGCCGCCACCCGCGATGCGCGCCTCACGCCTCAGCTCAGGCGACCGGCTCAGACCGCCGGCTCAGACGACCGGCCGCATGAGCGGCGGATTCAGCACCGCGCGGCTTCCTGCGCGAGCCTCGGGCGCGAGCCGGTACAGGGCCGCGGGACGACCGGCGTCGCCCGAGGACACGTCGCCCGTCTCCTCGAGGAATCCCGCGGCGCCCGTGGCCTTGCGGTGGAAGTTCCGCGGATCGAGCCGGACGCCCCAGACCGCCTCATAGACACCCCGCAGCTGGGCGATGGTGAACTCGTCGCCGCAGAACGCCGCCCCCAGCGGCGAGTACTCCAGCTTGGCGCGTGCCCGCTCCACGCCGTCGGCCAGGATCCGCGCGTGGTCGAAGGCCAGGGCGCCGGCGTCGTCCAGCACCCGGTCCACCGGGACCCAGAGCGCTTCGCTCGCGTCGCCGCCGCCCGCGACCACGGGGAAGTCCGGCGCGAGCACCAGGTGGGCGACCGTCAGGACATCACCCCGGGGGTCGCGGCCGGCGGGGCCGTAACTCGCCAACTGCTCAAGGTGCCCGGGCAGGCGTTCGACGCCGGTCTCCTCGGCAAGCTCCCGTCGCGCCGCCGCGGGAAGCTCCTCCCCCGGCAGGACGAAGACGCCCGGCAGCGCCAGCCGGCCCTTGAACGGCTCGAGCAGACGGCGCACCAGCAGCACGTGCAACGCGGCATCGCGCACGGTGAGCGCGACGATGTCCACGGTGACCGGGAAAGCGTGGAAAGCAGCGAGGGCGTCAGACTTCCGGTTCGTCATGGTCCCCAGCCTAGCATTTATCGTCACCTTGACATTAATAGCGGAGACCTCCTAGAGTTCAATTATCGTCAAGTTGACGATAATTAGCGAAGGAGAGACATCATGACCACCATCAAGAGCTACCCCTGGATCAACCACTTCCTCGGCGGCCCCACCGGTTACGTGGTCCACGTCCAGGGCGGGCAGGTCCGTCACCAGGGTGTGGGGCAGGCCTTCTGGTACCGTCCCGGGATCTCAGTGCTGAGCGAGATCCCCGTGGAGGACCGCGAACTGCCGACTCTCTTCCACGCCCTCACCCAGGACCACCAGGACGTCAGCGTCCAGGCGAACATCACCTACCGCTTCACCGACCCGGTGCTCGCGAGCGCCCGCCTGGACTTCGGACTCAAGAAGAAGGACGAGGCACCCGCGACCGGCGCCCAGCAGGTCGAGACGATCATCGGCCAGCTCTGCCAGGCGGCCGCGAACGACCACGTCGCCCGCTTCACCCTGGCCGATGCCCTGAGCAACGGAGCCGCCCCGCTGCGGGACGTCCTGTTCGGGACCCTGACCCGGGACGCCCGCCTCCAGGACACCGGCATCGCGGTGCTCGGCGTGCACGTCCTCGCCATCCGACCCGAGGCCGAGGTGGAGCGTGCGCTGCAGACCCCGGTCCGGGAGCAGCTCCAGGCCGAGGCGGACCGCGCCACGTTCGAACGGCGGGCACTCGCCGTCGAACGCGAACGCGCCATCGCCGAGAACGAGCTGGCCAACCAGATCGAACTCGCGGCCCGCCGGGAGAACCTGGTGGCCCAGGAGGGCGCCAACGCCCGCCGTGAGGCGGAGGAGCGTGCGGCCGCAGCAGGTATCGAGGCGCAGGCCGCGGCCGAGCGCGGCGCCATCGCGGCGGAGGCCGAAGCTGGCAGGATCAAGCTGGTGGGTGAAGCCGAGGCGGCCCGTGAGAAGGCGGCCATGGACACCTACCGCGATCTCGACCAGGGCATCCTGCTCGCCCTGGCCCTGAAGGAGGCCGCGGCGAACCTGCCCGGCATCCAGAACCTGACCATCACTCCGGACATGCTCGGAACCGCACTGGCCGCCCTGACCGCGGCGAAGAAGTAGAGAGGACAGATCATGGCCAATCCCCGGATGGTCCTGGTCCACCGCCGGACCGAGCTGGACGAGCTCCTGGACCGGCACGGGACGCGCGGCCAGGTGGAGTTCTTCCTCAAGGTCCGCGACCGCGATCTGGCGGAGGTCCAGGCGGCGCACGACACCCTCACCGAAGCCCGCGCCGCACTCCGCCAAGCGGTTCCCGCCGGCTGGCGGACCGGGGAGGTGGAACGCGCGGATCTCAGCCGCTTCCTCATGGCGCCCGACGACGTCGTGGTGGTGGTCGGGCAGGACGGCCTGGTGGCGAACACGGCGAAGTACCTCGCGGGCCAGCCGGTGATCGGCGTCAACGCCGAGCCGCGCCGCAACCCCGGCGTGCTCGTCCGCCACAGCCCGCGGCAGGCGGCGGCGCTGCTGGCTCAGGCCGCCGCCGGGACGCCTGGCGCCTGGGGTCTGCCACTGGAGCGGCTCTCCATGGTGACCGCCCGCACGGATGACGGCCAGGAACTCTCCGCGCTCAACGAAGTGTTCCTGGGGCACGCCTCGCATCAGTCCGCGCGTTATGAACTGCGCACCCCGGACGGCCGGCGGGAACGGCAGTCCTCCTCCGGCCTCATCGTCTCCACGGGAACCGGGTCCACGGGCTGGTGCGCGTCGATCGCCGGCGAGCGGGGAGGACGGGCTCTGCCCGCCCCGACCGATCCGCAGCTGGCGTGGTTCGTCCGCGAGGCCTGGCCGTCCCCGGCGACCGGGGCGACGCTGACCGAGGGGCTGCTCCAGCCCGGCGAAGCTCTCAGCGTCACCGTGTCCTCGGAGCAGCTCGTGGTGTTCGGCGACGGCATGGAGGACGACCGGCTGACCCTGACCTGGGGCCAGGAGGTCCTGGTGGGGCTGGCCCCTGCCCCGTTGAACCTGGTGGGATGAACCCGGTGGCGTAAGCCCGGTGGCGGACTGAGAACGGGTGTGGGGAGTCCCGCTTTCCCGTTGTTCCGCCTCCCCGCTTTATCGCTTTCCCGCTTCCCCCGACGATCGTGATGGGATCGTCACCGCCGCATATCAGCACACCGTCCAGAATGAGGACATGAGCACTCGCAGCGATCCTGCCACGCGCGTCTGGCGCCTGTTCAACGTCGGTCTTCTCGGCCTCGGGGCCCTCCTGCTGGCAGGCTTCTTGGGGATGATGGCTCTCAGCGGCCACCTGTTCCCGCCATCGACCCGGTGCGCTCCCCCGGCGTTTCACCTCAGCGCTCCGACCGCCCACCCCGGGGACACTCTGACGGTAGAGGCGCCGGACGCCGCATGCCATCCGCACTACGGCGCGAACGCTCAAGCCGAGGTCCAGCTGATGGACCGGACGTCCACGAGCCTCGTCCGGCTGCTCGTCCCGATGAGCGACGACGGCGGCTTCCGCACCACCCTGAACGTGCCGGGAAATCTCCCGGCCGGGGATTACACCGTCACCGCCACCCCGTACGGCATCGACACCTGCTTCGATTCAGTCCGCCTCGGGGGAGCGGCCCAGGGCCACCAGCATTCCGGGGCCACGGCCTTCGCTGCCGAGGCCGACGCCGCGACTCCCCTCGCCAGCTGTGCCTTGCCGCAGAGGCCGCTGACCGTCGTCGCGCGCTGACTGTCGTCGTGTGCTGGGCCTCACCGGCCACCTGCCCGGGACGGGCTCCCGCCGCGTCTCGTCGCGTCCGCGGGGGGACGCGGGAAGTCGACTGCCCGTCAGCCGGTGACCCGGACGTTCTTCGCGAGGGTCTTGAACCGGACGCCGTCGGACTGAAGCACGGTGAGGGTGACGGCGCCGGTCTTGCTCGTGTTGACGTCCTGCACGATCCCGGACTTTCCGGCGTGGGTGCCCGCGATGACGTCGCAGCGCTGACCATTCTGCACGGACACGGATTCCTGGCTCATGCGGCCATGATACTGAGGAGGATTCCCTTGACCGGCACGGGCCTCTGGATAGGCTGGGGCCATGAGCCGAGCATCCGTGGATTCCCCCCTGCCCCGAAGGATCCTGATCTACGGCGTGACCGGAACCGGGAAGTCGACGGCGGCGGCCCGGCTGAGCCGGATCACGGGGATCCCGTGGCACTCGGCGGACGATGAGATCGGCTGGCTGCCCGCATCCGAGGCGCCCTGGACCAACCCGAGCGACGACGACATGAGAGCCATCGCGGAGGACATCGTCGCACGCGACGAGTGGATCCTGGACAGCGCGTACCGCCAGTTCCGGGACGCTGCGCTGGCCCGGGTGGAACTGGTGGTCGGGCTGGACTACTCCCGACTGTTCTCCTTCGGCCGTCTGCTGCGGCGGACGTTCCTGCGAGTCAAGGACCGTACGCCGGCATGCAACGGGAACACCGAGACCCTGGGGCGGGTGCTCTCCAACGATTCCATCCTCCTGTGGCATTTCCGGAGCTTCCCGGGCAAGCGTGCCCGGATCCGGGCCTGGGCCGACGACCCCTCGGCCCCGCCGGTCCTGGTGTTCCGCAAGGCCTCCGAGCTGGACCGCTGGCTCGAGGCCCAGGCGGCATGCTTCTCCCCTCGCCCGGAGACCCCTGACGGCGGGCGGTCGGATGCCCGCGACGGCGCCCAGACCCCGTCCCGCGACGGCAGATAAAACAGCCCCGACACCCTCAGGAAACACGCCGGAAATCGTCGACTGCGATGGTGAAGGGGTGGAAATCATGATCGAACGTGTCCGGCTCGCCACCCCCGCGCTGGAAGACTTCCTGACCACCCATCAGGCCGAGCTGTCACAGACCGCACCCGCGGAGAGCTGCCATGCCCTGGATGTCGACGCGCTCCTGCACCCGTCCGTCCGCCTGTTCGCGGCATACCTCGGGCGGGAACTGGCCAGCACGGGCGCCCTCAAGATGATCGACGGCACCCACGAGGAGCTCAAGTCCATGCGGACCCACCCGGACTACCGGGGCCGCGGTGTGGCTCGCCGCATGCTGGACTTCCTCCTCGAGGATGCCTGGCGCCGCGGCGTCACCCGGGTCTCGCTGGAGACCGGGAGCATGGCCTTCTTCGAACCCGCCCGAGCCCTGTATCGGCAGGCGGGTTTCCGTGAATGCCGGCCCTTCGCCGACTACGCCGAGGATCCGAACAGCGTCTTCATGAGCCGCGAACTCGCCTGCCAGGCAGTCCTCGCGGTTCCCGCCTGACGGGAGAAGCGCTGACCGGAGACGCGGTGACCGGAGACGCATTGGCGGCGTGATCGCCGGGCGGCGCTGCGGGCTACGTTTCGCCGCGCCAGAACCGGCGCCACCAGCCGCGGCCACGTTCCGGCGTCGGCGGTTCTTCGGGACTCGCGACGACGGCGGCGCGGCGCGAGCGCCAGCGTTCCACTTCCTCTTCGACGTCCCGGGTCGGCGTCACGACCGGCGGACCGCCCTGCAGTTGCCGGCGGGCGTTGATGACGCGCCGGTTGAATTCCTCGAGCGCCTCGCGGACCTGACGTTCACCGGGCAGCCCGTCCAGGGTGGAGTCGAGGTCACGGTCCACGGTTCTCAGCAGGATCGCCTCCGGCGCCAGGCCACTCAGGTTCTCGCGCTGGATGAGGCCCTTGAGCCACCAATCGGGGTCGTAGCCGCCGTCGAGACCGGGGATGGGTTTCCCCGCGTACTGCAGGTTCTCGAACTTGCCCTGGGCCATGGCCTCGCGGACCAGGTAGTCGGCACGCGCCGCGGTGTTCACGCGGGAACGCTTCTCCCGGAGCGCTTCCTGTTCGGCCTCGTGGGCGCGTTCCTCCTCGGTCAGCGCCGCGCCGTCCGCCCCGGCACGTAGCACCGCGGCCCGTTCCAGACGGGCCTCGAGCGAATTCCTGCGCGAACCACCGGTGGCCATGCTTCTACGGTACTTCCTGCAGCAGCTCGACCGTCACCTCTGGTTCGGAGGCCAGGGTGGCGTGGATGGTGCAGTGCTTGCTGGCACGGAGAAGGGCCTGCTGCTGGGTGTCGGTGAGCCCTTCCGGAAGGCCGAGCCGCACGGTGATCGACCCCATGCGCCGCGGCTTGTTCGCCATGTCCCCGTCCACCTGGACGGTCAGCGGGGCGGACAGTTCGATGCCGTTGCGCTGCGCGTAGTCGGACACCACGGAGAGGATGCACGACCCGAGGGAGCCGAGAAGAAGTTCGGTGGGCATGAACGTCCCGATTCCCACCTCCACCGAGCTCTCGCCGGACCGGACGGTGAAGTTCTGCGCCGCGGTCTGCTGGGCGGTGATGCTGTAGTGATCTGCCATGGGAGCCTCCTGAGATGGGGATCGGATGTCTAGTCGTGTGTCTTGTCGTGGGCCCGACCACCCGCCGGGATGCCTGAGTCCGAACCGTCCGTCGACGGGGTGTCCGTTCCACGCTGCCGCAGGTGCTGGATCACGGCCACGGCGATGCCGACGACCAGCCAGACGGCGCCCACCGTCAGGGCACTGATGTTCGCGAAAGCGATCACGAGCAGGAAGAACACGATTCCGACCACCGGCACGACCAGGTGCACCAATCGGTTCCCGCTCTTGCGTTTGACCAGGAAGTACCCGATCACGGAGGCATGAAGCAGGATGAAGGCGCTCATGGCCCCGATGGAGACCGTGGACGACAGCAGGTCCAGCCCGTCGGGCTCGGCGGCCGCCCACACCGCCAGAATCAGCGTGACCGCGGTGACGAGCACCGTGGCCAGCGCCGGGGCCGAGCCGTTCCGGGTCACCTTGCCGAATACGGCAGGGAAGCGACGTTCGCGCGACATCGTCATGACCACTCGGCTTCCCGCGGCCAGGCCCATCATTCCGGCGAAGCTCGCACCCAGCGCCTTGGCGATGCCGAGGAGCGTCGCGAGCCAGGGAGCCACCTGCGAGCGGATCGTGTCGTAGAAGGCGGTGCCCTGCGCCTCAGGATCGGCGGCCAGCTGAGCCGGGGACGGGACCGTGATGAGCTCCACGATGTAGCTCTGGAAGAGGAAGAGGACGCCCGCGATCACGAGGCACGCGAGCATGGCCTTGCCGACCATCCGACTGCTGCCTTTGGCCTCCTCGGCGAAGGTGGCGATCGCGTCGAACCCGAGGAATGCCATGGCCGCGATCGACACCGCGCCCAGGACGGCGGCCAGAGAGAACCCGTCCACTCCGGCGATCGGCGACAGCGGGGCCTGGTGGATTCCGGATCCGGCGATGGCGGCCAGCGCGGCCACGAGGACGATCGCCAGCACGGCCACCTCGGCGATCACCACGGCCATCGCCGCACGGGCGAGACTCTTGCCGCCGGCGAGGTTCAGCCCGGTGGTCAGGAGGACGGCGAGTGCCGTGAAGACCCAGGCGGGGATGGCGGGGAGGAAGGAATGCATGGCCAGACCGGTGAAGAGGAAGGCGACGCTAGGGATGAGGAGGTAGTCCAGCAGGACCATCCACCCGGCCACGAATCCCGCGCCCCGGCCTATGCCCGCCGTGGCATAGGAATACACCGACCCGGCGGCCGGGACCACCCGCGACATCTGAGAGTAGGAGATCGCCGTGAGGGCCATGATGAGCGTGGCCACCACGTAGACCGTGACCACCGCGCCACCACTCTTGGCGTAGATGGGACCGAAGATGCCCACCGGCGCGGCCGGGCCGATGAAGACCAGCCCATTGCCGATCAACTGCTTGAGACCGAGTGAACGGCGCAGGCCTCCCTCCGGCACTGCGGTGTCTGTGTGCGTTTCTGACATCTGTACGCTCCTGAAGACCTGCCCGAAGGCTCGCGGTGGAACGCCCTCCTCCCCAGGACGGACCGTCTTTCAATTCTGCGCGCCCTCCCCAGGCCCGCATAGGGGTAAGGGCCGTATGTGGACAAGGTATTCCCGGATGAGGAGCCCCGCCGTCGTGCGGTAGCGTTGCCGGATGCTGTTCAGCGCACTGGAGGAATACGCGGCCGTCCTGGGGGAATCGTTCACGGTGACCCCCGAAGCGCAGAACAGCGACTACGAATCCGGCGTCGCCCAGCTCAGGGGAGCGTCCTGGCATGTCCGGACCGCACGGATCACACCCACCAAGCCGGGCGCGTTCCTGGCCTTCTGGCGCCGCGACGACGACGGCGCCACGGCCCCGTTCGGCCGCCAGGACGTCGGCGCAGGTTTGCTCGTGTTCGTGGAGGAGGAAGGACGCCGCGGCGTCTTCCGATTCACGGACGCACATCTCGAGGACCTCGGCATCACCGCCGGGGCCCGTCCGGGCAAACGTGGTTTCAGGGTGTACCCGTCGTGGTGCGAAGGACTCAACCCGCAGGCCGCGAAGTCCCAGCGCGCACAGGCGCCGGCCTTCCAGGAATACTGATGTTCACGAACGAATGAACTCCGGGAGCGCTGAGCCCGGCTCGCCGCACGGGGTCACTTCTCGGCCTTCCGCCGCATCATGCCGGGAAGATACAGGACGTCTGTGAGCAGAGCCGTCGCGCACAGCGTCAGGAACGGGATGGCCGTCATGTTGAGGAAGAAGACGGTGCTTCCGAGCAGCCCGCCCGGGACAGCCTCGTAGACCGCCTTCATGTTGGCGAGCATCAGGTACCCGAGCGCCAGGATGACCGCGCGGATCACCATTCGGACCCACGCGCGTCCCACGCTCTGGATCCTCGGGGTGATCCAGAGTCCGAGGAGGGCTCCGGCGACGATCGCCAGGAGGAAAGGAGGGAAGTCCGTCGCCTTCTCCATCGCCATCCAGGGGGTCGCCACCAAATAGCACAACAGTGCTACCAAAGGGAGGACGTGGCGCCTGAGGGCCTGGGAAATCACGGCTCAACGCTAGCAAAGGAGCCCGGTTTCGCGCGGCTCCCCGCATAAAGAATGGACAAAACCCTCGCGTGCACTGCGGTATTTAACCGCTGCGGAACAAAATCAACAATCCGGTCGCATAGCTCGCGGCTCAGGGATTCGAAGTGTGAACCTACTGCTTCACAAATCCCCTCGCGCCTCATGACAGGCGGCCCAATCGAAACCAAGCTCTCACCTCGGAAAACTCTCACGATGCGGAATGCTGAAAAGTTTAAGTCCCGTTAACTGCAATCTTCTTGACATGCTTGTCACGCATTTGTGTAATTGGTAGCAGTAGCTGTGGTTTGGGGACCATCCCTGAGTTCCACACCTGGTGTGACCGAGGGGAGGGAACATGCCATCCAGGAAAGGCTCGCAGTCGCGGGCCCTCCGCCTGTTGCGCTATGCGGCTCTGGCCGCAGGCACCGGCGCGGGATGGCTCCTCCTGTCCGCGGCACCCGCCTCCGCCGCCACCGACGACGGATCCTCGCAGGGTCTCCTCGGCTCCGTGACCAGCTCGGTCAGCTCGACGGTGGGCGGCCTTTCCCACGATCTCGGCTCGGCGACCCGGACATCCGCTCACGCGGCCCCCGCTCGGAAGGCGCCCCCCGTGCACACCGCCCCGGCGCCGCAGACTTCTCGGACCGCACCCGCACCGGCAGCGCTCCCGGCCACCCTCAGCTCGACGGTCTCCGGACTGAGCGGGACCGTCACCCGGACTCTCAACACCACCACGGGCAGCGTCGCCTCCACCACCTCGACCGTCACGTCGACCGTCCGGTCCGTGACCGCCGTCGTTCCTCAGGTTCAGAAGGCCGCAGCCGACACCGTGGCCTCCACCACCAAGACCGTGTCCACGGAGATCACCTCCGTGACCGGCGTGGTGAACCGGGCCGTGAAGTCCACCGTCCCGGCGTTCGCGCCCACGGTGACCGCCGTGACCGGCGTCGTCGACAAGACGGTCGCCTCCGCCGGTGACGCGGTGAGCGGCACCGTCAAGGAGCTGCCGGTCGCACAGATCACCGCACCGATCGCGTCGGTGACCACCGACGTCGAGAAGGCCGTCAAGGACACCACCGGACAGGTCGGCGGCATCGTCGGTTCGGTGACCGGTCCCGGCGGTCTCGTCCCCTCGCTTCCCGGGGCTGTGCTCCCGGTCCCCGGCGTCACCCCCACGGTCCCCGTGACGACTCCGGCCGCTCCTGGCACTCCGGCCCTGCCGGCCCCCGCCCGCACCGTCCCGGCCGCCGGCCAGGCGACTGCGACGGTAGGCTCCGCGGCGACCACCACGACGACGGCGGCCGGCACCCTCCGCTGGACTCCGGCGGATGCGGCCCTGACCGACGTCGTGAAGGCTGCCGACGCCGGCAAGGCCTCCGTGCCGACGGCCACCGCACAGGAGCCGAAGCGCCCCTCCCACACTCCGGAACCGCTGAACATCACCAGCGGCCTGAGCTCCTCTTCTTCGTCGCAGGCGGGCGGCGGCGCCGTCGCCGCCCTGCCTGCGGACGGTTTCGTTCTTCTCCCCCACCAGGCCGGCGACGCCGGTGCCCGCACCGCAGGCACCCCGCCCGCCTCCGCGGCTTTCAGCCCCGGCTCCACTCCTGACTGATCACGGGAAGCGTCTGCGCCAGACCGGCAGACACCTCATCCGAGCGCTTCGCGGCGCTTCCCGCATCATCATCATTCAGGAGAAATACAGTGAACAGGCATGCACGCCGGGTACTTCTCGGCACCTTCTTCGCCTGCGGCTTGTACGGCATAGGCCAGACCGCAGCAACAGCAGCCCCCTCCAACGACACCACCCCTCCGGCGGCCGACCCTCAGGTGGCCACCGCCAAACCGTCCCTCTTCGGAGCGGTCTCCGGCCTCACCCGCCAGGTGACCGGAACCGCCACGGCGACCGTCAACCAGACCGTCGGAGCCCTCACCGGCGCGACGTCGACGGCGGCCAAGGCACCCGCCCCGGCACCCGCGACCGATGTGGTCCGGAAGGTCGCCGCGAAGGCGATCCCGGCCGCGCCGGCTCCGAGCGTCCCGGCGCCGCACGTCCAGGCGCCCGAGGCGATCACCCCGCAGAACGTCGTGAAGCGAGTGGCCCCGGCCAGCCGTCCGATCGCTCAGGTCATCACGCCGGCGCCGGGCAACGGCCGCCACGTGGCGGAGCCGACGACGGCGAACGGTCAGGCGAACGCCTCGGCCGGGAACGCCACCGCCGGAGCTCAGACCTCGACGCGGGTCCACGCCCCGAGCGCTCACACCCCGACCACTCACGTGCCTTCCAACCACGTGCCGTCCACGCACGTGCCGAGCGGCTCCGGTCAGGGGTCCGGGAGCACGGCTCCTTGCGGCTGCCCTGACGGTACGCACTCCACCACCGGGAAGCTGCTCGGCGGGGTCGTCGACCCCGTGGCGACCCCCGTGGAGAACGTGCTCGGCGGGCTCATCGGCAAGGTTCCGGGACACGGAAACGGCAAGCCGCCGGTGGACGTGCCGGGCCTCCCGGTTCCGCCGCTGGACGGCTCCGGTGAACTGCCGGGCCTGCCGGGTCTGCCGATTCCGGGCGGGACCGGTCCGCTTCCGGGTGGTCCGGGTTTTCCCGGTATCCCTGGTCTTCCGGGTCTGCCTGGCCTGCCTGGTGGTAACCCCGGAACCCCGGGCACTCCCGGAACTGGTGGAGTCATCCCCGGCGGGAACAACGGCACCCCCAAGGGCGTGGAAATCCCCGTCCCCGGCATCGGCACCGTCCGCGCCGGAACCACCCCCAACGGCGGAGTCAGCGTCGGCAAAAACCTCAACGTCGCCGGCGTCAAAGACCTCTGGGACCTCACCGTAGGACCCAACGGAGCCTCCACCACCGACCGCATCGGCACCGACACCACCAACGTCTTCGTCGACGCAGCCGCCCCCCTCAAAGACGGCAAACCCCACCTAAACATCGAACTCCCCGGACTCACCGGCGGAACCATCCCCGGAACCCCGGGAACCCCCGGCGGAACCATCCCCGGCCTCCCGGGTCTCCCAGGTCTGCCTGGTGGTAACCCCGGCACTCCGGGAACCCCCGGCGGAACCATCCCCGCCCTGCCCGGCCTTCCGGGCCTGCCTGGTCTCCCGGGCGGCAACCCGGGTACCCCGGGAACCCCCGGCGGAACCATCCCCGGCCTGCCCGGCCTTCCGGGCCTGCCTGGTCTCCCGGGCGGCAACCCGGGTACCCCGGGAACCCCCGGCACTCCGGGCACTCCGGGCACTGGTGGAGTCATCCCCGGCGGGAACAACGGCACCCCCAAGGGTGTGGAAATCCCCGTCCCCGGCATCGGCACCGTCCGCGCCGGAACCACCCCCAACGGCGGAGTCAGCGTCGGCAAAAACCTCAACGTCGCCGGCGTCAAAGACCTCTGGGACCTCACCGTAGGACCCAACGGAGCCTCCACCACCGACCGCATCGGCACCGACACCACCAACGTCTTCGTCGACGCAGCCGCCCCCCTCAAAGACGGCAAACCCCACCTGAACATCGAACTCCCCGGACTCACCGGCGGAACCATCCCCGGAACCCCGGGTCTCCCGGGTCTCCCGGGTCTGCCTGGTGGTAACCCCGGCACTCCGGGCACGAACCCGGGCGGTCTGCTGGGGAGCCTGCCGAACGTCATCGGCGGACTCATCCCCGGCAGCGACGGCACGATCCCGGGTCTGCCTGGTGGTAACCCCGGAACCCCGGGCACTCCCGGAACTGGTGGAGTCATCCCCGGCGGGAACAACGGCACCCCCAAGGGTGTGGAAATCCCCGTCCCCGGCATCGGCACCGTCCGCGCCGGAACCACCCCCAACGGCGGAGTCAGCGTCGGCAAAAACCTCAACGTCGCCGGCGTCAAAGACCTCTGGGACCTCACCGTAGGACCCAACGGAGCCTCCACCACCGACCGCATCGGCACCGACACCACCAACGTCTTCGTCGACGCAGCCGCCCCCCTCAAAGACGGCAAACCCCACCTGAACATCGAACTCCCCGGACTCACCGGCGGAACCATCCCCGGAACCCCGGGTCTCCCGGGTCTCCCGGGTCTGCCTGGTGGTAACCCCGGCACTCCGGGAACCCCCGGCGGAACCATCCCCGGCCTGCCCGGCCTCCCGGGCGGCAACCCGGGAACTCCCGGCGGTAACCCCGGCGACATCCTGGGCAGCCTGCCCGACCTGATCGGCGGACTCATCCCCGGCAGCGACGGCACCACGCCTGGTCTTCCTGGCCTGCCTGGTGGTAACCCCGGAACCCCGGGAACTCCCGGCGGTAACCCCGGCGACATCCTGGGCAGCCTGCCCGACCTGATCGGCGGACTCATCCCCGGCAGCGACGGCACCACGCCCGGTCTCCCTGGCCTGCCCGGTGGCAACCCCGGCACTCCGGGAACCCCCGGCGGAACCATCCCCGGCCTGCCCGGCCTTCCGGGTCTCCCGGGAACGGGTGGAACCGTCCCTGGCCTGCCTGGTCTTCCGGGTCTTCCTGGCCTGCCTGGTGGTAACCCCGGAACCCCGGGCACTCCCGGCACTCCGGGCACTGGTGGGGTCATCCCCGGCGGGAACAACGGCACCCCCAAGGGTGTGGAGATCCCCGTCCCCGGCATCGGCACCGTCCGCGCCGGAACCACCCCCAACGGCGGAGTCAGCGTCGGCAAAAACCTCAACGTCGCCGGCGTCAAAGACCTCTGGGACCTCACCGTAGGACCCAACGGAGCCTCCACCACCGACCGCATCGGCACCGACACCACCAACGTCTTCGTCGACGCAGCCGCCCCCCTCAAAGACGGCAAACCCCACCTGAACATCGAACTCCCCGGACTCACCGGCGGAACCATCCCCGGAACCCCGGGAACCCCGGGAACCCCCGGTGGAACCATCCCCGGCCTCCCGGGTCTCCCAGGTCTGCCTGGTGGTAACCCCGGCACTCCGGGAACCCCCGGCGGAACCATCCCCGGCCTTCCGGGCCTGCCTGGTCTCCCGGGCGGCAACCCGGGTGCCCCGGGAACCCCCGACGGAACCATCCCCGGCCTGCCGAGCATCCCGGGCCTTCCGGGCCTGCCTGGCGGTAACCCCGGAACCCCGGGCACGAACCCGGGCGGTCTGCTGGGGAGCCTGCCGAACGTCATCGGCGGACTCATCCCTGGCGGCACCGGCACGATCCCGGGCCTGCCTGGCGGTAACCCCGGAACCCCCGGTGGCACCATCCCCGGCCTGCCGAACCTTCCAGGAGTTCCAGGTTTGCCTGGGACTGGCCCAGCCGACCTTCCGGGTGGACTTTTCAATGACATCCCGAACTTGGTCACTGTCATTCCGGGCGAACTTCTGAATGGAGTTCTCGGCGACGGCGGAACCGGCACCATCCCCGGCCTGCCGAGCATCCCGGGCCTCCCGGGTGGCAATGGCGGAACCGGCACCATCCCCGGCCTGCCCACCATCCCGGGTCTCCCGGGTGGCAATGGCGGAACCGGCACCATCCCCGGCCTGCCGAGCATCCCGGGCCTCCCGGGTGGCAATGACGGAACCGGCACCATCCCGGGCCTGCCCACCATCCCCGGCCTGCCGGGTGGTAACGGCGGAACCGGCACCATCCCCGACCTGCCCACCATCCCCGGCCTCCCGGGCGGTAACGGTGGAACGGGCACCATCCCCGGCCTGCCCACCATCCCCGGCCTCCCGGGTGGCAACGGTGGAACGGGCACCATCCCGGGCCTGCCCACCATCCCGGGCCTCCCGGGTGGTAACGGTGGAACGGGCACCATCCCGGGCCTGCCCACCATCCCGGGCCTCCCGGGCGGTAACGGTGGAACGGGCACCATCCCGGGCCTGCCCACCATCCCCGGCCTCCCGGGTGGTAACGGCGGAACCGGCACCATCCCGGGTCTCCCGGGTGGCAATGGCGGAACCGGCACCATCCCCGGCCTGCCCACCATCCCGGGCCTCCCGGGTGGTAACGGCGGAACCGGCACCACGCCCGGTGGCTCGAACCCCGGGACTCCCGGCACCCCCGGAACGGGAGCCGGCACCCCCGGAACGGGAGCCGGCACCCCCGGAACGGGAGCCGGCACTCCCGGCACCGGGTCTGGCTCGGGTACCGGCACCGGATCGAACTCCGGCAGCGGAACCGTTCCGGTCTCCGTTCCCGGTGTCTTCGTCCCCGGCTCCACTCCGGGTGACGGAGCAGGTTCCTGGGTTGATCCGGCCACGGCCGGCTTCGATCCCTACTCCCTGACCGGGTCTTCTGCGGACATCGCCGGCGATCCTTCCAAGGAACTGGCCCGCACGGGCGCCATCCCGGCGGAGGCCACCCTGGTGGTGGGTCTGCTGATGATGGTCGGAGGATTCCTCCTCATGCCGAGGCGTCGCGGCTGACCCTGGAGCATCCGGTTCCTGAACCGGTCCGGCCGGGTGGGCGATGATCATCGCTCACCCGGCCGGGCTCCGCCGGTCCTCCCGGGCCGGACGACGCACAGCACGAACCCTCATCCCCTCACACTCCCCCCACTCCGCACCCCGTGAAGCACCCGCGACCGTCCGGGAACGGCCCCACCGTTCCCGGACGGTTGTCCCTTGCCTCTCTGTGCCTGCCTCGCTGTGCCCGGCGGCCGTCGTCGTGCGGCGCAGGTTTATCGCACAAGCGGGCTACATCCCCGCGCCACTTCTTGTCGTATCCCTCGGATAGCCTGCTGTCATGACATGGGCCGAGTATCCGATCCGGCGCGTGGAACCGGACGATCACCGGCCGGCGCCGCGCGGCGAATGGCCTGCCACGCTGCCGCCAGTCGCGCAGCTGCTCGACGAAGGGCTGGACCTCGGCCCGGCCACGGTGTTCGTCGGGGACAACGGCACCGGAAAGTCCACCCTCGTGGAAGCCATCGCCCTCGCCTTCGGCTTCTCCCCGGAAGGCGGCTCCACCGGCGCGATGCACTCGACGCGCGTGTCCGAGTCACCCCTCCACGAGCACCTCCGCCTCGTCCGCAATGCCGGCGCCTCCCGACGCGGGTACTTCCTGCGAGCGGAAGCAATGCACGGCTTCTTCACGTACCTCGAACGGAATCCCAGGATCCCGCCCGAGGCCGCCTTCCACGAGCTGTCGCACGGCGAGTCATTCCTGGAACTGGCGGTCGACCGCTTCCGCGGCGCCGGCCTCTGGATCCTCGACGAACCCGAATCCGCACTCTCCCTCTCCGGCTGCCTGGCACTCATGGGCATCCTCAAAGACCTGCTCGACCGCGGCGATTCCCAGGTCATCCTCTCGACCCACTCCCCGCTCCTCGCCGCCCTCCCAGGAGCCACCATCTACGAAGTCGGAGCCTGGGGCCTCCGCGCCGAACCCTGGGACGACCTCGACCTCGTCAAGAACTGGCGCAACTTCCTGAACGAACCCGAGCGCTACCTCCGCCACCTCTGATCGCCCACCGACCCACAGAGCAGAAGAACGACGACGGCGCGCGGCCGCCGCCCTGCCCGGGCACCTGGCCGCACACCGCCGTCGTCGTGCGTGCGTCTGCGGGAGCTTTACTCCGCGAGGATTGCGTCAATCTGTCCCAGCGCCTCCTTCATGCCTTCCTCCATGCCCATCTCCACGAGCTCCTGGAGCTGTTCGACGGTGTCGTTGTGGGATTCGATGGTCATCCGGGTGCGCCCGCCGAGATCCTCGAGCGTGATCCGCATGGTGCCGGAGGGCGTGTTCGGGTCCGGGTCGCCGTTCGTGTCGGCGAAACCGTCCTCGATCTCCAGACCGGTGGGACGGGAGATCGAGAGGAACTTCCACCAGCCGTGGGCCTTCTCGCCCTCCGGACCGGTCATGTGATACCTGGCCTGGCCGCCGGGAGCGAACTCGAAAGCGGTGAACGTGGCGGGCCAGGTCGGCGGGCCCCACCAGCGCTCGAGCTGGCGCGGGTCCTCCCAGAGCTGCCAGACGCGGTCCACGCCGGCGTCGAACTCATTGACGATGGTGAGGGTCAGGGCCTCGTAATCCTTGACCGAGCTGATGACTGTCATGTCGTTGCCTTCCTGTGCCTACCGAGTGTCCTGCGAGGTGGAGTCGTGCGGTGTTTCAGCGAGGATCCGGTCCATCCGGAGGGAGCGTTCGCGCCAGATCTCCTCGTAGCGGTCCAGCACCCTGCGGGCCAGAGCCAGTCGTTCGTGATCGGCGCTCACCATCTGCTCCCTCCCCCGCTTGTCCTTGCGGACCAGGCCGGCACGTTCCAGGACGGCGACGTGCTTCTGAACCGCGGCGAAACTCATGGCGTAGAGGGCGGCGAGGCCGGACACGGAGCGTTCCGCCAGGGACACCTGCGTGAGAATGTCGCGTCGGGTGGCGTCGGCGAGCGCCTGGAAGAGTCGATCGAGCTCTTCCGGCTCGGGGGTTCGGAGCTGTTCTACAACCATTTGGTTGTACGTTATCGCTCGGGGGAGGTCGCGTCAAGGGTTCTGCGCCCTTCTTCGCGACCTGCGCCTCAATGGGGGCGCAGAAAGCGATTCCGGGCGCGAAACCGGCCACACCAACCGGCTGCCCGCCACCCACCCCCACGCGCCCCGCGTCACGAACAACCCACCCATTGCCCAGCCCCCACCCCGGCAGTAGCGTGACAGAACCGTCAAGTTGCATGACTCGATCAGGAGGATTCACGTGAACCGGTTACCCAGAAGAGCCGCGGCCGGCCTCTCCGCCGTGGCCCTGGCACTCACCGCCGGGGCGGCGTCGCTGCCCGCGGCCCACGCCGACCCCCGGCACACCGAGAAGACGCCGACGGCCACGGGTTACGGCGGGGCCGTCAGCACCGTCGATCCCGAGGCCTCCGCCGCCGCCATCGAAGTGCTGCGCAAGGGCGGCACCGCGGCGGACGCCGCCGTCGCGGCCGCGGCGACGCTCGGCGTGACCGAGCCCTACAGCGCCGGAATCGGAGGCGGCGGCTACTTCGTCTACTACGACGCGAAGTCCCGCACCGTCAGCTCCATCGACGGCCGGGAGACCGCGCCGGCCGGCATCACGCACGACGCGTTCATCAACCCCGCCACGGGCCAGCCGTACCCCTTCACTCCGGAACTGGTCACGAGCGGCGTCGCCGTCGGCGTGCCTGGAACGCCTGCCACCTGGGCCCGGGCACTCCAGCGCTGGGGCAAGCTCAGCCTGGGCGAGGCCCTGAAGCCCGCCATCCGGGTGGCCGACCGCGGCTTCGTCGTCGACGACACGTTCCGTCAGCAGACCCTCGACAACAAGGCCCGCTTCGCCGCCTTCACCTCCACCAGCAAGCTGTACCTGCCGGGCGGGGACGCTCCGGCGGTGGGCACGGTGTTCCGCAACCACGATCTCGCCGCCACGTACCGGCTGCTCTCCAAGGGCGGCGTCGACGCCTTCTACCGGGGCCCGCTGGCCCGCGAGATCGCGCAGACCGTGCAGGCTCCCCCGAAGACGCCGGACACCACGCTGCCGGTGCCGGTCGGGTCCATGACCGCGGCCGATCTGGCGAAGTACAAGGTCGCGGACCAGGGCAGCACCCACGTCACGTACCGAGGCCTGGACGTCTACGGCATGGCGCCGTCCAGCAGCGGCGGCACCACGGTGGGCGAGGCACTGAACATCCTGAAGACCTCCGAACTGTCCGGGATGAGCCCCACCCAGGCTCTCCACCACTACATCGAAGCGAGCTCCCTGGCTTTCGCGGACCGCGGGAAGTATGTGGGCGATCCGGCCTTCGTGAACGTCCCGACGGCGGCCCTGACCGATCCGCTGTTCGGCAAGGAGCGCGCGTGCCTGATCGATCCGGCGAAGGCGCTGCCGAAGCCGCTCGCGCCGGGGGATGTCACGAACTACGACGGCGTCTGCCCGGCCTCCACGGCGAAGCCGGCCGAGGAGCGCGACACCGAGAACATCTCCACCACGAACCTGACGGTGTCGGACCGCTGGGGCAACGTCGCGGAGTACACCCTGACGATCGAGCAGACAGGCGGGTCGGGCATGGTCGTGCCGGGGCGCGGGTTCCTCCTGAACAACGAGCTCACCGACTTCTCGACCGTCTGGAGCGCCGCCGACCCCAACCGGATCGAGCCCGGCAAGCGCCCGCGGTCCTCAATGTCCCCGACCATCATCCTGCGCGACGGCAAGCCCTTCCTGGCCCTCGGTTCGCCCGGCGGCTCGACCATCATCACCACCGTGCTGCAGACCATCCTGAACCGGGTGGATCTGGGGATGAACGTCTCGGACGCGATCGCGGCTCCTCGGGTGTCCCCGCGGAACGGTGCGACGGTGGTGGCTGAGCCGGCGTTCATCGAGAAGTACGGCGCCGGGCTGAGCGCGCTCGGCCACCAGCTGGTCGCCTCCGGAGACTCCTTCACCTCGGCCTCCGAGATCGGGGCGGCCACGGCGATCGAGTTCCGGCCGGACGGCAGCACGGTCGCGGCGGCCGAGCCGGTCCGGCGCGGCGGGGGCTCGGCGATGGTCGTGTCCGGCAGGCGCTGAGCCGGCCACACGCGAAAGGCCGACGACGGCGGAACCGGGGTTCCGCCGTCGTCGGCCTTCTCTGTGTCAGGAGCGTCCCTCTGTCAGCGCACGGGCCCGCTCACCAGGCGAAGACGCGGGTGGTGCTGGGCAGGACCGGCATGCTGCTGGCTCCGCCGCGGATGTCGGCGTCATTGGCGGTGAGGCCGGTGGGGTCGTAGTAGGAGGCGACGTGATGGGCACTCAGCCCGATGACCACCTGGCCCGTGCCACAGCTGCGGGCCGAGATGGTGGTGAAGTTCTGCCAGCCGCTCGCCGACGCCGGACGGACCGTGCGGGACGTCCACTGGGTGGGGGTCGCGCCCGGGATCAGGTACTCCCGGAGTTCTCCGGTGGAGAGGGTCGCCAGGAGGACGGCGGTCGGCTTGCCGTTGACCGTGGTGGACGGTGCGGCGCCGATCGCGTTGATGGCCGTCCCGCCGCCGAAGACCTTGACCGGCGCCCCGATGGTCTTGCCGGAGAAGTTGACGGCGTAGCGGTAGAGGTCGCCCGCCGCGGTCAACCGGTACAGGTAATCCTGGCCGGGGGTGTTCGCGACGGCCGACGGGAGGTAGGCCGTGGTGAGGGACTTCTGGAACCAACCGCTGCTCATGCTGGTCACCGCGCCGTCGACGTAGCGCTTCCACGTGCCGTTCGCCTGCTTCTCCGAGCGGGAGCGGTAGAACTTCGCGGTGCCGTCCGCGGCGGTGCCGAAATAGCTCTCCTGGAAGGTGGTCGCATCACCCGCTGCGCCGGTCTGGCGGAGGTAGGTCGCGTCGAAGGGCACCGGCGCGGAAGCGTTCTGCTCCCAGGTGAGCTTCGAATTGCTGAGACTGACGACGCCGACACTCCGGTCCGCGTTCACCGTCTGCATGCCGGTGTAGCAGTCGGCCGGGGTCGGCGTCGGGGTGGGGTACTGGGTGGCCGCCTGGGCCGGGGTGGCGGTGGTGGTGAAAGCCAGCGCCGCGACGGCGAGGCCGCCCAGGAGTCTGCCGGTGAGTTTCATGGGGGTTCCTTAGGTATCAGCGAACAATCGGGTTAATCCAATCGATGTATGACCATTCGAAGTGTAACCCTGTTGGCCCTTCCCAGGGGAGGGCTCCGCAGGGTTGTCCGAAGGTCTGGGCAAGCGCGCGGATCCCTGCTTGACTGGGCCCATGGCGCATCCACTGGTGTACATCCACTTTCCCGGCACGGCGCGGCAGGCGCTCGAGTTCTACCAGGGCATCTTCGGCGGCGAGCTGAGCCTGAACACGTTCGCCCAGTTCGGGCGCGACGACGGCCCGGCCGACGCCGTCGCTCACGGCATGCTGATGGGCACCGTGGAGCTGGCCGGGGCGGATGCCGCGGGAGAGGACCGCCCGTTCCAGGCTGAAGGACTGATGCTCTCCCTGCTGGGCACCGCGCCCGGCGAGACGCTGCGCACCTGGTTCGACCAGCTCGCCGACGGCGGCGACGTTGTCGACCCGCTACAGGTCCGCCCGTGGGGCGCGACCGACGGGCAGGTCGTGGACCGGTTCGGGGTGCGGTGGCTGGTGGGGTTTGAGGACTGAGGTTTCTCGATACGGCCCAGTTCACCTCGGCTCCCTGGGAAGCTGCGGATGGAAGGGAAACGCACATCATCGGAGTGCGAGCGTTGTCAGGACGACGGTGGATGATCTGACGATTCCACGGATATCCAAGGAACCGAAGAAGCCGTCGGCAACCTGTTTACACCATTACCAGACATCGGCTAGGACCGCGCGGAGCTCATTCCCGCAGGCACGGAGAACACAGCGACGGATCGTGAAGTTCTCCCGTGCTGCCGGGCTCATCACCGGGTGCGGGGAGCACATACAGCAAGACGGATTGACCCACGCTAAGACTGGCTCATCCCCGCAAGCGCGGGAAGCACACATCGACGATGAGCTGCAGGAGCGCCAGTCGGGACTCATCCCCGCCTGTGCGGGGAGCACTCGACCATGTACCCGAACGGGTCCGACGCCGCCGGCTCATCCCCGCCTGTGCGGGGAGCACATCGGGAACCTCACCGCCGACCCGGAGCTGCGGGGCTCATCCCCGCCTGTGCGGGGAGCACGGATGATGGACCTGGGCGTAATGCAGAACGCAGGGCTCATCCCCGCCTGTGCGGGGAGCACGTGGGATTGATCGGGATATCCGTGGCCGTGGCGGGCTCATCCCCGCCTATGCGGGGAGCACTCTTCACCTGGTGCCGGACTTGAACCATGGCCGGGCTCATCCCCGCCTGTGCGGGGAGCACCCGGAGACATCGGCCTGCATGAGCTTGGCGTCGGGCTCATCCCCGCCTGCGCGGGGAGCACTCTTCACCTGGTGCCGGACTTGAACCATGGCCGGGCTCATCCCCGCCTGTGCGGGGAGCACCCGGAGACATCGGCCTGCATGAGCTTGGCGTCGGGCTCATCCCCGCCTGCGCGGGGAGCACGCTGCTGCGGGTCTGGTCGAGGACGCCGACAAGGGCTCATCCCCGCCTGTGCGGGGAGCACGTCAGGTGCGCGGCGCCCGTGGGGCCGTGGCGGGGCTCATCCCCGCCTGTGCGGGGAGCACTCCAGGACCTGGGCCGGGGCGGTCCCGGTGATGGGCTCATCCCCGCCTGTGCGGGGAACACCCCCTTCGGCGCGCAATCACGACACCCGAACAGGGCTCATCCCCGCCTGTGCGGGGAGCACCGGTACGCGAACAACAACGGCGACTACTTCCAGGGCTCATCCCCGCCTGTGCGGGGAGCACAAATCCACCCTCTCCGTCGAAGGAATCACGACGGGCTCATCCCCGCCTGTGCGGGGAGCACGCCAGCTCTTCGTTGGTGGCGGCGATCTTCTTGGGCTCATCCCCGCCTGTGCGGGGAGCACGTCAGCATGCGGCGACTCCGGGTGGTGGACCTGGGCTCATCCCCGCCTGTGCGGGGAGCACCTATCGGCTGTGGCACTGTACGCTCCTCTGACGGGCTCATCCCCGCCTGTGCGGGGAGCACCTGATCACGAAGGGCACCACGAACCTCCCGTGGGGCTCATCCCCGCCTGTGCGGGGAGCACACCCCGCAACCCCACGCGCCGCCCGTCGCGATGGGCTCATCCCCGCCTGTGCGGGGAGCACGCTCGCTCTCACAACGAGGGCGGGCCACACGTGGGCTCATCCCCGCCTGTGCGGGGAGCACACGACGCTGGCCGGAACCACAGGCTTGGGCGCGGGCTCATCCCCGCCTGTGCGGGGAGCACACGGCGGCGAAGAGGACGAGCCTCTGGTCATCGGGCTCATCCCCGCCTGCGCGGGGAGCACTCATGCCGCAACCCTTAACCAATGGGTTCCGGGGGCTCATCCCCGCCTGTGCGGGGAGCACATCCAGGGTCTCATGCCGCTGGTCACCACGGTGGGCTCATCCCCGCCCGCGCGGGGAGCACCCGGTGTAGTCGCCGGAGCCGAGCAGCTGGACGGGCTCATCCCCGTCTGTGCGGGGAGCACGCGCTGTATTCCTCCCCGTTGCCGCATTCGCGGGGCTCATCCCCGCCTGTGCGGGGAGCACACCGGGCAAGTCATCACCTGGTCTCAGTTCACGGGCTCATCCCCGCCTGTGCGGGGAGCACGGACACGCCCGGCAGGGACAGTTCGCCTACCTGGGGCTCATCCCCGCCTGTGCGGGGAGCACATTCGGGTCGCCCTGCAAATCCTGTGGCTGCCGGGCTCATCCCCGCGTACGCGGGGAACACGCGAAGCGGTCCTTCACGGATTCCGGCATGCATGGCTCATCCCCGCATGCGCGGGGAACACAAGCCCCTGGGGATCCCACTCGGCGAGCCGTGGGGCTCATCCCCGCGTACGCGGGGAACACAGGTCCACGACGTTCCCGAAGTCGTAGCGGATGGGCTCATCCCCAGTGCGAGGGGAACACGAGACCAGTGGCGCGATCATCCAGGTCGCCGCCGGCCCATCCCTGCGCGCGGGGGAACAGAACACCCTAAGGGCGCGCCTGCATCGACCGGAGGCCAGGGCTCATCCCCGCCTGCGCAGGGAGCAAGTGAACGATGCACCTCTCCACATAGACGAATGAGATTCGGTCCTTCGACCGGACGAGTTCAGGGAGGTCCGGCGGCCTCGGCCCCGATGAAGCACTCATGAGGGCCTGCCGTCCGCACTGGCAATCGTCATCAGACCACAGCCGTAAGCCTTCCCCCGTCCGACGCCTTGCACCAAGGTCTCGCGGAATCTGCCCACATCGGTCACGCGCAAGAGGCCATCAAACTGCACACGGACCAGGGTCACCGCAGACTCACGTCCTTCCTGATTGGGGTCCCTCCTTCCAAAGGAGTCCTTAGTCCTGGAACTCACCTCGAGTACGGGACCTGCATCCCCCGACATCTCAACGTGGAACCCTCGCCGTTCCGCTCGGTCCAGCAACCACTGCATCTGCTGTTTCGGCGTGACATGGGCGAATCGCTTGCCTTTGGTCGCCGGATCCATCGACTGCTTCGTCGGGTTGGCGTGGAGTCTGAAGGACCAGAGCTGTCCTTCCTCAAGCCTCCGAAGCAAGGGTTCGTATTCTCTGGTCGCCCAGGTGTTCGTAGCCCACCCCGCCTGTTCGTTGAGAGCCGACATGTCGGGTTCAGCGGGGCTCACAACGTAGAGCGAAACACGGTGTTCCGCACGATCCACGCGCCAGAGCACCCTGGGATTCTCCTGCCCCAGAGGGGGCGGCGGAAATGATGACAACACTGCTGCGTGCATGGCCTGTGGATTACCCAGGAGAAACCGTGCGCCCCTTCGCGCGGTATTGATTTCGAACTTCGTCAGAAACATTCAGGAACCTCCCAATTCGGCCATCGGGTCATGCGACTGTTCCTTACCAAAGGGATTGGGCACCTCATGAGGCTTCGGCCTCACCACCGTCCTCCAGGTGTAGCTCCGGTTTTCCGGTGAGAAGTCCAGCGGAACATCCCGTACGGTCTCCCCTGCCTCTCCTGGTTCCAGGGCATCCCTGAAGATCTCCAGGCTGACCGTCCGAGCAGCCTGCTTCTTCTGATGCCAAACGGCGGCCTGCCACGGTTCCATCCGAAGGGCCGTGTCCAAGGAAACACCTTCCACTCCCAACGAGATCCTTCCCGCCGGAACACAAGATCGTCGGCCCAGGTAGAGAGGGTACACAGGGTCCAGAACCGAGTCGTTCAACCCCTCGATGACAGCGTCCGGCCCCTCCACCACAGCCAGAAAGACCGCATCGGACAGATAGTAGCGATACGAGAGGGGCATGGATTCCCGTCCGTCAAGGCTGCGCGCCACCTGGAAATCACGCAATAGACGGCCCGGTTGGTCGACCCGGACACCGAATTTCAGCCCCACAAGGTCTTCAACAGGTTCAGATCTCCGACGGCCTTGGGCAGCCGCCAGCAGACCAAGGACTCCGCTCTTGGTCGGTTCCTCTCGCGTATGCCGGTTGACGAAACGGCTGCTGCCACCCCAGGCTTGGAGCGGACCGGCGAGCCGCAGCTTGAGAACCGCCACTATTCGCCCCTGACGTACGCGGGAAGTTCACTCTCCAGCGCTTCGATGAGGTCGGGGAAACTGACCCCACGGCCCAGCTGCGACAATGCTTCAACCGCACTGGTGGGCGCCACCACGAATGTGGTGGTAGCAGCACCGCCAAAACCGGCGTCGAGCTCCGCCGAATACCGTGCCAGCCGCTCCGCCGCGACTCTCAAGCGCCCCTTGCCGTCCTCAGCAGTGACGGCCTCTTCAAATGCACCCACCAGATTGACAGGCATCCGTTCCCGCAAGGTCACGACCACTCCATCAGGCAAGGTCTTGTTAGCAAAAGTATTCTGCTTCCCCGTCGGCATGGACTCCACGAACGAGCGGACAAAACTCACGGCCGCTTCAACTGTGGCACCTGGGTCTCCCAGATTCTTCAGCAGGCCTCCCAGGTTGAGGGTCGCGTACCTGTAAAGGGTGGAGGAATTGAACTCCACGGTGCCGATCATGCCGGCCCCAGGCTCACCGTCTCCGCTCTCATCGTCCACGGCGGTGAAGTAGTCGAACTCAGACTCCACTGCATGAACGCTGATGGCATGAGCCACTTGCACACTTGCGTCGACGTTGAGGTCCGTGCTGTTGGCGATCATCCGTCCGAAAAGCGAGACATCCACGCTCTGGTCGGATTGAAGCACGGCCTTGACCAGCTTCTTGTCGAGATCCGCGCCGTTCTTCTCCGCCTCAAGCGCCACCTCGGCCAGCCGCCTGGCTTGGATGTTGCTGACGAACAAAAGATATTCCGTCCGCGCAGGCTTTGCCGTTGCGGTCTCATCTTTTGCCTTGGGCACCTCTACTTTGAAGCCACCCGCTTGAACAGCAGCAATGGCCAACTCCGCCGCGCGGTCACTCAGCTCAGGCGAGATCTCCTGAATGTGTTTCGCCACCATGTCCACCAGGCGCTTGGTCCGGGTACCAAGCCGGCTGGAGTCGAGATAGTCGGAAAAGTCCTTGCGGATCGCTCTCTTCCAAGCCTGGCTGGACACCCTGGCTCGTCGGACACCACCGTACATCGCGGTTTTCGGCGACCCCGTGTCGTCGCGGTTGACGTTGCTCGGAGGAACCGTGTGGAGTGCATGGACGTCAAGGTAGAAGTTCTTCATGATGCTGTTCCTTCACGAGAGTCGGAGTTCTGTGGGTCGGGCGTATCCCGGGTTCCGCCGAACGCATAGTCCCTGCCCCACCGGAGCCTGACACTGTTCGCCGCCACCGGATTCTGCAAGAGGCGGAGATCCTCCGCGAAGCGTCCGTAGTCCAGAGCAATGTCGGCTGCCCTCAATTGCTGAATCAAACCTCTGGAATGGTGCTGTAATTCGTTGAACGTCGTGGACGTCATCAAAGCGTCGAAGCGGCGTTTCACCGCCGCCGAGGCCCCCTCGGCACCTTCGGGCGTTCCCAGCCGTCGCACCGCTCGGCCAAGAGATGGACCCGTCTGGTGCATGGGCATGCTCTTCGACTGCTGGTGGACCGCGTACAACGTCATGGCCGCATAGGCCGCCCTTTCTCCGGGACTGGCAGCATCGCCTTGGCCGGCGAGCTCCGTTGGAAGTCCTTCCACCGCCTCATGCCACACCCAGGGATCAGAACCGGGCTCCGTCGCCACGGCCCTTCGAAGCCTGGCGAGTGTCCCGGCGACGAGCGGCCGGTGTCCTTCCAGATAGATCCGTTGAATTTTCCGGATTCTAGCGTCAATATTCTGGGCCAACCCAGGTCTTTCAGTCATCGCCTTGCTCCTTTCGTCGTCGTGCTTCCAGAGTTCTCGCGAGAGGCCCGTTCTGCCCTTCCCTCGATCTCCGTCTGAAGAGGCAGGTACTTCCGGAGGCTCCGATGCAGCCAGGTTTCCGCAGTGGCCGCGGAGACGAAATCGGAACCGATCGTTCGTCCTATCAGCGCCGCGTCCCCGGCCATGGACAGCATTTCCGCTGCGTAGGAGCCGAAGATCTTCCGGGCGATGGAATTCCAGCCACCTTCCGCGATCTCTGAGTCCTCACCGCCGGTGAGTCCCGTAACCCACCTTCTATAGGGTTCGTTCAGTGCAAAGAAGATGAGCTGCCGTGCCTTGTCACGCGGTGGCTCCGTGTCTCCACCCGCCGCTTTGCTCAGTTCGCCCGCGAAGCGGCCGAACGCCCATGCCGCTTGCTCAGTGTTGAATGCTGCGTTCGTGACTGCTTGCGCCACAGCAGCAGAATGTCGCGAAAGCAGTCGCAGATGAATCGCCAAGGCATCATCCAGTACCTCCGTGTACACAGAGCTCTGAGTGCCGTAGACCGCACCCACCAGCCGCGCCGTGACAATCCTCCCGGTGCCGATGGAATCCAGCTCACTCAGTCGTGAAACCCAAGTGACGATGGGCGGAACCCTGAGTTCGAGAATGCCGTCAGCGTTGGTCCGAGCACGCTCATTTTGCATGAGGAGGGAACCCACTCCACCCCAGATCATCCGCTCCGGATCGTGTTCCCGGGGCATGTAGACCGCGCCCGCCTTGAATTTGGCGGTCTGGGGCTTACTGAACCGCTGGGCCGTCATCGGATCCGCGTCCATGTTCTGCGGAGGCAAAGGATCACCATTGCAGACCAGAACGTTCCGGACCATTCCTGCTTCCGGAAATAGCCTGATCCGTCGGGACTGCCACGTGAAGACGTCGACGGGTCCCGTGGGCCTCGGAGCCCCCTCGGGCCGCTCCTCAACGGCCGCATTCAGAGGAGCACGTTCCCAGGGCGGAAGATCACTACCCGATCCCGGCGCGGCCACCAGGGAAAGGTCAAGATTCAGATGCAGGGTTTCCGAGAGGTTCGCTCCCTCGAAATAAACCCCGCCAGTCGCTCCGGTCCATCCCGTTCCGATGGGATAGCCCTTTCCGCCTTTCACTCTCGGGTCCCCCACCGCGCCGGATTTGATCCCCGACGGGTCATAGGCATGCGTGTGAATAAGCCAGCGAGCTGCCTCGGCATAGGACAGCGCATCGAGACCGTGGCCGGCACGCGTCGTGAAATACTGATGGCCGCTGGGCACATCCGCTATCAACCGGCTCACCCCGTCAACCTTGCCGCTCTGTGTGTGCAGGCCGGCCACCTGCATGAACGGCCTGGCTGAGTCGAACAGTTCGAAGGACGACTCGGATTCCTCTAGATAGCTCAGAGCGGAAGCCGCAAGTTTGGCCTGGTCTTCCCAAAGGTCTTTCCAGGTCTCCACCGCATTGCTCGCATCGATCTGCGGCATGCTGCTGTACACGATGGCCAGGAGAACACGAAGCACCGCATAGTCCTGAGTAGGCAGCTCGCCTGCCAGACATCGAACTGAAACGCTCTGGCTGAAGACCTCTGCCAGAGAAAGCTCCTTGACCGTTCCGTCCACCATGAGGCAACTCACCCAGGGATCGCGCACCAGATTGAACTGAGAACTCACCTTGGTCATTCGGTTTCTTCTTTCTCTTCATACAGCCCGATGCGCGGGTCGTAGCGTAGCCTCGTCCCATCCAGTTCCGCTGTCATCGCCTCATCCAGGAAAAGCACCAGTTGCCCCTTGAGCCAGGATGATTTCTGCCACGCAGCGATCCCCAGAGACTCCAGTTCGTTCAAGACCTTGTCTATCCGACGCGGCCGACAAAAATTCGGGGGCAATCTGACCGTGCACGTGCTGAGCGCCCTGGCGGTCCTGTCCTCGGGTGGGCTGTCTGTCGGAATCACCATGCCTCCAAAGCGCGCAAGGTGAGGAACAAAGGTGACTTCAGAGGTTTTGCAGGCCAAGATCACCTCAAGAGACTCGTCCGTGTCCCTGACTTTGGCGAGTCCTACCGCTTCCTGGACACCGTCGGCGGCGTTCCCTGCGTTGCGATCCAGTAGATCCGTGACCAATCCTTCGGGAAACTCAGCAGCACCTTTCAGGAGAAATACCCCCGCTTCATCGAATTTCCTCGCGAGGACATCTGAACGTTCCTTCTCAGCTTCGTCAAAGGCCTCGCCCCACGCTTCCGGCACGGAAAACCCGTCCGCATACGTCTGCTGAACCAGGGAGCTGATATCCGCAGGCAACTCAAGTGGTGTTCCGCCCGCAAACCTGCTTTCCAGCGTTGCGTAGGACCTCATCAGCATCGCCCGCCCATAGATCGCCACTGAACCCGCCTCGAAAACCGGAGGGGATGACGTCCAGTCGAGAACTCCTCTGACCAGGCACGATGGGGCCAGGAGGTGTTTCGGGCGGGGCAGAGCGACGGTCTGCCTGCGATGCAGTCGTCCAATACGTTGAAGGAGCAGATCCGTTGGCGCGATGTCCGTGATCATCAGGTCGAAGTCGACGTCCAGCGACTGTTCAAGCACTTGCGTGCCGACAACGACCAGACGTTCGGGACGGACCTTGCCTGCTGCAGCCACCACGTCATCACGGCCTAGAACAGAACGTATCTGCTCCTCCAGCCGCATCCGGTCCGGCGCCATGAAGCGCGAATGGACCAGCATCAGTTCCTCGTCTGCGAACATTCCGGAGAGGTTCTTGAACACCCCCTGTGCCCGCTGAACGGTGTTGCAGATGATCGCCACGCAGCCGCCATCACGCTTCACAGGCTCCAGGGCGGCCAGCAACTCGGACGGGTCATCGCCAAGTGGCTTCAACGTGACAGGCTGGGAGCCTTCCCTGGCCGCCGGGAACAAGAGCCGGGGGCCTCCCGGAGCGCTGCTCACCAGCAGCGGATATCCGGGGTTCCCATCAAGAGGGGACGACGACGGTGGACCGGGCCGTCGCCGTCGTGGCCTCGCGTTCCAGTCTGGAGACTGGGCCGCTGCCCTGTTCGTGATCCGGCCCGATTCATAGGACTCCACCAGCTGTCTGCGCGTTGCCGCCGGCAGCGTCGCCGAGAGGAGGATGACGGGGACTCCGTAGGACGCGAGCCAGGCCAGCACCTGATTCAGGTAGCGGTTCATGAAGGCGTCATAGGCGTGTACCTCATCAATGATCGCCACCTTCCCGGCCAGGGCCAGGTGGCGCAGCACAACATGCTTGCTCTGCAACGCCGCGAACAGCACCTGATCGACAGTGGCCACCACAAAGCTCGCCAAGAGCCCCTTCTTCCGGCCGAAGAGCCACTGGTGGGCTATCGCGGCGTGGACCTGGCCTTCCGACGTGCCGGATTCCTCACCGAAGACTCCATGGATTCGTTCCCCGGAACCACTCGCCACCGTGCTCTCCCGGAAGAACTTCCTGAACTTCTCATTGAGCAGAGACTTGGAATGTGCCAGGTAGATGCTGCGCTTGTGCAAACTTGGCCTGGCGTCCGGGAGCTTGCTCACCCAGGACGGAAAGCGGGTGAACATGGCATCACTCGTTGCTTGGGTGGGCAGAGCGAAGACCACACCGCCGAGTCCCCACTTTGCGGCGAAAACCTCGGCCGCGGCCAGTGCAGCTTCGGTCTTCCCCACTCCCATCGGGGCCTCGATGATCAGAACTCCCGGTACCTCCATCGCGAATGCGGCTTCAATGGCTTTCCTCTGCATCTCCGTGGGCCGGGCGCCCTGAGGCAGGTCGAAACGCCCAGCGAAAAGCCTTTCCGGATCTTCCGGAGGCACCGGCGCCGCCCACGGCGGAGCCAGATCCAGTTGCTCCCACGCTTTACTCAGCCGTTCCCCCGTCGCGGAGTGGTCACCGTAGGGGAAAAAGTCCACATTGCTGGCAATCCAGTCAGCCAGGATGACGACGGAGGTCAGCAGCAGTTGCGCTTGCGGCGCAAGTTTCTGTGCCTTCCACGAAGGAAAGTAGGAGTCGGCCCCCGTTAACGAGGCGCACGCCGCCATCAGCTCATTCTGGACCTCGTGCCAGGCCGGTGCGAGGGCCTCCGTCGCTTCCCGGGCCACTCGGATGCCTACCGCAGAAGGGGGAACGCCGTGGTGTCCCCCGGCAATCGTGGAGTAACTGGCGGCAGTAATCGCGTCGAACCCCTGGACTTCCCTCAGCCAACGGTTGATGATCGTATAGCTCAGAACGGAGTGCGGCAGTTTCTCCTGTGGGGTCAGCGTCCACGGCGAATCAAGTCCGTAGCTACGCATCCCATCAGCCAGGCTGGGGACTTGGTAGGAGAACTTCTCGTGTGCTTTCCCGGCATCGTGCGTCGCAGCGAGCCATGTCAGAAGAGTCCTCGCCTCCTGCGGGTCGGATGCCCCGCAGCTTTCCTGGATCCGGACCTTGACCGCCACAGCGAGCCACTCGTCCCAGAGCTTCCCGGCGACGGCGGCCGAATCCTGCATGTGCCGCCACAAGGACATCGAGTCCCCAGTATCGCGGTCCGATTTGGCCCACACCGAATGAGCCGCGGGTGAAATCATGAGATCCCCTTCTCACTACTGGCCTCCACGTCGAAGCCAGATTGCTGCAATGTACCAAGACGGTGCGGCCGCCTTCGGAAGGCGAGTCGGACGGTCATCCGTGTCGCTCCAGCTGGTCTCCCTGACAACCACTCCCCGCCCAGTAGGCTAAAAAACTTCCCGCATCTTCGGGAATGAACCTTTGGGCGTCTCAGACTCCGAGGCGCTCCCCCTAGTTTGAACTGGGGGTCTTTCGGATAGTTGAACTTAGGTGTTTTTGACTTACAAGATCCTTCTGGATCGATGAGTCGGCCATACCGCGCCCAACACTCTGAAGCTAGCCCTCACCGCTGACAAGAATTTTGCCGCGCCGCCGCATCTGGCAGCCCCAGCCTCAAATCCGCGCCCCAATTGGCTTTCCGCGCCCCAATATCGGCGCCGAAAGCCAATTGGGGCGCGAAAATCCAGCGACGGCCGCGCCGGACATCCCGTCGCGCCACCGAGTAGCCGCCCGCCGGGCGCTTCTCCCTTGTCGGCGCCCGGATTTCGTTCCGGCGCCCCAATTGTCGCACCCGGACGAATTCCGGGCACCGGAACCGCCGCCGCGCCTCCGCACGCCCCGCGCCCCACCCCCCAACACGTCAGATTTTTGTATCCCATCCGCTCAGACGTGACCCACCCCACTTGACGCCCACCCTCAGCCCTCCGTAAACTTTCACTAAGCAAAACTTTCCTTCCACAATGTGGAATCTAGCCGAGAGCGGCGAGAGGACACGGACGGAAGGACTCCGAAGACCACCAGCAGGGCAAAGACGCCCGGGAAGGACACGACATGACCTACTCCGTGAACTGCTCAATCCTCTTGACCGAGCTCCCCCTCCTGGAGCGCCCGGCCGCCGCCAAGGCCGCCGGCTTCGACGCCGTCGAGTTCTGGTGGCCCTTCGCCGAGGCCGTCCCCGCCGACAAGGACGTGGACCAGTTCGTCAACGCCATCAACGACGCCGGCGTCCAGCTGGCCGGCCTCAACTTCTTCGCGGGCGACATGCCCGGCGGCGACCGCGGCCTGGTCTCCTGGAAGGGCCGCTGCGGCGAGTTCAAGGACAACATCGACGTCGTCGTCGGCATCGGCGAGCGCCTCGGCACCAAGGCCTTCAACGCCCTCTACGGCAACCGCCTCGACGGCTTCACCCCGGAGGAGCAGGACGAGCTCGGCCTGAAGAACCTGGTCGCAGCAGCAGAAGGAGTCGCGAAGATCGGCGGCACCGTCCTCCTGGAGCCCGTCTCCGGCACCCCCACCTACCCGCTCAAGACGGCCGCCGACACCTTCGCGGTCATCGCCAAGACCCAGGAAGCCGGCGTGGACAACGTCAAGTTCCTGGCGGACTTCTACCACCTGTCCGTCAACGGCGACGACGTGGCCGCCGTGATCGAGAACCACACCAAGGACTTCGGCCACATCCAGATCGCCGACAACCCCGGCCGCGGCGCCCCCGGCACCGGCGACCTCCCGCTCGGCGAGTGGGTCAGCCGCAGCCGCGAACTCGGCTACACCGGCTACATCGCCCTGGAGTACAAGCAGCCCCAGGAATCGGCCTTCTCCTGGCTGGTCCGCTGAGCGGCTGCCGCCCCGGCCGCCCCAGCACCACCACAGATTTTTAGCTCACCTCAGCTAGCAAAGGATTTCCAATGACCAACGTCACCGTGATCGGCCTCGGCATCATGGGCCTGCCCATGGCCAAGAACCTCGTCAAGGCCAGCTTCACCGTCACCGGCTTCAACCGCTCCCAGGACAAGATCGACGCACTCGTCGAGGCAGGCGGCAACGGCGCCGGCAGCATCGCCGAATCCGTCAAGGACGCCGACGTCATCATCACGATGGTCCCGGACTCCCCGGACGTCGAAGGCGTGGTCTCCGGCCCCGAAGGCGTCTTCGCCAACGCGAAGTCCGGCGCCCTCTGGATCGACGCCTCCTCCATCCGTCCGGACGTGGCCGCGCGCCTCTCCGCCGACGCCCGTGAAGCCGGCCTCCGCCCGCTGGACGGTCCCGTCTCCGGTGGCGAGCAGGGCGCCATCGACGGCGTGCTGTCCATCATGGTCGGTGGCGAGGCCGCCGACTTCGAGGACGCACAGCCGGTCCTCAACGCCGTGGGCAAGACGATCGTCCACGTCGGCCCCTCCGGCTCCGGCCAGACCGTCAAGGCCGCCAACCAGCTGATCGTGGCCGTCAACATCCAGGCCCTGGCCGAGGCGGTCACCTTCCTCGAAGCGTACGGCGTGGACACCGACGCCGCTCTCAAGGTCCTCGGCGGCGGCCTCGCCGGCTCCAAGGTCCTCGACCAGAAGGGTCAGAAGATGCTCGACCGCAACTTCGACCCCGGCTTCCGCCTGGCCCTCCACAACAAGGACCTCGGCATCGTCACCTCCGCAGCCCGCGAAGCAGGAGTGGTGGTCCCGCTCGGCTCCGCCGTCGCTCAGCTGGTCTCCGCCCTCGTCGCCCGCGGCGACGGCGGCCTGGACCACTCCGGCCTCTTCAAGCTCACCACCGAGCTGTCCGGCAAGAACTGACCACTCCACCGACGTTGCGTGCTCAGCAGATGCGGCTTCCGGCCCGGAACACCCGCGACAACTGAGCACACAACACCCCAGACCGTACGACGGCGCGTGCGCACCACCCGCTCACGCATCACCTCCCGCAACAAGGCCGCGAGAGCAGCCCACGCGCCGTCGTCGCACCCCTTTCAGACTTTTTCAAGGAGCAAACCATGGCAAAGATGCGCACCGTTGACGCTGCCGTAGCCATCCTGGTGAAGGAAGGCGCCATTGAGGCGTTCGGCCTGCCTGGCGCGGCGATCAACCCCTTCTATTCCGCGATGCGCGCCAACGGCGGCATCCGCCACACGCTGGCCCGCCACGTGGAAGGCGCCAGCCACATGGCTGACGGCTACTCCCGTGCCGCCGACGGCAACATCGGAATCTGCATCGGCACCTCCGGCCCCGCCGGCACCGACATGATCACCGGCCTCTACGCCTCCTGGGCGGACTCCATCCCCATGCTCTGCATCACCGGCCAGGCGCCCGTGGCGAAGCTGCACAAGGAGGACTTCCAGGCCGTGGACATCGAGTCCATCGCCAAGCCCGTCACCAAGATGGCCATGACCATCCTGGAGCCCGGCCAGGTCCCCGGCGCCTTCCAGAAGGCGTTCCAGCTCATGCGCTCGGGCCGCCCGGGCCCGGTCCTCCTGGACCTGCCGTTCGACGTGCAGATGGCCGAGATCGAATTCGACATCGACGCCTACGAGCCGCTCCCCGTGGAGAAGCCCCGCGCCAACGCCGTGCAGCTGGGCAAGGCCCTGGACATGCTGCTCGCCTCCGAGCGTCCGCTGATCGTGGCCGGCGGCGGCATCATCAACGCCGGCGCCTCGGAGAAGCTCGTGGAGCTGGCCGAGATCCTGAACGTCCCCGTGATCCCGACCCTCATGGGCTGGGGCGTCATCCCGGACGACCACCAGCTGATGGCCGGCATGGTGGGTCTGCAGACCTCGCACCGCTACGGCAACGCGACGTTCCTGGAGTCCGACTTCGTGATCGGCATCGGCAACCGGTGGGCCAACCGCCACACGGGCGGCCTGGACCTCTACACCCAGGGCCGCAAGTTCGTGCACATCGACATCGAGCCCACCCAGATCGGCCGCGTGTTCGCGCCGGACCTGGGCATCGCCTCCGACGCCGGCGCCGCCCTGGAAGGCCTCGTGGAACTCGCGAAGGAGCGTCAGGCCGCCGGCCGGCTGCCCGACTACACCGCCTGGGTGGACGCCGCGCAGGAGAAGAAGGGCAAGCTGCAGCGCAAGACGCACTTCGACAACGTGCCGATCAAGCCGCAGCGCGTGTACGAGGAGATGAACCGCGCCTTCGGCAAGGACACCACCTACGTCACCACGATCGGCCTCTCGCAGATCGCCGGCGCGCAGATGCTGCACGTCTTCGGCGCACGCCGCTGGATCAACGCCGGTCAGGCGGGCCCCCTCGGCTGGACCGCTCCCGCCGCCCTCGGCGTGGTGCGCGGCAAGCCCGGCGAGACCGTGGTGGCCCTCTCCGGTGACTACGACTTCCAGTTCATGATCGAAGAGCTGGCCGTGGGCGCGCAGTTCAACCTCCCGTACATCCACGTAGTGGTGAACAACTCCTACCTCGGCCTGATCCGTCAGTCCCAGCGCGGCTTCAAGATGGAGCAGAACGTCTCCCTGGCGTTCGAGAACATCAACTCCCCGGAGACCGCCGGCTACGGCGTGGACCACGTCAAGGTGGCCGAGGGCCTGGGCTGCAAGGCCATCCGCGTGCAGAACCCGGACGATCTGGGCGCCGCTTTCGAGAAGGCCCGCGCCCTCACGGAGGAGTTCCAGGTCCCGGTGGTGGTGGAAGTGATCCTCGAGAAGATCACCAACATCTCCATGGGCACCGAGCTGGATAATGTGACCGAGTTCGAAGAGCTCGCGGAGAAGGGCGAGGACGCCCCCACCGCGGTGGTCTCCCTGCTCGACTGACGCCTCCTCGTCCGGCAGGGAACGCCCGGCCGGACGAGGACACCAGGCTTCACGCCTCACCCCGGGTGGCCCGCCGTCGCTGTCGTCAGCACGGCAGGCCACTCGGATCTGAAACACCCACCGCACTGACGAAGGAGTCCACATGCGGATCGTGATCGCACCGGATAAGTTCAAAGGCTCGCTCTCGGCCCCCGAAGTCGTGGCGCACCTGGAAACCGGGCTGCGTGCCGTGGACGGCTCCCTCGACATCGTGGGCGTCCCCGTGGCCGACGGCGGCGAGGGCACCCTCGACGCCGCGATCGGCTCCGGCTTCTCCCGCCGGTGGGTCCGCGTCGCCGGACCCACCGGACAGCCCCTCGACGCCGACTTCGCCCTCCGTGACGATGAAGCCGTCATCGAGATGGCCCTCGCCTCCGGCCTCGCCGTCCTCCCGGATGGCGTGAAGGACGGCCGCGGCGCCACCAGCCTCGGCACCGGCCAGCTGATCCGCGCCGCACTCGACGCCGGCGCCCGGACGATCGTGCTCGGCGTCGGCGGCAGTGCCAACACCGACGGCGGCGCGGGCGTCATCAAGGGCCTGGGCGGCCGCTTCCTGGACGCCTCGGGCGCTGAGCTGCCCGACGGCGGCGCCGCGCTGGCCGCGCTGGACCGCATCGACCTCTCCGGGCTGGACGTCCGCCTGGAACGGACCCGCTTCATCCTGGCCAGCGACGTGGACAACCCCCTCCTCGGATCCCAGGGCGCCCCGGCCGTGTTCGGCCCACAGAAGGGCCTGAGCCCGGAGGACGTCACCGAGCTCGACGCCACACTGGCGCACTTCGTGGAGGTCCTCGGCCGCGAGATCGGCCTGCAGGCGTCCACCGCCGCGGCGGCACCCGGCGCCGGGGCCGCGGGCGGGGTGGGCTACGCCGCCCTCGCCGTGCTGAACGCCGAGCGGCGGCGGGGCGTCGACGTCGTCCTCGACTTCACCGGCCTGGCCGCGAAGCTCGACGGCGCCACCCTGGTCATCACGGGCGAAGGCAGCCTGGATGAGCAGAGCCTGGGCGGCAAGACCCCGATGGGCGTCGCCGACGCGGCACGCGCCGCCGGGGTCCCGATCGTGGCCGTCTGCGGACGCACCACCCTCACCGACGCACAGATTTCCACATCCGGGATCCAGGCCGTGTACTCGCTGACCAGCATCGAGGAAGATGTTGAGAAGTGCATCACTCAGGCCGGACCGCTGGTGGAGAAGCTTGGCGGCATCATCGCCAACAGCCTGATCAAGCAGAGCAACTAGAACAGGATCAGCATGTCTGAAGAACAGAACACCCCCGCAGAGTTCGACCTCGTCATCCGCGGCCAGCGCGTCCTCACGAGCGCCGGCATCGCGCCGCGCGAGGTCGGCGTCAAGGACGGCCGCGTCGTGGCCATGGAGCCCCTCGGCAACAACCTGGTGGGCGCGGAGACCGTCGAGCTGGCCGATGATGAGACCCTCATCCCCGGCCTGGTGGACACGCACGTGCACGTCAACGAGCCCGGCCGCACCGAGTGGGAAGGCTTCGCCTCCGCCACCCGCGCCGCTGCCGCGGGCGGCGTCACCACCATCATCGACATGCCGCTGAACTCCGTGCCGCCCACCACCAGCGTGGAGAACCTCGAGCTCAAGCGGTCTGTGGCACGGGACCAGGCGTTCGTGGACGTCGGGTTCTGGGGCGGCGCCATCCCGGGCAACACCGAGAACCTCCGCCCGCTGCACGACGCCGGCGTCTTCGGATTCAAGTGCTTCCTCCTGCACTCCGGCGTGGACGAGTTCCCGCATCTGGAAGCGGACGAGATGGAGACGGACCTCGCCGAGCTGCGCACGTTCGACTCCCTCATGCTGGTCCACGCCGAGGACTCCCACGCGATCGACCGCGCCCCGCACGCCGAGGGTGACGTCTACGCGAAGTTCCTGGCCTCCCGCCCCCGCGGCGCGGAGAACAAGGCCATCGCGGAGGTCATCGAGCGCACCCGCTGGACCGGCGCCCGCTCGCACATCCTGCACCTCTCCTCCTCGGACGCGCTGCCCATGATCGCCACCGCCAAGCGGGACGGCGTGAACGTCACCGTGGAGACCTGTCCGCACTACCTGACCCTGAACGCCGAGGAGATCCCCAACGGCGCGACGGCGTACAAGTGCTGCCCGCCGATCCGCGAGGCGTCCAACCGCGAGCTGCTGTGGAAGGGCCTCGAAGAGGGCACCATCGACTGCATCGTCTCGGACCACTCCCCCAGCACCCTGGACCTCAAGGACCTGGAGAACGGCGACTTCGCCGTCGCGTGGGGCGGCGTCTCCTCCCTGCAGCTGGGTCTCTCCCTCATCTGGACCGAGGCACGTCACCGCGGCATCCCGCTCGAGAAGGTCATCTCCTGGATGTCCACCCGTCCGGCCGAGATCGCCCGGGTCCCCAACAAGGGCCTCATCGCGGTCGGCTATGACGCGGACTTCTCCATCTTCGCCGCGGATGACGCCTTCGTGGTGGACGTCCAGCGCCTGAAGCACAAGAACCCGATCACCCCCTACGACGGCCGGGCCCTGTCCGGCGTCGTGCGCAAGACCTTCCTCCGCGGCCAGGTGGCCGACGGCACCCAGCCGATCGGCAAGCTGATCCGCCGCGGGGGCATCTAGGCGGCAGGCATGAGCGCCCAGCCAGTACACCACCGCTCCGACGCCGGGCATCCCGTGCCGGCGGGTGGTCCCCGCACGGGGGCCGTCCGCCGGGCGGCGGCGCCGGAACCCGCGCAGGGTGCGCGTCCCCGCATGGCCGCACACGGAGCCGCGCTGTTCTTCCAGACTCCGGAGGAGCTGACCGACGAGCAGTTCGCACGTCTCGAAGAGCTCATTCTCACCCGTCTGCACCATCTGAACGCGGACGCCGAGGCGATGCTCTGGAACGTCCCGGACGCCGAACTCGAGGACGCCCGGGAGACCGCCCTGGCCGAGGACGCGGCAGCCTTGGAGGCCGCCGATGCGGTCGCCTCGGGTGACGACGGGCTCGTCCATGAGGTCGACGTCGACCTCGCCGCCGACCAGGTGCGGGTGGACGGGGTGCCCGTCTCCTTCAGCGGCGTCGAGTACCGTCTGCTCCGCTACCTGGTGCAGCACTGCTCGCGCTCCGTGCCCCGGCAGGAACTCGCGGATTTCCTGATCTCGCTGGACGCGACCGCCGCGCCCCGGTCGATCGACGTCTATGTGAGCCGGATCCGCCGCAAGCTCGGTCCCGTGCGTCACGTAGTGGAAACTGTGCGCGGAGGCGGATACCGTTTCCAGGCAGGCAGGCACTCACGGGTGCGCGGCCCCGCCGAGTACAGCATCTGAAAGACAGCGCCTGACCCGCCCGCAGCACCGGAGCGGAATAGGCGGGGCTCCCGAAGCGCTGTATCCCTCAGACATGAGGAGGGCCGGGGCATCCCGACCGTCCGGACCGGAACTCCGCGGCGCCGCGGGACTTCGTCCGTGACCACGGAGACCACCGAAACCGCCCGCCGCGACCGACCACCTCCGCCACGCCCCTGTGCGGCGGAGACCACTGACCAGAGACCACCGACGAGAACGAGGATCCACCATGACTGCACCGAGCACCGTCAAGCTCCTTCCGGGCACCGAAGCCCCTGATTTCGCCTTGACCGACGCCCGTGGCGAGACCCACAGCCTCTCGGACTACCGCGGCAAGAACGTGGTGGTGTACTTCTACCCGAAGGCCGCCACCCCCGGCTGCACCACCGAGGCCTGCGACTTCCGCGACTCCCTGGCCAGCTTCAAGGGCCACGGCTACGAAGTCCTGGGTGTCTCCCCCGACAGCCAGGAGGCCATCTCCTCCTTCGCCGACGACTTCAGCCTGACCTTCCCGCTCCTCGCGGACGAGGATCACAAGGTCGCGCTGGCCTACGGCGCCTGGGGCGAGAAGCTGCTCGACGGCGAGGTCGTCGAGGGCATCGTCCGCTCCACCGTCGTGGTGGACCCGGAGGGCAAGGTCAAGCTGGCCAAGTACCAGGTGGCCGCCGAGGGCCACGTCTCCGAGCTGAAGACCGAACTGGGTCTCTGAGCCCTCTGCACTGAGCCCTCCGTTCTGAGCCCTCCGTTCTGAGGGCCCGCACCGCAGGGTCCTCTCCACGGGTTCCTCCGCACGAGCCGCCCGTTGGCCGCCGTCCCTTCGGGGATACGGCGGTCACCGGGCGGCTCGCGGCATTCCCGGGATGCGCCGTCCCCACACTGCAAGGTCCCCACCCAGGGCCGTCCCCACACCGCAACGTCCTTGCTATGTGACGGGTGTCATACTGGGCGGGTGGAAAGCGGAATGCGCGCCGAGGTCGCGGACTCCTGGCACCGGTCCGCGGCGGCCGGTGTCCTGGCGGAGGAACCGGCGGCCCCGATCACCCTGGACCACGCGGATCTGCAGGATGTCCGCGCGGCCCATCCGCTCGCCCAGGTGTTCCCCCTCCTCGACGACGTCCTCGGCCAGGCCGCCCGGGACTGCGACGCCGTCATGGCCGTGTCGGACGAAGCCGGCCAGCTGCTCTGGGTGTGCGGTTCGCCCTCGGCCCTGCGCAAGGCGGAAGGCATCGGCTTCGTCGAAGGCAGCAATTGGGATGAGCGCCTGGCCGGGACCAACGCCCCGGGACTCGCCCTGCGCCTGGACGGGCCGTCGATGATCACCCGCTCCGAACACTTCCGGCAATCCGTCCGGAGCTGGAGCTGCGCGGCCGCACCGATCCACGACCCGGCCACCTCCCGGCTCCTCGGGGTGCTCGACGTCACGGGAGGAGACACGATCGTGGTGCCGCAGACGATGGCCCTGGTCAAGGCCGCGGTGCGCCTGGCCGAGTCCGAACTCGCGCGCGAGGTGCGGGCCGCCGTCGCACCGGGGCCGGTGGCGCGCCCCCAGCTGCGGCTCGAGCTCCTGGGCCGGAGCGAAGCACTGCTCCTCCTCGACGATGCCCGCGGCCACCGCGCGCGCCTCCGCCTCTCCCCGCGGCACAGCGAGCTGCTGGCCCTCCTGGCGAGCGCGCCCCAGGGCCTCTCGGGTGACGAGCTGGCCGTGCTCCTCTATGAGCACGACGGCGGCTCGTCCACCCTGCGCGCGGAGGTGAACCGCCTGCGCAACCTCCTGAGCGAGGAGTTCCTGGGCTCGCGGCCGTACCGGCTGCTGGCGGAGGTGAGCGGCGACTGGCTGGCGGTCGAGGCGAAACTGGCCGCGGGCGACGTCGGGGGCGCACTCCGGCTGTTCCACGGTCCGATGCTGCCTCGGTCCACGGCGCCCGGCGTCGTGCGGCTGCGTGAGGCACTCAGCCACCAGCTCCGCGCCGCTCTCCTGCACTCGCGGCAGCCCGATCTCATCTCCGCCTGGACCCGCTCGGCGTGGGGTTCGGACGACTACGAGCTCTGGACCCGGCAGCGGGACCTCCTCTCCCCCGGCGCGCCGCTGCGGGCCCTGGCGGAAGGCCAGTTGGCGCGCCTGGAGCGCGAGCTGGGGCTCTGAACCCGAGGCTCCCGCACACCGAGCAGAAGCGGCCACCGAAGCAACATCGCTGCAACGTCGCCGGTTCTAGCGTGTGAAGTGCGTCACCGTCGACGCGCAACATGCACAGGCAAGGGAGCACTCATGACCGTCTACGCAGCACCAGGCCAGGCCGATTCGCTGGTCACCGTCCAGCCGCGCTACGAACACTTCATCGGGGGCGAGTGGGTCGCCCCGGTCAAGGGCCAGTACTTCGAGAACATCTCCCCGGTCAACGGCAAGCCGTTCACCGAGATCGCCCGCGGCACGGGCGAGGACATCGAGGCGGCCCTGGATGCCGCACACGCCGCCAAGGACGCCTGGGGCAAGACCTCGGCGGCGGAACGGGCCAACATCCTCAACAAGATCGCTGACCGGATCGAGCAGAATCTGACCATGCTCGCCGTCGCCGAGACGTGGGAGAACGGCAAGCCCGTCCGCGAAACGCTCGCGGCGGACCTGCCGCTCGCCGTCGACCATTTCCGCTACTTCGCCGGAGCCATCCGCGCGCAGGAGGGCGGCATCAGCGAACTCGACGAGAGCACCGTCGCGTACCACTTCCACGAACCGCTCGGCGTGGTCGGGCAGATCATCCCGTGGAACTTCCCCATCCTCATGGCCACCTGGAAGCTCGCGCCGGCACTGGCGGCGGGCAACTGCGTGGTGCTCAAGCCGGCCGAACAGACCCCGTGGTCCATCCTCAAGGTGGTGGAGCTGATCGCCGATCTCCTGCCGGCGGGCGTCCTGAACGTGGTGAACGGCTTCGGCGTGGAAGCAGGAAAGCCGCTCGCCTCCTCCAGCCGGATCGCGAAGATCGCGTTCACCGGCGAGACCACCACGGGCCGGCTGATCATGCAGTACGCCAGCCAGAACATCATCCCGGTGACCCTGGAGCTGGGCGGCAAAAGCCCGAACATCTTCTTCGAGTCCGTGGCCGCGGAGGACGACGCGTTCTACAGCAAGTCCCTCGAAGGCTTCGCGATGTTCGCTCTGAACCAGGGTGAGGTCTGCACGTGCCCCAGCCGAGCCCTGGTGCAGGAGTCCATCTACGAGCGCTTCGTCTCCGACGCCGTGGTCCGCACGGAGAAGATCGTGCAGGGCAACCCCCTGGACGACGCCACCATGATCGGCGCGCAGGCCTCGCGCGACCAGCTGGAGAAGATCCTCAGCTACCTGGAGATCGGCAAGCAGGAAGGGGCGAAGGTCCTCACGGGCGGCGAGCGCAACATCCTGGAAGGCGATCTGGCGGAGGGGTACTACGTCCAGCCGACCATCTTCGAGGGCAACAACTCCATGCGGATCTTCCAGGAGGAGATCTTCGGCCCCGTGGTGTCCCTGACGTCCTTCTCCGACGAGGCCGACGCCCTGGGCATCGCCAACGACACCCTCTACGGGCTGGGTGCCGGGGTCTGGTCGCGGGACAACGCCCAGCTCTACCGCGCGGGCCGGTCCATCGAGGCCGGCCGCGTGTGGACCAACTGCTACCACGCCTACCCTGCGGGGGCGGCGTTCGGCGGCTACAAGCAGTCCGGCATCGGGCGGGAGAACCACAAGATGATGCTGGATCACTACCAGCAGACCAAGAACCTGCTGGTCTCCTACGCACCCGATCCGCTCGGTTTCTTCTGATGGCCCGTGTGGCGGTCACCGCGGAGGCGGCGGAGCTGATCCGCCGCCTCACGGCGGACCACGGGCCTCTCATGTTCCATCAGTCCGGCGGGTGCTGCGACGGGTCCGCGCCCATGTGTTACCCCGACGGCGAGTTCCTCCTCGGGGACGCGGACGTGCGCCTGGGCGCCCTCGCGGTGGGCCTGGAGCGGGAGGTTCCCGTGTGGATGTCCGCCGCGCAGTTCGAGTACTGGAAGCACACGCACCTGACCATCGACGTCGTGCCGGGCCGCGGCGCGGGCTTCTCCCTGGAGGCGCCGCTCGGCGTGCGCTTCCTGACCCGCTCCCGGATCCTCACGGACGAGGAGTACGCCGAGGACGAGGGCCTCTGACCACCCCTCTCCTTCGGAACCCGCACGCGAAAGCACAGGTGGCGCCCCTGAACCGAGGTTTTAGGGGCGCCACCTGTGCTTTCGCGTGCGGAGGGCTTTCGCGGGACGGGGGACTGACGAGTGCCCTACTTCCCCGCCACCGTGTCCGAGGACAGCTTCTGCGCCAGCCAGATCGGGACGATCGACACCACGATCAGGACCACGGCCACCACGTTGACCACGGGCGCCTGGTTGGGACGGAAGAGGTTCTGCAGGATCCAGATCGGGAGCGTGGTCTCGCCCGCCCCGATCGTGAACGTGGTCACGATGATCTCGTCGAAGCTGAGCGCGAAGGCCAGCAGGCCACCGGCCAGGAGTGCCGAACGGAGCTGTGGGAACGTCACCTGCCAGAAGGTGGTGAACACCCCGGCGCCCAGGTCCGCGGACGCTTCCTCGAGGCCCGGGTTGACCCGCCGCAGCCGGGCGATGACGTTGTTGAACACCGTCACGATGCAGAAGGTCGCGTGAGCCACCACCACGGTGAACATGCTCAGCGGCACCCCGAGGATGGTGGTGAACATGTTGTTCAGCGCGATGCCGGTGACGATGCCGGGCAGAGCGATCGGCAGGATCACCAGCAGGTTCACCACGTCACGGCCGAAGAAGCGGTACCGCTGCAGCGCCAGGGCGAGCAGCGTGCCCAGGACGAGCGCGATCAGCGTCGCCACGGCGCCCACCCAGAGGGAGGAGACCAGAGCCGAGCGCACGCCGTCGTTCTCGAAAGCCCGCGTCCACCACTCCAGGGTGAAGCCCTTCGGCGGCCAGCCGAAGGTGCGGTCGGCGTTGAACGAGTTGACCACCACCAGGAGCAGCGGCGCGTAGATGAACAGCAGGACCAGCCCCGTGATCAGACCGAGGATCCCTTTGGCACTCCGTGAAAGTCTCATGGGACGCCTCCTTACAGCTCGTCCAGGGCGCCGGTCCGGCGCACCACCAGCAGGTAGATCATGATGATCGCGATCGGGATCAGGGAGACCGCCGACGCGAAGGGCAGATTGTTCGCCGCGCCCACATTGCTGTAGACCACGGTGCCGAGCATCTGGGTCTTGCCGCCCACGATCTGCGCCGTGATGTAGTCGCCGAGGGTGAGCGAGAACGTGAAGATGGTCCCCGCGATGATCGACGGCACCAGCAGCGGCATGACCACCAGGCGCACCGTCATCCAGGGCTTGGCGCCCAGGTCGCCGGAGGCCTCGAGCAGATTGCCGGGCACCTTCTCGAAACCGGCGTGGATCGGCAGGATCATGTACGGCAGCCAGATGTAGGAGAGCGTGAGGATCACGGCCACCTCCGAGTACCCGGGCGAGCTCACCCCGAGCGGCGCGCCCAGCCATTCGAGCAGACCGCCTTCGGCGAGCACATTGCGCCAGGCGTACGCCTTGACCAGATAGCTCGCCCAGAGCGGCATGAGGACCGCGACCAGCAGGAGTTTCTGCCAGCGGGCGGAGGCCACCTTCGCGATGAAGAACGCCAGCGGAATGGCGACGACGGCGTCGATCACCGTCACGAGCACGGCGATCCACAGCGTGCGCAGGGTGATGCCCTGGTACACCGGGTCGAAGAGCGCCTGCTTGATGTTGTCCAGGGTCCAGACCTGGGACACCTTGCCGGTGAACGTGTCCACGCTCCACAGCGCGGTGATGAGCAGGGTCGCGAGGGCCGCGATGTAGACGAGGACCAGCCAGCCGGCCGGCGCCGTGAGCAGACCCGCCAGGCGGGCACGGGGTGAGCGGTACAGGAACCCGGAGAGCGGGCTCACTTTGGCCCGGGGGACGCCGCCGGAGGCGCCTCCCCGCCCCGGATCGACGCCGGGCCGGCTGAGCTGGAGTGACATGATCAGCCCTTGATTTCCGTCCAGGCCTTGGTCCAGGCCGAGTAATCCGTGCACTTGGCATCGGTGCGGCCGTCCAGGCACTTCTCCACGGGCGTGGTCCAGTACCAGATCTTGGACGCGTAGTCGGCGTCACCGGAGTGGTAGGTGGCGCAGTGCTTCTTGTCCGCGGTCAGATCGCAGGCCTTGGGGTTGGCCGGGGATTCGCCGAAGTACTCGGCCACGGCGGCCTGGGCCTTGGGGCTGGCGATGTAGTCGAGCCACTTGTAGGAGCAGTTGGGGTTCTTGGTCTTGGACCCGATCATCCAGGTGTCGGACCAGCCGGTGGCCCCCTCCTCGGGAAGCACGGTGGCGACCTTGGTGCCGTTGCCGGTGGCGATGTTCGCGCCCACCTGCCACGTGGTGCCGATGACGGTCGAGCCGGAGGCGAAGGACTGGACCTCCTTGGTGACGTCGTTCCAGTACTCGCCGACGTTCTTCTTCTGGTCCTTGAGCAGGTTCTTCGCGGCGTCCAGCTGCTTCTCATCCAGCGCGTACGGGTTCTTGATGCCCAGGTCCGGCTGGTGTTTCATGAGGTACAGGGCGGCGTCCGCGATGTAGATGGGCGAGTCATAGGCGGTGACCTTGCCCGCGTGCTGCGAGCCGTCCTCGAACACGGACTTCCAGGAGGTGGGCGCGGGGCTCACCTTGTCCGTGCGGTACATCAGGAGGTTGGCGCCCCAGCCGTGCGGCATGCCGTAGTTCTTGCCGTCCACGGTGTTCCAGGCCTTGTCCTTGAGGAACGGCTCGATGTCGTTGTAGTTCTTCAGCAGGCTCGTGTTGACGGCCTGGACGTCACCGCCGGCGATCAGGCGCAGCGAGGCGTCGCCGGAGGCGGAGATGACGTCGTACTGGCCGGTCCGCATGAGGGTGACGGCCTCGTCCGAGGTGCCGAACGGCTTGAAGCTGACCTTGCAGCCGGTCTCCTTCTCGAAGGGCGTCACCCAGTCGACCTTGGGGTCGTTCGAGCCGTCTTCGACGTAGCCGGGCCAGCCGAGGATCGAGACCTGCCCTTCGCCCTGTCCGATCTCCTTCATGGCCGGGGTCTGGGCGGCACTGCCGCCGCCTCCGCTGGAGGTGCCACAGGCGGTGAGGGCGAGCGCGGCGACGGCTGCGATGCCCGCCACCTTGAGGCGCATGCTGTTCTGAGCCACTGTTCTGTCCTTTCGGTGCTTACTGCTGAGTGAATCGTGAGGTGCTGGGGGAACGACGACGGCGCACGGCCGGCCGGGTGCCGTCGTTCGCGCCGCGCCGGGTTCCGGGAGCCCCGGCCAGGCCGGGGGTCAGGCCGCCTCGGGCAGCCAGACGGCGTCCCGCTCGGCCCAGGAGACGGTGACCCGCCGGCCTTCGAGGGCGTCCGTGTCCGGCACGTCCTCGTGGATCAGCGCGACGACCGTCGGACCCGCGTCCAGGGCGATGTGGACCTGGGTGGCGTGGCCGATGTAGACGGCCGAGGTGACCTGGCCGCTCAGGGCGCGGGGGCCGGCGTCGTGCGCCGCGGCCTCCCAGTCGAGGCGCAGGCGTTCGGGGCGGAGCACGAAACTGGTGCCGGGGCCCGCTTCAGTGCCGCCGATCCCGGACGGGAGGATGTTCGAGGTGCCGACGAAGTTCGCGACGAAGCCGCTGAGAGGACGCTGGTAGATCTCGTGGGCGGAGCCGATCTGCGCGATCCTGCCGTTGCTGAACACCCCGATCCGGTCGCTCATGGTCAGGGCCTCCTCCTGGTCGTGGGTGACGAAGATGAAGGTGATGCCGAGGGACCGCTGGAGTTCCTTGAGTTCGATCTGCATCTGCTGCCGCAGCTTGAGGTCCAGGGCGCCGAGCGGTTCGTCGAGGAGGAGGACCTTGGGCTCCACCACGAGGGCCCGGGCGAGGGCGACGCGCTGCCGCTGGCCGCCCGAGAGCTGCGCGGGGCGCCGGTCCAGGAACTTGCCGAGCTGGACCCGGTCCAGGGCTTCCGCGGCGCGTTCCCGTCGCTCGGCCTTCGCCATCCCCCGGACCCGGAGTCCGTAGGCGACGTTGTCGATGAGGGACATGTGAGGGAAGAGCGCATAGTCCTGGAAGACGGTGCTGACATCCCGTTCGAAGGGCGCCTTGGTGCTGACGTCCACGCCGTCGAGCTCGATGGTCCCCGAGGTGGGGAGTTCGAAGCCCGCGATCATGCGCAGCACGGTGGTCTTGCCGGAGCCGGACGGTCCCAGCATCGAGAAGAACTCGCCCTGGCGGATGTCCAGGTCCACCCCGTCCACGGCGTTCACCTCGCCGAAGGTCTTGACGAGGTTCGTCAGCCGGATGGCCGGGACCGCGTCCCGCGTCTCGGGGGCGTCCACCGCCGGGGAGGAGGCCGGGTGGCGCATCGCCTGTTCGCTCATCGCAGTGCCTTTTCTGTGGTCAGGGGCCCTTTCACGGCCCGGAGTCCGGAGTGCGCGGCCACCGTGACGTGGCTCACATGCAACTTCTGGGCTAAAGACTATTACTTAAGAGGATTTATGTATAGACCCAGATTCCGAGCCCGGCTAGCATGGCGTGTAAGCCGGGATCCCGGCCCGCTCCAGCCGCACCGACGCCGCGGGGAGTCACGCCAGGAGAGGGGTCACGGATGTCGCTCTCACCCCTCGGCGCGTCCCGTAGCCTCGCCGCGCTATTCACCCCCATCAAGTCCGGGGGCCTGGTGGACGAGGTCTGCTCCCGGATAGAACTGGCCATCGAGACCGGCCTGCTCACGGCCGGGCAGCGTCTGCCCAACGAGGTGGAACTCGCCTCGGCCCTGGGCGTCTCCGCCGTCACCACCCGCGAAGCGCTCTCCCAACTGCGCGGCCAAGGCCTCATCCGCACGGTCCGCGGGCGCAGCGGCGGCAGTTTCATCGCCGACGACGCCCTGCCGTCCCCGCAGAAGGCCCGCCAGCGCCTCGCCTCCCTCACCCGGCTCCAGATCAGCGACCTCAGCCTGCACTACCAGGCGATCGCCTCCGCCTGCGCCGGCCTGGCCGCCCGGCGTGCCACCGCGGACGACGTCGACACGCTCGAAGAACTCGCCTTCCTGCCCGGCACGGACACCGAGGATCCCCTCGCCTGGCGCATGGCGCACTCCGAATTCGTCCTGGAGATCGCCGCCGCCGCGCGATCCGCACGCCTGGCCCGCGAACTGCTCCGCATCCAGGCGGAGCTCGGCACCTTGACGCTGCTGCCCTTCGGGGAACAAGCTTTTCGCGTGGAGGCCACCCGGCTCCATCAAGCCCTCGCCACCGCCATCGGACAGCACGATCCCCCCACCGCAGAGTCCTTGGTGCGCGAACTCATCCAGAACATCAGTTCATGGCTGCTCAACGAACTCGCCTCGGAGCAGCTCAGCCGCAAGGAGGCGGCTCATGACACACACTGACCCCATCACCCTTCCCCAGCCCGCCGAGGACGCCCCCGAGTCCATCCGGCACCTGAACGCCCTGCTCGACACCCTGGACGGCCGCCTGGTGGCCTGGGCCGGGCAGACCACCGCCTGGCTCGCGGCCACGCCCCGGATCACGAGCACCGCCGTGGACAAGGTCATCCGGCCCGCCGTCGAATCCCTGCTCCACCAGCCGGGCTCGCCGTTCGCGGGGGCCGGCTTCATCGCGAACCTCGGCCTCCTGGCACCCGACCGCAGCTACATCGCCTGGTGGCAGGGCGATGACATGGAGCGCGTCGACGCCCTGGCCAACTTCAGCCCCCAGCCCGTCAGCCGGTACATGCGGGCCGAGTGGTTCCGCGTCCCCGTCTCGACAGGCCTGCCGCACGTCACCGGCCCGTACATCGACCTGCTGTGCACGGACGAGTACGTCTGCACCTTCACGCACCCGGTGTTCCGCGACGGTCTCGTGGCGGGCGTCGTCGGGATGGACGTGACGGCGCAGAATCTCGAGGTGATGGCACTCGCGTCCCTGCGGACACTGGGGCCGGAGGCGGCCCTAGTGAGCGACGCCGGCCGCGCGATCGTGGCCGTGAGCCCCTCGGTGGACCCGGGCGACGCCGTGCACGCAGCACCGGGCTCGGCCTCCTACCGCCTGGGTCGCCACTTCATGGCCCACTCGGCGGTCACGCCCGTCGGCTGAGCATCGCCTTCGTGACACGTCCGCGCGCCTGTGACGCTTGACACCCACCCCTCTCGCGCCGTTCAATAATTACGCATATTGAAAATCAACTTTCGCAATGCGAAATTGTGAGGAGCTTCCGTCGGGGTGGTCCCACGCGACGTCACCGCCGCGCCCCTCCCCGCCCGGGACGCCTCCACGCAGAGGACAGAGGACACATGACGCTCGACGAATTCAACGCCCTGTCGCGGGAGGACGCCATCGCCGTCGTCCGCCCGTGCCTGGACATCCAGCGCTGGATCGAGGCCGTGGTGGACGCGCGTCCCTACGCCTCGGCCGGGGAGCTGAGTGAGACGGCCGGGTCCGTCGCGGACCCGTTCACCGCGGAGGAGCTCGAAGCCGCGCTCGCGCATCACCCGCGGATCGGGGAACGGGCCAAGGGGGACAGCAAGGAGGCCTCGCTGTCCCGCAACGAGCAGTCCGCCGTCGACCCCAGCGACCGCGAGGTCCAGGAGGCCCTGGCCACCGGCAACGCCGCCTACGACCAGAAGTTCGGCCGGGTCTTCCTGATCCGCGCCGCGGGCCGCAGCGCTCAGGAGATCCTGGCCGCGCTGAACGAACGCCTGGGCAACACCCCGGAAGAAGAAGACATCATCGTGGCCGAGCAACTGCGCCAGATCGCCGTGCTCCGCCTGGAAGGAGCCGTGCAGGCATGAGCGTTTCCCAGATCACCACCCACATCCTGGACACCGGTTCCGGCCGTCCCGCCGCCGACGTCCCCGTGATCCTCTTCGCGGGCGGCGACGGCGCCTGGAACGAGATCGCGCGCGGCGTCACCGACGCCGACGGCCGGATCAAGAACCTCGGCCCCGAGTCCGTCCCCGGCGGCACCTACAAGCTCAACTTCGCCACGGGCGCCTACTACGAGGGCCAGGGGCAATCGACGTTCTTCCCGGAGGTCGAGCTCACGTTCGCCGTGGCGGACACGGGCGAGCACTACCACGTGCCGCTCCTCCTGAGCCCCTTCGCATTCTCCACCTACCGGGGCTCCTGACCCCCTCTCCCCCTCTCCCCCTCTCCCGCGAACCGCCAGTAGATGCCCGTATCGCCACCGCATACGGGCATCTACTGGCGGTTCGCGCATGAGCGGAGCGGGGCGACGAGGGACCCTGCGGGCCTGCACGGGCAACTCGCAGGGAACGTCCAGTGATCCGGGATACCCTTGGAGGCATGCAGCAGGACCCCGCCTCCTCCGGCGACACGACGTTCGAACAGCGCCAGATCACCGTGCGTACCGCCCCGAAGTACGTGCCGTTCCTGGTGCTCGGCGGCCTCATCGGCCTGGCCGTCGCCGCGATCTCCGCTTTCGGGTTCCCCAACCCGCAGTCGGCCTCCAACCCGGCCCGGTCCTACGACCCCAGCACGGTCTTCGGGTTCCTGGCCGTCCTGTTCGCCGGCATCGGCGTCGTCCTCGGGGCCATTGTGGCGCTGATCCTGGACCGCGTGGGCCGCAAGCGCAGCCGCATCGCAACCGTTCAGGCCCTCACCCCGGAAGAGGACCGCGCAGCCGAGCAGGCCGAACGGGATGCCGACGCCTGACGGCGTCCACCCACCTCCCCCGCGGCCGCCGCACCGCTGCTGAACAGGCTCTTCACCGCTTTCCGTGACCCTCGCGACGGCGCCCGGCGCGCGACGGCGGAGGGCCGGCGTCGCGGTTCCCGTCACAGGGCGGCACGTCCCTCCGGACATGCGATAATTGAGCAGTGGCACGCGGCGACGGAAAACTCACACACGATCTTCTTCCCGGCGAAAAAGGCCCCCAGGACGCCTGTGGCGTCTTCGGCGTCTGGGCACCGGGCGAAGAAGTGGCAAAACTGACCTACTACGGCCTTTACGCTCTGCAGCACCGCGGACAGGAATCCGCCGGCATTGCGACGAGCGATGGGCAACGCATCAACGTCTACAAGGACATGGGACTCGTGTCCCAGGTGTTCGACGAGACCACCCTGAACACCCTCACGGGTCACTTGGCCGTGGGGCACTGCCGGTACTCCACCACGGGTGCGAGCCACTGGGCCAACGCCCAGCCGACCCTGGGAGCCACCGCCAACGGCACCGTGGCCCTGGCGCACAACGGCAACCTGACCAACACCGCCGAACTCCGCCAGATGATCATGGACCGCACCGGCGGCCAGCTCAGCGGCGAGATGAAGCAGGGCAACACCTCGGACACCGCCCTGGTCACCGCCCTGCTGGAGGGCGACACCGGCAAGACCCTCGAGCAGACGGCGCTGGAGCTGCTGCCCAAGATCAAGGGCGGCTTCTGCTTCGTCTTCATGGATGAGGGCACCCTCTACGCCGCCCGCGACACCTACGGCATCCGCCCGCTGGTGCTCGGCCGCCTGGAGCGCGGCTGGGTGGTGGCCTCCGAGCAGTCCGCTCTCGCCACGGTCGGCGCGAGCTTCATCCGCGAGATCGAGCCGGGCGAGTTCCTGGCCATCGACGAGAACGGCGTCCGCACCCAGCGCTTCGCCGAGGCCACCCCGGCCGGCTGCGTCTTCGAGTACGTCTACCTGGCCCGTCCGGACGCCTCGATCGCCGGCCGCTCCGTCTACGAATCCCGCGTGGAGATGGGCCGTCAGCTCGCCCGCGAGAACACCCACGAGGCGGACATCGTCATCCCCGTGCCGGAATCTGGCACGCCCGCCGCCGTCGGCTACGCCGAGGAGTCCGGCATCCCGTTCGCACACGGCTTCGTGAAGAACTCCTATGTGGGACGCACCTTCATCCAGCCCTCGCAGACGCTGCGCCAGCTGGGCATCCGCCTCAAGCTCAACGCCCTCGAGTCCGTGATCCGCGGCAAGCGCGTGGTCGTGGTGGACGATTCGATCGTGCGCGGCAACACCCAGCGCGCCATCGTGCGCATGCTGCGCGAGGCCGGGGCCAAGGAGGTCCACGTCAAGATCTCCTCGCCGCCCGTGCAGTGGCCGTGCTTCTACGGCATCGACTTCGCGTCCCGCGCGGAGCTGATCGCCTCCGGCGCCTCCATCGAGGAGATCTCCAAGGCGATCGGCGCGGACTCTCTCGCGTACATCTCCGAGGACGGCATGATCGCCGCGACGCACCAGCCGCGCGAACGCCTCTGCACGGCCTGCTTCACCGGCAAGTACCCGATCGCCCTTCCGGATCCGGAGCTGCTCGGCAAGAACCTGCTGGAGCGCGAGGACGAAGCCCTGGCCGACACGCAGGCGGTCCCCGCCCCCACGGCCGAGCCGTCCGAGGAGCCGCAGGTCGCTCCCACGGGCGAGGTCGTCGCGGGCGCCACCGGATGTGATCCGGGCCCCGACTCCGAGTTCGAGAACTTCCTGACCGACGCAGACAAGCGCCCCGCTTCCTAAGCCGCGCCCACCAGAAAGGCAGCCATGAGCTCCTCCCCCGCCGAGAACGGCATCACCTACGCCTCCGCCGGCGTCGATGTGGAAGCCGGCGACCGCGCCGTCGAACTGATGAAGGACGCCGTCAAGGCGACCCACAACTCCTCCGTGCTGGGCGGCGTGGGCGGCTTCGCCGGTCTCTTCGACGTCTCCCGCCTCCTGACGTACCGCAAGCCGCTGCTCGCGACGTCCACGGACGGGGTCGGCACCAAGGTCGCGATCGCCCAGGCCATGGACATCCACGACACCATCGGCTTCGACCTGGTGGGCATGGTCGTGGACGACATCGTCGTGGTGGGCGCCGAGCCGCTCTACATGACCGACTACATCGCCTGCGGCAAGGTGGTCCCGGAACGCATCGCGGACATCGTCCGCGGCATCGCCGCGGCCTGCTCCGTGGCGGGCACCGCGCTGGTGGGCGGCGAGACGGCCGAGCACCCCGGTCTGCTGGGTGAGCATGAGTACGACGTCGCGGGCGCGGCCACCGGCGTGGTCGAAGCCGACGCGCTGCTCGGCCCGGAGCGGGTCAAGGCGGGCGACGTCGTGATCGGCATGGCCTCCTCCGGTCTGCACTCCAACGGGTACTCCCTGGTCCGCCGCGTCATCAACCACGCCGGCTGGGAACTGGACCGTCAGGTGTCCGAGCTCGGCCGCACGCTCGGCGAGGAGCTCCTGGAGCCCACCCGCGTGTACGCCGCCGACTGCCTCGACCTGACCCGAGCCTTCCCGGTGAACTCCGGCAAGGGCATCAACGGGTTCAGCCACGTCACGGGTGGCGGCCTGGCCGCCAACCTGGCCCGCGTGCTGCCGCAGGGTCTGCTGGCCACGGTCGACCGCAACACCTGGGAGCTGCCCGCGATCTTCAAGCTGGTCTCCGAGCTGGGCAATGTGCCGCTCGCCGATCTGGAGCGCACCCTGAACCTGGGCGTGGGCATGATCGCGATCGCGTCCCCCGAAGCCGCGGATGCCGCCGTCGCGCGTCTGAACGAGCGGGGCCTGCCGTCCTGGGTCATGGGCACCGTCGCCGAGGACACCGGCGCCTTCACGGGCACGGTCGACTACGTCCAGGGCGCCAAGGGCGTCGACGGCGGCGCGGTCCGCCTGGTGGGCCAGTACGCCTGACCCTCCCCCTTCCCCCTCTCGACTGCTCCCGCTGGCTCCCCTGCCTCCTTCCTCGGCACGGGTCCCTCGCCGTCAACTGCTCCGTAGATGTCGTTTTGAGAGTTCAAAACGACATCTACGGAGCAGTTGATCGTTAAAGGTGGCTCAGCGGACCCGGGTCTCGGACTCCCCGTCCGGCGCCCCCCGATCCTTCAGTGAGTCCCGCAGCACGGTGTCGCACGGCGTGACACTCCCCGTGCCAGAATGCGTCCACACCTCACTTCGCATCGACATCCTTGGGGGAAACCTTGACCGAGAACACCGCCGCCTCCGGCCTGCCACAGCCCGAAGACGATCCCCGGGAGAACACCTCCTGGGAACAGCCCCAGTACGGCATCCGTTCGTCTGCGGAGGTGCCCGCCTGGCATCCGGAGGCCAATGAGCAGCAGCGGGCCGCGGTGGCACCGCCACAGCCGGTACCCGGCGAAGACGTCGAGCGGGGAGCCCTGTTCGCGCTGGCGGTCGTTCCACTCGGGATCATCGCCTGGATGCTGCTCTGGAAGGTGAACGTGATCGCGTCGATCATCACGTTCGGCGTCGCCACCCTGGCCGCACGGCTCTACGTCACCGGCACCAGGGGCCGCCTGAGCCGCACCGGAGCCTGGGTCATCGCAGGCATCACGGCGGTCACTGCGATTCTCGCCTTCATCGGCGGAGTCTGGCTCGACGCCGTCGATGTCCTGGGCGTATCCCCTCTGGCGATGGCCTTCGATCCGGAGCCGTGGACGCTCCTCGCGGACAATCTGGCGATGAACCCCGACTTCTTCAGGACCTACTCCGGCGATTTCCTCATGGCCCTGCTCTTCGCCGCCCTGGGCTGTTTCTTCACGCTCCGTCGCCTGTTGGCCGCGACCAAAGACCACTGAGTCAGCCGGTACACACCGGCACCACCGTCCCACCACCATCGACTGCTCCATAGGATGCTGAAATCCCCGGCTTCCGGGTGAAAACGACATCCTATGAACCTGTCGATCGGGCGGCCTGCCCACGACAGAAGCACAGGCACGACGAAGGCCCCGGGGCCGGATCACTCCGGCCCCGGGGCCTATCAGGGGAGGGGACTCATCCCGTCATCGCATCAGCTGATGCGGCGGGTATCAGTCTCATCCTCCTCGTCGAACGCGTCGGCGTACTTGTCCTCGTACTCCGAATAGTCCGGTTCAAGAGGGTCCGCTTCGAATGACGCCGCGGAACCACGACGACCGGATACCTGAGAATTGGCGGAGCCAAGCTCACGTTGCAGTGCTGAATAGTCAGTGCTCGGAGAGTAGTACTTGATGTCCCGAGCCTGCTTGGTTGCCTTAGCCTTTTGACGGCCGCGCCCCATGGCGTGACCCCCTCTGTACGTCGATCCGGAGGTGGTCGCCCTGGCAGGTAGCGAGGCCCCGGAATGTTTGGTCAATGTTTCGTACTTCTAGATTACATGGTTTCGCATTATCGCGTGCGGCCGTGACCCCTCGGGACGCGTGTTTCCGGGCTGGCGAGAGTGCCATGCGGGTGCGGCTTGGGTAGAGTCATGAGTAGCATCGCCCCGCGCCACCACGCGTTCCTGCGGCCGCAGTCCGGGTCGCCGGACTCTTGGTGCGGGCAGAAGAAGGCATGATGGACGACACGGTGGGAGTTTGGCTATGAGCGAACCGACGCAAGGGCACGACGACGGCGCCGGGCAGCCAGGAGCCGCCCCCGGCCCGGGCCAGCCCTCACCGGGGCCCGGCTTCCCCGGGCAGCAGCCGCCCCAGCCTCCTGCCGGACAGCCGCACTCCCAGCCGACGCAGAGCTTCCCCCAGCAGCCGCAGCCCACGCAGGCCTACCCCCAGCAGCCCCAACAGCCCGGTTACAGCGCTCCGGGCGCGACCGGCGCCCCCGGGAACCCCGCCGGCGGCCAGGCTCCCGGCCAGCCGCCCTACGACCCCCGCACCAACACGTACGGCGGTCAGCAGAACGGCCCCCAGAACGGCCCCGTCTACGGCGCGCCCACCGGCTACCCGGGCGGCTACCCCGCCCAGCAGCCCCCGGCGAAGAAGAGCAACAAGGGCCTGGTGATCGGCGGCGCGGTGGTCGGTGGCGTCGTCGTGATCCTGCTGGTGGTCTGGCTCGTCAATCTGGTGGTGGGCGGCATGACGCCCAAGGCCGATCCGGCCGCACCGCCGGCCACGTCCAACGGCCGCACCACCCCTGCTCCCGGGCAGAGCGGCGCCTCCGCCCCGTCGGACGCGGAGACGATCAGCGCTCTGGACGCCAAGAAGGGCCAGTGCTTCTGGGGCTACCCGGACAACAGCAATTCGCGGCTCGTGGTCGTGGACTGCGGTGAGAACCACTCGGCCCAGCTGGTGAACGTCTTCTACTACGAGCAGGACGAGGCGTTCCCCGGCGTCGACACCTTCAAGGTCAAGGGCCGCGAACTGTGCCGCACGGCCAGCCTGTCCAGCGATGTGGACTCCCTGAACCTGCGCCAGCGCTTCGCGTACCCCAGCCAGAAGAGCTGGGACGCCGGCGACCGCCGCGTGGACTGCATCGTCTTCTCCGATGACGGCAACACGCTCACCAAGAGCCTGACCAAGTAGTCCGCGCCGGCATCCCGCCGCACGCTGACAAAAGGCCACGCACGACGAAGGGCCGCACCCCGTGGGGTGCGGCCCTTCGTGCGTCTGAGTCCGTCAGAGCGCGAGCGGCTACTTGCGGTTCACGGTCAGTTCGCCGAGGTCCTCGCTGGTGTCCACCAGCACAGTGTCCCCATCGGTGATCTCACCACTGAGGATGGCCCGGGCCAGCCGGTCGCCGATCTCCTTCTGCACCAGCCGGCGGAGCGGCCGGGCGCCGAAGGCGGGATCGTAACCGGTCATGGCCAGCCAGGCACGGGCGCCGTCGGTGACCTCGAGGGTCAGACGGCGATCCCGCAGGCGCTTGGCCAGATCCTTGACCTGGATCTCCACGATGTCGTTGAGCTGCTCCACGGAGAGCGGCTCGAACATGATGACGTCGTCCAGACGGTTCAGGAACTCCGGCTTGAAGGCGGAACGGACCACCTCCATGACGGCGGTTTTCTTGGTCTGATCGTCCAGGTTCGGGTCCACCAGGAACTGGCTGCCGAGGTTGGACGTCAGGACCAGGATGACGTTGCGGAAGTCCACGGTGCGGCCCTGGCCGTCGGTGAGGCGGCCGTCGTCGAGCACCTGGAGGAGGATGTCGAAGACCTCGGGGTGGGCCTTCTCCACCTCGTCCAGCAGGACCACGGAGTACGGGCGGCGCCGCACGGCCTCGGTCAGCTGACCGCCCTCCTCGTAGCCGACGTACCCGGGAGGGGCGCCGACCAGGCGGGAGACCGAGTGCTTCTCCGAGTACTCGCTCATGTCGATCCGGACCATGGCCCGCTCGTCATCGAAGAGGAAGTCCGCCAGGGACTTCGCCAGTTCCGTCTTGCCCACACCGGTGGGACCGAGGAACAGGAACGAACCGGTGGGGCGGTTCGGGTCGCTGATGCCCGCACGGGCACGCCGCACGGCGTCCGAAACGGCCGCCACGGCCTTCTTCTGGCCGATCAGGCGCTCCCCCAGGAACTCCTCCATCTGCAGAAGCTTCTGGCTCTCGCCCTGGAGCATGCGTCCGGCGGGGATGCCGGTCCACGCCTCGATCACTTCGGCGATGTCCTCCGCCGTGACCTCGTCGGCCACCATGGCGGCGGGCTTCTCGCCGAGTTCCGCTTCGGCGGCGGCCGCGGCGCTGAGCTCGCGCTCCAGCGTCGGAATCTCGCCGTAGAGGATGCGGGAGGCCTCGCCGAGGTCACCCTCGCGCTGAGCCTTGTCCGCCAGGGACCGCAGTTCGTCCAGCTTGGCTTTCAGGTCACCCACGCGGTTGAGTCCGGCCTTCTCGGCCTCCCAGCGCGCGTTGAGGGCCGCCAGCTCCTCCTTCTTGTCCGCCATGTCGGCGCGCAGCGCGGCGAGCCGCTCCACGGATGCCGGGTCGGTCTCGTCCGCGAGGGCCAGTTCCTCCATGGTGAGGCGGTCCACGGAACGGCGCAGCTGATCGATCTCCTCCGGAGCGGAGTCGATCTCCATGCGCAGCCGGCTCGCGGCCTCGTCCACCAGGTCGATGGCCTTGTCCGGGAGCTGACGGCCGGAGATGTACCGGTTCGACAGGTTCGCGGCGGCCACGAGGGCGGAGTCGGCGATGGCCACCTTGTGGTGGGCCTCGTACCGCTCCTTCAGGCCACGGAGGATGCCGATGGTGTCATCCACGCTCGGCTCGCCCACGTACACCTGCTGGAAGCGGCGTTCGAGCGCCGGGTCCTTCTCGATGTTCTCGCGGTACTCGTCCAGCGTGGTGGCGCCGATGAGGCGCAGCTCGCCGCGGGCCAGCATCGGCTTGAGCATGTTGCCGGCGTCCATGGCGCCCTCGCCGCTGGCGCCGGCGCCGACCACGGTGTGGATCTCGTCGATGAACGTGACGATCTGCCCGTCCGAGTTCTTGATCTCCTCCAGGACGGCCTTGAGGCGTTCCTCAAACTCGCCACGGTACTTGGCGCCCGCCACCATGGACCCGAGGTCCAGGGAGATCAGGGTCTTACCGCGCAGGCTCTCCGGGACGTCCCCGGCGACCATGCGCTGGGCGAGGCCCTCGACCACGGCGGTCTTGCCGACGCCGGGCTCACCGATCAGCACCGGGTTGTTCTTGGTGCGGCGGGAGAGGACCTGGATGACGCGGCGGATCTCCGAGTCGCGGCCGATCACGGGATCGAGCTTGCCGGAGCGCGCGACGGCGGTCAGGTCCGTGCCGTACTTCTCCAGCGCCTGGAAGGTGTTCTCCGGATCCGGGCCGTCCACTTTGCGGTCACCGCGCACGCCCGGGAGGGCGGCGAGGAGTGCCTGAGGACTGGCGCCGGCGTCCCGCAGAAGGCGCCCCACGGCGTCGTTCCCGGCGGCAAGGCCCAGGAGCAGATGCTCGGTGGAGACGTAGCTGTCCCCCATCTTCTCCGCCTCGCTCTGCGCGGCCTGGACGGCCTGCAGGGCGGAGCGCGAGAGCTGGGCCTGGGCGACGGACGCACCCGAAGTGGACGGCAGCGCCTTGATGGCGGCGCTGGCTTGGACGCTCACGGCATCCGGATCGATACCGGCGGCCTTGAGGAGGGCGACGGCCACGCCTTCCCGCTGGTCCATGAGGGCCTTGAGGAGATGAGCGGGTTCGATCTGCGGATTGCCTGCGGTGGAGGCATTCATGGCCGCTGCGGACAGCGCCTCCTGGCTCTTGGTGGTGAACTTGACGTCCAAAAAAGGCTCCTTTCAGCACACTCTGGACCACGGTTTGGTTCTACTCTTCATCAAAGCGCTGCCAGGTGACTCCCGTCAACGCATCTAACTTGAGTCTACTTAACTCAACTTTGAGAGTCAAGTTATCCACAGGCTGTTTCCGGCCCCGGAGGGAGGCGTCCCGGGCATAGGATGCGAGCATGACCGTGCTGATCGACCCGCCCTTCTGGCCTGCTCACGGCACGGTCTTCTCCCATCTCGTGTCGGACGCGTCGCTCGAGGAACTGCACGCCTTCGCGGCCGCGGCGGACATCCCGGAACGGGCCTTCGACGGAGACCACTACGACGTCGCAGCCCGCCACTTCGAGCGCCTGGTGGCCGCCGGAGCGATCCCGGTGGGCGGCAAGGAGCTGGTGCGACGGCTCGCCGCGAGCGGGCTCCGCATCCCGGCCCGCGAGCGCCCGTCCAAGATCGTCCCGGCCCTCCGGGAACGCTGGTCGCGGCTCCTGCCCGAGGACCCGGAGCTCGGCGAGGACCTCCTGTCGCGCTGGGGCGAACCGCACCGGAACTACCACTCCCGGGTCCACCTGCTCAACGTCCTCGAAGCCCTGGACCTGCTCCTGCCGGGGTCCGGACTGCCCGCGGAACGCCACCGGCCGCTCCTGCTGGCCGCCTGGTTCCACGACGCGGTCTACCAGGGAATCCCCGGCCAGGACGAGGAGGACTCGGCCCGGCTGGCCGAGCGCGGACTGGGCGCGCTGTCCGATCACGGTGCCCTGCCGGCCGAGGAGGCCGTGGAGGTGGCCCGTCTGGTGCGGCTCACCACGGACCACGATCCTGCGCCGGACGATCTGTCCGGCCAGCTCCTCTGCGACGCCGACCTCTCCGTGCTCGCCTGGCCCGCGCCGCGCTACGCCCGCTATCTCGCCGCCGTCCGGGCCGACTACGCCCAGGTGAGCGACGCCGACTTCGCGCGGGGCCGTGCCGCCGTCGTGGAGCAGCTGCTGGCGCTGGAACCGCTCTTCCACAGTCCGCTCGCTCGGGAGCTCTGGCTGGACGCCGCGCGCGGCAACCTCCGGGGCGAGCTCAAGGCATTCCGGCGAGCGGAGAGCCACTGATGCACGCCGCTCACCGCCAGCTGCCCTTCACCGTCCGCCTCGAATGGGGGCTGCGCGGCGCTCAGGCGGTCCTCCCCGGGGCCGCGGCCGCCGTCGTGGTCGACACGCTGTCCTTCTCCACCGCGGTGTCCGTGGGGGTCGAGGCGGGGCTCGCGGTCCTGCCGTTCCGCGCCGCGCCCGGCGACGGCGAGCTGCACGACGCCGCGGCCCGCCTCGCGGAGGAGCGCGGCGCCCTGCTCGCGGCGCCCCGCAGCCTGAGCCGCCTGAGCCTGTCCCCCAGTTCGATCCGCGCCCATGGCGGCGCGCACCTCGGCCGCGAACTCGTGCTGCCCTCGCCCAACGGCTCGGCGATCTCCGAACACCTGGCGGGCCGCGTCCCGGACCTGCTGGCCGGGACTCTCCGCAACGCCGGTGCGACGGCGGCCTGGCTGGCGCGCCATCTGCCGCCGTCCGCGGTGGTCGTGGTGGTCGCGGCCGGGGAGCGCTGGCCGGGCGGCGCCCTGCGGCCCGCCGTCGAGGACCAGCTCGGCGCGGGTGCCGTGCTCGCGGCGCTGCTGCGATCGGCGCCGGGCCGGACCCGGGAGCAGTTGTCGCCGGAGGCGCGGGCCGCCGTCGCGGTCTTCGAGACATTCCAGGATGAACTGCCCACGGAGCTGGCGGAAAGCGCCAGTGGCCGCGAGCTGGTGCTGCGGGGTTTCGGCTTCGATGTGGACCTGGCCGCGGAACTCGACGCGAGCCGCGTCGCCGCGCACTTCAGCGACGGGGCGTTCCGGCCGGTGTGACCCCTGCGCGGCTCCGGACCCCGCCGTCACTCCGCCGGCGGGAAGGTGACCCGGACGCGCAGGCCGCCCCCGGTTCTCGCGGTCAGATCCAGCCGCGCGCCGTGAGCCTGGGCGATGGCCGCCACGATCGCGAGCCCCAGCCCCGATCCGCGGCCTGGCCCGGCCTGCCGTCCGCGGCCCTGCACGAACGGTTCCGTCAGGTGTCCCAGCAGTTCCTGGCTGACGGCTTCCCCGGGATTCTGGATCTCCAGGAACGCCCCGCCTCCGGGGCCCTCGCCCGTCCGGAGCCACAGGTCCCCGCCGTCCGCCAGGTTGTGCACCACGGCGTTCCGCACCAGATTGCCCACGAGCTGCGCCAGGAGGACCCTGTCCCCCTCCACGGGGGCGCCGCCGTAGTCGGCCAGGACGGTGATGCGGCGGGATTCCAGTTCCTCGCGCTGAGAACCCAGCGACTCCTCCGCCTGCTCCGCCAGATCGCACGGTTCCAGGAGGAGCCGGGAGCCTTCGGCCCTGGTCAGCGCCAGGAGAGCCTCCACCGTGCCCGTGGCCCGCGTGTTGACCTCCCGCAGACGGCGCAGCAGGTGCGGGACGTCCACGGCGTCGGGGTCGGATTCGGCGAGCTCCAGCATGCCGCCCATCACAGCGTGAGGCGTCCGCAGTTCGTGGGAGGCGTTGGCCGCGAATCGGCGCTGCTCGTCCAGCATGGCCGAGAGCCGGTCCAGCATCGCATCCACCGAGTCCGCCAGCTCACGGAGCTCGTCGCCCTTGCCCTCGAGCCGGATGCGCCGGTCCACCTCGCCCCGTTGGACGGCGAGCGCCACCTCGTGGATGCGTCCGATCGGTTTGAGCATCGCGCCGGCCAGCAGCCAGCCGCCCACCAGCCCGACCACCGCGAAGAACAGGAGCCCCAGGGCGGCCTTGGGCAGGAGCGCCTCCATGAGGTCGCGGCGGCTCGGGGCGAACCCGCCGTCGACGGTCACGAGGAAACCCGCCGGAAGGTACCGCAGGAGCAGGAGGACCAGGGCGAAGAAGCCCGAGCCGGACACGAAGAGGAACGCCGCATAGCTCAGCGTGAGTTTCAGCCGGAGCCCGAGACCCCGGGGCCGGGGCTGGGACGGCGCGGTGGTGGCGGACGCGGAAGGCCGGTCACTCATCGACTCTCCTCCTCGGCCGGCTCACCGAAGCGGTAGCCGACGCCCACCAGGGTGTGGATCAGCCCGGGGTCCCCGAGCTTCTTGCGCAGCGAGGAGATCGTGATCCGCACGGTGTTGGTGAAGGGGTCGGCGTTCTCGTCCCAGGCCTTCTCCAGGAGTTCCTCCGCGCTGATCACGCCGCCGTCGGCCTGCATGAGCAGCTCCAGGACCGCGAACTGCTTGCGGGTCAGGGCCACGGGCCGTCCGTCGCGGCTCACGTCCCGCCGGAACGGGTCCAGACGCACACCCGCGCTCTCCAGGACCGGCGGGCGCGCCGCCCCCGGACGCCGGAGCAGGGCCCGCAGTCTGAGGGTCAGCTCTTTGAGCATGAAGGGTTTGGGCAGGTAGTCGTCCACGCCCGTTTCGAAGCCGCTGACCTTGTCATCCAGCCGGTCCGCCGCGGTGACCATGATGAGGCGGGCGGGAAGACCCTCCGCCACCATCCAGCGGGCGATCTCGTCACCGCTCGGGGCGGGGACGTCGCGGTCCAGGACGACGGCGTCGTAGGCGTTCACGCCGAGCAGCTCCATCGCGGTGGCGCCGTCGTACGCCACATCCACCGAGAAGGCCTCACGCCGGAGCCCCTCGGCCATGGAATCGGCCAGATACGGCTCGTCCTCGACGATCAGGATCCGCATGCTCAGAGTCTAGCCATCGCGGGCCGGCGGCCGTCGCGCCGGATCACCGCTTCATCCTCGGGTCCTCAGTGGGGTCCTGGTACATGAGCGGGCAGGCGCCGCTCAGGGCGGACGGCCGGTACTCGTAGTGCCATCGCTCGTTGGAATAGATCTGGCACAGCCCGAACCGGGCCCCGTGCTGGGCCAGCCAGCTCATGGCGTCCTCCCCCGCGATGTCCACGGCATCCCCGCTGACGTGCGGCGACGTCTCCGGAGTCGCCACCCAGCGGGCGGCCTCCTCCTGCGAGCGGTACTTGCGGGTCGCGTCCGCCAGGAGCTGTGCCTGGTACTTCGGGCTGCGCCAGCCGCTGCTCACGGACAGGGTCACGCCATCCGCTCCGGCGTGAACCGACGCCTCCCGCAAGGCGACGAGCAGTTCCGGGCGCAGCCGGGAGATCGCGGCGTCCCGGCTGTCCAGCCCGAGAGGGTGGTCGAGCGGGATCGCGCCGTCCTCCGCGGTCGTCTGGCCGCCGGACCCGACCGCGACGGCGACGCCGGGCCCTCCGCCGGGCCGCGGAAGGACGGGAGCGGCGGAGCAGGCCGCCAGCAGTGCGGCGCTGAAGATCGCCAGGGCGGTGGCCCGGCGTCGTCGGACGGTGAACATGTCTGCCTCCAGAAGTCGGTGGATGGCATCCACTCAACTCCGGGAGGCATATCGCCAGTGTTAAGCGCCGGCGGCCCGGCTCAGCGGGACCGGGCTCAGCGGTAGGTCGAGACGAACGGGCGGTCCGTGGGGACGATCTCCTTGCCCAGCGGCATGAGCGACACCGGGATGAGCTTCAGATTCGCGATGCCCAGCGGGATGCCGACGATGCTGATGAACATGGGGATCGCGGTCAGCACGTGGCCGATCGCCAGCCACAGCCCGGCCACCAGGAACCAGATGACATTGCCCAGGAGTGCGAAACCGTTGCTGCCGCCCGGCTTCTCCACCACGGTCCGGCCGAACGGCCACAGGGCGTAAGCGCCCACCCGGAAGGAGGCGATGCCCCACGGGATCGTCACGATCAGCACGCAGCAGAGCAGGCCCGCGGCGAAGTAGCCGATCGCCAGCCACAGGCCGCCGAAGACGAGCCAGATGATGTTAAGAAGGGTCTTCATGACTTCAGTCTGCCAAGAATGCCTGGCAGAATCCCCCAGGGTTCCCCCTGATTGAACCCCCGATCTGACGGCCTGCACCGCACCCACGCTCCGGATGTCAGACGGTCCAGGGGATTGCCCGCGGCTCTGAACGAGGCGCATAGTTCGAGGGAGGGTCTGTGCTCCGGCGCCGACCACGACCCAGGAGAAATGAGGTCTGGCATGGCAAAGACAGCGAATCCGTTCTCGGTTCTGAGGCGAAAGCCCATCGAGGACATGGATGAGGAGGTCGCCGAAGGAGGACTCTTCCGATCCCTCGGGCTCTGGCAGCTCACGGCGATCGGCGTCGGCGGCATCATCGGCGTCGGCATCTTCTCGCTCGCAGGGCTCGTGGCCCACGGCGACGACACGACGCCGGGCGTGGGCCCCGCGGTCCTCATCTCCTTCCTCATCGCGGGCCTCGCCTCTGCCGCCGCGGCCCTGTCCTACGCCGAGTTCGCCGGCATGATCCCGAAAGCCGGCTCCGCGTACACCTACGGTTACGTGGCCCTCGGGGAGCTGATCGGCTGGTTCATCGGCTGGGACCTGCTCCTGGAGTATGTGGCGATCGTGGCCGTGGTGGCCATCGGCATCTCCGGATATCTCAACTTCTTCCTGGCCGGCCTCGGCATGCAGCTGCCCGTCGAGCTGACCTCCACCTTCGACGAGGGCAAGGGCGGCTGGATCAACCTGCCGGCCATCCTCGTGTGTCTGCTGGTCACCTGGATCCTGAGCCGCGGCACCAAGACGTTCGGCCGTTTCGAGCTGATCGCCGTGGGCATCAAGGTGGTCCTGATCCTGTTCATCATCGGACTCGGAGTGTTCTTCGTGAACACGAACAACTACAACCCGTTCATGCCCAGCGGGTTCGGACCGGTCTTCACGGGCGCGGCCACGGTGTTCTTCGCGGTGTTCGGCTATGACGCCATGAGCACCGCGGCGGAGGAGGCCAAGGACGGCAAGAAGCACATGCCGAAGGCCATCATCCTCTCCCTGGTGATCGCGATGGTGCTCTACATCCTGGCCACCCTGGTCCTGACCGGCATGCAGAACTACAAGGACATCGACCCCAAGGCCGGTTTCGGCTCGGCCTTCAGCAATGTGGGGCTGCCGGTGATCGCCACGATCATCTCCGCGTTCGCCGTGCTGTCCATCCTGACGGTGATGCTGACGTTCCTCCTGGGCGTCACGCGCGTCTGGTTCTCCATGAGCCGCGATGGCCTGCTGCCCAAGTGGTTCTCCAAGGTGGACCACGGCGGCACCCCGCAGCGCGTCACCTGGATCGCCGGCATCGGCTCGGCCCTCCTGGCGGGCGTCCTCCCGATCCGGCAGGTCGCGGACCTCACCAACATCGGCATCCTGGCCGCGTTCGTGGTGGTGTGCATCTCGGTGATCTCGTTCCGCTACACCCGGCCCGAGGCGCCCCGCGAGTTCCGCCTGCCGCTCATGCCCGTGGTGCCGTTGATCGGCGTCGCGGCCTCGCTGTTCCTGATCTCGCAGCTGCACTGGGAGACCTGGCTGCGCTTCGGGATCTGGCTGATCATCGGCCTGATCATCTACTTCGGCTACGGCCGCAAGAACTCGATCATGAACCCGAACAGTCCCCGGCACCAGCTGAGCTGACCGAGCGCTTCACCGGACTTGTGTGCTCAGTTGTTGCGGGTGTTTCTGCGGAACACCCGCAACAACTGAGCACGCAACGGGGTAAGGGCGGTCAGCCTGCCAGCGCGGCCGCCACGAAGGCGCGGATCTTCTCCAGGTCCTTGACGCCACGGGAGCTCTCGACGCCGGACGAGACGTCGACGCCCCAGGCAGCGGCCGTCTCCGCGGCCGCGGCGACGTTGCCGGCGTCGAGCCCTCCGGCCAGCAGCCAGCGCCGGCTGTCCAGGCCGCGCTCGCGCACGGAGGCGTAGTCCCAGGACTCGCCGGAACCGGGCACGGAGGCGTCCACCAGCAACAGTTCCTCGCCCCAGTCGGCGAAGACGCGGTCGGGGTCGTCCATGCGGACGGCGCGGATCACGGAGAAGCCGCGTTCCTGCAAAGCGTCGACCTCCTGGGGAGTCCGCTCGCCGTGCAGCTGGATCCAGCTCAGGCCGGCCTCCTCGGCCAGTGCGGCGGCCTGTTCGGCGTCCTCATGACGGAACACACCCACGGCGGCGACCTCGGCGGGGACCTCGGCCAGCAGCGCCCGCACCTGGTCCGGGCTGACTTCGCGAGGGCTCGGGGTGAGCACGAAACCGACGGCCTGTGCACCGGCCTCGACGGCGGCGCGCACCGATTCGGGCGTGCTCAAGCCGCACACTTTCACGAACATCTACTGGTCCTCCACGTGGATTGTCACCTCTGACGGTACCAAGAGGACACCGCACGGCCCTAAGATGTGCCCTTCACCGAAGTCCCGGTGACGCGGCCTCCCCCGGGTCCCGCCGGCGTACTAGGCTGGTCGGGACGAGAGGAACTCATGGAGATCATCCGCTTTTCCAGCATCCGGCCCGAGCCCTGGCGCAACGGCGGCGGTGTCACGCGGGAGATCGCACGGCACCCCCGCGGCGCCTCGGACGGCTCCTGGGACTGGCGCGTCAGCATCGCCGAGGTGGGCAAGGCCGGCGACTTCTCCGCGTTCCCGGGCATGGAACGCGTCATCTCGGTGATCGACGGCGAGCTGCTCGTGCTGACCGTCGACGGCGAGGAGCACGCCATGGAGCGGTACCGTCCGTTCCGCTTCTCCGGCGACGCCGTCTCTTCCTCCGCACTCCCGACCGGGGACATCCGGGACCTGAACGTGATCGCCCGCCGCGGCGCCTTCAAGGGCTACCTGTCCATCCTCGAGCTGTCGAAGAAGCGCGCGCATCCGATCTTCGAGGGCCAGCTCGCGATCCTGCTTGAGGGCAAGGCGTCGGTGGCCGAAGAGCGCGGCGAAGAGTCCGGCGGTGAGCAGGTGGAGCTGGCCCGGTACGACGCCGTCGTCGGCTCCGATGAGGCGAGTCCCGAACTGCTCGGCCGGGGTTTCGTGGCCATCGTGTCGCTCGACCCTGCGGATCCCGCGGACGCGTAAGCGGCACCTGACCAGCGCCTGACCCAGGCCTGACCAACGCCTGCCCCGCCGTCGTGCCCGTTCCGTAGAGTGGGCGCATGGACTCACTCATACATCCGCTCCAGGACATCACCATCCGGCGCATCTCCGTCGGCGGGATGGACAACAACGTCTACCTGCTGACCTCGCGGTCCTCCGGTGACCAGGTGCTCATCGACGCGGCCGACGATCTGCCGGCGATTCAGTCACTCCTCGCGGACTCGGCCGCCGACACCGAGGCCACGCCCCAGTTGAAGCTGATCGCCACGACCCACCAGCACTGGGACCACGTGCGCGCGCTGCCCGGGCTCGTCGAGGCCACCGGCGCCCCCACGGCCGCAGGGGCCGACGACGCCGCGGCGCTGCCCGTCCCGGTGGACGTCACGCTGGAGCACGGGGACGTGGCCGGCTTCGACGGTTTCGCGCTCACCGCGGTGCACCTGCGGGGCCACACGCCGGGCTCGATCGCCTATGTGTACCAGGACCCCGCCGGCCCGGCGCACCTCTTCAGCGGGGATTCCCTCTTCCCCGGCGGCGTCGGGAACACGGACAAGGATCCGGCCCGTTTCACCTCGCTCCTGAACGACGTGACCGAGCGCCTCTTCGACGTCTACCCGGACGACACCGTGGTGCACCCGGGCCACGGCGCCCCCACGACGCTCGGCGCCGAACGCCCGCACCTCGACGAGTGGCGCGCCCGGGGCTGGTGAAAGCTCCTTAAAACCCATCGACTGCTCCATAGGTGTCGTTTTGAAGGCTCAAAACGACAACCACGGAGCAGTCGATGGCTAAGGCTGGAGGCCTCAGCGGCCGCGGCGCTCGTTCGACGCCGGGGCGGAGGCACGGCGCGGACCCTTGCGGGGCGGACGGCCGGCGCCGGACTTCTGACCGCCGGAGCCGAAGGATCCGCCCGAGGCGCCCCCGGTGTTCGAGGACCACACGGTCGCGCTGCCACCACGCGGGGCGGCGGACCGCTGACCGGTGCGCGAAGCGGAGGACCGCTCGCCACGAGCCGGACGCTCACCGCGGGGCGCACGCTCAGCACGAGGAGCACGCTCGCCGCGAGGCGCGCCGTGTTCCGGACGGGCCTGGGCGGGACGCTCATTGCGCGAACCGGTGGAGCCGGTAGCGGCGGAGCCGCCCTGGCCGCCACGACGGGCCCGCTTGCGCTGCGCGTTCGCACCGGTGGACTTGCCGCCACCCTGCTGCGGGGCCTTGGCGGCCACCACGGCGGCGCGGGATGCGGGATCCACGGCCTCGGCCTGCTCGCCCACGAAGTCGAGGATCTCGGCGGAGCCGGGAGCCACGGGCGTGAACGGAGCCTTGACGCCGGCGGCGCGGAGGAGCTTCTGGACCTCGGAGCGCTCCTCCGGCAGGACCAGGGTCACCACGGTGCCCTCGGCTCCGGCACGGGCGGTGCGGCCGGAACGGTGCAGGTACGCCTTGTGCTCCGCGGGCGGATCGACGTGGATCACGAGTTCGACCTCGTCCACGTGCACACCGCGGGCGGCGACGTCGGTGGCCACGAGGACCCGGACCTCGCCGGAGGAGAACTCCGCCAGGTTGCGGTCACGGGCGTTCTGGGACAGGTTGCCGTGCAGGTCGACGGCGGGGATGCCGTTGGCGGTCAGCACCTTGGCCAGCTTCTTGGCGGCGTGCTTGGTGCGCGTGAAGAGCACGCGCTTGCCGGCGCCGGACGCCAGATCGTTGATGAGGAGCTTCTTGGCGTCCTTGTCCTTCGCCAGGAACACGTGGTGCTCCATGGTGGTGACAGCGGCCTTGGGAGCGTCCACGGAGTGCGTGACCGGCTTCTGCATGTAGCGGCTGACCAGCTTGTCCACGCCGTTGTCCAGCGTGGCGGAGAACAGCAGGCGCTGGCCGCCGGCCGGCGTCGCATCCAGGATGCGGCGCACGACGGGGAGGAAGCCGAGGTCGGCCATGTGGTCGGCCTCGTCCAGGACGCTGATGCTCACCTGGTCCAGGGACACGATGCCCTGCTTCATGAGGTCCTCGAGACGGCCGGGGCAGGCGATGACGATGTCGACGCCGGCCGCCAGGGCCTTCTCCTGGCGCGTCTGAGAGACGCCGCCGAAGATCACGGTGGTGCGCAGGCCCAGGGCCTCCGCGAGGGGAGCTACCGTGCGGTCGATCTGGGTGGCCAGTTCGCGTGTGGGGGCCAGCACCAGGCCGCGCGGCTTCCGGGAGCCGGACGCGCGACGGCGAGCGCCGTCGTCGTCCGCGTCACCGGCGAGGCGGGTCACCAGCGGGATGGCGAAAGCGAGCGTCTTGCCGGAGCCGGTCTGGCCACGGCCCAGGACGTCCCGGCCGGCCAGCGTGTCCGGCAGGGTCTTGACCTGGATGGGGAAGGGTTCGGTGATGTCCAGGGTGGCCAGCGCGGAAGTGATCCCGGCTGGCACGCCAAGGGAAGAAAAAGAAGTCATAGGGAAGAAAGTCCTCAGGCAGCGTGGCTCACGTGCTGAATCGCACAGGCCAGACGTACTAGTCTACCAGTGCCCGTGTCCGCGGCGCGATCAGCAGCATCGCCACCCCGCAGGCCGCCGCCACCGCGAACACCCCGGCGTAGGCGTTCCCGGAACCGAGGAGGGCCGCGAAGACCAGCCCGGAGACCGCGACGCAGAGGGCGTTCCCCAGGGAGTCCGCCATGGCGAGGGCGGAGCTGTTGAAGCCCTGCTCCCCCGGTCGCGACAGCGCCAGCACCATGACGCTCAGGCGCGGGAACATGAGCCCCATGCCCGCCCCGCCGAACAGCCACACCGCGATCAGCGCCCAGGCGGGCCCCTGGAACAGGATGACCAGGAAGATCCCGACGACGACGGCGGCCACCATCGCCGAGCCGATCCGCACCGCACGGTGATGCGGCAACCGCGCGGCGCCGAGCCGGCCCTGGATCCCCGAGCTGATGCCCCAGGAGACCGCGCTGCAGGTCAGGGCCAGGCCCGCGAACGACGGTTCGAAGTGGTAGATCTCGAACAGGACCTTCGGCAGGTACACCTCGGTGCCGAAGAACGCGGCGGAGCCGATGGCGCGGGTCAGGACCACGCTCGGGAGTCCCCGCTGCGCCGTGAGCGTGCCCCGCGGGATGAGCGGTCGGATGGCCAGGATGCAGACCGCGGCCATGGCGAGGGCGAGCACCCAGCCGACCAGCGGAACCTCGCTGCTGAGGTTCAGCCCCATGACACTCGCGGCGGCCAGCACGGCCCAGAGCAGACGGCCCCAGGGATACGGGCCGGCACGGTTCGGTGCGGCGTGCTGCTGGTCGCGGCTGATCCTCCGGAGCGCCGGCACGAGTCCGAGCAGGGCCGGCACCACCAGGATCAGGACTCCCAGGAAGACCCAGTGCCAGCTCGCCACCTGGGCCACCAGGCCGCCGATGTACGGGCCGAGGATCGACGGCAGCACCCAGGCCGCGGCGAAGGCGGCGAACATGCGGGCGTGCAGATCGGCGGGATAAGCCTTGCCGACCAGAACCGTCAGGGCGACGCCGTTGGCCCCTCCCGCGAACCCCTGGACGATCCGGCCCAGCACCAGCAGCTCCATGGTCGGGGCCGTGCCCGCGATCACGAGTCCGACCGTGAAGAGGGCCACCGAGGCGTAGATGGCGCCGACGGGCCCGCGGCGGTCGGACCAGCTGCCCGCCAGGACCATGCCGATCACACTGGCGGCCATCGGACCGGCGAAGGCGAGGGCGTACAGCTGCTGCCCGCCGAGTTCCTGGGCCGCCACGGGCATGACCGTGGTGACGGCCATCGACTCGAACGCGTTGAACACCACGAGGGCCAGCAGACCCAGGCTGGTCAGGGTGTACGGAGGGCTGAAAACACCGTGGTGGGAGGAGGGGGCGGCAGATGGCACAGCACCTATTTGAGCGCCTGCCCGAGCCGCGTGCCAACGTCCGGGGAACGCCGTCCAGTCAACCGAACACGAGTGCACAGCGGGGGTGGAATTCTCCGGCGCCGAAGCGGCTTCCCGGACGTGCCGGATCGCTTTTCCCCGCCCTTCCGGACATTCCCCCGCGCTGTGGCGCCGGGGACCGTCCACTTGGGCGGGGAAACCCGCGGCGGCAGCGGACGGCCGACGTCGGCGGCTCGGCTGTGCGCGAGGTGGGCCGGGCGGGTTCCGCATCGCCGCGCTCCCGCCTAGGCTGGGACCACATCACCGCATTTCAGACAGGAGAACACCCCCATGGCCTGCCGCATCAGTGAACTCGTCTTCGGCTGCCGCGAACCCGAGGTCCTCGCCGACTTCTGGTGCAAGGTTCTGGACTTCGTGGTCCTGGGCCGGGAGGACGACGGGTCCGTGGAGATCGGCGCGCGGGACGGCTTCGGCGGCTCGCAGCCCACCCTGTTCTTCAGCTACCGGGATCAGCCCGAACCGGGCAAGTCCCGCCTGCACATCGACCTCAACGCGACGGACCAGGAACAGGAGGCCGAGCTCGAACGACTCCTGGCCCTCGGCGCGCGACCCGCGGACATCGGCCAGACCGGCGACGAGGCGTGGCACGTCCTCGCCGACCCGGAGGGCAACGAGTTCTGCCTGCTCAAGCCGCGCATCGCCCCGGTCCCGGTCCCGGCGGGCTGACACCTCCGAGGAATCACCGTTCCGTCCGGACCCGCCCCGCGCACGCGACCGACAGCAGCGCCACGCACGCGGTCAGCGCGAAGACCCCCAGGAACGCCCCACCCGCTCCGAGCAGGTGGAACACCAGACCGGTCGCGGCCAGGGAGAGCGCGGCGCCCACGGAGTCGGCCACGTTCGCCGCGGATCCGTTGAACCCCTGATTGCCCGGGGTCGAATACGACAGCACCATCACGCTCAGGCGCGGACTCATCAGCCCCATGCCGCCGCCCGCCAGGATCCAGCCCCCGATGATGACCGCCGGCGGCAGGCCGCCGAACGTGGCCGTGAGCACGATCAGGATCGACAGCGCGAGCGACGCCGCACCCAGCCACACCGCGCCCACGTTCGAGAGGCCGGTGGACAGCCGCCCCTGGATCGCCGAACCGACGGACCACGCCACCGCGGACAGCGTCAGGGCCAGGCCGGCAGTGGCGGGGGCGAAATGATGCCGGTCCATGAGGAGATACGGAACGTAGACCTCGGCCCCGAAGAACGCCGCGGCGATCAGGAACTTCACCAGGATCACCGACGGCAGGCCGCGCCGACCGAGCAGCACGCCGGCCGGCAGGAGCCTCCGCACCGCGAGCAGCGCGACGGCCGCCGCGAGCACCGCCACCGGCACCGCCCATTGGCCGGTCTCCACCGACAGGTTCAGCCCCAGCACGGCCACGCCCACCACGGCGGCCACCGCCAGGCGCCGGCCGGTGGACAGAGGTTTGGTGGACGGCCGGGAGCCTTCCTCGCCGCCGCCGGCCGCGGTTCCGTCCGGCGCCTGACCGCCGACGACGCCGTCCCCCGCCTCCTCCGGCGACGCGTCCGCGGGCGCCGGGCCGGCGTCGTCGTGCGCGGGCTGGGCGGCCAGTCGCCGCAGCGCGGGCAGCAGCAGAAGCAACGCCGGCACCACGAGGACCACCACGCCGAGGAAGACCCAGTGCCAGCTGATGTACTGCGCCACGAGTCCCGCGCCGAACGGCCCCACCATGGACGGCACCACCCACGCGGCCGAGAACGCGGCGAAGATCTTGGGGTGCAGCGCGGCGGGGTAGGCGCGGGCGACGAGCACGTAGAGCACGACGTTGATCGCGCCTCCGCCGAGGCCCTGGATGAGCCGACCGGCCAGGAAGACCGGCATGGACCCCGCCAGTCCGGCGACCAGGAGACCTAGCGCGAAGACCGCCGTGGACGCGAAGAGCGGGAGGGCCGGGCTTCGGCGGTCGGTCCAGGCGCCGGCCAGGACCATGCCGATCACGCCGCTGGCGAGCGGTCCCGCGAAGGCGAGGGCGTAGAGGGCGCTGCCGTCGAGGTCGCGGGCGACGAGCGGCATGACCGTGGTGACGGCCATGGCCTCGAACGCCGCGAGGAACACAAGGGCGCAGGTCCCCAGCGTCGTGAGGAGGTGGGCGGGAGAGAGCACGCCCGGGGTCCGGGCCGGCGCCGTCTCCGGTCGCGCGCCGGGCGGCATCTGGTCCTCCTGGGTGCTGGAGGAGGTGCGAGTGGATTCCATGGTCCCGACGCTACGACCTCAACTATGGTTGAGGTCAAAGCCCAGAGGGAGGAGGATCCGCGTGCCCCAGATCCACGGCGGGAAACAGCACGAACTGAGCATCGGGGAGCTGTCCGCCCGCAGCGGCGTGCCGGTCTCCGCGCTCCACTTCTACGAGCGGCAGGGCCTGCTGCGGGCCGAGCGGAACAGCCTCAACCAGCGGCGCTACTCCCGGGACGCGCTCCGCCGGGTCGCGTTCATCCGCACGGCACAGCGCGTGGGGATGGCACTCAAGGACATCGGCGCGGCACTGGACTCGCTCCCGGAGCAGCGCACGCCCACCAAGCGCGACTGGGCCCGGCTCTCCCGCCTCTGGCGCGAAGAGCTCGACGCCCGGATCGCCGCCCTCAAACACCTCCGGGACGACCTGGACTCCTGCATCGGCTGCGGCTGCCTCAGCCTGAAACGCTGCGCACTCCAGAACCCGGATGACGAACTGGGCCGCACCGGCAGCGGGCCGGTCCTCTGGGAGTAGGCTCGGATCCCTTCGAACAACCCGATCGACTGCTCCACACGAGACTCCGAACTCGGCGTGTCGCGGGGAGAACGACATCCTGTGGAGCAGTCGATGGGCAGGCGAAGGGACGAGGCCGCTCAGACCCTCGACTGCCGGAGCGCGAGCAGAGTCCACGCCAGGAGTGCGGCGGCCGCGAGCCAGAGGCTGCCCAGTCCCGTCACGCGGTAGGCGACGGCGCCCACGACGGCTCCCGCGCAGATCATGCCCCACAGGGTCAGGTACTTCAGCCACGGACCGTGCGGCGCTCCGGTGAGAGCCGCCGCGAAATGCTGACCGGTCTTCACCAGGGTTCCGGTCATGTAGGTGAGGGCGATGCTCACCTCGCCGTTGCGGGTGTACGACGTGTTCACCACGCCCATCGCCATGGCCAGCAGCGGAGGCACGGCGGCCTCCGCCGACAGCAGCGGTAGGACGGCCGCGACGGCGAGCAGCGCCGTCGTCAGCCCGAGCACGCCCGGCAACCTGCGCGCCTCCGAGCGCCGGAAGGCCAGGGTGCTGAGCACGACGCCCAGAGTGAAGAACCCGATCAGTCCCAGAGCGAGGCCCGCGCCGAGGAACGAGCCGTGCACCAGGTCGGAACTGGCCCGGGTGGTGTTGCCGCTCATGAAGGAGACGAAATAGCCGCCCAGGTGGATGTACGCCACCGCATCGACGAAACCGGCGACGGCGGACAGCCCTCCGGCGTACAGGACGCCCCGCCAGGACAGTGATGCGGCCACGCGTGCGCCTTTCCGTAGGGTTCCCGCGGGAATCCAGGAACGGGATCAGCGTACTGCCACGAACTCGCCGCTTCCGCCCCTCCTTCGATCGACTGCTCCACACGAGACTCCCAACCCGGCGTGTCGCGGGGAGAACGACATCCTGTGGAGCAGTCGATCAGAGGGCGACCCGCACAGTCACTAGGATCGGAGCCATGATCCCCGCATCTCCCGGACCCGACGGCACGTCGGCAGCCGCCACCGGCACCTCCCCGGTCCGGCAGATCCTGTGGCTGATGCTGACGGTGGTCGTCGGGGTGCCGGCGTTCATCGGGTCGTGGATCGGGCTCCTGTTCCTCGGCGAGCACCTCGACTGGGGCCTGAGCGCCAACCAGGTGTTCGCGTGGGAGCTCGCCGCCGTCGTCGCGGTCGTGCTGTGGCCGCTCGCGATCCGCGGCTCCCTGCGTCAGTTCTGGCACCAGCGCGGTCGGCGCCCCGACCAGGTCACCGCCTGGGGATCCGAACCCACGACGCCGGCGCCGAAGGTTCCGCTCAGCGTCGCGCAGCGCTTCGCCCGGGCGGCGGTGGTGCTGCTCGGAGGGGCGGGAATCCTCGCGATCTGCGGACCGCAGGAGGTCTCGTTGCTGGTGCTGCGGGCGCTGGGCGTCGTGAGCATCGGACCGGCGTCGCTGTGGGGCGCGCTCCAGCTCGTCACCTTCCTGCTGCTGATGGCGCTGTTCCTCCCCGTCCTCGCGCTCACGGAACGCTCGCTCCGGAGGCACCCGCGCGGCAGCGAGGAGCGCTTCCGCCTGGAGGTGCAGCAGCACTGGTACCTGGCGGCCGTCACGGCGTGGGTCATCTGCGTGGCGATGGGTCTCATGTTCGCCTGGCTCGTGGTCGCGTACCTCTGACCCCGGGCCCTACTCCACCAGCCGACGTCGCCCGGCCAGGTAGCCGAAGACCGCGCCCAGCACCGAGATGCCCAGGAACACCCAGCCGGCCACGGTGAACGCGCCCGTCGCCTGGTGCACCTGCGCGACCATGAGCGTCCCGACCGACCCAACCCCGTAGCCGACGCCCTGCATCATGCCCGACAACCGGGCCGCGGTGTGCTGGTCCTCGGTGCGCAGCATGATCAGGGTGAGCGCGACGGCCGTGAGGGCACCCTGACCCAGTCCGAGCAGGGAGATCCACGCCCAGATGCCCTCGATCGGGCCGAGGATGCTGAGGGCGAACCCCGCCCCGGTCATGAGCGCCAGCACCACGTTGATTCCACGCTGATCCCAGAACCGGGCCGCGAGCGCGGGAGCCACCAGGGAGCCGAGCATCTGCAGGAGGATCGACACGGACACCATGATCCCGGCGGTGCTCCCGTCGATCCCGCGGTCGCGCAGCACCGGCGCCAGCCACGCGAACACGCTGAAAGAACTCATCGCCTGGAGCGCCATGAACGCCGTGACCTGCCACGCGACCGGCGAGCGCCACACATTCGCGCCGTCATGGTCGACGGCCTCGCGGTGGTGCGGCGCCTTGAGGGCGAGCGGGGCGAACAGGAGCGCGACGACGGCGGCCGGCGCCGCCCAGGCGAGCAGCGCCGTCGTCCACTGTCCGGTGAGCTCGAACAGCGGGTACGTGAATCCCGCGCCGAGGGCCGCCGACGCGCAGATGGCGGTGGTGTAGAGGCCGCCCATGAGGCCGAGCCGGTGCTGGAAGTCGCGCTTGACGACGGTCGGCAGGATGACGTTGCACAGGGAGATGGCCGCGCCGCACAAGGCCGTTCCGAGCAGCAGCATCGGCAGGTGGCCGAGGGTTCCGAGGTCCGCGGGACGGACCAGGAGACCGCCCGTGAGGACCACCATCGCCCCGAGCAGCACGCGTTCGGCGCCGAACCGCCGCGCCAGGACCGGAGCCAGTGGGGCGAAGACCCCGAGCAGCGTGGCGGGAACGGTGGTGAGGGCGGTGACGGCCCATTCCGGGATGGCGCCGGCGGCGCGGATCTCGACGAGGACCGCCGCGAAACTCGAGAACACGGTGCGCAGGTTCAGGCCGATCAGCACCAGACAGACCCCCAGGAATGCGAGACGGGTGCGGCTGGGGGCGGGGGTCATGGTCTGCGTGTGCACGGTATCCATTGTGGTCCTCCCTGCCGAAACAGTGGGTTTCCGCCGAAACCGTGTGTTTACTACACGGTTTCGGCGGAAACCCACTGTTTCACGAACTCGGCGAGCGGCTCGGCGAACGGCTCGGCGAGCGCGCTCCGGCATGCGCTTCGGAACCACCCGCCCGGCGCCGCCCGGAATCACGCCTCCAAAAAACCTAGTGTGCACATCTTGCACATGTAGTGCATATATCGCTACTGTGATGTAGGCCTCATCAGAGACCGCGCAATGAAGCGAGGAGTCATCATGAACATCCCAGTGCCGGAGAACGTTTCCGCCACCCGTCGGCCGGATCCTGGATCCCTGCCGGAAAGGACCCTGAGGAAGGTCCGGTGGCGCATCGTCCCGCTGATCGTCCTCCTGTATCTGATCGCCTTCCTGGACCGGAACAACGTCGGATTCGCCAAAGGACCACTCACCCACGATCTCGGCATCAACGACGCCGCCTACGGCCTGGGAGCGGGGATCTTCTTCATCGGCTACGTCCTGATGGAGATCCCCAGCAACGCGGGCATGTACCGTTTCGGAGCCCGGCGCTGGATCGCCAGGATCCTGATCAGCTGGGGCATCCTGGCGACCGCCATGGCCTTCGTCTGGAACGAACCGTCCTTCTACACCGCACGGTTCCTGCTCGGCGCTGCGGAGGCGGGATTCTTCCCCGCGGTGCTGTTCTACTTCACCCTCTGGTTCCCCACGGCTCAGCGCGCGGCCGTTCTGGGCCTGTTCATCCTGGCTCAGCCGGTGGCCAACGCGCTCGGCGCCCCGCTGTCCGCCTCGCTCCTGAATCTGGACGGGCTCCTCGGGCTCACCGGCTGGCAGTGGATGTTCATCATCGAAGGCGTCCCGGCCGTGGTGCTGGGTGTCTTCGTGCCGCGCCTCCTGACCGACCGCCCCTCCGAGGCCCGCTGGCTGGCCCCGGACGAGAAGGCCTGGCTGACCTCGACCATGGACGCCGAGTACGCGGCCAAGGCCCTCCCGGGCAAGCACTCGTTCCTTCAGGGACTCCGCGAACCGCGGGCCTGGGCTTACGGCTTGCTCAACTTCGGCATGGTCTGCGGCATCTACGGTCTCGGCCTGTGGCTGCCGACCATCGTCAAGGGCCTGGGCGTCAAGGACAACACCTCGCTCGGCCTCCTGGTCATGATCCCGTACGCCGTCGCCATCCCCTTCGTGTACTGGTGGGCGAAGCGCGCGGACCGCACCGGGCGGCGGGCTCTGCACGCATCGCTCAGCATGGTGCTCGCAGCCGTCGGACTGCTCGGCGCGGCGTATCTCCTGCCCGTGAACGCGGCCTGGGCCATGGCCGCGCTGTCCGTGGCCGCCGTCGGGATCTTCTCGGCCGGCGCACCCTTCCTGTCCATCCCGTCCGCGGCTTTCGCCGGCGCGACGGCGGCCGCGGCCCTGGGCCTCATGAACTCCCTGGGCAACGTCGGCGGCTTCGTCGCCCCGTACCTCGTGGGCCTCATCAAGCAGGCCACCGGGAGCGATCAGCTCGCCCTCACCTTCCTGGCCGGTTGCCTCACCCTGACCGCCGTGCTCGTGTACGCCTACGCGAACCGGCGTCCGGAGGGCAACTCCCGCATCCCGCAGACCACCCCGTGAAACACCATCTGGAGGAAACCATGACCACGCAGCAGCTCGCCGGAACCACCGCCCTCATCACCGGAGGCAGCATCGGCATCGGACGCGGGATCGCCCTGTCCCTGGCCCGCGCCGGAGCCCGGGTGGCCCTGACCTATCGCAGCCACTCCCCGGAGGACTCGCTCCTGGACGAACTCCGGGCGCTTTCCGGAGCTGAACCCCTGGCTCTCCAGGTCGACGCCACGGACGAAACCCAGGTGAAGAACCTGGCGGACGCCGTCGGCCGGGAGTTCGGCCGGCTGGACGTCCTGGTCAACAACGCCGGCGGCCTGGTGCAGCGCGCCACGCTCCGGGAACTGGATCTGGAGATGTGGCACCGCATCCTCAGCGTCAACCTGGACACCACGTTCCTGATCACCCACCACCTGAAGCCCCTGCTCCCCCAGGGCCGCGGCCGCATCATCAACATCGCCTCCCTGGCCGGCCATAACGGCGGGCATCCCGGCGCCCTCGCCTACGCGACGTCCAAGGCCGCGATCTTCGGGTTCACCCGCTCGCTCGCCCGGGAGGTCGCGCCCGAAGGCATCACGGTGAACGCCCTGGCGCCCGGCTTCATCGAGGCCACACCGTTCCATGACACCTTCACGACGGCGGACTCGAAGAACGCGACCGTCGCCACCATCCCGGCGGGCCGGGCAGGCGTCCCCGACGACGTGGCGGACGCCGTGCTCTGGCTCGCCGGGGAGGGATCCGCCTTCGTCACGGGAACGGTGATCGACATCAACGGGGGTCAGTACGTCCGATGATCCGCGGACCTCTCAAACACCCCGTCGTCCTGGCGGCCCTGGCGGGCGCGGGCCACAAGTCGACCGTGCTGATCGCGGACCTGAACTACGCGGCCTCCACCGCCGTGGCCGCCGGAACCCCGACGGTCCACCTGGCCCTGACCGCGGGGACCCCCACGGTGCCGGAGGTGCTGGACGTGGTCCGGGGCGTGATCCCGGTCGAGCACGCCACGCAGATCCGCCCTTCAGAGGACGCTCTGCCCAGCCCCGTGCAGGACGAGGTGCGGACCCTGCTCGGCGTCCCCCCAGAGCTCGTGAGCCGCGAGGACTTCTACCGGCTCGCCCGCTCCGAGGACCTGGCCCTGGCGATCATCACGGGTGACACCCGCCGCTTCGGCAATGTCCTGCTCCGGATCGGCGCGCTCACCGAGCCACCCTACTGACCGGGCCGTGCGAACACGCTGAGTGACGACGACGGCGGCGCTCCGCACGGCGGCGCCCCCACCACCGTGCGGGGCGTCGCCGTCGTCGTCACCCGGCCGCCTTGTCGCTCAGTCGCCCTGTCGCGGAGTCAGCGAAGACGCCCGCTCAGGACGCCGCGGGGCTCCAGCCGAGCGACTCGGACACGGCGCGGGCGGTCTCCAGCAGATCCGGGAGCAGTTCCCGCAACCGGGTGAGGTCCATCTGGGACTTGATGGCGGTGATCGAGATGGCGCCGGCCGCGGTCCCCGCGTGGTTCCAGACCGGTGCGGCGATGCAGTTGGAGATCTCCTCGTACTCGCCGTCGTCGTAGGCCCAGCCGGTGTCCCGCACCTCGTCCAGGCGGCGCAGGAACTCCTCACGCGAGGTGATCGAGGAGGAGGTGAAGGGCCGGAAGGTGATCCCGTCCACGATCCGGTCCCGCTGGTCCGGGTCCATGAAGGCCAGCAGCGCCTTGCTCACCCCGGCGGTCTGCACCACCACCTGCCCGCCGATGCGGGTGTCGAGGTGGATGGAGTCAGCCGGTTCGATCTTGTCGACGTAGACCACCGCGTCGCCGTCGGGGACGGCGAACTGCACGGTCTGCCCGACGCGTTCGCTCAGGTCCACGATGAACGGGTGCACCATGGTGCGCAGATCGAACTGGCGGAGCGCCGAGTCGGCCAGGGCGGCCAGCCGGAAACCCACCCCGTAAAGGCCACGCTCGTCCCGCCGGATCAGCCCGCCGCCCGCCAGGGTCTGCACGAGGCGCAGCGCCGTGGTGCGGTGCACGCCGATCATGTCCGCGATCTCCAGCAGGGTCCGGGGCCGGACGCTGCAGAACTCCAGGATGTCGATGGCTCGCTGGACCGTCTGACTCATGAGGGCCTCCCTTCAACTGTGCAATAGTTGCACACGCCGGCCTTGTGCCCAAGGCGCGTCCACACCGGATGAATCCCTGTCACCCCTCCCCGGTACTCTGGAAGACGATGAACGGCATGGAATCCCCAGACCCCGCGAACGCCTCCGAGAGCGCCCCCGCCTCCGAGCCGCGCGCCCCGCACCGCCCCGTCACCGAAGGCAGCCAGGCCTCCTTCGGGACCTACCGGCGCAACCCCGTGAGCTTCGTGCGGCGCGGCACCCGGCTCCAGGGCCGCCGCCAGGAGGCCTGGGACGAGTATGCGGACCGCTTCGTGGTGGACGTGCCGCGCCATGTCGCCGACACCTCGGTGCACCCCGACTACCGCTTCGACGCCGAGGCCGCCTTCGGCCGCAAGGCTCCGCTCGTGGTGGAGGTCGGCTCCGGCCTGGGCGAGGCCGTCACGCACGCCGCCGCGGAGCACCCCGAATGGGACTTCCTGGCCGTCGAGGTCTACACGCCGGGCCTCGCCAACACCCTCGTCAAGATCGCGCAGGCCGGCCTGACGAACGTCCGTGTCGTGCAGGCGAACGCCCCCGAGGTCCTGACCACCATGCTGCCGGCCGGCTCGGTGCATCAGGTGTGGGTGTTCTTCCCGGACCCCTGGCACAAGGCGAAGCACCACAAGCGGCGCCTCCTTCAGCCCGCGTTCGCAGAGCAGGTCGCCCAGGCGCTGGAGCCGGGCGGACTGTGGCGGATCGCCACCGACTGGTCCAATTACGCCGTGCACGCGCGGGACGTCGTGAACGCCTCACCGGACTTCGAGAATCTGCACGACGGCGAGCGCGCCGGTGAGGACAGCCCTCTCACGCAGGTGTGGGCGAGCGGTGTGGAGACCGTGGTGGGCGGCGCACCCGTGCGGGAGGGCCGCGCTCCCGTGAGCACCGGCCACACCGGCCCGAATGAAGGCGTCGACGAGCTGGGCGGCTGGGCCCCGCGCTTCGAAGGCCGGACCCTGACGAGTTTCGAGCGCAAGGCCCTGGAGGCCGGGCGCATGGTGTTCGATCTGACGTACCGGAGGAAGCCATGACCGAGACGCTCGACCCAGCCGCGGCCCGCGAGGCAACCGCCCAGGGCGCCCCGGCGAGCGACGCCGTGCTGTGCGAGGACGGTCTGCGCCGCCCGGCGTGGGCCGCCGTCGACGGCATGATGCGCGAGTACTACGACACCGAATGGGGCATGCCCGTCCGTGACGAGCAGGGCCTGTTCGAGCGGATCTCGCTGGAGGGGTTCCAGGCGGGTCTGTCGTGGGCGACCATTCTGCGGAAGCGGCCTGCCTTCCGGGCCGCGTTCGCGGACTTCGCCCCGGACGCGGTCGCGGCCTTCACGGACGACGACGTCGAGCGGCTCATGGCGGACGCCGGCATCGTGCGGAACCGGGCGAAGATCCTGGCCACCATCGCCAACGCACGCGCCACCGTGGCGCTCCGCGAGGAAGGCGGACTCGTGGATTTCGTCTGGTCCTTCAAGCCTGCCGAGACCCCGGCGCCGCGCACGTTCGCGGACGTCCCGACCGTCTCGGACGAGTCAAAGGCCCTGTCCAAGGCTCTGAAGAAGAAGGGCTTCAACTTCGTGGGGCCCACCACCATGTACGCGCTCATGGAAGCGATCGGCATCGTGGACACGCACCTGGTGGACAGCCACCGCCGCGGGACGTCCGGGGTGTGGCCGAGCGCCTAGCGACCGGCAAGCACGACCAGCCAGCACGACCAGCCAGAGGAGCACAGCATGTCCGCAGCACTGTCCCGCGTGGTGATCTCCGTCCGCGCCCTGGAACCGTCCCTGGCCTTCTACCGCGACCTCCTCGGCCTGCCGGCGCAGCTCACCCCGGGCTTCGCGATGCTGACCGCAGGCAACGGCGTCGAGGTGTTCCTCCACGAACGGGAGAGCCAGGCGAGCGACCTCTCCGTCGCTGCCACGTTCACCGTTCCGGGGCTGGACGCGCTGTGTGAGACGTGGGCGGCGCAGGGCGGCGAGGTCATCGACGCTCCGGAGACCCGGCCGTGGGGCGACCGGATGGCCGTGGTCCGCGACGCCGACGGCCACCTGGTCTGCCTCGTCGAGGAGCGCTGAGGGCCCCTGAGGCGAGGAGCTCATCTCCTGGTTGGCGGCATGCAGGTGGGATCAGATGGCTCGCATGCGAGTGTCCAGCTCACCGTCGACTGCGGTGAACGCCAAATGCGCGGCGCCCCGGACGGTGGCTTCAGCCCCGAGCGGTGATGTTTCGATCCGTGGGGCGATGATGTGAGCCCGGGCGTGCAGCCGTTCCTGCAGAGCAGGACCGATCTGCGCACCGACACGCGAGATGCCTCCACCCAGCACCACGAGCTCCGGATCGATGGCCAGGGCCACGGCGGCCAGCCCGACCGAGAGCCGATCCAGATATGAGTCAACCGCGGCCGAGGCTATTGCATCTCCGCCCTGCGCCCTGACGAAGACAGAGAGCAGATCGTCTCCCTGCGCCTCGGCGTCGTTCAGGAGCTGCCGGGCGGATCCATCCCATTGGAGTTCCGGCAGCTCGCCCACCATGCCCGCGGCACCGTTCGTTCCGCGGAGGAGCCGACCGTTGATGACGATGGCCGAGGACGTTCGGTGGCCTCCGAGCAGGTAGACGAAGCTGTCGGCCCCACGGCCGGCCCCCCATTGGTGTTCTGCGCTGGCCGCGGCCATGGCGTCGTTTTCGATCAGGATGGGGCAGTCGAAGACGGCGGCCAATCGGCCTTTCAGAGGGAGACCGCCCCAGCCTGCCTGGGATGGGCCGATCACGATGCGCCCGCTGCGGTCCACCACGCCGGGAAGTCCGACGCCGATGGCCAGCAACGGGGGGCTTCCCGCCCGGGCGGCAGCCTCACTGATGACGCTGACCAGAAGGTCCAGCTGTTCGGCGGCCCCGATGCCCTCGTGGTTGGCCACCCGGTGGTCAGCCAGCAGTCCCTCGTTGAGGTCATGAAGGACCACCCGGATGGAGTGAAGCCCAAGGTCAACGCCCACGACCGCTGCCGCGGGGGCGTTCAATGCGTGTCGTCGCGCCGGCCGTCCCATCCCCTGCGAAGCCCGGTCACTGAGCACCCACCCGATCTCCTCGAGCTCTCCCACACCTACCCCTGCGGTGGGGCGAGAGACGTCGATGCGTTCGGCCAGCTCCCCCAGCGTCAACGGTCCGGATCCGCGAAGGGCACGCAGGACGGCCAGACCGTTACGTGTCAGTGCTGGAATCGGAGCTGTAGCAGGGATGTTCATGAAATGCCTTTCGTTACTTTGCACCATACCCCTTGACGCGCTGAGATTGCAGGCCATAAGGTTCACGAGACTTATGGATTTCATTTTCATAAGTGTTTGCGAGTCGCCAAGGAGCCGACAATGAGATCCCGATCTACTACCCCTCTTGTGATGAGTGCCCTGCTGGCCATCAGCCTCTCCGCCTGCGCCCCGGGTGGAAACGTTCCAGCCGCAGGAGACACCGAGAAGCCCTCGACCACGCTCGGTGCAGAGCAGGTCACCCTGACCGTCACTTCGACCCCTGAGTCGGGAGCGCCGCTAGCGAAGATCATCCCTGACTTTGAGAAGAAGTACCCGAACGTGAAAGTCGAAGTCACGAAGACGACCTTCGACGACTACAACAAGGGGCTGGCGCTGAGCCTGGCCTCGACCAGCTCGCCCGACGTCGCACTGCTGAACATGATGGGCAACAGCGCCAAAAACAGCCTGGTGCGCAATCTCGACGAATACGCCAAGCTCTATCACTGGGACACAGAGGTCGCTTCGACCCTTCTGGGACAGTGGAAGGTCGGCGCGGACAAGGTCAGCCTCGGCGGCGATCAGCTCTATGCCCTGCCTACCTCCGGCAGCGTGGTCGGGCTGTACTACAACAAGGATCTGCTGGCCAAGGCTGGCATCACGAATCCTCCCAAGACGCTGGATGAGTTCACTGCGGATCTGAAGAAGGCCAAGGACGCCGGCCTGGCGCCGCTGCAGTTGGGTAATGCACAGGGACACGCCTCCTTCCTGGTCCAGGCTGTCGGGCAGAGCATCGACGGCGCGGAGCCGGCGAATGCGTGGGCCTTGGGGAAGTCCGGGTCGACCTTCGACACCAAGGGCAACCGGGAGGGGGCCCAGAAGCTGCAGGATTTCGCCGCGCAGGGCCTGATCCCCGCGGATGCCAACGCCACGGACCTGCAGGGCGCGGTCACCAAGTTCGGTCAGGGCAAGGGTGCCTTCCTCGTCGACGGGAACTGGGACGCGGCCACGATCGAGAAGGCGCTGGGCGCTAAGGTCGGGTTCACGGTGTTCCCGGGTGCCTCTCCCACCGCCATCGGTGGCTCGACCGCCTACGCGATCTCCGCCAAGAGCAAGCACCCGAACGCCGCCGCGGCGTTCCTCGACTTCCTCCGTTCGGATGCCGCCGCGCAGGCCTCTTTCGATGCCGGCTTCCTGCCGTTCAACACCAAGGCCATCACGGCCAAGCCCGGACTGCAGAGGGACCTGGTCCAGGCCTACGGAACTGTCACCGAGGCCAACGGTGTGGTCAGCTTCAACAACAACGCCACCGCGTCGATGAACGACACCCTGACTCAGCAGACTCAGGAACTCGTCTCGAACAAGACCACGGTCGATAAGGTTCTCGCCGCGATCCAGACCGACTGGGCGGGCAGCCACAAGTGAGCCGATCCGTCCACCGTCGTCGAGGAACACCCTTCTGGAGAGGGAACGTCGCCTGGCTGTACCTGGCCCCGGCGCTCCTGTTCTACCTCGTCTTCGTCATCGTCCCGTGGCTGAACTCGGTGTGGTACTCCCTGTACGACTGGGACGGCATCGGCGCCGCGACGTGGGTGGGGCTGCAGAACTACGTGACGGTGTTCACCGACCCGGAGCAAGCAGCCAGCCTCACCCACGCCTTCGGCCTCATCGTCTTCTTCTCCGTTCTGCCGATCTGCTGCGGGCTGGTGATCGCCGCACTGGTCGCCGGCGACGCCAAGGGCCGCTGGGGCTGGGCGCGCGGACTGATCTTCCTGCCACAGGTCCTGCCGCTGGTCGCTGTGGGCGTGGCCTGGAAATCCATCTACAGCGACGCCGGGCTGGTCAACTCCCTGCTGCGCGCCGTCGGGCTGGACTCGGCCGCCCGGCCGTGGCTCGGTGACTTCGACTGGGCCTTTCCGGCCGTCGGATTCGTCGGGGCATGGGTCGGCACCGGGTTGTGCGTGGTGCTGTTCTCCTCGGCGATTCAGCGCATCGATCAGAGCCTGTACGAGGCGGCACGCCTGGACGGCGCCGGACCGGTCCGGGAGTTCTTCTCCATCACTATCCCACAGCTCCGTGGTGAAATCGGTGTCGCCGCCACGGTCACCGTGATCGCCGCGCTAGCCAGCTTCGACATCATCTACGTGATGACCCTCGGCGGCCCCGGGACCTCGACGATGGTCCCGGGCGTGGAGATCTACCGCCTCGCCTTCAGCTACAACAAGGTCGGCCTGGCCTCGGCCCTGTCCGTCGCTCTGAGTCTGATCGTCTACGGCGTCGTGATCATCATCAATCTGTTTGCTCGACCTAAGGACACTCGATGACTCGCGCGACGCGTTTCACCACGGCGATCGTTCTCCTGGCCGCAGTCGCCCTGACCATCGTCCCCCTGATCTCCATCTTCTTCGCCTCAGTGCAAGAACCGGGCACCCCCGTCATCGGCCTGGCGTGGCCTGAAACACCTCACTGGGAGAATTTCGCCACCGCCTGGAGCGTGGGAGGATTCGCCAAACTCTTCCTCTCCAGCAGCGTCGTCGTGATCGGGGTGGTCCCTCTGGGCCTCATCCTGGCCACGCTGGGCGGATACGCCCTCTCCCGGTACCGCTTCCGCGGCAGCAGCGTCGTCGTTGCAGTACTGCTGCTCGGTCTGACCCTGCCCCTGGAGTCGATCGTGCTGCCCTTGTACTACGGTCTACGCGCCGCCGGGCTGCTGGACAGCTACTGGGCGCTGATCCTGCCCCTGATCGGGGTATTCATGCCCTTCGGGATCTTCTGGATGCGGTCACACTTCGACTCCCTCCCGACTGAACTGACCGAGGCTGCAGAAATGGACGGGGCCGGGGCCTTCACCGTCTTCGTCAGGATCCTGCTGCCCACGGCCAAGCCGGCCCTGGCCACCCTGGCGCTGCTCTACTTCATGTGGGCGTGGAACCAGTTCCTGCTGGCTCTGGTCCTCATCCAGGATCCCAGTCGCCGCACCGCACCGGCAGGCCTGGGCCAGTTCGTCACCCAGTACGGCAAAGACATCCCCCTGTTGAGCGCATCAACGATCATCGTCGTCATCCCTGTGGTGATCGTCTACGCCATCTTCCAGCGGCAACTAGTTCGCGGGTTCCTGCAAGGGGCCGTCCGGTAACCCCCAGGACCGACCCCAAGCACCCGCCGACCGAGCCCACCGGGCACGCCGGCGGACATGCAAGAAGCAGTTCCAGCAATAGATCACTGAGGAGTAAGCATCAATGAAGAAGCACCTCGCCGTCCTGCTCACGGGCGTGCTCTCCGCCGGCACCCTGATGGGAGTCAGCCAAGCGGCCCACGCCAGCGACACACCACCCAGCCCCCTGACCAAACCCGGGTACACCCTGTCCTTTGACGAGGAGTTCAACGGAACCACCCTGGACAGCACGAAGTGGATGGACTACTACCTCCCACACTGGACCTCCAACCGGGAGAATGCCAAGGCCCGCTACACGATCTCCAACGGCGTGCTGAACGAGCGGATCGACCCGGACACCCCGGCCTGGAACCCCACTTACGACAGCACGGTGAAGGTCTCCAGCATCCAGACTTACGACGCCGATTGGTGGCACCGGTTCAACAACACCATGCCCAATGACCACCACGAATCGTTCAACGGTTACACCATGAAGTACGGCTACATCGAGATGCGAGCCAAGCTGTTCAACGGCGGTGGCGGCGGCCACCAGGCACTATGGCTGGTCGGAACGGGCGATAAGAGTTCCGCAAACGGCAACTCCGAGATCGACATGCTCGAGACCTTCTTCAGCGCGCCCGGCACCTGGCGCCAGTGGGGCTACGGCTGGTCCGACCCGAACTTCGTCTCCCAGTGGACCGGATGCGTGTGCCAGCTGCCCGCAGGCTCCGGTGACACCCAGAATGAATTCCACACGTACGGGCTTGACTGGTCCCCGACGAAACTCGACTTCTACTTCGACGGGCAACTCTTCAAGACCATCAACGACGCGCCGAACGAAGCCATGGGCCTCATCCTGGGCATCTATACCGACGCCGGCTCCGGCGTGCACAACGACGTATGGCCCAAGAACTGGCAAGTCGACTACCTGCGCACCTACTCCAAGGACGGCGGCTACCCGGGCGTCTATGAACGCATCAAGGACCGGCAGAACGGCAAGTACCTCAACATCGAAAACCGTACCGGCAACCTTGAATCCTCGGCCGTCCCGGCAACCTACTGGTCCAGCCAGTGGACCGAAGTGCCCACGACTGACGGGTACACGCGCCTGAAGAACCGGTGGACCGGCGAGTTCATGAACACCGCGCAGAACACCGGCACCGTGCAGGTCGGAACAGTGAGTCAGACACAACCATCCGCGGACTGGAGCCTGAACAACCTCAACGGCTACAAACGCATCGTGAACCGCCAGACCGGCGCCGCCATGAACGTTGAAGCTAACAACGGCCTCGTGCAGTACAGCAACATCCAGGACACCGCCTGGTCGGCCCAATGGGCCTTTGATTACGTGCAGAACTGACCCGGCACGCCCTCGACGGGGTGGCCGTGGTGACACGGCCACCCCTCCCAGGAGAATCCCATGAGAACCCGTACCAGTGCCACGGTGATCCTGATCGCCGCGGCCAGCGCCCTGTGCATCACGGCATGCAGCCCCACCGCGCCCACCGGATCAAGCTCCTCCCTGGTCCAGTCACCGAGTCCTGCGGCTCTGTCCCCGACCATCCAGCCGGGCCAGAGCATCTGGCACCTGGCCAAGTCCGACGGAACAGCAGGAGTATCCGTCCCCGACGACGACCCGGACGTTCAGGCCGCCCAGAAAGTGGTCGCTCTCCATACTCGAACCGTCGATCAGCGCTCAGCGACGAACGTGGCGGTCAGCGTGGCCCAGGAAGAGACCTTCTACACCAGGACCTTCACCACGACCCTCGGCCGCAACGACTACGCCGGCACAACGAAGAACCTCTTCACCACCTCACAGCTGGAAACACGCTCGCTCGCAATCGCCTGGTACGTCTCCACCCTGTCGCCCGACCGGAAAACCGCACACGCCGAAATCGACGCGACCTTCGACTTCGTACACGCCGAACCGGGGTTCCTGAGCACCAACCAGTTCGCCCTGAACAAGCCCTACACCCAGCACCGCACCCTCACCCTCGTGAAAGAGGGAAACCGTTGGCTCATCAACGACATCACCAAGCAACCGCTCACTCGGAAAGAAGGAAACGGGCAATGAACACCCCCCGCATCGCGATCGTCGGGGCAGGCTCCCGCGGGCTCAGCTACGCAAGACTCGCCGCCGATCAAGGAGCCCGGATCACCGCCGTCATCGACCCGGACCCGGCTCGAGTGCGCGCCCTGAAATCCGTCCTCCCACAGCAGAACATCCAAGAACTCGCGTCCTGGCAGGATCTCGCCGCCACCGGCGCCGCCCTGGCGGACGCCGCAGTCATCGCCACTCCGGACCAGGAGCACGCCGAGCCGGCCATCGGCCTGGCCGGCGCCGGACTGCACCTACTCGTCGAAAAGCCCATGGCCACCACCGAAGAACAAGCCCGGGCCATGGTCGACGCCGCACGGCAGAACGAGGTCATGCTCGCCGTCTGCCACGTACTGCGGTACAGCGACTACTCACAGCGCCTTTTCGGACTCGTCGACGCCGGCCGCATCGGTGACATCGTCTCCGTCGAACATCTCGAACCCATCGGGTGGTGGCACTTCGCGCACTCCTACGTCCGCGGCAATTGGGCGAAGGAAGCCATCTCGTCCCCCATGCTCATGGCCAAATCAAGCCACGACGTCGACTGGCTGCTCAGGCTCGTCGGCCGCCCCGTGGAGGACGTGTCCTCCTACGGCGGGCTCTACCACTTCCGTCCCGAGAACAAACCCGCCCAGGCCGCCGAACGGTGCCTCGACTGCCCGCTGCAGAACGACTGCGCCTACTCAGCGACCCGCATCTACCGCGGTTTCCTCGGAGACCCCAGCTACGAACGCTGGCCCCTGGCAGTCCTCGACCCCGTCGTGACCGCACAGAACATCGAACGCGCACTGCGGGAAGGGCCGTACGGCAAATGCGTGTTCCTGGGGCAGAACGACGTGGCAGACCACCAGGTCGTGAACTTCCAGTTCGCCGGAGGAGCCACCGCATCCTTCACGGTCACGGCCTTCACTGACCTGGACTTCCGCAAGACCCGCGTTTTCGGCACCACGGGCAGCATCGAAGGCGACGGGCGATCGATCACCATCCACGACTTCGTGACCAACCACAAAGAGCGCATCGAAATCGAGGCCGAAGGCACCGGAAGCGCGGCCGATGGACATGGTGGCGCCGACGGCTCCCTCGTGCAGGCATTCCTCGATGCACTGCGAACCAGTGACTCCACCCGACTCTCCTCCCCGGAAGAAAGCCTGGCGTCGCACCGTGTCGTGTGGGCCGCAGAAGAATCCCGGCGGTCGGGCGCGAACATCCGCTGCGATACGGTACCGGTGTCCACGTCGAATTCACGCGCCGAGGAGCCGTCGAGGCTGAGGTGACCCTTCGGGTCCCTCGTTGCCCCCGCACCCGCCTCCCACCTCAGCGGACCGTCAGGGCGCCCTCCTGGATGCTGACGGTGAAGGACCGCACCTCGCCCAGGTCCTCGCCGTCGATCTCCAGAATCCTCGGCTCCGAGAGCGTCACGCTGAGACGCCGCGCCTGCCGGTGGGACACCGACTCCGAATCGACCGCGGATTCCTCCTTGCCGATGAACTTCCGGATGCCGTTGTCCCAGAGGTAGGAGCGTGCGGTGTCGAGCCAGGTGCCGATGCCGTCCGCGCTGAGGACGGTCAGATCCAGGAGCCCGTCGTCCGGCTCCGCATCCGGGAAGACCACCATGCCGCCCTGGATGGTGCCGCAGTTCCCCACCAGGAGGGTGTGGGCCGACGTCTCCCACGGGTCCTCGTCATCGAGGGTGAGCGTGAGGTCGAGGACGTCGCTCGTGCCGATGGCACGACCGATCGCCTCGACGTAGGCGAGCCAGCCGGCACGGGACTTGAGGTCGTCGTCGGTCTCGGTGATCATGTGGGCGTCGATCCCGATGCCGGCCATGACGGCCGACGCGTGTTTCTCCGCGACGCCGTCGATCTCGGCCTCCACCCAGGCCAGGTCGATCTTCCGGGGTTCCTCCCCCGCGATCGCACGCCCGAGCGCGTCCTTCAGACTGCCGAGCGGGACGCCGAGGTTACGGGCCAGAAGGTTGCCGGTGCCCAGAGGCACGATGCCGAGCGGCACCCCGGCGTCGCTCCCGGCGAGCGTCTCGGCGACGGCACGCACGGTGCCGTCCCCACCTGCGGCCACGACGACGTCGGCCCCGTCCTCCAGGGCTCGCCGCGCGGCGCCCTGACCGGGATCCTCCGGATCGGTCTCCCACCAGGAGACCTCGGCATCCGGGAACTCGGCGAGCGCTGCTTCCAGCTCCTCACGGGAGACTTTCGACGGGTTCCAGACCAATCCGATGCGCTGCATCGGCCCCTCCTTCTCGTCCGGGCGGGACAGGCCCGGACTGGGAGCGACGCCCCTCAGCCCAGACCCCTCCGCACTGCTTCACTGCGAATGATGTTGTTATTCTCGGGCATTCCCGGCGAACAACCTACGGATGCCCGCGGCATCCGCCGGACCGACAGCTGTGGCCCGGGCACCGCCCGGGCCACAGCCTCTTCAACCGCCGCGCCGTGGGATCACCACGGTCGCGGAACGCCGATCCCCTGGATCCAGGGGTTCACCTGGATTCAGGGATCACGCGCCCTGCCGGCTGACCTTGGCAAGCTTCCGGCGGACCTTCTTGGTGGTGTTCCCGGTCAGAAGGCGTTCGACCTGGTGACGGAGATCCTCGTAGTCCCCGTCCCGCTTCTTCGCCTTCTCCACACCGATGCGGTACGCCGCCGCGGCGACCAGTGCCAGGATCAGAATGTTCTTTCCCATGACGACCTCATTTCCTCCAGATGCTTGAACTCTCCGTGAGCCGGATCAGCTCCGGCTCCGGGCGCCGAGCGGACCTCCGCCCGGCGCCCGCGCCGCGTCAGGAGCGGCGCTTGGTGACGAATCCCCAGATGACCAGCACGATCAGCGAACCGCCGATCGCCAGCAGCCAGGAACCCAGCGACCAGAAACTGTTGATGCCGGTGTTGAACACGGCGGATCCGATCCAGCCGCCGAGCGCGGCGCCGATGACGCCGAGGATCAGGGTCGCGAACCAACCGCCGCCCTGCTCACCCGGCATGATCGCCTTGGCGATGGCGCCGGCGATGAGGCCGAGAACGATCCATCCGATGAAACCCATGTGTCTGCTCCTCTTTCAGGTGGTGGTGAAAAGTGTCAGGTGTTGATGAAAAGTCCGGCTGCGTTCAGCCGGGATGGGACGCCGAGGCGCCCACCAGATTCAGATGCCCCGGATCCTGCTTGGCCGGTGCGGAGACGTCGAACCGCACGTGCCGTCGCGTGAAGCCCACGCCCAGCACGGTCTCCATGTCGGGGATGAGCCGCTGCTCCACCAGTTCCATCGCCTCCACGGCGTCCGCGTCCGAGCGCAGCGTGTACTTGGCGTAGAGAACGGGCTCCTTCGCGCTGCCGCTGATGCGGACTCCGGCCGCGCTCACGGTCGGGTGGGACGTGGCGGCGTTCTCCGCGGCCCGGGCGATCACCCCGGTGTCGATCTGGGTCATCGCTCCTCCTGAGCGGTCACTGTGGAAACGGAAGGTGTGGGTGGCGGGTTTCGAGGGCAGAGCCGTCAGGATCACCCAGAGGGCCAGCACCACCAGGACGGCGCCCGCGATCACGACCGCGGCTCCCGCCTGATCGCCCTGCCACGGGATCAGCCCGACGGGCTTCTCCGGCACCGTCACACCCCAGGAGGGAAGGACGGTCCGGCCGAGCAGCACGAGTGCCGCAGCAGCTCCGAGGACCAGGACCGCGAGGATCAGGAGCACCCGCTGCCGGGGTCCGTGGGTCTTCCACATCAGCCTTCTCCCTTCCTGAGGACCTGCACCTGGACCTGCGGCACACGCCGCAGCGGCAGGCTGTCGAGCACGGTCTCCGCGCGGCGCCGGACGTCGTCGCGGATGGGCGCGGTGGTCCGGACCGGAGTGCGCACGACGACGCGCACGCTCTTCTCACCGGACGTCACCGAGGCGGAGGAGACTCCGTCCGCGCGCTCGGCGGCGGCGCGCACGAGGGCGGAGAGCCCCGCGGCGGCCAGCACTTCCTCACGGCCGGCGCCGGCGTCGTCGCCCTGGAGCAGCAGGGTGGCCCTGCCGCCCGGGAGGACCGCCGCCAGCAGGAACACGAGCGCGAGCACGGCCAGAACAGCGCCGATGCCCACCCAGACCGGGTCCTGCCAGCCCGCCGCGGCGAGCTGAGAGAGCCAGCCGTTGACCGGGTCAGGCCAGGAGCCGCTGGACAGCCGCGCCGCCCCGGCCCACAGGCTGAGACAGCCGACGGCCAGCGCGAGCAGCGCGGCGAGCAGGATCGCCACTGTGCGCGCCGGGCGCACATGCCAGAAACGCTTCACAGGAGCCTCCTTCGCTCGTTCGTGTCCTCTGCGTTCAACCAGGACACCGTGATGTCCACCTGGGTCCGGGTGACGCCCGCGTCACGCCGGAGCCTGTCGTCGACCCGCTGCCGGACGGCATCACAGGTCTTTTCGACTGGGCTCGGATAGCGCAGGCCCAGGTCCAGCCGCACCACCGCGGTGCTGCCGAGGATCTCGACCTCGGCGCGTGGCCTGCGGTCGAAGTCCCGTCGCTGCGCCACGCCCAGGACTCCGCCTGCAGGCGCGCCGACCCCGTCGACTTCCCGGGCCGCCTGCGCCGCGATCTTGGCCAGCACGGCGGCCGGGATGTGCGTGTTGCCCCGGCCGTCCGGCCGGGAGTCCGCTGTCGCGATCTCATGAGTGGTCATGAGCTCACCTGCGGCGTTGCTTGAGGAACCCGCTCACATCGGTGCGGTTCTGCAGCACCCATCCGACGGCGCCGCCCACCAGGGTGAAAAAGGCGACGACGATCAGCTGGGTGAACGAGCCGAACGCGATGATCAGGCCGATCACGATGCCGGCGGCCAGGCCCCAACGTGTTGCATTCATGTCTGCTCCTTGTATGGCAGCTTGCTCTGGCGGCTTACGGGCCACCGGGCGGGGCGGCCGGGATGGCCGCCCCTGCCCGTGGTGGTCACTTCAGATCGTCACGCCCGGAGTCGGACGAGGTGTCGTCGTCGTCCTCGGGCAGGTGCACGTCGGAGACGTCCACGTTGACCTCGATGACCTCGAGGCCCGTGGCGCGCTCCACGGCGGAGATGATGTTCGCGCGGATGTCCTGGGAGACCTCCACGATGGAGAAGCCGTACTCGACGACGATGGTCACGTCGATGGCGGCCTGCTGCTCGCCCTTCTCCACGTTCACGCCGCCGGCGGTGTTGGCCGACGCGCCCGGGATGCGCTCCGCGATGGAGTTGAACGTCCGGCGGGCCGCATTGCCCATGGCGTAGACGCCGGGGACCTCGCGCGCTGCGATCGAGGCGATCTTCTGGACCACGCGATCTTCGATGGTGGTCTTGCCGTGGTCGGTGTGCAGCGGGCCCGTGAGGCGGGTCTCCTGCTGCTGCTCGTGCTGCTGCGCTGCTTCGCGCTTCGCCTGGCGTTCCGCTTCCTCACCGGTGGGCTTCACGACGGGGCTGACATTCTGCGACATGGTCACTCCTTGCTTCTCAGTCTTGCTGTCGAAAACGCTGGACACAGAAGAAGACGGAGCGGACACCGGAATCCTCACGCGGTCTTTCCGTGATCTGCATCACATAGCATGAGGGGTTCTGGGACCCCGCTCCCGCTTACTCCCATCCTGCCTTAGGCTGGCCACATGTCACAGGGGGTTCCCGACTCACTCGTTCCCTGGGTGGGCCGCGCCCAGGAGGGTGATCCGACCGCCTTCGAACACCTCGTCACGCGCCTGAACGGCCCCTTGCGGAGCTTCGCCCGCGGCGTGCTCGGGCACTGGGCGGAAGCCGAGGACGCCGTCCAGGAGGCCTGGCTGCGCATCTGGCGGCGGCTCCCCCATCTGAAGGACCGTGCCGCCTTCACCGGCTGGGCGTACTCGATCACCCGCAACGTCTGCCTGGACAGGATCCGTTCGCGGGATAGGCTCAAAGCCGACTCGCTCGACGCTCAGATCCTGGAGCTCGCGGCCCCCGAGGACGCGCAGCCCGAAGAGCAGACCGAGCGCAGACTGGAACTGGAGCGGGCGTGGAGCCGGGTGGCCGCGCTGCCGCTCGCGCAGCGCGAGGCGTTCCTGCTGGTGGCCGTGCACGGACTGAGCTACCGGGACGCCGCACTCGCCATGGGGACTACCGAGACCACCCTGCGCGGACGCCTGGCACGGGCCCGCGCGGCCTTGACCACCGATCCTGGAGAGGAGGCGACGCCATGAGCACCCTGCCCTGCGGCAGGACACGCGATGACGTCCTGCAGAATCTCGACGGGCCACCCGACGCCCACGAAATCCAGTGCCCCTGGTGCCACGCCGAGCGTGCCCGCCTGAAGGACCTGGACTCCGGCCTGGCCACGCTCCTCCGCACCGAGGAAGAGAGCCAGGGGAACGACGACGGCGCGATCGCCGCCGTGATGCGCGCGGTCCGCGAGAACCTCCGCCCTCTGCGCAGCACCAGCGCGATCGCCGCCGATGGTGGCGGACCGGTCAAGGTGACGTCGCTGGACCTCGCCGACGCCGTGCGGAACGTGTTCGGCGGAATCGCCCGCATCCAGGTGAACTACGTGGACGTCCGGCCCGAGGACAGCGACTCCCCGCACCGGCGCTGGCGCGCGGAATGCGCCGTGAGCGTCGCCCCGGACAGTGACCTCACCGAGGTCGAGTCCACCGTGGTGACGAAGGTGTCCGAGGGCGTGCGCGCCGTCGTGGTCGCCGAGCACCTCGTGGTGGATGTGACCCTGGAGGACGTGCACGGCGAAACCCTCCGGCACGCGGTGCGGGACTCGTGATGACGGTGGAGACCTTCACCGGTGCGGAGGTGCTGCACCGCCCCGTCGGCATCTTCGACGCGGGAATCGGCAGCTACGACCTGGTGCGCCGCATCCGCGCCGCGTATCCCCGGCAGGACGTGCTGTATCTCGCCGACCGCGCGAGTTTCCCGTATGGGGCCAAGAGCGAAGAGGCCCTGCTGGCCAGCGTCGGCAGGGCGGCCCAGGCGCTCGAATCCCTGGGCGCGGCCTCGATCATTCTCGCCTCCAACGCGCCGAGCGTGACGGTCCTCGAACCACTGCGCGCCCAGGTCAGCGTGCCGGTGCTCGGTGTGGTGCCTCCCGTGCGCTCGGCGCTGGCCTCGCTCCCCGGCGAAAGCACCCTCATGGTCGCCGGCGCGAGCGTCCTGATCCAGAGTGACGCGCTCGCGCAGCTCATCGAGAACGCCGTGGGCCTGGAGGCACACCGCGTGCACGCCGTGGCCGCCGACGACCTCATCGGGCTGGTCGAGTCAGGGGCTTTCCTCGACTTCGCGAACGTCGAGCAGCCGATCGCCGCCTTCATCGCGGCGCTGCGCGCACAGCACGGGCGGCTGGGTGGGCTGTCCCTCTCCAGCACGCACTTGCCGTGGCTGGCTCCCGCGATCGCGCGGGTGGCGCCAAGCCTGCCCCTCTTTGATCCTGCGGATCAGGTCGTGGCCGACTTCGCTCCACTGGCCACGCCCGGATCCGGGCGGCTCGTCTGCATCGCCACGGCCTCCGAGGAGCACCCCCTCGACGAGTTCCAGTCGATGCTGACGAGACTGCGCCTCGACATCACTCCAGCGCTCATCGAGCTCTGACGAGGAGGAACGCCTCCTCGCCGGTGTGACCGGGCGATCGTGACCACTCGATCCGGTGCGGCAGAATGAAGCCATGCACAGCATCCCGGACGAGATCGAGACCCCTGCCATCCTGATCGAGCGGGACATTCTGCACCGCAACATCGAGCGCATGGCCTCGCGGGTGCGGGAACGGGGTCTGGCGCTCCGGCCTCATGTGAAGACGCACAAGATCCCCCAGATCGCGGCGCTTCAGCTCGAGGCGGGAGCGGTGGGCCTGACGGTCGCGACGATCGGCGAGGCGGAGGTCTTCGCCGACCACGGAGCCACCGACCTGTTCATCGCCTACCCCCTGTGGCTCAGCGCGGCGAAGGCGGAGCGTCTCACGGCTCTCTCGAAGCGGGCACGGATCGCCTTCGGCACGGATTCCGTCGAGGCCATCCGGGAGGCCGGCCGGCTGTTCGGTCCGGCATCCGCGGACTTCGGCGTGCTGGTCGAGATCGACAGCGGGCATCACCGCAGCGGCGTGCGGCCCGAGGACGCGGCCGCGATCGCCGACGCCGCCCGCGACGCCGGCTTCCGCGTCGCCGGCGTCTTCACGTTCCCGGGTCACAGCTACGCCCCGGGCATGCCCCGTACCGCGGTGGACCAGGAGGGAGCGGCCCTGGACCAGGCCGCCGTCGCGCTCCGGGAGGCCGGGCACGACGTCGAGGTCCTCAGCGGAGGCTCGACGCCGACGGCGCTGCTCACCGGCGACTCGGTCGCCACGGAGCTGCGGCCGGGTGTCTACGTGTTCGGGGACGCTCAGCAGCTCGAGCTCGGGCGGTGCGCCCCGGAGGACGTGTCCCTCAGCGTGGCAGCGACCGTGGTCAGCCGCCACGAAGGGTCCGAGGACATGCCGCGCCGGATCGTGCTCGACGCCGGCAGCAAGATGCTCGGCGGCGACCGCCCCGCCTGGGCGAGCGGCTTCGCCCGGGTCCAGGAGGAGCCCGACGCTCGGGTCAGCGCCCTGTCCGAGCATCACGCGACGGTCCTGTGGCCCGAGGACGCACCGCTGCCCGCGCTGGGCAGCAGGCTGCGCCTCATCCCCAATCACGTCTGCGTCGCGGTGAACCTGGTGGACGAGGTCACCGTGGTGTCCGACGGCGCCGTCGTGGAGCGCTGGGAGATCGCGGCACGAGGCCGCAACGCCTGAGCGCCGGATGACCCGGGCCAGGTAGGGTGACCCGTATGTCGGGGGATCAGGAACGTCTGGACTTTGAGAAGCGCCACGCGTCGGACGCGGTGGAGATCACCGTCCTCACCGGTCAGCACACCGGTGGGGCGGGGAAAGCCGGTGGCGCGGTTCTCTGGACGGCCTCAGCCGACGTGCTGGCCTACCGTGACGAAAACGGCTCGGATGTGGACGCATCAGGGCGCTTGTCGTGGCTCGCGACCGACGAGCAGCGCGATACGTGGATTCACGACCTCAAGCCGCTGACCCAATACGTGGTCAGGGCGCGCCGCGCGACCCCGGATCCTGCCGAGTACGCCAAGTACGGGCTGCCCGTCCCCGATCTCTCGCACCACTTCGCCCTCGACGAGGTGGTGGAACGGGACGTGCAGAACCGCTTCCTCCTCGAGCGGAGGGACCAGTGGGTCCAGCCCGTCACCATGTCCACCGACATCGGCGATTTCGAGCTCGATCGCGCCTTCGGATGGTTTTCGGGCCTGATCGCGCGAGACGACGGCGACATCTCAGTGACGCTCGCCGTCGACGAGCCCGCCATCCTGGGCGCCGAGACCTGCCGGGCGACATTCGGCCGCCTGCACACGCTGGTCGCGGACCTGGCAGCCATCGACGCACGGTGGCGGGCGTTCGCCGCGAAGAAGCTCACCGACCTGGCCAACGATTGGCAGGACGATGCGCAGGACTACGAGCAGGAAGACGCCGCGCCCGAAGCTCCGATCACCGCCGACACCTTCGCTCAGCGCATCCGCCTCAGCGAGCTCTCCCTCGACACGGAGGGTTCGATGACCGCCTACTACGACGATGACGAGCTGTTCTGGGGCCACGCGATCCTCGTCGAGGTGGCAGCCGACGGCACCCCCGGCGACGCGACCATCGCCGGTTAAGGTCTGCGGTCAGGCGTGGTCGGCCTCGTAGCGGACCTTCAGGGCGCCGCGCTTGACCTTCAGCTCGAGCACGCGGACGTCCTTCAGCTGGGACAGGTCCGAGACGTGCGTCCCGCCGCACGGTTCCGCGTTCACGCCCTCGATCGTCACGGTGCGGTGCCCGGACTCATCGGTCGCGGCGGTGACGGCGCCGCCGCGGGCGAGCACGGCGTCGAACGCCTCCTGCAACTCGGCGCGCACCGCGTCCCGCAGCTCCGGCGTCGCGAGCTCTGACTCCAGGCCCTCGGGATTGAAGTCGAGCCGCGCCTGACCCGGGTAGTGGCTGTGGCCGGCGCTCTGCCAGCCCCGCGCCTCGCCCAGGTGACCCAGGACGTGGCCTGCGGTGTGGAGCGCGGCGTGCCGCTTGCGCAGGGTCTCGTCGATCGCGCAGACCACCTCCGCGCCCTCATCCAGCGCGAGCCCGTCGCCGCTCAGCACCACGAGACCGTCCTCGGTGCGGGACGGGACCACGGGCACGCCGTTGACGGTGCCCTCATCGGACGGCTGGCCGCCGCCCTTCGGGTGGAAGATGTTCGGGCTCACGGCGACCCAGGCGCCGTCGTCGTCCTGGCCTGCGGCCACCACCTGGGCGGGGGATTCGAAAAGGTAGGTGTCCCGGTAATAGGCCTGGTCCTGCGAGATGCTCATGGTTTCCACCCTATCTGTCACAGATCGGCCCCGGGCGGTGTCTTCATGACGTCAGGAACGGAACACCCCTCAGGAGGAGTCATGACCACCCGCATCCCCGCCACCGAGATCACCGGCCTCTACGGAGCGCTGGTCAAGAAGTTCAGCGCCAAGATGTTCGGTCGCGTCCCGGAATCCCTGGGCGTCATGTGGCACAGCCCGGGCGTCCTGAAGGCCTCGATGGGCTTCGGGCAGAAGCTGCAGAAGTGGAACCACTGCGACGAATCGCTGAAGTCCTACGCCCACATGGCCGTGGCGTCGTACATCGGCTGCAGCTGGTGCCTCGACTACAACTACTTCATGGCCTACAACCAGGGCCTCGACCTGGAGAAGGCGCGCCAGATCCCCTGCTGGCGGGACTCCGACGTCTTCACGCCCCTGGAGCGCGACGTCCTCGAGTACGCCGAGGCCACGACCAGCACCCCGGTCACCGTGACCGACGAGCTCTCGGCACGGCTGCTGAAGGCGCTCGGGGCGCCGGCGCTCGTGGAGCTGACCAGCGTCATCGGCTTCGCGAACCTCACGACCCGCGGCAACGTGGCGATGGGCATCGAGTCCGAAGGCTTCGCCGAGGCCTGCGAACTGAAACCCCTCGCGGCGCGCAGCGGCCACGGGGTAGCCTGAGCGCCATGAGCAGCCCCGGCGCCCTCGACAGCGCGGACCCGTTCGTCACCCACCGCAGCCTGCTCTTCACCGTGGCCTACGAGATGCTCGGCTCCGCAGCGGACGCCGAGGATCTGGTGCAGGAGGCCTGGCTGCGGTGGGCCGGGCTGGACCCGGAGGCCCGCGCCGAGGTGCGCGATCCCCGCGCCTACCTGGTCCGGACGGTCACGCGCCTGGCGCTCAACCAGCTCCGGACCCTGGCGCGGCGGCGGGAGGACTACATCGGGGAATGGCTCCCCGAGCCGGTGCTCACCGTGCCGGATGTGGCCGACGACGTCGAGCTGGCCGAGAGCGTCTCAATCGCCATGCTGACGGTGCTGGAGTCGCTGGCGCCGGTGGAGCGCGCGGTGTTCGTGCTGCGCGAGGTGTTCGACACCCCGTACGAGGAGATCGCCCAGGCGGTGGACAAGTCGCCGGCCGCGGTGCGGCAGATCGTCAGCCGCGCCCGCTCCCACGTGGCCGCGCGGCGTCCTCGCGTCCACGTCGACCGCGGCGAGCAGCGACAGGTCGTGGAACGGTTCCTGGCGGCGGTGAGCACCGGCGATGTGCAGGGGCTCATGGACGTCCTGGCGCCCGACGTCGTGCTGATCGCCGACGGCGGCGGCCTGGCTCAGGCGGTCAGGGTGCCGGTCCTCGGCCTGAAGAAGGTCGTCAACCTGCTCAAGTCCTTCCCGCAGGCGGCGGTGAATCCGCGCAGTGCGGTGCTGTGGCTCAACGGCCTGCCGGGTCTGCGCATCGACGACGAAGTGGCGGGCCCCACGCTCATCAGCGTGGCGGTCGAGGACGGCCGGATCACCCGGATCTTCGCGATGCGGAACCCGCAGAAGCTCGGCGCCGTGGAGGATGAGACCCGGCTGACGCGCTGACTGCCGGGGCCGGGATTTCGCTAGTTCTCCCCCATGGCGGCGTTGAAGCGGTCCAGCATCTCGGCGAACGCCTCCAGGTCCTCGTTGGACCAGTCGGCGAGCCGTTCGATCATGACTTCATTGAGCAGGCGGGCCGAGGTCTCCAGCGCCGCCTCGCCCTCCGGGGTGAGCCGCAGGGCCTGGCTGCGTGCCGTGGACTCCGGATCCACCACGGCCATGAGGCCCATACGGGTGAGCGCCGCGAGCTGCCGGGACACCGTGGAGCGGTTGAGTTCGAAATGCGTGGCCATGTCCACGGCCCGGCACCCGGGGTGGGAACGGATGTACTCCAGCATGGAATGGTCCACCGGCGAGAGCGTCTGGTTGGAGCGCCTCAAGCGGGCACTCCCCCGCCTGCTGACCGTGGTCAGGCCCGTCTGAATACGGGCCACGGCGGCGTCGTGCTCGGCATGCTCCTTCTCCGGTGTCACCATCCCTCCAGCCTAGTGCCGCGGTTGTCACGCCGGCGTCACGGGGACCGAACGGCCTGGACTCAGGCGGATCCGCGCACCACGAGCTCGGTCTCCAGGACCGTCCGGCGAGGCGGAGTGGCCCCGGTGAGCAGGTCGATGAGGACGCCGGCCGTCGCCTCGCCCAGCGCATGGAGCGGCTGACGGATCGTGGTGAGAGGCGGGGTCGTGGAGACCGCGACCGGGGAGTCGTCATATCCGACGATCGCGACGTCCTCCGGAACCCTGATCCCTTCCGCGGTGAGGGTCTCCAGCGCGCCGCGGGCCATGAGGTCGTTCGCCGCGAAGATCGCATCGGGCAGCCGCCCGCCCGGTTCCGCGGCCCGGGCGAGCAGCTCGCGTGCGGCCCGGACACCGTCGGCCTCGAAGTAGTCGCCGGGGACTTCCGCGAAGGGTTCCAGCCCGGCGTCGAGGAGCGCCTTGCGGAATCCCTGGAGCCGGTCCTCCGCGGCCCCCATCGACAGGGAACCGGTGATGGTCGCGATCCTGGTGCGTCCCGTGCTGATCAGGTGGTCGGCCGCGTACCGCGCGCCGGTGACATTGTCGACGTCGACGACGTAATCGCTCTCCCGCTCGGCCCACGGGCGGCCGCCGAAGACCACGGGAACGGCCTCGACGATGCTGTCGATGAAGGCATCGCTCGTGTGATACGAGAGGACGATCGCCCCGTCCACGCCGCCGTTGCGGACGAAGCCGGTGACCCGCCCATCCGGATCATCACTGGCCACCAGCAGGTTCAGGACATAGTCCGAACGGGCGATCCGGTCGCTGATCCCGGCCACGACGGCTGCGAAGAACGGGTCTCCGAAGAAGCGGGTGGTGTCCTCCGGGACGACCAGGGCGATCGCATGGGTCTGGCGGGTGGCCAGGGAGCGGGCGGCGCGATTCGGCACGTAGCCGAGCCGTTCGATGGCGGCGCCCACGGCCTCCAGGGCCTCAGGGCTCACCGCGGTGGAACCGTTCACCACCCGTGACACCGTGGATCGGGACACGCCGGCGGCGGCCGCCACCTCTTCCAGCGTCGGCCGGGCTGCACTTTCCCTCGGGTCCACCCCTGCTCCGTTCTCCTGCATACGCTTCGGGTTCATCGCGGATGACAGCCGTGATCTTACACCGCCCTCCTGTCGGGCAGCGCCGGCCCACACCACGGCACAGGCCGGGGTTTCCCGGTCCGCGCCGAAGTGTGGGCCGGGCAGCCCGTCATGAACTCACACCGTCCGTTCGGCGATGATCCGCCGGTATTCAAGCCCCGAGTCCTTCACCAGGCGCTCCTGCGTCTCGTAGTCGACCCGGACGATCCCGAACCGCTTCTCGTATCCCCAGGCCCACTCGTAGTTGTCGAGCAGAGACCAGTAGAAGTAGCCGCGGACCTCGACTCCCGCGTCGATCGCCTCGAGGACGGCGCCGAGGTGGTCCCTCAGGAACGCGGTCCGCTCCGTGTCGGGGACCCGGCCATCAACGAGTCCGTCGTCGTACGCCGCGCCGTTCTCAGTGACGTACAGGGGCAGGCCGGGGGCGGACTCGGCGACGCGCTGCAGCACCCGCCTCAGGCCGTCGGGCTGCACCTCCCAGTCCATGCCGGTGCGCGGGAGTCCGCGTTCGACCCAGTGCACCCCCTCGGCGGCCGGGAAGGGTGACTCCGTGCGCCGGGAGACGTGGGCATCGCCTCCCGGCGCCTGCTCGTCCGCGCTCCGGGGAGCGTGCCCCGACACCAGCTCACCGTGGTAGTAGTTGACGCCCAGCCAGTCGAGCGGCGTGGACACCGCGGCGAGGTCGCCGTCCTGGACGGCCGCCTCCCACCGCGTCACCGCTTCCGGGTGCGCCGACCGGATGTCCGCCACGGTGTCCTCCGGGTACGAACCGCGGAGCACCGGATCGAGGAACCATCGGTTGAACTGTCCGTCGATCCGCCGGGCCGCGTCGAGATCAGCGGGGTCCTGCGGATCGGCGGCATCCGCGACCGTCAGGTTGAGCGTGATGCCGCATTCCAGGGCGTCATCACGCTCGCGCAGGGCCTCGATCGTGCGTCCGTGGGCGAGCAGCAGGTGATGGGCGGCGAGCAGTCCGTCGCCGACGTCGTACCGGCCCGGGGCGTGCACGCCCGCGGTGTAGGAGAGGAAGGACGAGCACCACGGCTCGTTCAGCGTCGTCCAGTGCTTCACCCGGTCGCCGAGCGCGTCATGCAGGGTGAGCCCGTACTCGACGAACCGGTCCGAGGTCTCGCGGACCGTCCAGCCGCCCTTCTCCTCCAGCGCCTGAGGCATGTCCCAGTGGTAGAGCGTCAGCCAGGGCAGGATCCCCGCTTCCAGCAGCTGATCGACCAGGCGGTCGTAGAACGCGACCCCGGCCGGGTTGACCTCGCCGCCGTCCGGCCGCACGCGCGACCACGACGCCGAGAACCGGTAACTCTGCAGGCCCAGTTCCCGCATGAGCGCGACGTCCTCGGGGTACCGGTTGTAGTGGTCACAGGCCACATCCCCGGTGTCTCCCTTCACCACGGCTCCCGGAACGCGGCTGAAGGCGTCCCAGATCGAGGCGGTGCGGCCGTCGTCGAACGCGGCGCCCTCGATCTGATACGCGGCGGTCGCGGCGCCGAAGAGGAAGTTCTCCGGGAAGGGTCGGGACATACGGGTCATCCTTTCACCGCGCCCTGCATGATGCCGCTGACCAGTTGCTTTCCTGCTCCGGCGAACAGGATCAGCAACGGGATGGTCGACAGCAGCACACCTGCGAGCACGATCGAGTAGTCGACGAAATGGTTGGACTGGAGCAGTGACAGGGCCACCGGAAGGGTCGGGTCCTGCCGGTCGAGCACGATGAACGGCCAGAAGAAGTTGTTCCAGGCCGAGACGAAGGTGAACAGCCCGAGCATCGACGCCGCGGGACGGGCCGCCGGCAGGCCGATGGTCCAGAAGGTGCGGAAGGAACTGGCCCCGTCCATCCGGGCCGCCTCGATCAGCTCATCGGGCACCGCCTGCTGCAGATACTGGGTCATCCAGAACACCCCGAACGCGCTCACGAGCGCGGGGACGATGATGGCGCCCGTCTTCCCCGTCCAGCCGAGCTCATTGAAGAGCACGTACAGCGGGACGACACCCAGCTGGGTCGGCACCGCCATGGTCCCGACGACGAACGCGAGCAGCCAGCCACGCCCGCGGAAGCGGAGCTTGGCGAACGCCCAGCCGGCGAGCGTGGAGAAGAACACCACGGAGAGCGCGATCAGCGCCGAGGTGAAGACCGAGTTCCACAGGGCCTTCCAGAAGTTCAAGGCGGGGTCGTTGACCACGGTCAGGGCATTGGCGATGAAATTGCCGCCGGGGATCCAGGACATGTGGGGGTCCCGGAGCGTGTAGGCGTCCCCCGAACCGATCAGGAACGACCAGTAGAACGGGAAGACGCTCCCGGCCAGCACGAGGCCGAGACACCCGTACACGAACCATCCGGGACGGGTGCCGCGGACGCGTCGGGTGCGTGGCGAGGCGGGCGATGTGGGCGCCGTCGTCGTGCTGCGGTCGCGGGCGGTGGTGCGCGTTGCGGTGGTCATCGCTGGTCTCCGTCCGTGCGCACCAGGGCGCGGGTGATGAGCATGTTGATCGCGCCGATGACGAGCACGATGAGGAACAGGAGCCAGGCCAGAGCGGCCGCGCGTCCGAAGTTCCATTCGCCCCAGCCGATGTTGTAGAGGTACAGGGAGATGGTCAGCCACTGGCTGTTGGACCCTCCGGTCCCGTACTGGTCGTACATCCGGGGCTCGTCGAAGATCTGCAGACCGCCGATGGTGGAGGTGATGACGACGAAGATGAGCGTCGGACGCAGACTCGGCAGCGTGATGGCGAAGAACTGGCGGAACCGGCCCGCGCCGTCCACCGTCGCGGCCTCGTAGTAATCGCGAGGGATCGCCTGCATGGCGGCCAGGAGGATCAGCGTGTTGTAGCCCGTCCAGCGGAAGTTCACCATCGTGGCGATCGCGATGTGACTGGCGAAAGCGTTGGTGTGCCACGGGATCGGCTCCAGGCCGATGCCCTGCAGCGCGGTGTTGACGAGGCCGTACCGGTCACCGAACAGATTCGAGAAGATGAGCGCGACGGCGACGGGCGCGACGACGTACGGCAGCAGCACGCCCATGCGCCAGAAGGTCTTCGCGCGCAGGTTCTGGTCCAGGAGCGCGGCGAGGAACACCGCGAACACCATCTGAGGAACGCTGGAGAGCAGGAAGATGCTGAACGTGTTGCGGAGGGCGATCCAAAACTTCGGCTGGCCCAGCACGTAGGCATACTGGTCGAATCCGATCCAGGTCCCTTTGCCGCGGACCTGGTCCCAGTCCATGAACGAGATGACCGCCGTGTAGGCGATGGGGAAAAGCCCCACGACGAGGAACAGCAGGAAGAACGGCGAAATGTAGAGGTAGGGCGAGAGCTTCAGATCCCAGCGCGAGAGGCGCGCCCCGAAGCCGAAACGCCGCGGCGTGGCAGTGGTCATGACAGGTCCTAGAGGGTTGTCCGGGCGGGAAGGCGGGAAACGGGCGGGGCCGCCCTGGTGTACGGAAGGCGGCCCCGCCGCGGCGTTACTTCAGTGCCGTGACTTCGTCAGTCCACTGCTTCCAGGAGGTCTCCGCATCCTGGGTCCGTTCCTCCACGCGGGTCAGGGCCTTCTGCATCGCGTCGTTGATGGGGAAGTAGCGCTGTCCCTTGAACGGCGCCACCGTCACGGCCTTCGCGCGCTCGGACAGGATCTTGCCGACAGGCGCATTGTTGAAGTACTTGTCGGTCGCCCCGAGCAGCGTCTTGTCAGCGAGCCCCTTCTGCTGGCTCGGGAAGGTGCCGGCGTTGGAGAACGCCTTGATCTGCTGGGCAGGGTCCGTCAGCCAGTCCGCGAGCTCCTGGGCGGCTTTGACGTTCTTCCCGTTCTTCGGCACCGTCAGGTAGGAGCCGCCCCAGTTGCCGCCCCCATTGGGGAACACATTGGCGATGTCCCAGCCCTTGACGCCCTTGGCGTTGCCCGAGATGACGCCCAGCATCCATCCGGGGCAGAGCATCGTGGCGAAGGAGCCGTTCGACAGGCCCTTCATCCAGTCCGGCGACCACTGGCTGAGGTGTGCCGACTGCGTCTTGCTGGCCTTCAGGACCTTGTCGTAGGCCGTCTTGACGTCGGCGTTCGTCGTCGCGATGACCTCACCGCTCTTGGGGTCCTCGTAGGCGGCCTCGATCTGGTTGACGATGCCCTGGTAGGTCCCGCCGGCCGAGTCGAAGAACGGCTTGCCCGTCGCGGCGGTGTACTTCGCACCCACCTCGAAGTAGTGGTCCCAGTCGCCCTGGAGGAGCTTGGCCACGGCTTCGCGATCGGTCGGGAGACCCGCGGCCGCGAACAGATCGCTGCGGTAGCAGACCCCTTCCGGCCCGATATCGGTGCCGTAGCCGATGAGATTTCCGTCCTTGTCCGTGGCGGCGGCGGACTTCCAATCGAGCCAGCGGTCCTTGAGCTTCGCGTCGACCGGGGCGAGCAGATCGGAGTACTTCATGACCTCCGGCAGCCAGTCGACCTCGATGGCTTCGACGTCGGCCAGACCGGACTTGCCGATCTTCTGGAAGTAGTTCTCGCGGGCCTCGTTACTGGTGGCGGCCCGGTTGTGCACGATCTTCACGTTCGGGTGGGAGGCCGTGTACTCCTTCAGCAGCGCATCGGTGTACCCGAAATCGTTGAAGGTCGCGACCGTGAGCGTGATGGGAGCATTCGGGTCGGACGGGGCATTGCCGCCGGAACAGCCGGTCAGGACCAGGGATGCGGCGGCGACGGCCGCCGCGACGGGGATGGCGAATCTGCGTGCTGTGAGTTTCACGGGCACTCCTTTGTGTGCGTGGTGATGATGCGGAGTTCATGTGGTGCGAGGTGGAGCATGGGAGCGCTCCCAGAAGGAATTTGAGTGTATGAGAGCGCTCCCACGCGTGTCAATGGATTTCATCCGGCCGAATGCGGCGGCGGGAAATCCCCTCCGCGGACCCGGACCGGCTACCGGGTCGCGCAGGCCGCGCCGTTGAGGCGGAACTGCCATGGGGCATCGGCCGCTCCAACGCCCCGCACGACGAGGGACGTTTCTGCGCCGGGCGCAAGGGACGTGGCCCTGCCGCGTGCACTGACCGACACCTCGGCGCCACGCTGCACGAAGGTCGCGCCGGGCACGGCCTTGACCTTCTGGTCACCGCCGAAGGTCCAGCTCAGCACCCAGCGCGTGGCGGTCTCCGATCCAAGATTGCGGAGGCGCAGGGTCTGCGAGAACGAAGCGCCGTGCCCGGTCGGCGTCACCGTCACCTCACACGTGAGCGGCGCCAGCGCGGGCGCCGCGTTCGCGACGAGTTCACGCGCCTGCTCAGGGAACCACTGCCCGGCCGGCGGATCCTGGATTCCCCGCGCTGGATCCAGAGGCCCTGCCGTGCCGCGATAGCACTGCCCGTCAGACTCGCCCGGAACCTTGACCCACAGGTACGCGTCCGCGAGATCCACGCCCGTGGTGGTGGTCGGCCTCTGCCCCGCGCCACGTCCGGGAGGATTGCACCAGTCCTCATGCTGCGGATACACGCCCGCCGGATACTGCCAGGGGCCGATGCCGTTGCGGCTGGTGTCGACGATGAAGCGCGCGGTCGGCTTGACGCCGCCCAGCTGGGCGGCGTACCGCGAGTCCACCCCCGCCGTGTCGAGGGCGGGGTCCGCGGCGCCCGCACTCCACTCGCCGTACTGCGACATCGCGACGCCCTGCCAGTCGTTGGCCGGGCCGCCATTCCAGAACTGGTCCCCGCAGTCCTTGAACTTGCCCGGTGCGACCTGGGTGGCATAAGCGATGCAGGACGAGACCCACGTGCCGTAGGCATTCGAGTTCTTCGTGTACAGGTAGTTCGACACGTTGAGGAAGAACCCGGTGGCGCGGCCCACGCCTGCCCGGACGAGACGCGAGGAGATCTCCCCGACGTTCAGCCAGGCGGCGTTGGTGCCGTCGAGATACGTGGCCACGGAAGGCAGCGCGCTCAGGACGTCGACGGCGTGGTTCAGCTGCTCGAACCGCGCGTCCGAAGCCCGCTCGGGATCGGCGCCCTCAGGCCGGCAGGAATCGAGCACACCGTCGAGCGTCGTGTGGAATGGGATCACTCCGAGCCCGTCCGGCTCGATGAGGACGATCGCCCGGCGGTTGCCGATTCCGGCGGCCACGCCGTCGATCCACGCGTTGTAGGCCTTGGTGTCCGCGGCGCCACCGGCCGAGTACAGCGCGCAGTCCCGGAAGGGCAGGTTGTAGGCGACGAGCACCGGGACCGTGCCGGACTTCGCGGCCGCCGTGACGACCCGATCGGCTTCGGCCCGCGCCTCCTGGGGCGTGCCACCCGCCAGCCAGGTCGCCGACGGAATGCTGGCCAGCAGCTGCGCGTCGGAACGCGCCTGACCGCGGAGTCCCTGCGCGGCCGCGAGCGTCGTGCTCAGCGGGTCTGCGAACAGCGCCGCACCACTGACGCCGGGGACGCCGCCCGGATCATCGACCGCGGCCGGGGCCGTGGCCTGGGTCGGCAGGGCGGACCCCATTCCGAGCAAGAGCGCGGATGCCAGCACCGCCGACACGCGCATTTTTCTGAACCTCATGTCACTCCTTCGTGAGGGAAACCCGCCGTGGCGAGCGTTTGGGAGCGCTCCCAAATTGCGTCAACCCTGCCCGACCGCCAACTCCTCCGTCAAGGCTCGGCACTTCGCGCACGACTGCTCCCGCGCCCCGCTCAGCGCGACGACGCCGGCAATCCGCCGCGGCACGCCGCCGCTCCGTTGCCGCCCGCTGCCGGAGTTCGGTGATGCCTATTGCGGTCGCCGGGTGGTTCACCGACCCCTTGACAGGGCGCATCCGGGTGCCCGAAGGTTGACGGTGGGAGCGCTCTCATTTCACCGTTGAAAACCCGACACCTCGATGGAGGCTCAGCTCCCATGCACTCACACCTCAGACACCCGGCCGCACGCCACCTATCCGCACGCCGCTTGACCGCGCACCACTCAACCGAAGCGCGCAGGCGGAGGTTCTCGCCGCGCGTCGTTCATCGACTGCTCCGCATGGCCGCGGTGGCGATTCTCCTGCTCGCCGCCTCGCCGCTGGGTGCGGGACCCGCAGCGGCAGCGATCGGCGGCAGCTTCTCCGACGATTTCTCCTCCTACGACACCTCCCGATGGAGCAAGGCGGACGGCTGGTCGAACGGCGGCATGTTCAACGCAGGATGGCGCGCCGATCACGTCTGGTTCAACGGCGGCGTGATGGGGCTGAATCTGGACACCGCCACGTGCCCCACCGGCTGCTCGGGCAAGCCGTACGCGTCCGGCGAGTACCGGACCAATGATCTCTTCTCCTACGGCCGCTACAGTGCCCGCCTGAAGGCGAGCGCCGGCGCAGGCACCGTCACCTCCTTCTTCACCTACACGGGGGCCAGCGACGGCCAGCCGTGGGACGAGATCGACGTCGAGATCCTCGGCAAGAACACATGGCAGATGCAGACCAATTACTTCACCAACGGAGTCGGTGGCCACGAGACCCTGATCAACCTCGGCTTCGACGCCTCGGCCGGCTACCACGACTACGCCTTCGAATGGTGGCCGGGCGGTTCCATCAACTGGTTCGTCGACGGGCGCCTCGTCCACCAGGAGACCGGTTCGCGCGGCCCACTGCCCACCCATCCTCAGCGCATCATCACGAACTTCTGGCCGGGGACAGGTGTCGACTCGTGGCTCGGCCCCTTCCAGTACTCCGGACAGCGCACGGCGACCTACGACCGCGTCCAGTACACGAAGTACTGAGCGGGCAGCGTTGGCGCCAGACACTCCGGATCGGCGCGGCTCGGTGAGCCGCGCCGATCCGGTCGTCGGCTGACGAATGCGTCCACGGCCTGCCGGGGCACGGTTCCCGGCGGGCCGTCGCGGGCCGTCGGCCGCCTGCCGCGGGCCGACCGTCGCCTTAATGGTTGCGCAATGCAACAATTAGGCCTAAAGTAGTTAGCGAGCCTAATCTTCCCTTCGCGGAACGCCTCTCCCCCTTGCTGACTTTTCTCCGACAGGAACCCATGTCCACGCATCGCCTCCCCCTTGTGAAAACGCTGCCCTCGGCACGTCCGCGCCTTTGGCCCGACGGCAGGACCTGGGGCCACATCGCCCTGCATCTGCTCATCCCCCTCGTCATGGGCGCCGGCATGGCCTTCGCCTACCTCGGCGCCTTCCACTCCCCGGACCCGCACCACTTCCCGGTGGCCGTGGTGGGTCAGAGCCCCGAGACGAAGGTGTTCGCCCAGTCGCTGAACGACGGTTCGGACGGCAAGCTCCAGGTCACGACCGTGGCCACCGCCGATCAGGCGCGCCAGCAGATCACCGACCAGAAGATCTCCGCGGCCTACGTCCCGAGCAGGGATCACGCGACCATCCTGGTCTCCGGCGCCGCATCCGAAGCGGCCGCCGGCGCGGCCCAGAAGGTCTTCCTGCCGCTGGCCTACAAGCAGCACCTGCCGGTCGCCGTCGAGGACGTCCGTCCGGGCGGCCCCAATGACACCGCCGGCCAGTCCGTGTTCTTCATGCTCGTGGCCCTGAGCGTGGGCTCCTATGCCAGCGTGGTGGCGATCGCCGCCGCGACCGCGAAGCTCCGGGTGGGCATCCGCCTGCTCATCGGCGCGGGCACCGCCCTGGTAGTGGCCGGCATCGCGACCCTCGTGGCCGGGCCGGTGTATCAGGTGCTCAACGGCTACGAGTGGAACATCTGGCTGCTCGGCTCGCTGTACTCGTTCGGTATCATCACCATCGGCCTGGGGCTGCACCCGATCCTCGGCAAGTGGACCACCCCGGCCCTGACGCTCCTGTTCGTGATGCTCAACTTCACCAGCAGTGGCGGCGTGTACCCGGCGTCGCTGTCGCCGGCCTTCTTCGCCGGGCTGAACACCTTCTGGAATGGCGCGGCCTGGCTCAACGCGGTGCGCGACCTGACCTACTTCCCCGGCGCCGATTTCGGCATGGACGGTCTCAAGCTGGCCCTGTGGGCACTCGGCGGCGTCGCCCTGGTGCTGCTCAGCCACCTGGCCACCGTCAAGAAGCGGCAGCTCGCGGACGACACCCTGCCCGTGTCCCGCGAGGAGGAGGAATCCTCGGTGGTCGCCGCGGGCTGACTCAGGCGTCCGGGACCCGGATGATCTTCTGCTGGACCGCCGTCGTGATGGCGGCGGTCCGGTTGTCCACGCCGAGTTTGGCGTAGATGTGCACGAGGTGCGTCTTGACGGTCGCCTCCGAGATGAAGAGTGCCCTGGCCAGCGCCCGGTTGGACAGGCCGGTGGCCAGCAGTTCGAGGATCTCGACCTCCCGGGCCGAGAGCTGCGGGACCGGATTCCTCAACCGGCCCACCAGTCGGGCGGCGACCTCCGGGGCGAGGGCCGTCTCCCCCGCGGCGGCGGCGCGTACGGCCGACCGGATCCGTTCGGATTCGGCGTCCTTGAGCATGTAGCCGCTGGCCCCGGCCTCGAGAGCACTGAGGATGTCCGAATCACTGTCGTAGGTGGTCAGGACCAGCACCGGAACCGGACGGACCCCGCCTTCTCCCTGGCGGATCTTCCGGGTGGCCGTCGCCCCGTCCATGCCATCGCCCATCTGGAGATCCATGAGGACCAGGTCGATGTCCTCGCCCAGGGTCTGGCGGCGCCGGAGCTCCTCCAGCGCGGCGGCGCCGTCGGACGCTTCGGCCACCACGCGGATGCCCTGAGTGTCATCGGTGGCAGGACCGTCGGACGGAACCGCGGGGTCCTCCAGCATCGCCTTCAGGCCGGCCCTCACCACCGGGTGGTCATCCACCAGCAGAATCCTGATCATGGCCGTTCCTCCGTGTCGGTCGGTGCGTGGTCAGTCGGGGCGTGTCGAGTCGGCTCGTCGTGAACCTGCTCGTCCGGGCCGCTCCGGGAACCGCCGGGCGCAGCCCCCTCGGGAACCCGGATCGCCACCACGGTCCCCTCGCCGGGAGCCGACTCCAGCACCAGGCTCCCGCCCAGCGCCTCGACGCGGGACCTGAGCAGACCGAGCCCGACCCCATCGCCCACCGCAGGGGCTTCGGGACGGAAGCCGACGCCGTCGTCGAACACATCCAGCGTCAGTTCCTCTTCCAGGAAGCCGAGCGTGAGCACCGCATGGTCCGCCCGGGCATGGCGGAGGACGTTCGCGAGCGACGCCTGCGAGGCGCGGAGCAACGCCTGGGACAGCTCCACAGGGACGTCGCGCGGTTCCCCGCTGAGCCGGAACGTCACCGACAAGCCGCTCCCGGCAGCACGGGCCTGGCGTTCGGTGTCGGCGCAGAGCGCGGCGAGCAGTTCGGGCAGCGCGGCGCCCGCGGAGCCGCCGGGCGAGCGCACGAACTCGCGCGCCTGCTCCAGGGCCGACGACGCCGTCTCCTCCACCACGGCCAGCCGTTCGCGGGCCGTGCCGAGCTCTTCCGCTTCCAGGGATCTGCCGGCCGCTCGGCTCATGAGCACGATCGAGGAGAGGCCCTGCGCCAGGGTGTCGTGGATTTCGCGGGCGAGGCGCGCCCGTTCGGACAGCACCCCGGCCTCACGCTGACTCGCGGCCAGCTCCGAACGGGCCGCGCGCAGGGCCGCCGCGACGCGCCGCTGCTCCTCCGCCTCCCGGTACAGGGCCTGATAACTGAGCGCCGTGACCACGGCGAACGCGGCGCCGAAGCCCGGACCGATCACGAGCGCGCCGTTCGGTGAGCCCGGCGCGGCGTGCAGGAACAGCGCCACCACGAGCGCCGCCGTCGTGCCCACGACCGCCAGCAGACCCACCCCGCGGGGCAGCAGATGCAGTTCCAGGAAGAACAGCGGGAACGCGAGCCACGCGAAGTCGGCCGAGAACACCAGCAGCACCAGCCACAGCACCACGACGACGGCGAGCCACCACCGCGCGTACGGCGCGGGATCGAGCCGGCCGGCGCCGAGGGCGTGGCGTTTCTCGGCGGCGGTGCCTCCCAGATAGACCGCCGCGAGCAACGCCGCCACCGGGTAGACCACCACGGGACTCCACGCCGGAGCCGGACCGCCCGAACCCAGCGCCAGGGACCCCAGCGCCAGGGAGTAACGCACCACGCCCAGCAGCAGGAGCGCGGCGAATCCGAGATGCAGGCTCACCCGCAGAACCCGCAGGATGACCTGGGTCCCCTGAGCCGGGTTCCGGGCAGCGTCCAGGTCACTCTCACCCGCGCCGCCACCGGCGACGGAGTGGCCGTGAGGTCCGGGCCCGTTTCCCATGCCACCACCCTAACGGCGGGTGCCGACAGGAATCCCTCCCGAGGCCGCCCCCGCCCATCAACCATTCGGTTGATTCGGCGCTCAACCACAGCGAGCGCCCGGTTCAACCACCCCGCCGATGTGCGCGTGCACGCTCCGCGGGAGGCTGGAGATACGCCAGAAACCCCGGCATTCCAGGAGACCCCACCATGTTCCTCGCCCTCCGCGACCTCCGCTTCAGCAAGGGCCGTTTCGCCCTCATGGGCGGAGTGGTCGCGCTCATCACCGTCCTGCTCGTCATGCTCTCCGGCCTCACCGCCGGCCTGGCGCACCAGTCCACCTCCGCGATCGGCGCCCTGCCCGCCGGCCGCGTGGTCTTCGGGGCGCCTCAGGGCACCGCGGCGAAGGCGAGCTACGCGGATTCCGAGGTCACCCCGGAGCAGGCCGCGGCCTGGTCCCGTGACGCCGGCGTCACGGCCGTCCCGCTCGGCATCTCGCAGGGCAAACTGCGCACCGGCACGGCGGCGTCCACCCCTGACGGCGGCCGCACGACCAACGCGGCGTTCTTCGGATCGGACGACGTGAACGGAACTGCCCTCGCGCCTGTGACACCCGGCAAGGGCGAGATCGTGCTGAGCGAATCCCTCGCCTCGGCGCTGAACCTGTCCGACGGCGACGTCCTGAACAGCAACGGCACGGACCTCAGAGTGAAGGCCGTCGTCCCGGACCAGTGGTACTCGCACCTCGCCGTGGCCTGGGTGGGCCTGGGCGACTGGCAGCAGATGAACCGAGGCCGCGAGGCGACCGTTCTGGTGGCGCCCGGCGCGGACGCCACGGCAGCGGATCGCGCCGACAGCCGGAACGGCACCGTCAGCGCGGAGCGCACCGCGAGCTTCCAGGCCCTCGAATCCTTCAAGAGCGAGAACGGCTCGCTGCTCCTCATCCAGGGGTTCCTCTACGGCATTTCGGCCCTGGTGGTCGGCGCGTTCCTGAGCATCTGGACCGTGCAGCGCACCCGGGACATCGCGGTCCTCAAAGCCCTCGGCGCGACCCAGGGCTACGTCTTCAAGGACGCCCTGGCACAGGCCCTGATCGTGCTGCTGAGCGGCACCGTCCTCGGTGCCGTGATCGGCGGGCTGGGCGGCTGGTTCGCAGGACAGGCCGCACCGTTCGTCCTGGGGCCGCTGACCATCGCCGGTCCCGTGGTGGGCATCGTGCTGCTGGGCCTCGCAGGTTCCGCGCTGGCGGTCCGCAAGGTCACCCGCGTGGATCCGCTGCTCGCGCTCGGCGGCAGCTGAGCCGGCCCGCCCCCACCCCCGTCGTCATCACCAGGAGAACCCCATGAACACGCCCGCACTGCAACTCGAATCCGTCACCGTCGACTACCCGGACGGCGCCGGGACCATCACCGCCCTGGACCAGGCGTCGCTCACCGTGCGCCAGGGGGAATTCCTCGCCCTGACCGGCCCGTCCGGCTCCGGGAAGTCCACCCTCCTGGCCGTGGCCGCCACGCTCGTGAAGCCGACGGCCGGTCGGATCCTGGTGGACGGCCGCGAAGTCCAGGCGCTGGGCCGGAAGGAGCAGGCGGCTCTGCGGCGCGAGAAGCTGGGCATCATCTTCCAGCAGCCGAATCTGCTGCCGTCGCTGACCGCCGTCGAACAGCTGCTCGTGACGCAACATGTCCGCGGCTTCGGAGGGAAGGCCGCCCGCGCGTCGGCGGAGGCCCGGGCGCGCCGTCTGCTCGCCGCCGTCGGGTTGGAAGGGCAGGAGGACAAGCGTCCGCATCAGCTGTCCGGCGGGCAGCGGCAGCGGGTGAACATCGCCCGGGCGCTCATGGGCGAGCCGAGCGTGCTCCTGGTGGACGAGCCGACGGCGGCGCTGGACGAGGAGCGCAGCCGCGCCGTGGTCGAGCTGCTGGCCCGGATCACGCACGAGTTCGGCACCGCGACGGTCATGGTCACGCACGATCTGGAGTTCGTCGAGCTCTGCGACCGCGAGGCCCACATGCGCGACGGGAAGCTCAGCGAAGCCGCGTTCGCCTGAGCCGCCCCGCGCCCGCCCCTCCGCCGAGTTCGGGGGTTCGTTCCGAGGACGAGGTCTGCATGCCCCGTTCTCGGAACGAACCCCCGAACTCGGCAGAACGAGACGGACGACGACGGCGGCCCCGCCCGTTCGACCGTCCGCCTCGCCTCAGCCCCCTCAGCCCGCGACGACCTCCGCCGTGGCCTCGGCGATCGCCTGCTCCTCGTTCGTGGGGATCACGAGCACCGGGATCCGCGACGCCGGAGTGGAGATGACCCGCGGCTCCTTGGAGCGCACGGCATTGAGCTCCGGGTCGAGCTCGATCCCCAGGGCCCCGAGCTGCTCACAGACCAGCGCGCGGAACGGCGAGGAGTTCTCCCCGATCCCGGCCGTGAACACGATCGCCTGCGCCCCGCCGACGGCCACGTGGTACGCGCCCACGTACTTCGCCAGACGGTAGGCGGCCACCTCGAGCGCCCGCCGGGCGCGCAGAGGGTCGACGCCGGAGGAGGTCCCGTCGTCGCCGCCCACGGCTTCGGCGGCGTCCACCAGCGTCCGCATGTCGTTCGAGCCGCCCAGGCCCAGGAGCCCCGATTCACGGTTGAGCAGATCGTCCAGAGCGTCCGCGTCCAGGCCCTGGCGTCCGAGGAACACGAGGATGGACGGGTCGATGTCGCCGGAACGGGTGCCCATGACGAGGCCCTCCAACGGGGTGAAGCCCATGGACGTGTCCACCGAGGCCCCGCCCTTGACGGCCGTCGCGGAGGCGCCGTTGCCGAGGTGCAGGATGACGCCGTTGAACTCATCCGGCGCCTCGCCCAGCAGCGCGGCCGCACGGGCCGCGACGTACTGGTGGCTCGTGCCGTGGAAGCCGTAGCGGCGGATGCCGTGGCGCGTGTAGAGCCAGTCCGGCACGGCGTAGCGCCAGGCCTTCTCCGGCAGGGTGCGGTGGTACGCCGTGTCGAACACGGCCACCTGCGGCAGCTGCGGCCACTTCTCCGTGATGGCGCGGATGCCGAGGACGGCGGCGGGGTTGTGCAGCGGGGCCAGCGGGTTGAGGCGCTCGATGGCCCGTGTGACCTCGTTGTTGATCAGGACCGGCTCGGCGAACCGCTCACCGCCGTGCACCACTCGGTGTCCGACGGCGTCCACCTGCCGGTCGCCCAGGACCTCGTGCAGGCGGGCCGCCACGATCTCCAGGGCCGCGCCGTGGTCGGGGACTGCGGCCGGGGCGTCGCCGTCGGGCTGCCCGATCCGCTCCACGAGGCCCTCCAGCAGCACCTCCCCCGCGTCGACGTCGCGCACCTGGTATTTCAGGGAGGAGGAGCCGGAGTTGATGACGAGGATGAGCATTCAGTTCTCCTGGGATGCGGCGGGCGACGGCGCGGCGACGCTCTGGGCCTGGACGGCGGTGATGGCCACGGTGTTGACGATGTCCTCCACCGTGCAGCCCCGCGAGAGGTCGTTGACGGGCTTGTTCAGGCCCTGCAGCACCGGCCCGACGGCGACCGCGCCGGAGGACTGCTGCACGGCCTTGTACGTGTTGTTGCCGGTGTTGAGGTCCGGGAAGATGAACACGGTCGCCTGACCGGCCACATCCGATCCCGGCAGCTTGGCCGCGGCGATTGCGGCGTCCACGGCGGCGTCGTACTGGATGGGACCCTCGACGGCGAGGTCGGGCTTGCGCTCCCGCACCAGTTCCGTCGCGGCCCGCACCTTGTCCACGGTCGCGCCGGTGCCGGAGCCGCCGGTGGAGTAGCTGAGCATCGCCACGCGCGGGTCCACCCCGAACTGCCGGGCCGTCTCGGCGGAGGCGAGCGCGATGTCCGCGAGCTGTTCGGCCGTGGGCTCCGGGTTCACGGCGCAGTCGCCGTAAGCGAGGACACGATCCTGCATGAGCATAAGGAACACCGACGACACGATCGCCACGCCCGGCCGGGTCTTCACGAACTCCAGCGCCGGACGGATGGTGTGGGCGGTGGTGTGCGCGGCGCCGGAGACCATGCCGTCCACGATGCCCAGCTGCACCATCATGGTGCCGAAGTAGCTGACGTCGAGCATGGTCTCGAGGGCCTTGGCGAGGTCCACGCCCTTGTGGGCGCGGAGCCGGGCGTACTCCTCGGCGAACCGCTGGCGCAGCTCACTCGTGGCCGGGTCCACCAGCGTGATGCCGTCCAGGGAGACGCCGTGTGCGGCGGCCAGCTCCCGGACCGCGGCCTCGTTGCCGAGGATGGTCAGCTCGCAGACGTCGCGGCGGCGCAGGATCTCGGCGGCCCGCAGGATCCGCAGGTCCGTGCCCTCGGGGAGCACCACGTGGCGGCGGTCCGCCTGGGCGCGTCCGATCAGTTCGTGGAGGAAACGCAGCGGGGTCATCGACGCCGGTCGGCTCAGGTTGAAGCGTTCGAAGATCTCGTCCTCGTCCACCTGGCGGGACCACTCGCCCAGGGCCGAGGCCACCTTGCGGCTGTTGCCCGTCGAGATCTCACTGCGCACCCCGGAGACGGCCGTGGCCGTGTGATAGGTGTCCTCGGGGTGGGCGAAGAACGGGAACGGGGCGCCGGCCAGCAGCGGCAGGATGTGCGGGTCCGGCATGAGGCCGCCGCTGAGGACCACGCCGGACGGCACCGGGAAGTCGGGCGACTGCGTGGAGGCGAGCACGCCGGCCAGAATGTCGGCCCGGTCGCCGGGGGCGATCACCAGATCGCCGGGCTCCAGGGCGCCAATGAAGTTGCCGAGGCTCATGGCGGCCACCTTGACGCCGGCCACTTCGCGCTCCATGTCCGCGGTGCCCGCGAGCAACTGGAGACCCAGGGCCGCGGAGATCTCGCCGGTGGTGGGACGGGCCATCTCGGGCCGTTCCTCCAGGACGTAGACGGGGCGTTTCAGGTCACCGGGCCGGATCGCGGCCCGCACCTCGTCCACGTGGTCCGGATCCGCGCGGTTGACCATCACCATGAGGAGGTCGGCGTGCACGGCGGAGAGCTCGGCGCGGACCACGTCCACCGCGTCCGCGATCTCCTCCGGGTTGAGGTCCTTGCCGCTCACCACGGCCACGACGGGACAGCCGAGGTCCTTCGCCAGCTGGGCGTTGAGGTCGAACTCGACGGCGGAATCGGCGCCGGAGAGGTCGGAGCCTTCCACGATCACCACATCGCACAGAGCGGAGACTTCGCTGAACACTTGCACGCACCGGGTGCTGATCTCCTCGCGGCGTCCCTCGGCCACCAGGCGGCGGGCCTCCTTGAGCGTGAGACCGGCCCGGCAGACGGCGGGATCCAGGTGGTAGCGCGTGCGGATCAGCTCGACCATGGGGTCGTGGTCCGGGGTGTCGCCGGGGACCACGGGCCGGAAGTACCCGATCCGTCCCGCCCGGCGGTAGAGGGCCTCGGCCAGGCCGAGGGCCACCACGGATTTGCCCGATCCCGTGGAGGTGGCGGTGACGTAGATTCCTGTGAACATGGCGCTCCTGAGGGTTGTTCCACCCCATCTTTTCACCGTGGTTCCCGCCCGCCCATAGCGTGGGTCACTATGTCGCGAGGTTCACACCCCCGCTCCGCCGCCGTAGGCTGGACTCCGGCCGGCAGACCGGCCGCACCTCAGATCCGACGCACCCTGTGATGGAGGCTCCACCATGCTGTTCAGCAAGAAGGGCGACGACGCCGCACTCGCCAAACTCCGGGAAGCCCCCGCGCCGTACGCGGAACTCGGCGAGCGGTTGCACGCCATCATCCGCGAGAACGCACCGTCCCTGGAACCGGTGGTCCGCTGGGGTCTCCCGTTCTACGTCCGCAACGGCGAGGACATCTGCTACATCAAGACCGGCAAGGACTACCTCGCCTTCGGCTTCGGCGAATCCGTGAACCCGGCCTTCCAGGAGGGCGCGGCCATGCACCCGATCGTCTGGAACATCACGTCCCTCGACGCGGAGACCGAAGCAACCCTCGCGTCCCTGATCCGCACGGCAGCGGGCTGACCCGCAACCCCTTAACCCACGACGACGGCGAGGGGAACCCGCCGCCGTCGTGCGTCAGTGCGTCGGGGCACTGAGATGCGGGAGTCGGCGTCAAGGGGCCCCGCGGCCAGGACCACGGCGGATGCCGGGCACGAGGGCCGCGGGGATAGCCGACAGAGCATGTCCGTCAGTGCCCCGGGCAATCCTCACACCTCGGCGCCGGCGGGTTCCAGCTCGTCGTCGTCGATCTCCTCGATCTCGACCGCGGCCACGACCTCAAGCGACTCCGGCCGGAGCATGAGGGCCTCGTCCTCGAGCTCCACCATGATGTACTCCTCGCCGTCGGCCAGGAAGTGCCAGGCCACCACGGTCTCGGCCTCGTAGACGAAGTTGGGGTCGCCGAGGGTGATCTTCTCCAGCTCCACCTCGGCGACATCGCAGAGTTCGCGGATGATGATCTCGAAGTCCGGCATGTCCTCCAGGGAGGCGGCCTCGGCCTGGGCGCGGCGCTCCTCGAGGTCCTCGACGGTGGCCAGGCGCTCGTCGATCACGGCGTCCAGGCCGTCTTCGTCCACCACCAGCAGGCCCTCGAGGCTCCGCAGCCAGGCGGCGTTGAGCTCCATGAGGTCCTCGGTCTCCAGGAGCGCTTCGAACTCGTTGTCGAGCTCCTCCTGGGCCAGGACCGCGTCGCTGACTTCGCTGTCCTCATCCTCGGCGTCGCCGTCCAGGTAGGCGTCGACCTCGTCCTCGCTGAGCGCTTCGAAGGCCGCGGCGGTGCGGTCGAAGAGGTCAAGCTGGGCCTTCGCGCCCATGGCCTCCAGACCGCCGCGAACGTAGGCGTCGATCTCTTCGCGGTCCGTGGCCGTGAAGACGTACTGGGCGAAGCCGCCGCCCAGGGCCTGGGTCAGGTAGAAGTCCACGTAGTAGCTGCGGAGGGCGTCCTCGGCGATCTCGTCCTGGCCCAGGAGCTCCTGGTACATGGCATTGACCACGGTGACGTTGCCGTCCACCACTTCATCGGGGCCGGCTTCAAGGCTTTCCTTGAAAAGGACAACGGGGAGCTGCTTGCTGGTCATGCTGATCCTCACTCGAGAAGTCCACGGGACACTTCGACCGTACGCGCCGTCCCTGGGAGTGACCGGTGGTCCCGGGTCACGGGCGGGTGAACCTTGGGTGAACTGAGCTGGGCGCTCAGCCTTCCTTCACGTCGATCCCTGCCTGGAGCGCCATCTGCAAGGCGAGTTCCCGTACCTGGGTCTCCGTCAGGGTGGCGCCGCGGAGGCCGGTCACCGAGGTGAAGACGCGGGCGTCCAGGCCGCGGAGGTCGACGTCGGTGGCGTCCAGGTCGCGGCTGTCCACGTCCTCGGCGCTGCTGTCCCGGAACGCGACGCGCTTGAGCTTCGCCAGCGGCACGTCGAGGGTGCGGAGCCGGCAGCCGGACACGGCGACGTCGTTGCCCTCGGCGCCGTTCAGGCCCAGGTAGTCGATCCTGACGTCGCGCAGTTCCAGGCTGTCCACCTCCGCGCCCGAGAGGTCCAGCGTGCCGATCCTGCCGCCGCTGATGCGCACGCGGCGCAGCCGGGCGTTCCGGAGCACGAGTTCGGTGACCTGCAGATCCTTGACATCGAGGTCCGTCAGGGTGGCGCCGGTGAGGTCCAGGCGGTCCAGCTGGGCGTCCCGGATCACGCACTCACTGAGGTGGGCGTGGGACGCGTCGACGTCCCCGGACAGCCCGAGCACGGCGCTCTCCGAGACCTCGTCATAGCGCCGCAGCCCGTCCACTTCACCGAGGTGGGCGGGCAGGTCCGGAGCAGCGGCCCGGGGTGCGGCGGGGCGGTTCTTCCTCGTCTGTGCCATGCCGCTCAGCCTATCGGCCGGGTCCGACGGCGACCGCGGATTCCGCCCCGCGCGGATCCGCCCACCCGGCACGGCCCGCGTGTGTCCCCAGCCGGCGATCGGGCCCGGGCCACCCCGGCGACCGGACCCCCTGTGCTCCATCTCGCAGACCGCTCCCGGGCCGCTCGCACTAGACTGTTGTGGATGGCCACCTCGCAGGCCCAGGAACGCTTGGGCACCCTCGCCGCGCGCTTTGACGAAGGCAGCGTGGAACGCGGCTGCGAGTATGCCCGCCAGGAGCGCGTGTTCAACGTCGTCTTCGGCCGCACCACGGGACTGCTCACCGGCCGCGTGGAAGGCACTCGCTCATACCGCGCCGTCGCCAAGCTGCAGCCCAAGGACGACTCCTGGATCTGCCTCACCGCCCTCTGCGACTGCCCGGTCCGGCAGGACTGCAAGCATGTGGCGGCCCTCCTCTTCGCCGCCAAGGAGCGCGGCCTCCTGGACTCCGACGACGCCGTCGCCCGCCGTCGCCGGGGCCCCGCGCCCTTGCCCGGGTCGGCGTCGTCCGCCAACGGCTCCGCGCCCACCTCACCGGCCGCGTCCTCCGCCTGGGAGAAGGCCCTCGCGCCGCTCCTGCCCGAGTCGGCCACCACCGCCGCCTCCACCACACCGCAGCTGGCCCTGCTCTTCGAGGTGACCGATCCCAAGCCGGCCGTGTCCCGCGGCGGCCGCGTCTACAGCCAGGCCGAACCCGCCGGCCTTCGGGTCCGCCCCATGTCCATGGGCGCGCGCGGCAAGTGGATCAAGAGCGAGGTGGCCTGGACGAACATCAACTACCTCAGCTATTACCGGAAATTCAGCCGGGAACAGACGGACGCCCTCGCGGAATTCCTCGAGCTCTCCCGCATGCCGGGCCAGTATCAGGGTCCCGCGGGCCAGTGGCTGGAGCTCTCCCAGTACAACGGCAAGCACCTGGCCACGGCCCTCGCAGACCTGGCCGGCAAGGGGATCCTCCTCATCCAGGACACGGATCCGCGGTCGCCGGGCGTGCGGCTGGAGCGCGAACCCGCCGTCCTGGAGCTCTCGGTGGACCGCCGTGCGGACGGCGGCCTCGACGTCGCGCCGCGGCTTGAGGCCCACGGCCGCGATCTCGATCTGAAGAAACTCCACTTCACGGGCGAGCCCGCGGCCCTGGCCTTCCACGGCGGCGCCTCGGTGCCGGGCGGCCTCGTGGACGGGACGCTCGTGCTGACGCCGCTGGCTCCGGCCTCCCCCGAGATGGTGGCCTTCGCGCGCGCGGCGGAGTCCGTGCACATCCCCGCGGCGGACGAGGACCGCTTCCTCAGTGAGTTCTACCCGCGGCTGCGCCAGGGCGCCCCCGTGGTCGCGGCGTCGGAAAGCGTGCGCCTGCCGACCATCGGCAAGCCCGTGCTGTCCCTCCTGGCCGACTACCGCAAGGACCACCGCCTCGATCTGCACTGGGAGTGGCACTACACGAGCAACGGCAAGCAGGTCTCACAGCCCCTCGCCTTCGACCGCGCCGATGCCGGCTACCGGGACGAGGCTCAGGAGAAGAAGATCCTGAACTCGCTCGGCAAGCCGTGGGAGGTGGTGGCCGCCCTGGCCACCGAGCCCACGATCGGGCCGGACGGGCTCTGGACCCTGCCGTCGCTCGCCCCCACCGCGACCCTTCACGGCATGGACACCGTCGCCTTCACCGAGGAGGTCCTGCCGCAGCTGCGCACCGTCCCGGACGTCGAAGTGGACGTGAACGGCGTGGTCCCCGACTTCCAGGAGGCCGTCGAAGCCCCGGTCGTGCACGTCTCCACGCTGGACAAGGACGACCGCGACTGGTTCGGCCTCGAGATCGTCGTCACCCTCGAAGGCGAGCAGGTGGCGTTCGGCCAGATCTTCTCCGCCCTGGCCTCGGGTCAGACGCGCATGGTCCTGCCGAGCGGCAAGCACTTCCCCCTCGACAGCCCCGAGCTCCAGCAGCTGCGCGAACTGATCGACGAAGCCCGCGCCCTCTCCGACCGCCCCGGCGAGGAACTCCAGATCAGCCGCTTCCAGGTGGGTCTGTGGGAGCAGTTCGCGGCGATCGGCGTCGTGGAACAGCAGGCGAAGGAGTGGCGCCGCAGCGTCACAGGGCTGCTCACTGTGGACGACTCCACCCGGGATCTCGCGGCCCCCACCGGCCTGCACGCCGAGCTGCGCCCGTACCAGCTGGAGGGTTTCCGCTGGCTCCGCTTCCTCTACGACCACCGGCTGGGCGGCGTCCTGGCGGATGACATGGGCCTCGGCAAGACCCTCCAGACCCTGGCGTTGCTGTGCTCGCTGCGCGAGGATCCCACGGGCACTACGGACGACGACGGCGCCCCGGCCGGCCAGTCCGCGGCGGTCACCACGACTGAGGCCGCCGCAGCGGTGGCCGCCGAGCGCGCGGAGGGCGGGCCGGCGACGTCGGCGGCGTCCGGAGACCCTGCGGCGACCGCGGATTCCGGGGCGACCCGCGCCCCGTTCCTGGTGGTGGCCCCGAGCAGCGTGGTGTCCAACTGGGCGATGGAGGCGGCACGCTTCGCGCCCGGGCTGAAGACCGTGGCCGTGGCCGAGACGTTCAAGCGCAGCGGCCTGAATCCGGCGGAGGAGTTCGCCGGGGCGGACCTCGTGGTCACGTCCTACGCGCTGTTCCGCCTGGAACTCGAGCAGTACCAGAAGCTCTCCTGGGGCGCACTGGTCCTGGACGAGGCGCAGTTCGTGAAGAACCACCAGTCCAAGGCGTACCAGGCGGCGCGGAAGCTCGACGCCCCCTTCAAGCTCGCGATCACGGGCACGCCCCTGGAGAACAACCTCATGGAGCTCTGGGCGCTGCTGTCGATCGTGGCGCCGGGCCTGTTCCCGAGCCCTGGGAAGTTCGCCGAGTACTACCGCCGGCCCATCGAGGTCCACGGCCACCCGAAACTGCTGTCCAAGCTGCGGCAGCGGATCCGGCCGCTGATGCTGCGCCGCACCAAGGAGCAGGTGGTCAAGGAACTGCCGCCCAAACTGGAGCAGGTCCTCACGGTGGAGCTGAATCAGCGCCATGCGAAGGCGTACCAGACGCATCTCCAGCGCGAGCGGCAGAAAATCCTGGGGCTCCTGGAGGACGCGAACAAGCATCGCTTCACCATCTTCCAGTCACTGACCCTGCTCCGGCAGATGGCGCTGGACCCGTCCCTCGTGGACCCCGAACTGAGCGGGGTGCGGTCGAGCAAGCTGGACGTCCTGTTCGAGCAGCTGGAGGATGTCCTGGCCGAAGGGCACCGCGCCCTCATCTTCAGCCAGTTCACCGGCTTCCTCGGAAAGGTCCGGGAACGGCTCGATGCTGCGGGCGTGCAATATGCGTACCTGGACGGCTCCACGCGGCAGCGCGCCGACGTGATCGCGTCCTTCAAGGAGGGCGACGCCCCGCTGTTCCTCATCAGCCTGAAGGCCGGCGGCTTCGGCATCAACCTGACCGAGGCCGACTACGTGTTCCTGCTCGATCCCTGGTGGAACCCCGCCAGCGAGGCTCAGGCCGTGGACCGGGCGCACCGGATCGGCCAGGACAAGCAGGTCATGGTGTACCGGCTGGTCGCGAAGGACACCATCGAGGAGAAGGTCATGGCGCTCAAGGCCAAGAAGTCCAAGCTCTTCAATTCGGTGGCCGGCGACGAGGCTCTCGCGTCCACCCACCTCACCGCGGACGACCTGGCCGGCCTGTTCCGGGAGTAGGCCTCCTCCCCGCCCCCGTTGCGGGGTCACGTGATGGCCCCTCCAGGGGTCACAGCCGACATCACCTGACCCCGCAAGGGCAGGCGAGGCGACCCCTACCAGCGGCCGGACGGCCGGGCGTAGCCTGAAAGGGCAGTGTCCATGTCTGCCGAGGAGGAACCATGACGGACTTCCGCAGTTACACCGCCGAGGAACGGGCCAGCTTCGTCGCCCCCGCCTGCGAGATGTGCGGCCAGCACCGCCACGTGCGCTGGGTGCCGGTCGAGGGCGCCGGGAACCCGCCGCGCTGGACCCCGCGCGACGCCGGGTGCAGCAACGAGGCGTGCACCGGCTTCCGGGTCTGACGCCCGGCCCCGCCCTTCGGCACCGCCGCGCCCACGAAAACGCGCCCTGATTCATTTTCCGCGGGTCAATATCCCCGCGGAAAATGAATCAGGGCGCAGAAGTCGGCGAGGAGGCCTCAGCCCCGCAGCGCGGCGAGCGCGGCCACGGCGTCCGGCACCGGCGTCGTGCCGTCGGTGAGTTCCACGATCTCCCGGCTCACGGCCGGCTCGTGCAGCACCTCGGCCAGGAACGCCGCGACATTGCCGCGGCGGACGTTCCCGTACTCGATGGCGGGCCCGGCGGTGACCAGGCCGTCGCCGGGTTCGTCCTTGAGGGTGCCGGGGCGGACGATGACCCAGTCGAGATCCGTCCCGGCCAGGTGCACGTCCGCGGTCTTCTTGACCCGCATGTAGTGCTCGAAGCCGGCGTTCGGGGAGTCCCCGCCGCGACCGGCGTCGGGGAACACGGACACCAGCACGAACCGCCGCACCCCGGCGAGGGCCGCGGCGTCGGCGGCCTTCACCAGGCCGTCGCCGTCGATCGCGGTGGTCAGCTCCTGCCCGGTGCCATGCGCTCCGGCGGAGAACACGACGGCGTCGTGCCCGGTCAGGTGGCCGGCCAGCGTCTCCGTGGAGTCGGCGATGAGGTCGCCGAGCACGGACTGCGCCCCGGTCCGGGTGATGGTCTCCGTCTGTTCGGGACTGCGGTGCATGCCGGTGACCTGGTCACCGCGCTCCACGAGGAGCCCGGAGAGGATGCTGCCGATGCCGCCGGCCGCGCCGATCTGGAAAACCTTCATGGTGTCTCCTTCCGGAGTGGTCAGCCGATGGTGGACACGTCGATGACGAAGCGGTACCGGACGTCGGAGGCCAGCACGCGCTCGTAGGCCTCGTTGACCTGATCCGCGTCGATGACCTCGATCTGCGCGCCGATGCCGTGCTCGGCGCAGAAGTCGAGCATCTCCTGCGTCTCGGGGATGCCGCCGATGTTGGAGCCGGCCAGCGCCTTGGCCCCGCCGATCAGGCTGAAGATGTTCAGTTCCAGCGGCTCGCCCGGGGCGCCCACGCAGACCATGGCGCCGTGCGGCTTCACGAGGCGCAGGTAGTCGTCCAGGGGGATCTTGGCGCTGACGGTGTTGATGATGAGGTCGAAGCTGCCCTTGAGATCCTGGAAGGTGGTCTCGTCGCTCGTGGCGTAGTAGTGGTCCGCGCCCAGCTTGAGCCCGTCCTCCTGCTTCTTGAGGGACTGGGACAGCACGGTCACCTCGGCGCCCAGGGCGTGAGCCAGCTGGACGGCCATGTGGCCGAGGCCGCCGAGGCCGATCACGGCGACCTTCTTGCCCGGGCCGGCGCCCCAGCGGCGCAGCGGCGAGTACGTGGTGATGCCGGCGCAGAGGAGCGGGGCGGCGACGTCGAGCTCGAGGGAATCCGGGATCAGCAGCGTGAACGCGTCGTTCACCACCACCTGGCTGGAGTAGCCGCCCTGGGTGATGGTGCCGTCGCGGTCCTTCGAGGCGTAGGTGCCCACGTTCCCGTTGAGGCAGTCCTGTTCCTGACCGGCCAGGCACTGCTCACACTCGCGGCAGGAGTTGACCAGACAGCCCACGCCGACGCGGTCGCCGACCTTGCGGGTGGTGACCTCGGAGCCGACGGCGGCGACGATCCCGGCGATCTCGTGGCCGGGGGTCAGGGGGTAGGGGACCGGGCCCCAGTCACCGCGGACGGTGTGGATGTCCGAATGGCAGATGCCCGCGTACTTGATGTCGATCAGCACGTCATGCGGGCCGAGTTCGCGGCGTTCCACGGTGGTGCGGATGAGCGGTTCCGTGGCGGACGGCGCGGCGAGAGCGGCAACGGTGGTCATGAGGACTCCTTCACAAGGGGGATGTCAGGTCCAAAGGGTTGAACCGGCCGGGGCGGGAGGGCATTCCCCGATCTCAGGATTCACCCGCAATTCCCACTCTGGCACAGCAGGACCGCTGGCGGGAGGGCTTGCGGTAACCACTCAGGAAATCCCCGGCGGAGGCTCCTCGGCATCGTCCAGCCCGAGCGGCGGCCGGACCAGGAGGGAGAGCGGGAATCCGGAGAGGAGCGCGATCATCTCGTAGTAGTCGGACGCGAAGACGTACCCGGGAAGACCGAACTCCCCGGCCCTGAAGTCCAGATAGGCCGCATGGGAGGGGAAGTACTCCTCCGGGCGGCGGCCCTGCAGGAAGGTCTTGGCGATCGCGAGTTCCCGCGCGGCCTGGAGGAAGATGAGCTGCCGGGCGGTCTCCGTGGGGTCCTGAGCGATCCACCAGCGCTGACGGCGCAGCGTCTCCTCGACGGCGAGCTGAACGGCCTCGGCGAATCGATCCGCCGCGGCGCGCGGCGTGGGATGGGCGGCCACGGCCTCCAGCAGCGCTTCCACGCACACCGCGCACCCTTTCGGCCCGGGAGCATGGTGCCGCGGACGCACCACGCAGTTGATGATCACCCGCATGGGCCCGCCTCCTTCACTCCCCCGGGAGAGGGAAGCACGGGCACGGTGCGGCCCGGGGACGGGGGAAGAGACATGACGGCGGTCCTTTCAGCGTGTCAGGGGCACGGCCCCTGCGCTTCAGGGGCCGGTCAGGCGTGGACGGCCGAGCCGTTCCGGGAGCGTCGCGCCTGGGCGGCGCGGCGGGGGTCTTTGAGCACGGTCTGTGCCGCGGCGCCGAGCTCCCGAACCAGGACGGGTGCCGGCTTGCCGGCCAGCCGCACCACCGCCAGCGGGGTGGAGACCTCCGGCTCGATCAGCGGCAGCACGTGGATGGACGGATCGTCACGGCGGGCCGCGACGGCGGTCTCCGGGACGACGGCGGCCCACAGCCCGGAGGTGACCAGGCTCAGGAGCGCTTCGTTGGAGTCGGCTTCCAGGCGTGGCTTGATCTGGAGGCCGGCGGACCGCCACGCCTCATCGGCGAGCTGCCGGGCCCGCATGTCCGAGGCCAGGAGTCCGAGAGGCACTTCGGCGAGCATGCGTCCCGTGATCGAGGGCTGGTCCTCGGGGAACATGCCCGGAGCGGCCACGACCACATTGGTGACCTCGCCCAGGGGCACCGACACGAGGTCCGGGCCGTCCGCCGCGGACGGGTGGATGATGCCGGCGTCGAGTTCGAAGGCCCTCAGCCGCGCCACCACGTCCTCGCTGTTCAGCCCCGATTGGACGGTGGAGCGCACCAGAGGATGCGCGTCCGCCAGGGCCGACACCACCGCCGTCGCGAGGGCGATCCCGGCCGGAATGGTGCCGATCCGCGCGACGCCGGTCAGCTGGCCCCGTGCCGCCGCGATCTCCGCGGAGAGTGCCTCCTGGTCGGAGACCACACGGCGGGCCCAGGTGAGCGCCATCTCGCCCTCCGGCGTGAGGCCCTCGTAGGCGTGTCCGCGGCGGACCAGCGGCACCCCGAGTTCGACTTCCAGCTTGCGCACCGCCTCCGAAAGCGTCGACGGCGAGACGAAGCATGCCGCGGCCGCCCGGCCGAAATGCTCCTCCCGCGCCAGGGCGACGAAGTACTGGAGTTGTGTCAGGAGCATGGCATCCCATCTGGTCGTGGTCAGAAGACTGGTGGTCAAAAGAAGTGAGAGGAACCGCCCGGGACCCGCTCCCTCGCGGTTCCTCTCACCTCAGGAACTGCGGAGGAAGACCTCCGCAGCGTCGTGGGACCTTCGCTGGTGCCCCACGTTCGTACCGCCTTGACGGGCGGTGGCTTGTCATCGTTGTGCTTTCAGCCTAGGAGCGCTATTCTTCGGCGTCCATGGGGCCATACCGACTGGTCATTCGGAGCTGCCGAACAACTAGACGGCACGGACGAACGAGCGGAAAGACGGCTGAACGCGGGGTTCCTGCCCCCGGAGGGAGGCGGAAACCCGTCATCGGACACACGAAAGGCGGGACACCTGCCTGGTGTCCCGCCCCTGAGTGATGTGGCCCTGGTGGTCAGGCCTGGGACGGCACGGGATCGCTCAGAATCCGCACCGGATGCGAACGGGCGCTGCCCGGAACGCTACGGCCGCCAGATGACGACGGCCTGGCTCCGCGGCGTCGGGCGCTGGCCCCGCGCGAGCGGGACCACGTCGCCGGCCGACACCCCGGCGGCGAAGACCCGGGGTTCCTGCGCCGCCGGGCGGCGCTCCAGTTCCTCGGTCAGTTCCCGGACGCGGGACTGCAGAGCCGCGACCTGGTTCTCCAGTTCGAGGATGCGCTTGATGCCCTCGAGGGAGACGCCCTCCTGGGAGAGGCGCTGCACCTCACGCAGCCGGTCGACGTCGTGCTGCGAATAGCGGCGCGCCTTGCCCGGCGCCCGGCTCGGCGAGACGATGCCCAGCCGGTCGTACTGACGCAGGGTCTGGGGGTGCATCTCGGCCAGCTCGGCGGCAACCGAGATCACGAAAAGCGGTTGATTCAGGTCGATCGCCATGGCTCACCTCCTACAGCACGGCGTGGGCGGCGATGACCGCCCGGGGGTCCTCACCCGCGGTGGCGTCGGCGAAGGCCTCGACCGCCGCCTTGGCGGCGTCGTTGAGCTTCTGCGGCACGACGACGTCGACCGTCACCAGCAGATCGCCGGTGGCCTTCGCCGTCTTCACGCCGCGGCCCTTCACCCGCAGGGTGCGTCCGCTCGGAGTGCCGGCGGCCAGGTGGAGCTTGACCTTCTCGCCCTCCATGGTCGGCACCTCGATGTTCCCACCGAGCGCGGCCTCGTTGAAGCTGATCGGCACGTGGATGCGGATGTTGTTCCCGTCCCGCTTGAAGAAGGGATGCTCCTTCACGTGGACGGTGATGATCAGGTCGCCGTTGCCACCGGATCCGGGGTTGCCCTTGCCGCGCTGGCGGACCTTCTGACCGTCCTTGATGCCGGCCGGGATCTTGACATCGATGACGTTGCCGTCCGGCTCGCGCAGGCTGACCGCGGTGCCCTGGATGGAGCCCTTGAAGGAGATCGTGGTGCTGGCCGTGCGGTCCGTGCCCTTGGTGGGCTGCTGGGAGAAGCCTCCGAAGCCGCCTCCGCCGCCGAACAGATCGGCGAATTCCGGCGGGATGCCTCCCGAGGAGCCTCCGCGGGTCCGGCCGCCCTGGTTGAAGATGCCGCCGAAGAGGTCCTCGAAGCCGCCGGGTCCGGCGCCCTGTCCGCCGCTGCCCGGGGCGAAGCGTGCGCCGCTCCCCATGGCGCGGATGGCGTCGTACTGCTGACGGTCCTCGGGGTTGGAGAGCACCGAGTTGGCCTCGGTGATGTCCTTGAACTTCTTCTCCGCTTCGGCGTCCCCGGCGTTGGTGTCGGGGTGATACTTGCGGGCGAGCTTGCGGTACGCCTTCTTGATGTCGGCGTCGGACGCGTCCTTGGCGACACCAAGGATCTTGTAAAAGTCCTTCTCAACCCAGTCCTGGCTTGCCAAGGGCGTTTCCTTTCCTGTCTGAAAATCCAAAGGGGGCGGTGCGGGCGCCGTGGCGCCCGCACCGCAGATGGTCCCCGCTTACTGCGGGACCGCGACGATGACCTGCGCAGCCCGCAGGACGCGGGAGGAGGTGCGGTAGCCGGCCCGGAGGACCTGGCTGACCGTGTCCACCTCGACCTCGCCGGGCTGCTGGATGAGGGCCTCGTGGATGGTGGGGTCGAATTCGACACCCGTCTCCTCGATGCGCTCCAGTCCGTAGGTCTTGAGCGTGTTCTCCAGCTTGCCGGCGATCGCCGCGAACGGGCCGTCGGAGAGGTCCCCGTGGGCCCGTGCCGCGTCGATGTCGTCCATGACCGGCAGGATGGCGTTCAGCACGCCGATGACGGCCATCTCGCCCGCCACCGCCCGGTCACGTTCCACCCGCTTGCGGTAGTTGACGTACTCGGCCTGGAGGCGCAGCAGATCGTTGCGCAGCTCCTCCGCCTCGGACGACGACGGGGTGTTCCCCGCATCGGCGCCCGCGGCGTTGAGGATCTCCTCGGCCTGGCTGAGTGCATCACCGTTCGCGTCGGTGGCGCCGCCACCGGCTGGAGCTTCGGAGCCCTGGGGGGTCCGTGCCTGGCCGGTCTCCGGGTCGACCTTGCGGTTGTCCCGGATGACCGGCTCCTGGCGCTCGTCCCCGGTCCCGGAGCCGTGTTCTGCTTCGTTACCGTGGTGCGGCATGGTTACTTCTTCTCGTCTTCGTCGATGATCTCGGCGTCCACGATGTCCTCGTCAGGAGCACCGGCGGAGGCGCCTGCGGCTTCCTCACCACCGGCGGGAGCCTGGGACTGGGCGTAGATGGCCTCGCCGAGCTTCGTCTGGGAAGCCTGGAGTTTCTCGAACGCAGCCTTCACAGCGTCGTCATCCGTGCCTTCGAGGGCGGCCTTGAGGGCGTCGACGTCGGCCTTGACCTCGGTCTTGACCTCTTCCGGCAGCTTGTCGTCGTTGTCGGCGATGAGCTTGTCGGTGGCGTAGGCCAGCTGCTCGGCGGCGTTGCGGGTGTCCGCAGCCTCACGGCGCTTCTTGTCCTCGGCGGCGTGCGCCTCGGCGTCGGCGACCATGCGCTCGATGTCCTCCTTGGAGAGGGCGCTGCCACCGGAGATCGTCATGGACTGCTCCACACCGGTGCCCTTGTCCTTGGCGGACACGTGCACGATGCCGTTGGCGTCGATGTCGAAGGTGACCTCGATCTGGGGCACGCCACGCGGTGCGGGGGCGATGCCGGTCAGCTCGAAGGTGCCCAGCGGCTTGTTGTCCCGGGTGAACTCACGCTCGCCCTGGAAGACCTGGATGGACACGGACGGCTGGTTGTCATCCGCCGTGGTGAAGGTCTCGCTGCGCTTGGTCGGGATCGCGGTGTTGCGCTCGATCAGCTTGGTCATGACGCCGCCCTTGGTCTCGATGCCGAGGGACAGGGGGGTCACGTCGATCAGGAGCACGTCCTTGCGCTCACCCTTCAGCACGCCGGCCTGCAGGGCTGCGCCCACGGCCACGACCTCGTCCGGGTTGACGCCCTTGTTGGGCTCCTTGCCACCGGCGAGCTCCTTGACCAGCTCGGTCACGGCGGGCATACGGGTGGAACCACCGACGAGCACGATGTGATCGATGTCGGAGACCTTGATGCCGGCTTCCTTGATGACGTCGTGGAACGGCTTCTTGGTGCGCTCCAGCAGGTCCTTGGTCAGGTCCTGGAACTTGGCACGGGTGAGGTGCTCGTCCAGGTGGACCGGGCCGTCAGCGGTGACCGAGAGGTACTGCAGGGAGATGTTGGTGCTGGTCGAGGAGGAGAGTTCCTTCTTGGCCTGCTCCGCGGCCTCGCGCAGACGCTGGAGGGCGATCTTGTCCTTGGAGAGGTCGATGCCCTTGGCCTTCAGCTGGCCCAGGAGGTACTGGACGATCCGGTCATCCCAGTCGTCGCCGCCGAGGCGGTTGTCACCGGCGGTCGCGCGGACCTGGATGGTGGAGAAGCCGTCCTCGTCCTTGCCGACTTCCAGCAGGGACACGTCGAAGGTGCCGCCACCGAGGTCGAAGACCAGGATGAGTTCGTCTTCCTTGCCCTTGTCCAGACCGTAGGCCAGAGCGGCCGCGGTGGGCTCGTTGACGATGCGCAGGACGTTGAGGCCCGCGATCTCACCGGCCTCCTTGGTGGCCTGGCGCTCGGCGTCGTTGAAGTATGCCGGAACGGTGATGACCGCGTCGGTGACCTTCTCGCCCAGGTACGCCTCGGCGTCGTTCTTCAGCTTCATGAGCGTACGGGCGGAGATCTCCTGCGCCGTGTACTTCTTGCCGTCGACGTCGACGCTCCAGTCGGTGCCCATGTGGCGCTTGACGGAGGCGATGGTGCGGTCGATGTTGTTGACGGCCTGGCGCTTGGCGATCTCGCCGACCAGGACCTCACCGTTCTTGGAGAACGCAACCACTGACGGCGTAGTGCGACCGCCTTCAGCGTTGGCGATGACGGTGGGCTCGCCACCTTCCAGAACGGAGACGACCGAGTTGGTGGTTCCGAGGTCAATGCCTACAGCACGTGACATGTGTTGCTTCCTTCCTTGGAAAAAGTAGGTGTTCGCTGCGTCCAAGGCTTTTCCTTGAGCGCTCTGCACTCAACTCTACTCTTAAGCATTCTGGTGTCAAGCAAAGTTGAGTCGCCTTCACTCAAGTTCGCCGTGAGCGAACATCCCTCGAGGCGCCTAGTGTCCTCAGGCGAGGCCGACGCTCTCGTCAGCGACGTCGTTGGAGGGGTCCGTGTCGCCCGGGACGTTGCTGATCAGCGCCACGACATGGGCCGCGTTCAGCGCGGTGGACGGGCCTGCCGTCAGGGACACGGTCGCCGGCGGGGCGCCCACGATGAGGGGCGCGACCGTCGTGGCGGTGAGCGTGAACACCTCGGTGCTGATGATCGTCTGCGGCACGGTCGAGGTGAGCTTCAGGCGGGGATCGACCACGACGCCGACCACCGGGATGGTGTTCTCCCGCACCAGGGTGACGTCCATGGTGAGCGTGAGGAGGACACCTGCCGGGATGTCCCCACCGGAGGCCGGACCCGCCACCACTCCACCGCTGAGGCGGGTGCGGAGGCCGCCGTCGGTGAAGTCGGCCTCGGCCCATGCCGCGGCGTCGATGCCCGCTCCGCTCGCGGCCGCCTGCGGGGCAGCCACGGCCGCGGCGATCACGGGAATGCTCCAGGCAGCTCCCCGCACGACGGCGCGGCGCGGCGTGCTGCCGGCGGTGTGGTCTTCGGGCGAACGCCCCTGCTGGTCCATCATGTGCTCATGCCCTTCCGAGGGGCCGGCCGGAGACCCGCCAGGACCCACCGGCACAGGGCCCCGCTCTGAAATTCCGGAGGCCACCGAAGCGGTGGCCAAAAGGTCAAAACTAGCATGACGATCGTTGGGGGGATGGGGCAGCCCGCTCTCCTCACACGTCCGGCCCGCGGCTCACGCCGTCCCCTGGTTCCGGCGCGCGAATTTCTTTCCGGTGCGGATATTGCGGCACCGGAAGGAAATCAGGGCACCCGAATCACCACTCCAGGTCAGGCTCGCCGAGGGAACAGAACCGGGGACTCCGTCGATCCTCCTCCTCGACCAGGGCCAGGAGTTCCCGAGCCGCCACCGCGGGGGCCTTGTCCGCACCGGTCCGGCCCATTCCCGTCATCAGCCGGCCGGGATGCACGGCCAGGACCCTGATCCCGGGAGACAGTTCCTGCGCCAGCGCAACGGTCAGCATGTTCTGCGCCGCCTTCGAGATCCGGTAGGCGTAGCTCGTGCCGAAACCGTCGAAGTCACCTCTGGCCTGGGCCGTCACCGAACCCAGGCGCGAACTCACGTTGACGATCACGGGAGCCGGCGCCTTGCGCAGTGACGACAGCAGCGCCGCGACGAGCCGCATCGGACCCGCGACGGCGACGTCGAGACTCGCGAGCACGAGGTCCGGATCGGCGTGCTGGACACCGCCGCCGGGCGCGCCCTGCGCCGCGTTGTTGACGAGCAGATCGACCGGGCGCTCCCCGACGGCCGCCATCAGATCCTCGGGCACGTCGGCCCGCACATCGTGCTGGAGCACCGTCAGACCGGCCCGCGGTTCACGCCGTGCTCCCGGCGGACGCTCCAGACCGATCACCGACCAGCCGACGTCGAGCAGTTCCTCCGCGATGGCCCGCCCGAGGCCCCGACCCGTCCCGGACACCACGGCGAGCCGGGTCATACGGCCCCGCCGTTGAAGGTGAGGGCACGGAGCCCTCTCTCGCGGAACCCTGGAGTGACGTCCTGCACCGTGATCATCTCGCCACGGAACCAGCCCGCGCTGAGCGGGTCAAGTCATGACCACCGTGCGCGCCATACGCCGACTTCCGGTTCCGGTGCGCGACTTCATTCCCGGCGGGGATATTGCCGCGCCGGGAATGAATCAGAGCGCGGAATCCGACAGGACCACTCCCTGCCTCACACGGCACGGCTCCCGCTACGGTGGTCCCATGGAATCCCCTCTGGACGCGAGCGCCCTTACGGAACCGCTCGCGCCCTCGGAGGTTCCGGATCCGCCTCGCTCCGGGGCCGCACTGGTCGTCTTCCTGCTGGCCCTCGTCTTCCTGGGCGCCGGAGCAGGAGCGACCTGGTGGGCCTTCCCCCTGGACCCCGGCGGCGGTCGGCGGCTCGCGCTGACGCTGCTGGTCATCGCCCTGGCCATGGCGGGCGTGCGCCTCTGGATGGCCCTCGCTCTGCGCCGCAAAGCCCGCGAACGCGCCACCCTGCGGCATCGCCTGCAGCGATTCGCCGCGGCGAACCACCGGACCTTCCTGTTCGATCAGCCGGCCCCACGGCTGCCCGGGCTGCTCTTCGGACAAGGCACTCAACAGAGCACCACCGAGGCTCTGCGCTGGACCGCCCATCGGCCCGTGGAAGTGGGCAATTACCGATTCGTCGTCGGCCGGGGCCGGAACACCCGCATCTTCGACGGCGGCTACCTCGCGATCAGAACGGGCGGGCCGCTCCCGCCGCTCGTCCTCGAACCCGCGCGAGCGCGCGGCATCCTGCGGCGGCACCTGGTCCCGCCACCGTCGTCGTTCGGGGCGTCCACCGTGAGCAGCGCGGACGGCACGGCGTTCAAGCTGTGGGCGCCTGCGGAGCGCGCCGCGGAGGCCGCAGCTTTTCTCACCGGACCACGCCTGGACCTCCTGACGCGTCACGCGCGGGACCTCGAAGTCGCCGACGGAACCGTGCTCGCCTACTCTGCCGCACCCCTGCTGACCGCCGACCCGGGCCTCTGGGCCTGGATCGAGGAGGTCGTGGCCGCGCTACAGCCCGACGACATCGGCCAGCGTCCGCATCTGATGCGCGAAAAGCTCCTCCCGGGCGGGGAAGGTGTCCGGCCCGTACTGCCCGAACACCTCGAAGCTGACCGCCCCGAACACTGACGTCCAGACCAGGACACCTCGGGCGAGCAGCTCATCCGGCAGTTCCAGCCCGAGTTCATCGCGCACCGCGGCGAGGTTGCCGGCCAGGGCGTCTGACACGACGCCGGCCTCCCCCGGATCCCGCAGCGCACCGGCGCGGTGGGCCGCGTCGAGGATCCCGACCAGCCGTAGGACCACCCGGGTCCCGGGCTCGATGGTCCGCTCCCCCGGCGCCTGGTACCCGGGCACCGGGCTGCCGAACAGCAGCGCGTAACAGGCGGGTTCCGCCACGGCCCAGCGGCGGACCGCCTGTGCGAGGGTCAGGAACCGCTCGCGGAAATCGTCGTCCGGCACCTGGTTCACGGCCGCGTCGACGGCGTCGCCCAGTTCGTTGTAGGCGTCGATCAGCAGGAGCGTCAGCAGTTCGTCCCGGCTCTCGACATAGCGGTACACGGCCGAGGAGACGACGCCGAGGTCCCGCGCCACCGCCCTCAGGGACAGGGCCGCCGCCCCCTGTTCGGCGAGATGCTTCCGCCCAAGGCTCACGATGTCGGCGATCGTGCGGGCCCGGGCGCGCTCACGAGGCCCGGGGGTGCGGTCGGCGCGAGGGGCTGAGGTGTCCGGCATGGACCCATGCTGTCCGATTCCGAGAGCAGCGTCAACTTTTGAGAGCAGTGCTCTTGACTTCCGTCCGGCAGGGCTTCATTCTGGATTCAGAGAGCGGTGCTCTCGCTTTCACATCCACCTTCACTTCCGCCCCAGGAGAACACCATGTCCCAGAACCCCAGCACCTACCTCGTCATCGGCGCCGGCCCCATCGGCTGGACGGTCGCGTCCCAGCTCGCCGAGCAGGGCGAACGGGTCCGCCTGCTCACCCGTTCCGGCTCCGGCCCGGACCACCCGCTCATCGACCGCGTGCGGGGCGACGCCGGAGACCCGGCATCCCTCGCGCGGGAACTCGACGGCGTGCGGGCCGTCTTCCACTGCATGCACAGCAGCGCCTACACGGAGCAGGCCTGGCGCGCCGAACTGCCGCAGGCCGAGCGCGCGGTGCTGGATGCCGCCGCGGAGGCGGGGGCCGTCGTCGTGTTCCCCGAAAGCCTGTACTCATACAGCGAGCCGGACCGCGTCATGCGCGAGGACAGCCCGCGCAAGGCCCGCGGCGGCAAGCGCGGGGTGCGCACCGAGCTGCTCGCGGCCCGGGCGGCCCACCCCGCGCACACCGTGAGCATCGTGGCGAGCGACTACTTCGGTCCGCAGGCGCTGAACGCCCACGCCGGCGAGCGCATGGTCCCGCTCGTGCTGGCGGCGAAGACGGTGCGCGTCGTGGGGTCGGCCGACCAGCCGCACTCCTTCACCTACGTGCCCGACTACGCGGCCGCCATGATCGCCGCCGCCCGCGACGAATCCCTCTGGGACCGCGTGCTGCACGCTCCGACGGGGCCAGCGCTGACGCAGCGCGAGATGGCGGAAGCCTTCGCGACGGCGGCCGGCGTCCCCTCCGCGAAGGTCGCAGTGCTGCCCCGCCGGCTCATGAAGGGGCTGGGCCTGGTGATGCCGTCCATCCGGGAGCTGAACGAGCTGGAGTATCAGTTCACGGCGCCGTTCGTGATGGATTCGAGCACGAGCGAGGCATTGCTCGGGTTCGGGTCGACCCCGCTGGACGAAGCCGCCCGGGCGACCGTGGCCTGGTGGCGGGAGCGCGCGACGGCGTGAGGCGGGGCCGTGTTCGCCGCGACCGCACGGGTTCAGCCCCGAGCATGAACGTGACCGCACGGACTCGCTCCCTCCCGCCGGCGCGGACCCCGTCTGCGGTACGTTGTGTCCATGATCGCCGACAGCGCCGCACTCGATGCGGGAATCCTTTTCCTGCGCCTCGTCGTGGGAATCACGATGGCCGCCCACGGTTTCCAGAAGTTCTTCGGCAAGGGCGGAATCGGGCAGGTCGCCGCCTGGTTCGACAGCATCGGCATGAAACCGGGCAGGTTCAACGCGATCATGGCCGGGTCGACCGAGACGGCGGCCGGGATCGCGCTCGCCCTCGGGCTCTTCACCCCGCTCGCCGGGGCTGCTTACGTCGCTCTGATGGTCGTCGCGTTCTGGACGGTCCACCGGCACGGGTTCTTCGCGACCAAGGGCGGATGGGAGTACAACCTGGTCCTCGGCGCGACGGCGGTGACCGTGGCGACGCTCGGCGCCGGGCGGCTCAGCGTGGACCACGTGTTCACCGGCACCGGGATCGCCGGCCTCCTCTGCGGCTGGGCGGGACTGCTCATCGCGGTCTTCCTCGGAGTCGTCGGCGCGGTGGGCCAGCTCGCGATCTTCTACCGCCCTCCGGCGCCCAAAGATCGATGATGAGTGATCGCCGACGTCGTGCCGACCAGGCGTCCTCGCCTTCTGGGGCAGCGGCGGGCCTAAACGGTCTGCAGCGGATCGAGAGCGATCCCCTGAGGTGGACACTTTACAGCGACGGCGCCAGCTTCGTGCTGACAATGGCGAGCGACCGGGGAACCGTTCGCGTCAGCCTCACAGCAGCGGAAATCAAGGGTTACCGATCCGAGGGAGCGTCCTACATCGCCGGCCTCGCGGCCCGCTTCACCCACCACCCCGAGGCCCTGAGGGCGAGCGCCTCCAGCAGAACCGACCGCGGCTGAACCGGAGAACTGAACCGCACTCGGAACGCGTTCAGTCCAGCGGCTCGCGTTCGGTCTGCCCGCTGGAAGCGTGGGTGGCTTCGACGATCGCCGCGACGACGTCGGAGGCGCGTCCGCTCTCATAGGCTTCGCGCTGCAGACGCTCCCCCGAGCCGCGCTCCAGGATCCGCGCGATCCCGGCGCGGACGAGCGGCAGGTCGCCGGCGCCGTCGAGCGCCACGTCGAGGTGATCCGTGAAGTCCTCGACGACGGCGGCCGCGGGGCGAGGATCGCCGGTGGCCGGGTCGAGCAGTTCTCCCCGCAGCCCGAAGCGGCTCGCCTGCCAATCGGCCAGCCGCAGCGTGTCCGTCGGGACGGCCGGAGCGGGGATGCCCGCCCGCCACTCCGCGGCTGCCGTCTCGACCAGTGCCCGCACGGCTGCGGCGAGCACCACGGCGTCGTCGGCCCGGAGGCAGATGTCGGCGATCCGCACCTCCACGGTGGGCTGGTGCCGGCAGAGCCGTGCGTCGAAGTACACCATGCCCTCGTCCAGCAGCACGCCGGTGCGGATCAGCCGCGCGATGGTCGCGTCGTATCCGGCCGCGGTGCCGAAAAGCTCTGCGGGCCCCGCCGACGGCCAGCGGCTCCAGATCTGGGTGCGGTAGCTGGCGAAGCCCGTGTCCTCGCCGTTCCAGAAGGGCGAGTTGGCGCTGAGGGCGAGGAGCACCGGGAGCCAGGGTCTGATCCGGTCCAGGACCGCGACACCCTCGTCCCGTGAATCCACGGAGACGTGGACGTGCAATCCGCAGGTGATCTGTTCCCGGGCGACCATGCCGAAGCGCCGGGACATGGCGGAGTACCGCTGGTCGCCTTCCGTCTGCGTCGTATGCATCAGCGGCGGGGTTCCCGAGGCGGCGATCCGTGCGCCGACGGTGCGGGCCGCAGCGTCGGCCAGCGAACGGCCGGCCACGATCTCGGCCCGCAGCTCCTCCGCCGTCTCGCACGGCCTGGTGTTGACCTCGATCTGCTCCTGCTTGAATTCCGTCGTGAGACCCGGCCCGGGCAACGAACCGGAGCGCGTCGCGGCGTCGAGAACGGCGCGGGCGAGAGGCAGCGGCCACCCGCTGTCCGCCGAGACGATCAGCAGTTCCTCTTCGACTCCGAACGTGCGCATCCGCGCCTCCGCTCACCTGGCCCGAGAGGTCCGATCCGTCCGGGCGCCATGCCGTGATCCCCCTTGAATCATCCCACCGTGACCGGCACGGAGCGAAGATGGGTCTATGGGCGGGCGCCTCCTGGGCACCGGGCCGTGGAGCGTCCGTTCAGCTCGTGAGAGCCGGCCGCCGCAGTGTCTGCGCGACAGGGCATTCGAAGACCGACCCGCGGCCATAGCCGACCTCGTTGAGATACTTGATGACGGTCCCGTAGGAAGCGAGCAGCGTCGACGTGGTGTACGGGATGTTCTCCTCGGCGCAGGTACGTCGGACGATCGCTGCGGCGCGTCGGAGGGCAGGCCGAGGCATGGTGGGAAACAGGTGGTGCTCGATTTGGTAGTTCAAGCCGCCCATCAGCACATCCATGGCCCAGTTCCCCGTGATGTTCCGTGAGGACCGGACCTGCCTGGTCAGAAAGTCCACCCGATCCCCCGCAGCGTACACTTTCATTCCTTTATGGTTCGGGGCGAAGGTGGCTCCCATGTAGAAACCGAAGACTCCCTGCTGGACCAGGACGAAGGTGATGGCCAGGGGCAGCGGGAGGAAGATGAACGCCAGTGCCGGAACCGCGCAGGTCCTGATGGTGAGAATCGCCAGTTCGAGGGCGCGCCGGTCCACCCGCCCTCTGCTGAACAGGTGACGGTAGGAGTCCACTTGCAGGCTGATGCCGAGGAACGGCAGCAGCAGGAAGAGGAAGTAGCCCTGCCCCTTGGCGATGAAATGCAGTGCCCTCGGCCTCGCTGCAGCCGCCTGATCGTAGAAGGCCACGAAACCGGGGCGAATGTCGGGATCCTTGCCGATCATGTTCGGCGTCGAATGGTGCCGGGTGTGTTTCTGCTGCCACATGGCGTAACTGATGCCGGACAGCCCTGTTGCGACGAGGCGCGCGAACCAGTCGTTGGCCTTCCAGGTGGAGAAGATCTGGCGGTGCGCCGCCTCGTGGGCCAGGAAGCCGAACTGGGTCATCAGCACGCCCAGACCGACCGCGATCAGGATCTGGAACCCGGAATCACCCAGCAGGCCGAAGCCGGCCCATGCAGCGCCATAAGCCAGGATCAGGATCGAAAAAAGTGTGAGGTAGAAGCCCCGGCGGCGAACCAGAAGCCCATCGGATTTCATCTGCGTTTGAAGAGCGACGAATCGCTCCACCAGGGGGTTGCTCCGCGCGGGGCGCGAGAGGAGGTCAGTGTTCATTCAGTGCCGCCAATGGCTGGGAGGTTCGGCGCGACCCTCGATATCGGGGCACCATTCCCTCGTTTCTCGACTCTACGGGATGCACCTGAGAGCTGCCGGGACGCGCCAGGCCCGCCCGACTCGGTTTCGACCCGAGCGGGAGCGCAAGGGACCTCGGGCGAGGCTGCCGTCACTTCGCTGTGTCCCGCCCCGGGTGCGGATCGAACTCGGAGAGCGCTTCGATGAGCGCTCCCAAATACCTCTCGACCGTGGCCAGCTCCTCCTCCGTGAAGGCGCCGGCTGCGGAGAGCAGGGCGCTGACCTGACGTTGCAGACCGGAGTCCAGCATGACGCGGGCGTCTGCCGTGGCGTGGAGGATACGCGCCCTGCGATCGTGCCGGTCGACCTTGCGCGTGAGATACCCGGCCGAGATCAGACGCTCCACCAAGCCCGACGTCGAGGCGGACGTGATGCCCAGGTGAGCCCCGATCTGCTTCGGCGTGACGTCGTGATCAGCCGACTCGTCCACGACGAAGCGCAGCGCTTCCAGGTCGTTGTCGTTGATGTTCAGATCCGCCCGTAAGGACTCCCGGGCGCCAGTCTCGACCTCACGGAATTCACGGAGCAGGTGCAGGGAATTGAGAACGTGGTCTTCACGCCCACCCTCGAGCCAGCTCCGGTTGATCACTTCCAGAACCATCGGCAAGACCTTCCCGTCTGGAAAATTCGGTAAACGAACTAGTGAACCCCCTTTCCACTGTAGACCTGCCGCCCGGCCGATCGAACCCCTACGTTTTCAAGAGAGGCGGCCGAGCTCCTGGCGGAAACCTCCCTCTTGCACATAGATAGTTCGAGGAACTAGGTTTTTAATCAAGCGAGGCGTCCAGAGCGTTCGCGACCATGACACCCCTCCACACCGAGCAGGCAACTCGCCTCAAACCCGTGACAAGGAGAGAGCATGCGAATCGTCAGCAAGACCTGGAACATCGTGGACAACCCGGTCCAGAATCAGTACGAGATCTATCGGGACGGCATCGTCCAGGGCGTCGTCAAGTACCGCATCGAAGGAACCACGCTGCGGTTCTTCCTCTGCCGCGCCAATGGCCTCCGCTCCCCCTGGGAACGGCGCGCGTTCTACCTGGCGGCTGCCCGGGACGCGAAGCGCCGCCGCCTGAACGTCCAGATCACATCCCGCTCCATGGCCGAAGATCTCGCCCCCTTCAGGAAGTGGCGCCATGCCGCGCCGCAGGAGCGCCCGGTGCGCCGCATCGACAGCGCCGGCCTCACTCCCTCACTGCAGCACGCCGCGTAGCCGTTCGGCTCCGCCGGCTGACGGCGTCGACCCGGTCGACGCCGTCAGCCTCCTCGTCCTGATCCCGTGCGCCCTCATCCGGCTCGGTCGCCGGGGCGCGACCTCATCCACAGGAGGACACCGTGGCCGCGGACACTCCCGGACATGAATCCGACCGTGCGGACCAAGAGAACGAACCGCACGGCGCGAAAAAGTACCTCAAAGCACTCGGCCCCGGGCTGATCTCCGGAGCCTCCGACGACGACCCCTCGGGCATCGCCACCTACGCGCAGGCAGGCGCCACCTACCAGGCCTCGGCCCTGTGGACCGTGCCCGCCACCCTGCCGCTCATGATGGCGGTGCAGGAGATCTGCGACCGCACGGCTCTCGCCACGGGGAAGTCCCTCGGCGCCCTGGCCCGAGAGAAGTTCTCCAGCAGACTCCGCCTGCTCATCGCCATCCTGCTGATCGCACTCATCATCGCGAACGTCGTGAACCTCGCCGCAGACACCCTCGCCGTCGGCAAAGGCATGGAGATGCTGGGCGCCGGCCCGGCCTTCCTCTGGAATCTGATCGCCGGTGCGGGCATCGCGTTCACTCTCGCCAAAGGATCGTTCGCCACCATCGAGCGCATCTTCAAGTGGCTGTGCCTCGCCCTGTTTGCCTACGTCGCCGTCCTCTTCACGGTCCACGCGGACTGGGGTGAGATCCTCCACGGGCTCCTCGCCACCCGCCTGCACTGGGACCTCAGCTATTGGGCCCTGATCGCGGCGATCTTCGGCACCACCATCTCGCCCTACCTGTTCTTCTGGCAGAGCGCCAACCGCGTGGAGGATCTCAAAGCCGAGTCCTCGGATGGTGACGCCACCGGGCTCAACGAACGCGGACCACAGGACACGAAGAACAAAAAGCGCCTCGCCCGCGTCGACGTCTTCACCGGCATGGCGTTCTCGGTCCTGATCATGTTCGCGATCATCGTGGCCACGGCGGCGACCCTCGGACAGACCGGCACCGAGATCGGGTCGGCGGACGACGCCGCCAAGGCCCTGGAACCCATCGCCGGCCCCTTCGCCAAACTGCTCTTCGCCCTCGGGTTCATCGGCTCCGGCATCCTCGCCATCCCCGTGCTCGCGTCCTCCGGCGCGGCCGGCCTGTCCGGCCTGCTGAACAAGAACTGGGACCTCGACACATCGCCCCGCAAAGCCCCGGTGTTCTACACGCTGGTCCTCGTCGGCGCGGCCCTCGGCACGATCCTGAGCCTCATCTTCAGCAACCCGATCCAGCTCCTGGTCCTTTCAGCCACCATCAACGCGATCGCCGCGGCGCCCTTCCTGATCATCACGATGCTCATCGCCCGCGACAGGAAACTCATGGGAGACCAGGTCAACGGACGGCTCAGCAACACTCTCGGCTGGCTCACCGTCGTCGTGATGACCGTCCTGGGAATTCTCGGCATCGTCGGGACCATCGTCGGCGCCTGACGCAGGGCTGCGCCTCCCGGTGCGCGCCGGGAGGCGCAGCCGTGCACGACGACGGCGGCAGGGTCAGTCTCCGCGATACGCCGCCTGCATCGCCGCGAGGTCGATCCTGGTCATCGTGATCAGGGCGTTCATGGCGCGCAGGGACGCCGCAGTGTCCGTGGACGCGGTCATGGCATCCACTTCGGCGGGGACCACTTGCCAGGACACCCCGAACTTGTCCTTGAGCCAGCCGCACGGCTGTTCCAGGCCGCCGTCGGCGGTGAGGGCGTCCCAGTAGTGGTCCGTCTCCTCCTGGTCCTTCGTGATGATGACGAAGGAGACGCCTTCGCTCGGGCTGAACATCGGGCCGCCGTTGAGGGTCTGGAAGGCCGCGCCGTCCAGGGTGAAGTCCACCGTGAGCGCGGTGCCGGGCGGGAACGGCGCGGGGAAGGGTGAGCCCTCCAGCACGCGGGTGGTGATGCCGCGCGTGGAGTTCGGGAACACCGAGACGTAGAAGTCCGCGGCCTCCTCGGCGGTGCCGTCCAGCCAGATGCAGTTCTTCAGGGCGGGCATGACGGTCACTCCCCCCGGTAGGCGGCTTCAAGCGCCGCGATGTCGAACTTCTGCATCCCCATGAAGGCCTGCATGGCGCGACCCACGCCCGCGGCGTCGTCGCGGGACATGATCGAGCCGAGCGCCTGCGGCACCACCTGCCAGGAGACGCCGAACTTGTCCTTGAGCCAGCCGCACTGGCCCTCGGAGCCGCCGTCGGCTGTGAGCTTGTCCCAGTAGTAGTCGACTTCGGCCTGGTCGGCGCAGCTGATGGAGAAGGAGATCGCTTCGTTGAAGCTGAACTGCGGGCCGCCGTTCAAGCCCTGATACGGGGTCCCATTGAGCTGGAACTCGACCGTCAGCGCCGTCCCGGCGGGGAACGGGGCGCCCTCGCCGTAGCGGGACACCGCGGTCACGGAGGAGTCGGGGAACACGGAGACGTAGAACTCGGCGGCTTCCTCCGCCTGGCCGTCGAACCAGAGGCAATTGGTGATGCTGGACATGGGGCATCCTCTCGAGGGTCCGGAGTGGGCCCGGGCAGAGCCCACGTCTTCCAAGCGTACGTCCGGACCGCGCCCGGCACGAGGGATGATTTCCACCCCGCAGCGCCTCTGGACCAGGACGCCATCCCGGCCTAGCGTGGCAGAGGGGGATTCAGCCGTGAATCGTTCTGAAAGGACATGACATGACGTTCAAGGTCGGCGTTCTGGTGGGTTCGCTGTCATCCACCTCGATCAACCGGAAACTCGCCAGGGCGCTCGAGAAACTGGCGCCGGAGCAGCTGCAGCTCGAGGAGATCCCCCTGAAGGACCTCCCGCTCTACAGCCAGGATTACGACAAGACCTTCCCGCCCGTCGCCCGCGACTTCAAGGCGCGGATCGAGGCCTCCGACGCGCTCATCTTCGTCACCCCGGAGTACAACCGATCCATCCCGGGCTCCCTCAAGAACGCCATCGACTGGGCCTCCCGCCCCTACGGCAGCAACTCGTTCGCGAAGAAGCCCTCGGCGGTCACGGGCGCCTCGCCGGGCAACATCTCCACGGCCGTGGCGCAGCAGCACCTGCGGAGCATCCTCTCGTTCGTGAACTCCCCCGAGCTCGCCAGCCCGGAGGCGTACATCCACTTCACGCCCGGCCTGATCGACGACGACGGCACCGTCACCAACGAGGGCACCGCCGAGTTCCTGCGCGGCTGGCTGGACGCGTTCGCGCTGTTCGTCGCGCGCGTCACCGCCGCGGTGAACGACGGGCAGGATCCCGACCGGGGCTAGGCTCCCACCATGGGGAATGACGCGGGACACGACACACACGCCGACCACCAGGTCCGCACCGGCCGGCTGCTGACCGGCGCGGGCCTGCTGGTGTTCGCCGCCACGGTCGTGTGGTTCCTGACCGTGGCGCCGGACGCCGTGCCGGGCCATTTCGGGGCGGACGGCACGGTCAACCGCTGGGACACCAAAGGACGTTTCGTCCTCACGCTGTCCGCGGTGGCGGCGGGGATCACGCTGCTCCTGACCACCGCGCCGCACTGGATCTTCCGGCTCCCGCCGGGCATGGTCAACGTGCCGAACGCCGAGTACTGGTTCCGGCCGGCGAACCGTGCCCTCCTGGCCCGCAACCTCACCCGGGATCTGGGCGTGGTGAATCTGCTGGTGCTCCTGCTGCTGAGCTGGGTCATGGTGGCCTCGGTCATCGCGACGGACCGGGACGGACAGGTGTCACCGCTTTTCCTCATCGTCCCCACACTGCTCGTGGCGGGATGCGTCATGGGTCTCGCTCTCAGGATCTACAGCAGCCCGCGCTACGCGATCCCGCCACACGACCGGCGGGCCTGACCGGCGGTCCTGACTGTCGCGCCTGACCGGGGCCCGTCAGCGTCGGGAAGCGAGCCCGGCGAACCGGAGGAGCGACAGCACCCCGAGCCCCACCGCCAGGACCCCGAGCACCGTGCCCGACGGGAAGCGCGTTCCCGCCCAGAGCAGCCACACCGCCGGGATCACGGGCCTGAGCAGCCACAGCACCATGAACACCGCGGTCGTGTCACCCACCGGGGTGCTCACCGGCGTGAGGTACTGGGCGGGCAGGCCCGCCGCTCCCAGGCTCGCGAACCGGATCAGCGCGGCGCAGGCCGTCACCAGAAGAGCGGGCGCCAGGCGGGAGGGATCGACGGCGAGGACCGGCGCCGCGACGGCTGCCAGCAGGACGATCAGCGGCAGCGCCGCGTGAGCCAGCAGCCGGGCCGGCAGCGGCTGCGGCACGACGACGTCGTACCCCACGGTATCCGCGACATCGCCGAGGGCGCCGCTCAGCCGGGTCATGGCGGCCTGCGCGAGCAGCAGCACCACCGCGAGCATCGCCGGAGTCGCTCCCACCAAAGCCAGTGCCACCGCGCCGGCCACCAGGAGCACGAGCGCGAGCCCCACGCCCCACGGATCCTGTCGAAGATAGCGGAGGTCGATGGCGATTGATCGCGCGAGCAGACCCGCCGGGAAGGCGCGGCCTGTCCGGCGTGGCCCGCGCCGCGGGATCCCGGCGGCGAGGGACCGGTTGTCCCCGGTCATGAGTCCGGCGAGTGCGACGTCCCGTGCGGCGGTCAGATCCTCGAGACGCGGGATCGTCAGGCCGGCCGGACCTCTCTGCTTGCGAGATGCCAGCAGGGCCGAGACGAGCCCGCCGATCAGTCCCACGCCAAGCGCCGTCCCGAGGATGCCCGGAAGTCCCGGGGCTTCGCCGTTCCCCTGCCACCAGGCCAGGACCGGCAGCGCAGCGAGGACCAGCGCGAAGAGCACCGCGCACCCCTGGATGAGCCGCGTGCGGGCGCCGAGCGTGGCCCGGACGCCGAAGGGTCCCGCGGCCAGGTAATGGATCTCCTCGGCGGAACTCCACACCGGGCCGAGGTAGGCGGGGGTCGCCACGGCGGCCAGGACCAGGAGCGCTTCCAGGCCTGCGACGAGGCCGAGCACTCCGGCCGAAGAGAGCGGGGCGACCGGCCCGGCGAGCACGAGCACCACCGACCAGACGCCCGGACCGATGACCAGCCCCAGGAGCAGAGCCGCCAGATACCAGGGGTACCAGCGGCCGTCCTCGGACGCGCCGCGGAGCAGCACCCTGACGGCCTGGAGCTGCCGGCGGCCCGACTGGGCGGGCGAGACGGCCGGGGCGGGCGACGTGTCTGGGTCGCGTGATGCGGCGGGGTCGGGCGAGGCGCTCACAGCGCTCCGCCGCCGGGGTCGGCGTCGGAGATGTCACCGGACTCGTCGTCGTCCGCCCACGCGTTCCCCTCCTGCTCGCGGGCCAGCACCACCTCGCGGGCGCCCAGCAGGTCCACGAGTCGCGGGTCGTGCGTGGCCAGCAGGACGCCGGTCCCGAGATCGCGTCGTCGCAGCATCAGCTCGGCGATGACCTGACGGCGCCGGGCATCCAGACGCTGTTCGGGTTCATCCAGAACGAGCAGCGCGGCGGGGCGGGCGAACGCCATCACGAGGCCGATCCCCTGACGCTCCCCTGAGGACAGCTCATCCGGGTACTGGTCGGCCAGCCGGGCCAGGTCCAGGGCTTCGAGCACCTCGTCCAGGGGAAGGGCCATGCCGCCCGCACCGGCCCAGGAGGTCTCCACGAGATCCAGGTGTTCGGCGATCGTCAGGCGGGCGTAGAACGGCGGCGGGCCGGTCATGGCGGCGATGCCCCGGGCCCCGTCCCCCAGGTCCACCCGGCGGTCGAGGGTCCCGGTCGTGGGGTCGAGCCGGCCCAGCGCCAGCCGCAGCAGCGTGGTCTTGCCGGAACCGTTGGGCCCCGTGAGGGCCACGATCTCCCCGGGCCGTACGGTGAAGGTGGTCGGGCGCACGAGCCAGCGCTCGCCCACCTGGGCTCCCACGGCGGAGGCGCGCAGCAGCGCGGCCGGGGTGTCAGTCATCGCCGCGTCCCGTCGTCGTGCGTCCGGAGGTCATCCGCGGCTCCTGACCACACAAGAACGCCCGCGCCGGAAACCGGCACGGGCGCTGGGAAGTCGATCAGCCTTCGCACTCGACGCAGTACACGAGGCCATTCTTCTCTCGTGCGATCTGCGAGCGGTGCCGGACCAGGAAACAGGAGGCGCAGGTGAATTCATCCGCACGCTCCGGGATGACCACCACGGTGAGTTCCTCATTGCTGAGGTCCACATCAGGGACATCCACACCATCAGAGGTGTCCGCCTCGTCGAGCTCACGCACCACGCTGCGGGCATCGCCCGAGTTGACGGTCTTCAGCGCCTCAAGGGACTCGTTCTGGATCTCCGCAACATCAGAGCGCACTGCATCGTAGTCGGTTGCCATGTGTGGCCTGCCTCTCCTCGCCTAGCGGACGCCTGGTGGGACGTCACGGCAATGCATCATAAGGCACCCATGACCACATAGCCAATCGCTTCCGGAATTCCTTCCACCGGACACCCATTCCCCCTCGTCACCCCCGGGAGTACGGTGTCTGCATGAGCGCGCAGGAACAGGACGACGTCTACACTCACGGCCACCACGCCTCCGTGGTCCGGGCCCATGCCAGCAGGACCGCGCGGGAGTGCGCGGGCTACCTTCTGGAGCACCTCACCCCCGGCGTGACCATGCTCGACGTCGGCTGCGGCCCCGGCAGCATCACGTGCGACTTCGCGGAGCTGGTCGCCCCCGCCGTGGTCACCGGACTGGACCGCGCGCCGGAGGTGGTGGAACAGGCCGCGGAACTCGCCCGCACCCGTGGCGTGGAGAACGTCGCCTTCGTCTCCGGCAACATCTACGCGCTGGACTTCCCGGACGACACCTTCGACGTGGTCCACGCCCACCAGGTGCTCCAGCACCTCACGGATCCCGTGGCCGCCCTGCGGGAGATGCGCCGCGTGGCCAAGCCCGGCGGCCTCGTGGCCGTGCGGGACGCCGACTTCCATGGCATCTTCTGGTACCCCGAGATCCCGGAGCTGGACGAATGGATGGAGATGTACCAGAAGGTGGCCCGGCACAATCAGGCCGAACCGGACGGCGGACGGCACCTGGTGTCCTGGGCTCAGGCGGCCGGCTTCACGGACGTCGCCCCGAGCAGCAGCAACTGGACCTACGCCACCGCTCAGCAGCGCCGCTGGCTGGCCCGCGTCTGGGCGGAGCGGGTGGTGCACTCCTCTCTCGGGGAGCAGGCCCTCTCCTACGGCTATGCCACGCAGACCGGTCTGGAGCGGATCGCCGCGGGCTGGCACCGCTGGGGCGAGACGAGCGACGGCTGGCTCGTCATGCCGAACGGCGAGGTGCTGCTGAGGGCCTGACCGCGCGGCGCGCCACGGCGCGGGCCGCGCCCTGCCGGGGAGCCTGGCGCCGCGGCCAGGCCGCGGCGCTACTGGCTCTGCAAGCCGGAGGCCCCGGCGGTGAACATCAGGGTGAAGATCCCGATCATGAAGAACAGCACGATCGCCCAGCCCACCAGCATGATGCTGTTGATGATGATGCCCGCGACTGCGATCCCCTTGCCCGCGGGCTCCTTCCGCGAGCCGACGATGCCGAGCACGAGCCCGACGATCGGCACGAGGAAGGTCCAGCCGAAGAACATGCTGCTCAGACCCAGGACCAGGGACGCGATCGAGTTCCCCTTGGGCTGCGGCGCGGGGAAGGTCAGGTAGACCGGGGCCGGCTGCGAACCGTAGGGCCCGGGGCCGGTGGGCGGGTAGTCCGGCGGATAGTTCGGGGGCACCTGGGACACTGCTCAACTCCTTGTTTCCGGCGGTCCGGATTGCTCCGTCACCGCCCTGTCGTTCCTCCCGGCATTCTGTCAGACCGCGGGCCGGGGTCCTGGGGTCAGACCGCCGTCGGCTCCGGCACGGTGCTCCGGGCCGGCACACTGGCCACCTGGCGGATGAAGAGGATGAGCCACGTGAAGATCAGGGCGAACGCGATCAGCTCCATGCCCGTGAGGTTGTAATAGCCGAGCGGCAGGTACAGGACCACGGAGACGACCACACCGGTCACGAAGACGCCGCTGGCCACGTGGAAGGTGAAGCCGAGTCCGGGGATCCACCACGGCAGCGCGATGACCAGCACGCCCCACGCCACGACCATGCCGGTCGCGCCGGTGTTGTGCAGGAGCTCGGATTCGTCCACGGGCACCAGGCCCGCGAGCGCGAGCCCGACCCCCATGAGCACCAGGCAGCCGTAGACGGGCCGCAGCTTCGGGTGCAGATAGCGTTCGCGTCCCACGTTCTTCGCCCAGCCGCGCGCGCCGAAGAAGCGCAGCCAGCGCTGTCCCGCCTGCTGTCGCAGGGCCTGGATCTGGGTGAAGGCGACCGCCCCGGCGTCGGACTCCGAGAAGTGCTGCAGATCCGCCAGGATGAAGTGCGCCAGCGTGACGATCAGGGCGCCCGCCACGAGCAGGGTGATGTTGAAGGTGTAGGCGGTCCCGGAGTGCGCGGTGCCGAGGGCGCTGATGTTGGACTGCCACCAGTCCGCCTGCTGGGTGGTCATCATGGCGTTCAGCACCCCCATGACCAGGAAGGCGCCGAGCAGCGTGGCGACGCGTTCGGTCGTCAGGTTCTGGGCGTTCACCGCGGTCAGATACGCGGCGGCGCCGGCCGTCATGGCCAGGAGCAGCGCGGCGGCGAACGCGTCCAGGGTCAGGCCGATGAACGCCTGCTGGAACAGCGCGAACAACGCCACGGCCCCCATGTACGCGAGGGCGGCATGGGAGAGGGCCAGCGCGACGACGTCGAGCAGATAGAGCCACGGCGGACGGCCCGCGGTGCGCACCCGCTGGACCACGCGGCCTCCCACCACGAAGCCGAAGGCCGCGAGCGCGACGACGGCGCTGAGCACCGCTGCTGCGACACCGATCGAGCCACTGCCGGAGAGCGGCGGATGCGCGCCGAAGAAGATGATGAAACCGGCGAGGAACCCGACGATCAGGGCGCCACCACCGGCCTGCAGAGCACGCTCTTCGGCGGTCTTCCTGGGAGTGGAGGCAGGGTTGCTGGTTCTCAGGGGCGGCAGTGACATGTCTCTATTCTGCCCAGTCGCCGGCGCTCCCCTACTCTTGTCGGGTGGAACTCTCCCTTTGGCTGGCTCTCGCCACCGCAGCGCTGCTCATCAGCCTCACCCCCGGCGCGGGTGCCGTCAACACCATGAGCAACGCCCTCAACGTCGGATTCACCCGCTCGATCTGGGGGATTCTGGGACAGCAGGCGGCCCTGGTGATCCACGTGGTGGTGGTCGCCCTGGGACTGGGCGTGCTGGTCTCGCAGTCGCCCGTCCTGTTCAACGTGATCCGGTACGCGGGCGCCGCTTACCTGGTGTATCTGGGCATCCGGCAGTTCCTGGCCAAGCCGGTGCACACCGCGGAGGCGCAGGCGGCACTCGCGGGCGAACCCGCGTGGAGCATGTTCCGCCGTGGCCTCTGGGTGAACCTGCTGAACCCCAAGGCGATCGTCTTCTTCCTGGCCTTCCTGCCGCAGTTCATCAAGGCCGATCAGCCGTTGCTCACGCAGTACGCGGTGGTCGCGGTGACGGTGGTGGTGATCGACATCCTGGTCATGTGGTTCTTCTTCGCCCTGGCCGCGAAGTCGGTGCGCAGCTTCACCCGTTCGGCGCGCGGGCAGCTGGTGCTCAATCGGAGCTTCGGGGTGCTCTTCGTCCTGCTCGGCGTGGGGCTGGCGCTCCTGCACTGAGCGCTCCGGGCAGGGTCCGGGGCCGTCACGCGGGCCTCGTCCGGCACCCGGCCCCCGCCGTCGCGGGCGGAGCGGCTACCGTTGGAGCATGGCTGAAAAACCTTTCCGGGTGATCACGGTGTGCACGGGCAACATCTGCCGCTCACCCATGGCTGAATACCTGCTGCGCCGCGCTCTGGCGGAGGCCGCGCAGCAGCACCCCGAGGACGGGTTCCTGGCCGCCGTCGTCGTCGATTCGGCCGGGATCAGCGACGAAGAGGTGGGCCGCTCGATGGACCACCGCGCCGCCACTCAGCTGCGCGCGCTGGGGATCGACCCCGCCGGGCATGTGGCCCGCGAATGGGACAACGCCTGGTTCCGCGAGCGCGACCTCATCCTGGCCATGGACGAGAACCACTACCGGGCGCTGCGGCGCTGGGCGCCGGACGAGCAGAGCCGCGCCCGGATCCGCATGTTCCGGTCCTTCGACCCGTCGATGGCCGACAGGAGCACGGCCGAACTCGGCATCTACGACCCCTGGTACGGCGACCAGCGGGACTTCGTCGAGTGCGCGGACATGATCTCCGGCTCGCTGGAACCGCTCGTGGAGTACATCCGGGCCGCGGCGGCGCACGGGGCCCAGCCCGAGTGATGGCCGCACCTCGCACGGCGCCCCTGCTGATCGGCATCGACGGCCGGTCCGGCGCCGGGAAGACCACCCTCGCCGTCGAACTGTGCGCCCGCCTGCGGCAGCACCGCACCGTCTCCCTGTTCCACCTCGAGGACATCTACCCTGGCTGGCAGGGCCTCGAGCAGGGCATCCAGCGCTATCTGGACACCGTCCTCGCGCCCCTCTCCACAGGCCACGACGCCGAGTGGACCACCTGGGACTGGGCCGCCGGCACGGACGGTCCGCTCCGCACGACGCCGGCCGCGGAGATCGTCGTGATCGAAGGTGTGGGGGCCTGCGCCGAGGGCGCCCGGGAACTGCTCGACGCGACGCTCTGGGTCTCCGGCGCGGACGACGAGCGGAAGTCCCGCGCCCTGGCCCGCGACGGCGAGAGCTACGTGCCCTTCTGGGACACCTGGGCGGAACAGGAGGAACGCTGGCTGGCCACGGATCCCGTGCCGGAGTCCGTGGATGTCACCGTCCGGGACACGGCGGGCGGAGGCGGCCCGGGAAGTTCCGGGACGGGCGGGGCCGGCGACGCCGTCGACGAGGTCCTCGAACTCCTGGGCCACCACCCCGCACTCCACGCGGAACTCGCCCCGGAACGCAGCGCGCTGACCTCCCGGCCCCTGCGCATCACCGCGGCCGGACCTCTGGCCTCCGAAAAAGGCACGGCACCGGACGCCGGGGCCCTCTTCGCGGAACTCTTCGGGAACGACGCCCACGCCGTCTGGCTCGACTCCTCGGACGCGGGACTTCCCGGGGCCACCCGGAACCGCTTCAGCATCATGGCGGGCAACCCGGGCGCCGGACTCTCCATGAGCCATCGCTGCGGGGTCACGGAACTCCGCCGCGGCACCTCGTCCGCACGCCTGCCGCTGCCGTTCTTCCGCTGGCTCGCCACCGCCTGGACGCCTCAGACCCTGCCGGCCGCCCCCGCCGGGTACGACTGCCCGTTCCGCCTCGGATGGCTCGGCTGGCTCGGGTACGAGCTCAAGCGCGAGACCGGCGGCTCGGATCAGGACACCTCCGGCACGGCCGTGCCGGACGCGGGCCTGCTCTTCGCGGATCACGCCGTGGTCCTGGACCATCAGGAAGGCCTCGCCTGGGCGTTGGAGCTGGCCGGCACCGAGCCCGACGACGGCGCCGCCCCCGCCCCGGCCTCCTCCGGCGCGGGTCCGGTCGGTCGTGAAGGCTGGGCGGCCGTCGTCGCCCGCGCACTGGAGACCGCCAGGACGCCCACGGACACCGCGCCCGGCACCGCAGCGGCCGCCGCCGCCACTGCCGCGCCGGCGTCGCCCGCGGCCTCCGCACCATCCACGCCGTCATCCCCCTCCGCACCGTCGCCCGCCCCACGCTTCACCGCCCGCGACACGCACCGGGACTACCTCGCGAAGGTGCTGGCCAGCCAGGACGAGATCCGCGAGGGCAACAGCTACGAGGTCTGCCTGACGACCACCCTCACCGCGGACGCCCCCGGCTTCGACGTCGCCGCCGCGTACCAGGCCCTGCGGCGGCGGAACCCGGCGCCCTTCGCGGCCTTGCTGCGCTTCGGGGACGTGAGCCTCGCGAGCACGTCGCCGGAACGGTTCCTCTCGATCGACGCGGGCGGGGGACTGCTGGCCGAGCCCATCAAGGGCACGCGCCGTCGTTCCGCCGACGCCGCGGAGGACGCGGCGCTCCGCGAAGACCTCTCCACGAGCCTGAAGGACCGGGCGGAGAACATCATGATCGTGGATCTGCTCCGCAACGACCTCAGCCACTTCGCCGAACCCGGGTCCGTGACGGTGAGCCGGCTCTGCGCCATCGAAAGCTACGCGACGGTGCACCAGATGGTGAGCAGCATCCGGGCACGGCTCAGGCCCGGGGCGTCCCGCGTGGAGGCCGTCGCCGCGGCGTTCCCGGCCGGGTCCATGACGGGAGCCCCGAAGATCAGCACCATGGCGATCCTGGACGGTCTGGAGGGCGGGCCCCGTGGGATCTACTCGGGCGCGCTCGGGTACTTCTCGCTCGACGGGTCAGTGGACCTCTCGGTCGTCATCCGGACCCTGGTCGCCTCCGGCGCCGGCGAGGACACGCGGCTGAGTCTCGGCGTCGGCGGAGCGGTCACGGCGGATTCCGTGCCCGAGGACGAGTACCAGGAGATCCGGACGAAGGCCTACGGGGTGCTCAGCACCCTCGGCGCCGAGTACCCGGAGTAGGCGCAGCGGTCCTCGGCGCCCGGCTCCCCGGGCCCGGTTCCGCACCCCACACCACCCACGGCCCCCAGGCTGAGTCCGCTGGAAACGCCGTGAGTCCGCTACACGATGCAGCGGACTCACGGACTTCAGAGCGGACTCAGCACCTCGGGAGCCGGGCGACCGGCCCTGAGGGGTGTGAGACTACTGCGCCACCGGCTGAGGCGAGGTCATGCGGTACAGGGCGTCGACGTCGCGCACGGCACCCTTGTCCGCGGAGGTCGCCATGGCCGCGTAGGCCCGCAGCGCGGCGGAGACCTGACGTTCACGGCCCACCGGGTGGTAGCCGGTCGTGGCCTCGAGGCGGTCGCGACGGGCTTCCAGCTCGGCCGGGTCCACCAGCAGCTCCAGGGAGCGGGTGGGGATGTCGATGCGGATGCGGTCGCCGTCCTCCACGAGGGCGATGGTGCCGCCGGAGGCGGCCTCCGGCGAGATGTGGCCGATCGAGAGCCCCGAGGTGCCGCCGGAGAAGCGGCCGTCCGTGATCAGGGCGCACTTCTTGCCGAGGCCACGGCCCTTGAGGAACGACGTGGGGTACAGCATCTCCTGCATGCCCGGACCGCCCTTGGGGCCTTCGTAGCGGATGACCACCACGTCGCCCTCCTTGACGGTCTTGTTGAGGATTTTCTCCACGGCCTCGTCCTGGGATTCGCAGACCACGGCGGGCCCCTCGAAGGTCCAGATCGACTCGTCCACGCCCGCGGTCTTCACCACGGCGCCGTCGACGGCGATGTTGCCGCGCAGCACGGCCAGGCCGCCGTCCTTGGAGTACGCGTGCTCGACGGCGCGGATGCAGCCGCCCTCGGCGTCGGTGTCCAGGGAGGTCCAGACGTTCGACTGGGAGAACGCCGTGGAGGAGCGGACGCCGCCGGGGGCGGCGTGCCAAAGGTCCTGGGCCTCCTGGGTGGCCTTGCCACCGCGGATGTCCCAGTCGTCCAGCCAGCCGTTGAGGTCCGTGGAGTGCACCGAGTGGACGTCCTGGTGGAGCAGGCCGCCGCGGTTCAGCTCCCCGAGCAGGGCGGGGATGCCGCCGGCGCGGTGCACGTCCTCCATGTAGTAGGTCTTGTCCTTGGCGACGTTCGGCGCCACCTTGGCCAGGCAGGGCACCTGGCGGGACTTGGCGTCCATCTCGGCCAGCCCGTAGTCGACGCCGGCCTCCTGGGCGGCGGCGAGCAGGTGCAGGATCGTGTTGGTGGAGCCGCCCATGGAGATGTCGAGGGCCATGGCGTTGTCGAAGGCCTTGGCCGTCGCGATGGAGCGGGGCAGCACGGAGGCGTCGTCGCCGTCGTAGTAGCGCTTGACCAGGTCCACCACCGTGGCGCCGGCCTTCTCGTAGAGGGCCTTGCGGGCGGTGTGCGTGGCGAGCACGGAGCCGTTGCCCGGCAAGGAGAGGCCGATCGCCTCGGTCAGGCAGTTCATCGAGTTGGCCGTGAACATGCCGGAGCAGGAGCCGCAGGTGGGACACGCGTTCTCTTCGATGAGGTTGATGTCCTCGTCCGAGATGGACTCGTCCACGGCGTCCGCGATCGCGTTGACCAGGTCCAGCGAGCGCACCGAACCGTCGGTCAGAGTCACGCGGCCGGCCTCCATAGGGCCACCGGAGACGAACACCGTGGGGATGTTCAGGCGCAGGGCGGCCATAAGCATGCCGGGGGTGATCTTGTCGCAGTTGGAGATGCAGACCAGGGCGTCGGCGCAGTGCGCGTTGACCATGTACTCCACCGAGTCGGCGATGAGGTCGCGGGACGGGAGCGAGTACAGCATGCCGCCGTGGCCCATGGCGATACCGTCATCCACGGCGATGGTGTTGAACTCACGGGCGACGGCGCCCGCGGCGTGGATGGCTTCGGAGACGATCCGGCCCACCGGCGCGAGGTGGGTGTGGCCGGGGACGAATTCGGTGAAGGAGTTCGCCACGGCGATGATCGGCTTGCCAATGTCCGAGTTGGCGACGCCGGAGGCACGCAGCAGTGCGCGGGCGCCGGCCATGTTGCGGCCGTGGGTGACAGTGCGGGAACGATATGCAGGCATGGTCCCAGTCTTCCGTCTGGAACGACCAGCACCAAGACGGCGCTGCTTCTGGTAGTGGGAGTACTAGAATCAGTACTCGATGGCTGAGGCTGCGGCGAACCGGCAGCGGGCTCCCTGCCGCCAACCTCACGGACCCAAACTCGCGGACCGGCCCTCGCGGCTCTACCCCGCTGAGACAGTGAGTTTCCGCCGAAACAGTGTCTTCTGCTCACTGCTTCGGCGGAAACTCACTGTCTCGACCAGGAAGCTCAGCCGGGAGCCGGCCGACCCACCGAAAGGCGACCACCATGACCGAAGCCGAAGCCTGGCGGAAGGAACTCGGCGGATTCCTGGCCGCGCGGCGTCGTCGTGCGGTGCGCAGCGATTACGGCCTCCCGCAGGCCGGGCGCGGCAAGGACGTCGGGCTGCGGCGCGAGGAGGTCGCGTTCCTCTCCGCCATCTCGGTGACCTGGTACACGTGGCTGGAGCAGGGCCGGAAGGTCAACCCGTCGCGGGAGGTGCTCACCTCGCTGGCGACGGTGCTCCGGCTGGATCCCGCGGAGGAACGCTACCTGTTCACCCCCTTCGGCTATGCCGCTCCTGCGCCCAGCCTCGGCACCGCGGAGACGACCGCGCACGTGCAGCGGCTCCTCGACGCGATCGACCCGAACCCGGCCCTGGCGCTCGAGGGCAATTGGGACATCGTGGCCTGGAACGACGCCTACAGTGCCCTGTTCCCGCGTGTCCTGGAGGTCTCCGGACCGGACCGGAATCTGCTGCGGCTCGTCTTCACGGATCCGGCCGTGCGGGCCCTGCTGCCCGACTGGGACCAGACGAGCGCGCAGTTCCTCGCCGAGTTCCGGGCCGAGACGGGGTCACGGATCGAGGATGCCCGGAAGGCCAGTCTGGTGGCGGGGCTCCTGCAGTCGAGCCCGGAGTTCCGCGCCCAGTGGGAGGCGCACGGCATCCGCGGGTTCACGCCCCGGACCCGCAGCTTCAACCACCTCGACGGCAGCACCGTCACCTACGAGCACCACCAGCTCACGCTCGCGGACGCCCCGGCGCTGAAGCTGATCGTCTACACGCCGGCGCCGGACCCCGCGACGGACGACGACGGCGCCGCCTCCCGCTGACCGCTCCCGGCCCGGCGCCGTCCGGGTCAGCCGGCGTCGCCCACGCTTTCGTGGTCCACCCACGGACATTTCAGTGGGTCAACCACAAAACCGTGGGTCGGAGCGCCGGAGCTACTGCAGCGCTGCGGAGAGCCGGCACACGTTGTCCACGTACTTCGAGAGCACGGACCGCTCCTGCCACTCCTCGGGCGACAGCTCGCGCGACTTCCTCCGGTACTCCTCCTGCACCTCGCGCAGCGCCGCCACGATCTCCGGGCCCACCATCATGAGCGAGACCTCGAAGTTCAGCGAGAAGGACCGCATGTCCATGTTGCTGGATCCGAGCACCGCCACCTCGTCATCCACCGTGAAGTGCTTCGCATGCAGGACCGCAGGGGCCCGGTAAAGGAAGATGCGCACCCCGGCCTCCAGGAGCGCCTGGTAGTAGGACCGCTGGGCGTGATGCACCAGGAACTGATCGCCCTGCTCGGAGACGAACAGGTCCACCTTGACGCCGCGCTGCACGGCCGTCGTGATCGCGTACAGGAGGGAGTCGTCCGGGACGAAGTACGGGCTGCAGATGGAGATCCGCTCCTGCGCCGAGTAGATGAGCGCGTTGAAGAGCCGGAGGTTGTTCTCCTGGGAGAAGCCCGGGCCGCTCGGCACCACCTGCGCCGGGATGTCGCCCTGGACCGGCTCCGGGAACCGCATCTGTGCTTCGAGGGACTCGTCCGTCTCGCTCAGCCAGTCCGTGGCGAACACGACGTTGAGCCCTGCCACCACGGGACCCTCCACCCGGGCCATGAGTTCCACCCAGTGCCGTCCCGCCTTGCGGTGCTTGGGATTGTTGTAGGAGGGCTCCGTGAGGTTCTGCGACCCGGTGAACGCGACCTCGCCGTCGACCACCATGATCTTGCGGTGATTGCGCAGGTCCGGGCGGCGCCACTGACCGGCCAGCGGCAGGAGCGGGAGCATGCGCTGCCAGCGGATCTGCGAACCCCGCAGCATCTTCAGCAGGCGGCGGTAGCCGCGCACGCGCAGGGTGCCGATGTGGTCGAACAGGAGCCGGACCTCGACCCCGCGTTCGGCCGCTTCTTCCAGCGCGGTGAAGAGGGGTTTGGTGACCTCGTCATAGGCCATGATGTAGAACTCGACATTCACGTAGTCCCGGGCCTGACGGACGGCGTCGGTCATGGCGTCCAGGGACTCCTGATAGCCCGGGATGAGCTGCACGCGGTTGCCCGCCGTGAGCGGCTGGGCCCCCAGGTTCCGGTTGAGCTCGACGGCGGACGCGAGCCACGGCGGCAGGTGCACCACTTCCGGGGCGGCCGCCACGAGGGTGCTGGAGTCCCGCACGCGGCGGTTGACGTCCTCGAGCTTACGGACGCGACGCCCACTGAGCCGGAACGTGCCGAAGAGGAGGAACAGGAGCAGGCCCACGGACGGGACCAGGAAGATCGCCAGGAGCCAGGCCATGGCCGTGTTCGGCCGGCGGTTCCCCGGCACGACCCCGAGCAGCACCACACGCAGCACGATGTCGACGACCAACCAGACGGAGAGCAGCCAGCTCCAGTTATCCGGCAGGCTGAACGGCAGCATGCATCTCCCCCTTGTCGTGTTCGTGGTCCCGTCCCGGATGATTCCGGGCGGCCACGGTCTCCCCTGAGAATATCCGCCCCCGGGCGTTTCCAGGGCGGGCGTCCCCCGCGCGGCCCTGCGCGAAGCTCGCCTCCGTCCACGTTGCGTGCTCAGTTGTTGCGGGTGTTCGGCCGGAATACCCGCAACAACTGAGCACGCAACACTGAGCGGACACCAACGGGACGCGCGCGGCCTGCCGGGGGATGCGGCTCTAAGCTGGACCCATGACTTCGACGTCCCCCAGCACCGTGCTCGTGTTCCTCGATCCCGCCTTCCCGCAGGGCCGCGTGGCGGATGCCTCCGTGCCCCAGCTGATGGCCACGGACCTGGGCGCGACCCGTGGTGACGGCGTCTTCGAATCGCTCCTGGTGCTCGACGGCAAGCTCCGCAAGCTTCCCGCGCACCTCGCCCGCCTGGCCGGGTCCGCTGCGGCACTGGACCTCACGATCAGCGATGCGGACGTGTGGCGCGCGGCGATCGGCACGGCCGTGGACGAGTACCTCGAATCGCACCCCGGCGTGGACGAATTCGTGGTGAAGCTGCTGGTCACGCGCGGTGTGGAGGGTGCGGACGCCCCCACCGAGTGGGTGCAGGCCAGCCCGGCCCCCGCCCTGGGGAAGAAGCAGCGCGTGGAGGGGATCGATGTCGTGCTGCTGGACCGCGGTTACGACAGCGATCTGGCCGAGCGCGCCCCGTGGCTCCTGCTCGGAGCGAAGACCCTCAGCTACGCCGTGAACATGGCGGCGCTGCGGCACGCGCACTCGCTCGGCGCGGATGACGTGATCTTCACGTCCGCGGATGGCCGGGTGCTCGAAGGCCCGACGTCCACCGTGCTGCTCGCGCACCGCGACGTGAACGACGACGGCTCGGTCACCAAGCGCCTCGTCACGCCGCAGCTGGACTCCGGGATCCTCCCGGGCACCTCGCAGGGCGCCCTGTTCACCGCGGCGAAGGAGGCGGGCTGGGAACTCGGCTACGGGCCGCTCGAGCCGGAGGACCTGTTCGACGCCGACGCCGTGTGGCTGATCTCCTCGATCCGGCTGATCGCACCGGTGAAGCACCTCGACGGCAAGACCATCGGCTCCGACCCGGCCGTGGCCGCGGAACTCACCGAGGAGCTGAACCGGCTGTTCGCCGGCATCGAGTAGGCGGGGCCGCGGGGCCTAGGGGGCGGGGTCCGCGCCCGCGGCCGGCATCCCGCCCTACAGCTCCGCCGCCATGGCCACGCGCGGCCAGCGGTCCAGGCCGTGGGCGGCCTCCTCGGCGACTTTGGCGCGAAGCTCCGGCCCCCACTCCGCCTGCGGCAGCACGTCGAATCCGAGCCGGGCGTAGTAGGCCGCGTTCCAGGGGATCTCGCTGAAGGTCGTCAGGGTCACTCGGCGCATCCCGCGATCCCGGGCCTCGGCACGGAAGTGCTCCAGAAGCCTCGCGCCCAGTCCCTGCCGGCCGTGCCGCGGGTCGACGCTGAGCTGTTCCAGGTGTGCGGCCCCGTCCACCACCTCGCCGACGGCGTAGCCCGCCACCTCGGTGGCGGGATCCGAGGCGGCGTCCGAGGCGGCGTCCTCCGCGCCGGGGACCAGCGCCGAGCCGCCGACCGGCACGGTCAGCACCCACGCCCAGCCGGACGCCGCGAAGGCGGCCAGTTCGGCGTCACTGAAGGGTTCGTCGTCGGCGATCGAGGCCATCCCGGCCTGCCGGAAGAGCTCTCCGGCGGCACGTTCCAGGTCCTGGACGGCACGGAAATCGGCGGGGGCCATGGCGCGGATCATCACTCCAGTCAACCATTCCCCGGATTGCGCCGCATGACCCGGGATGAACGCCGGTGACGAATTGTGCCGCGCGATGAGTGCTCTCGTTGACCTTGGATGACGGCCGCCGCAGACTTCCAGGAGAACAAGGAGGACGAACAGGTGGAGAGCATCCGGCAGCTCGAAGAATGGCAGGGCCTGCGTGGCATCAACAGGGTCTGGGAGTTCGACGCGCCCGTCGAGACCGTGTTCCGCGCGCACACCGACCCGCTCTGGCTGGCCCGCTGGCTGGTGCCGGAGGGTGTCGAGCTGCGGTTCCGCCGCTGGGATGCCCGCACGGGCGGATCCTGGAGCTACTCCGTGGGCGCCGGCGGTGACGACTGGACCTTCTACGGCTCCTTCCACGAGGTCTCCGAGCCGTGGCGCATCGTGCAGACGGTGGAGGCGGAGGCCGACTCGCACGGCCCCGTCCTCGAAGTCCTCGACTTCCTCGAACTGCCCGGCGGCGGCTGCCGCCTCGAGGCCATCGCCATGTTCACCTCGCCCGCAGCTCGCGAAGAGGTCGGCGGCTCGGACGACGACGGCGGCCTGGCCCGCCTGACCGACCTCCTCTCCGAGCTGGGCGCCTTCTCCACCCCGCTGCCGCAGTAGGGTCACCCCGTCCTCTCACCCCGCACGCCTCTCCCAGGGCTTCGTCGGCTTCGTTAATGCTAATGATTCTCATTTAAAGTAAGATGCGAGGGTGATCGGCTCCACCACCTCGTCCCCGACGCGGCTTCCCGCCCCTGCCACGTCCCCGCCCTCGTCCTCTTCGACGCCCTCCGGCCCCGCGGCGTCGGGCACGCCCACGGCGCCCGACCGGCCCGCCGCGCGCGAGCAACCCTCTGCGTCACGGCGTCATCGGCTCCGCTCGGCGCTCCTCCGGCTCCTGGCACCGGCCCTGGCGCTGGGGATCGTCGCGGTCCTCGTCCTCTCGGCGACGGCCGGACCGCTCGCGACCACACCGTGGCAGGCCCTCCAGCTCATCACCGGCCACCTCCTGCCGGGCATGCCGTGGATGACGGACGGCTCCCTCAGTGCCGCCCAGGACCAGGCCGTGTGGAGCTTCCGGCTGCCCCGCGCGCTCCTGGCGGGCATCGCGGGGGCGAGCCTCTCCCTGGCCGGGGCCCTCCTCCAGGCCAACGTCCGCAACCCTCTGGCCGAGCCGTACATCCTGGGAGTGTCGGCGGGCGCCGGGGTGGGAGCCGTGACGGCGATCGTCGCAGGTTCCACCGCCATCGCCGGTCTCGGACTGAACGCCGCGGCCTTCATCGGCGCCACCATCACCACCGCCCTCGTGTACCTGCTGGCGCGGCAGGGCGGCGTGATCGCGCCGTCCCGGCTCATCCTCGCGGGCGTAGCCCTCGGCGCGCTGCTGTCCGCCATCACCAACTTCCTCACGATCACCACCGAGGCCCAGAACGTCTACAGCGTGCTGTTCTTCCTGCTCGGCAGCGTCTCCGCCGCCGACTATCCGCAGCTGATCCTTCCGGCCCTCAGCCTCGCGGCCGTCTCGGTGTTCGCCCTGCTGCGCTCGCGCTCCCTGAACGCCCTGCTCGCCGGGGATGAGACGGCCACGGCGCTCGGCGTCGACGTCCGGTCCCTGCGCCGCCTCCTGCTGCTCGCCACCGCACTGCTGACCGCGACGACGGTGGCCGTCAGCGGAGGGATCGGCTTCGTGGGGCTCGTGATCCCCCATGCGGCCCGGCTGCTCGTCGGGTCCGACCACCGGCGGATGCTGCCCGTGACGATCCTCGGCGGAGCGCTCTTCCTGATGCTGGCCGATCTCCTCGCCCGCACCATCGCGCCACCCGCGGAGATCCCACTCGGCATCCTCACGGCCGTGATCGGCGCCCCGTTCTTCCTCTGGCTGCTCCGCGGCAAGGGCGCCGGAGCCGCGGGGGTGGACCGGTGAACATCTCCTTCGACGACGTCCACGTCACCCTGGGGCGGCGGGAGATCGTCCACGGCATCAGCCTCGACGTCCCCTCCGGCCAGGTCCTCGGCATCCTGGGCCCCAACGGCTGCGGGAAATCGACGCTGCTCCGCACGCTGTACCGGGTCCACCGGCCGAGCGCGGGCACCGTCCGCGTCGACGGCGAGGACGTGCAGCGCCTCAGCCCCCGGGAGGCGGCCCGCCGGATCGCCGTGATGGCCCAGGAGAGTGGCCTCGACTTCCCCCTCACAGCGCTCGAAGTGACCCTCCTCGGCAGAGTCCCTCACCAGCGCGGCTTCGGCGCCGACACCGCGCAGGAACGCGCCCTGGCCGATGAAGCCCTGCACGACGTCGGGGCCTCCGCCCTGGCGCACCGCAACTTCGCGGAGCTCTCCGGCGGGGAGAAGCAGCGCGTCCTGCTGGCCCGCGCGCTCGTGCAGCAGGCCCCGGTGCTGGTGCTCGACGAGCCCACCAACCACCTGGACATCTCCTTCCAGCTCGAACTGATGCACCTGGTCACCGGGCGCGGACTCACGGTGCTCGCCGCGCTGCACGACATGAACCTCGCCGCCGACCACTGCGACCAGGTGGCCGTCCTCAGCCGGGGCCGGCTCCTCGCGGCAGGAGCTCCCGCCGACGTCCTCGACGAGGGGCTCATCCGCGAGGCGTTCTCGGTCGAGTCCCGCCGGCTGCGGCACCCCCTCACCGGCCGGCCGCTGATCGCGGTGGCTGCGCCGTCGTCGTCCTCTGCCCCAGGGCAGTCCCCCGAAAATGAAGGAACACCATGACGCATCCCCCTCTCAGCCCGGCACGGGCGATCTTCCGCAGCCGCAGGATCCAGGCGTCCGCCCTGGCTCTGGGCCTGCTGGCACTGACCGGCTGCGGCCAGGGCGTCAGCCAGGCCGGCCCGGCGCCGGCCTCCGGAACACCGGCCACCCCCGCCGGGAAGGTCACCAATTGCGGACGGACGCTGGATCTCACCGCGGTCCCGCAGCGCGTGGTCACGATGACCCCGGGCCAGTCCGATCTGCTCGTCAAGCTCGGCCTCGCCGACTCCGTGGTCGGCGAGGCCCAGACCAAGGGCCGGGAGCTGCCGGCCGAACTCAAGGCGCCCGGCAAGGTGCGTCAGCTCAGCGAGAAGGCTCCTCCGGCGCGCGAGTCGCTGCTGGGGGTCGCTCCCGACTTCGTCTACTCCCCCACGGGGTATGAGTTCACGGCGGAACAGGGCTTCGCGAGCATCGACCAGCTGAAGAAGGCCGGCGCCGAGTCCTACATCGCCACCGCAGGCTGCCTTCAGCGGCGCAGCTCCGCCGAGGTCACCGACCTCCTGACGGACATCGACAACCTCGGCGGCCTGTTCGGGATCAAGGACCGGGCAGCCACCGTCCGCCAGGAGGCCCGCCAGGCACTGGACGACGTCGGGAAGGCCGTCTCAGGGCGCGCGAAGCCCCGCGTCCTCGAGGTCTTCGTGGAGGGCAGCACCGTCTCCGCGATCGGCGCGGGCCTCGAATACGACATGATCCGTCAGGCCGGCGGGGAGAACGTGTTCTCCCCCAAGGACCCGGCGTTCAGCTCCTTCTTCTCGGCCGTGATCTCCCCGGAGACCCTGGTGCAGAAGAACCCCGAGGTCATCGTCTTCACCACCCTGAACAGGGAGCACGAGGACGCCACCCGCGCCTTCCTGCGACAGAAGTTCCCGAACGTGCCCGCCGTCAAGGACAACCGTCTGGTGGCGATCGATTCCGATGAGGTCATGCCGGGGACCTGGGGCAACATCCGGGCCGTGCAGGAGATCGCCAAGGGGCTCCACCCCGACGCGTTCTGAGCCATCCGTCGGCAACTCCACCGGGAGCCGTCTCCGGAGACCCTTCAGAAGCCCCGCCGGGACCGCGATCCGCGGTTCCTGCGGGGCTTCGCCGTGCGCCGGAGGACGCTGCACGTCATCCGGCGTCATGCGCCGAAACGGCCGGAATGGACGCGGAGCCGGACCCGTTGCACGGGACATCACCGGCGATGGCCCGCCACCCGCGGCATCGCCTTCGCAGCGCCGGACCACGGCGCGTCGATCGCTGAGCGAGGAGTCACCATGGCACGTGCAGTACGGTACGAACGGTTCGGTGGACCCGAGGTCCTGGACCTGGTCGAGGTTCCGGAGCCGCATCCCGGCCCCGGCGAGGTCCGCGTCCGCGTGACGGCCGCCGGCCTGAACCCCGTGGACTTCAAGATCTTCCACGGTGGCCCGGTCGCCGAGGCCTTCGGCGGGGCGCCCGGCTCCGGGGTGGGCAACGACTTTGCGGGCGTCATCGACGAGCTCGGCGACGGCGTGACCGGCTGGGCCGCCGGGGACCGCGTCTTCGGCGGGAAGCGCCACGAGGCGATCGCCGACTTCATCGTCACCACCCCGGAATCCCTGCAGCGGACACCCGAACGGCTCCCGGACGAGGTCGCGGCGACCCTGGACATCGCCGGACGGACCGCGGCGGCGGCCATCGACCAGCTGAACCTCAGCCCCGGGGACACCGTCCTGATCGGCGGAGCGGCGGGAGGCGTCGGCGTGCTGGCCACCCAGCTCGCAGTGGCCGCGGGAGCCACGGTCATCGGCACGGCCTCCGAGCGGAACCACGAGTTCCTGCGGGAGCTCGGTGCGATCCCCGTCGTGTACGGCGAGGGGCTGGAGGAGCGGGTGCGCGCCCTCGGGACCCCGACCGCGGCCGCGGATCTGAACGGGACCGAGGTGATCGACGTCGCGCAGGCGTTCGGCGTGCCCGCCGAACGGATCACGGCCATCGCCGCCCACGGCCATGGGCCTGAAGGCTTCACGGCCACGGGCGGCGGCGACGCCACACCAGGCGCCCTCGGACGGATCGCCTCCGGTCTCGCCGAAGGGAGCCTCGTCCTGCCGCTCGAGGCGAGCCACCCGGTGGAGGAGGTCGCCGACGCGTACCGGCTCCTGGAGGACGGGCACGTCCGCGGCAAGGTCGTCGTCACGCTCAGCTGAGGGGAGCGGCGGAGGTCCGGGTCGTGACGGGCCGGGCCTCCTACGGACCTCCTACCGGACGGCGGCCGGCTCGAGGGTGACCGTCCGGTCACAGACGGCCAGCGTGCTGTCCCGGTGGGAGACCACCAGAACGGTCGTCTCCTCCCTCAGACCGCGGATGACGTCCAGGACGCCCTCCTCGGAGGGGCCGTCCAGGCTGGCGGTGGTCTCATCGAGCACCAGCAGCCCCGGTTTCAGGAGCAGGGCCCGCGCCAGGCAGAAGCGGGCCCTCTCCCCACCGGAGAGGCTCGTGCCGCGCTCCCCCAGGACGGTGTCCAGCCCACCGCTCCAGCGCGGACCCTCCAGCGGCAGACCCACTCGCCGCAGCATGACCTCGGCATCCGCGCGGTCCACGTCCGGGACCGCGAGCCGGAGATTGTCCAGGACCGTCCCGTGGAAGACCGGGGTGTCCTGCTCGACCATCGTCACCATCCTCCGGAACTCGGGCTCGGGGATTTCCCGAAGCCCGGCACGGCTTCCGTCCGTGCCATTGAGGGTGATCGCCCCGGAATCCGGGGACCACAGGCGCACGATCAGGCGTGCCAGCGTGGTCTTCCCGGCGCCGGAGCGCCCCCGGAGTCCCAGCAGCTCACCCGGCTGCACGGTCAGGGTGAAGGGCCCGAGAGGCGGCGAGCCGTCGTCGTGCCGGAAACGGACATCCCGCACGGTGAGCCCCAGCGGCCCGGCCGGGTGGAAGCCGACCGGCTCCGTGAGCGGAGGCTCTTCGGATGCCAGGCCGATGCCGTCGAGGACGCGGCGGGCACTGGCCCGGTGCGGCTGGAGCTGGGTCACGGTCGCCGCGGCATCGGCGACCGGGGCGAGCAGCGTGAGCGATCCCGCCACCAGGGCGGGTACCCACACGGGATCCGTCCCTTGGCCGAGAGCGGCGAGGAACACGGACACGACCGTCAGGAGCACACAGAGTTCCCGGACCGATCCCGCGAGCGCCAGCGCGGCGGCGAGCCGCCCTTGCACGGCGTCCACTGCTGCGGCCTTCCGCGCGAGCTGGGCCTGCACGCGGTCCTGAAGGCCGAACCCCAGGATCTCGCGCGTTCCGCCGAGCAGATCCACCACGGTGGCGGAGACGTCCGCCCGGGCATCCTGCACCGCTTCACCAAGCGCGGTGGTGCGCCGGGCGCCCAGAACCGTGACCAGACCGAGCGCGAGGGTCCCTCCGAGCAGCGAGAGGGCGACGCCGGGCGCCTGCGCGACCAGGAGACCGAAGCCCAGCCCGAGCAGCACCACGGCCCCCGCCAGCTGGGCGATCGTGTGGGCGTAGAAGAACTCCAGCTTCTCGACATCGCCCATCGCGGTGGCCGCGAGCTTCCCGGTGTGCTGGCCCCGTCGACGGGACGGCTCCCCGCGGGTGAAGCCGTCGAACAGGGCCATCCGCAGGGCGGCGAGGATCCGGTACGCGATGCTGTGCGACACGTCCATCTCGTGCCACGTGAGGACGGCGCGCAGCACCACGGCGGAGACGCCGGCCAGCCACCACCCGGGCGCGGCGGGTTCGTGCCGCAGGACGGCGAGCGCCACCACGGTCGAGCCCGTCACCGCGAGCGTCACCAGGGCCAGGTTGTTCAGGAGCCCGACGACGGCGGTCCACACCATCCCGGGCCATTCGCCGGTCAGGTGCGGGATCAGGGCGAGGAGCGGGCGGCGCGACCCGCGATCAGACGAGGCGCTCATCGCTGGGCTCCTTGCGGTTCGGAGGAACGGGTGGTCTGGTGGAGGGCGGCGTCGGACAGATGGAGCACCGTGTCCGCGGCGGCGATCGCCTCGGGCCGGTGCGCGATCATCAGGACCGTCCGCTCGCGGGCGTGGTCCCGCAGCCCCGCGAGGACCTCCTCGGCCAGTTCGGGGTTGAGAGCCGAGGTGGGCTCGTCGAGCAGGAGGACGGGGCGGTCCGCCAGGAGTGCGCGGGCGATCGCGAGCCGCTGCAACTGCCCTCCCGACACCGACCCCCCGGCCTCGGACAGCACGGTGTCCAGCCCGTCGGCCCACGTGTCCAGCTCTCCGGCGAGACCGGCCTGCCGCAGGACGCGGAGCAGGTCCTCGTCCGTGGCCGCGGGATTCACCGCGGTCAGGTTCTCCCGGAGGGTGCCCGGGAAGAGGTAGCTGCGCTGGGAGACCACGCCCAGCTCGCTCCGGAGCAGGGGCCTCCCGTCCAGGAGGATCCGCCCCTCCGCGGCCGGGAGGAATCCGAGGAGGAGATCGAAGAGGGTGCTCTTGCCCGCGCCCGAGGCTCCGGCCAGAGCGGTGATGCCCCCGGGGCGGAGTTCCGCCTGGGCGTCGCGGAGGACCCAGGGCGCCTCCGCGGAATAGCGGAAGGAGAGCCCGTCCAGGACCAGACGGCCCCCGGCGGGGCTGACAGGGGCGACGGCGGTGACGCCGGGGCCGGGCCGTGCGCCGGACCCCGAGGGCCCGGCGTCGGGCGGTCCGGCGGAAGTCGCCTGCGTGACCGATCCGCCGCCGGCCGCGTCGATGCTGCCGAGCGCCGACAACCCGAGGTACCCCGCGTGCCACTGACGGGCGAGGTCGCGCACCGGACGGAAGACCTCGGAGGAGAGGAGCAGCATGAAGTACACGACGGCGGCCCCCGCGACGCCCGCCGGCGGCCCGGCTCCGAGAGCGCTGAAGGAGGCCAGCGCTGCTGCGGCGAGCAGCCCGGCCTGGATGCCGAGGTCCGTGAGGGCGGTGTCCGCGAGGGAGACGCGCATGGTGGCGACGGTCGCGCGATGGAGCTGGTCCGAACGGTCGTCCAGCCTGGCCCGGACACCGGGGACCGCGTGGAGGATCTTCAGGGTGCGCATGCCCTGCAGCGCTTCCAGGAAGTCGGCGCTCAGTTCCTCATAGCTGTCCCAATGCTGTCGTCCGCGGCGTGTGAGCAGCCGTCCCCAGAGCCGGGGCGCCCCGACCGCCACGAGCACGGCGGCCACGAGCACCAGCGCCAGCCAGGGGTTCAGGAAGGCGATGCCGACGAGCAGGACAGGGCAGAGGATCTGCAGTTGCAGGGCGTGCGGGATGTACTGGCTCAGGTACAGGTCCACGCCGTCCACCCCTTCCGTGAGGGCCAGGCGGCGCGCGCCCGTACGTTCGGAGGTGTCGTGCAGGCGGTCCGGTTGCAACAGACGGTCCAGCAGGTTCTTCCGGAGGTCCCGGCGGACCGCGGCGCCCAGCGAGACGGCGAGGCGGCTGTGCAGCTGGAGGAGCGCGCAGCGGAGCAGTCCGCAGAGCAGGACGGCCCCGAGCGGGGCGATCGCGGGATGCGCCGCGAGCGCCTCGCCCCGCGACGGCGCGGCCAGAGCCGCGAGCGCCTGAGCGAGGAACCAGGCCTGCGCCCAGTAGCTCATGGTGCTCAGGCAGAGGACCGCGGTGACGGCCGTCAGACGGCCCCGGTGCCCCAGGCTCAGCGCCAGGAGCCTCTTGTCAACGAGCATTCCGGTGTCCTTTCCGGGAGGGACGGTGTTGTCGGCGGGTCATCGTCCGGCGCCCTGGGTTCTGTTGACCTGGGTTCTGAAGCCCCGCCCTCTGAACCCGAGGCCGTGGAGAGTCGGGCGGCCCGGGACGCCGCCGGTCCATCCGCTCACCGGACGGAAGGCGAGCCGCGGGCCCGCGTCCTGGGGGCCGTCCGCAAGAGAGGCGTACAGGATGTGGGCGGCCAGCGATGCCGCCCACCACACGTCCCGCGCGTCCGGCACACCGTCGGTCTCGAACAGGACCAGCCCGTCCAGGGTGGACAGCCAGCGCTGACAGGCCGCGCGCTCCGCGAGGCCTGGGTCCTGCAAGGCGGCCCGGCCCACATCATCGGTCCTGCTCAGGAGGGTGATCCGGCATCCCGCGGGCTGCTGCCCGGGCAGCGTCCGCCGCGCCGTGGTCAGGAGGTCCCGCACCGCGGCGACGGCGGCCTCCGCCGCGGCGCCGTCGCCGTCGTCGGGCGGTACAGTGTCCAGGGCCGCGCTCCGGCGCTCCCGCAGCGCCGCGGGACCCGTTCCCGGCAGGCCCTGGTACGGCAGCACTGCGGGGGCGGGGCGATGCGCAGCGGCCCAGTCGGCGATCTCCGGCAGCAGACGCGGCCTGCGCTCGGGAACGGGCAGCGGCCCGGGTCCGGCCGACGGGGTCGCGACACCGGGCAAGAACCCCTCCAGGGACACGGCGGCGAGGGCGAGTTCCGGCCCGGTGGCGGGCCACTGTTCCTTCCACTCGCCGTACCCGGGCAGATCCGCCAGAGCGGCCAGCGTCCCCGGCTCGGACCGCACCTGCGCCGCCGTCACCCCGTGCCATGCCGCATGATGCGCCAGCGCGGCCGCCGCATAGGCCGTGTCGGAGAGCAGCAGCGGCAGGGCGCGGTGGTGGTAGCGGGCGGCGGTCCGCTGCGGCAGCACGGTGAACACGACGACGGCACCCCGGCCGACGGCCCCTCCCGGAGGACCGCTGCGGCGCAGCAGGATCCCCTGCTCGGCATCGAAAGCGTAACGTCCGGGAGGGACGTCGCACCCGGCGCCGCACACCAGGTGGACCTGGACCGGATAGCACGCTCCCGCGGACGGCACGGCGCGACGGCGGATCGTGCCCGGGCGTCCCGTCGCCGGGTCGGGGTGCAGCTCAGACCCCCAGAACAGGGTGCGGACCAGGGACAGCACGGGCACGCGGGCCATCCCGGGGAGGGCCCGCTGGATCCGCCCCGGCCACTGGTTCACCCGCGGTCCCGGAGGTTCGGGAGGTCCGGGGATCTCCGGGGAGAACGCCCGGAGCAGCGGGTCGACGGGAGAAGTCGTCATGTCACATGTGGGGCGGCGGGACGAGGGTGAAGTCTTCGGGTCGGTGCGGAGCCGCGTCCCGCCAGCCACGGTCCAGCGCCGCCTGGGCGAAGCGCGGGCAGCCCAGGTAGGCGAACGCCGCCGGAGCATTCGGCACCAGTCCCCCGACGACGGCGCGCACCACCCTCAAGCCGGTCTGCGCGACGTCCGCGGTGGTCAGATCCCGAAGGTGGACCGGGTGCCCGGCCTCCCGCAGACGCGCATACACGTCCGGCAGGGGGACGCCTGCCACGGCGTCGATGTCCACGAGGCCGAGCTCGGGCGCCATGAACCGGGACGCGAGGTGGTGCACCCGGGGATCCAGCCACAGCTGCACGTGGGCGCCGAGGTCCCGGACCGCGGAGAAGTGCTCGCCGGCGTCGTCCAGGTAGGCCCGGTCCTCGCGATGGTCCAGATAGAGACCGCGGGCCATGAGCCCGGCCTCCACCGCCTGGAAGACCCAGCCGTCGGCGTCCTGGCAGCCCTGCGTGTAGATCCAGGTGTGGACCGCTTCGAGGACCGCTTTCCGGGCGGCCTCCGCTGGGTCGGTGCGGCACGCGAACCCGGCCGCGTACAGGCCGGTGTCCGGGTCGTGCACCAGGGCGGCGACGCACGGCGCGAATTCGCTGGGCATCTCCACCACCCAGTACTCCAACCGGCAGCCGGCCATGTCCTCGACGAGTCCCGGGACCGACGCGGGCCGGATCCCCCGCACGGGGCCGCCGAGGTGCCACCACAGTTCCAGGGCGTCCCGTTCGATGACTTCGAGCACCGCCCGGTCGGCGGCGTCCTGGAAACCCTGGCCGGTCGCGATCCCGGCGTAGTTGAGGTGGTGTACGCGTGGCAGCTCACGGAACCGGCGCTGCCGCCAGTTCAGGTACACGAGGCTCGCGGGAAGCCAGCAGTCGGTGGAGCCGGAACCTGCCGCGGCGCCGTCCGCCGCGGTGGCTGGCCCGGCGGCGGGCGCCGCGGGCTGCGGGACGCCGTCCGGCTCCGCGGTCGTGCAGCGGACCCACAGGGTGCGGACGTCGTCCTCGAGGTTGCGGTAGGGGAAGCCGGCCCGCCCCTCCTGCCAGGGCGCGAAGCGGGGCAGCGTGTCCAAGGGCGCGGGGCGGAGGCCCCGCGCGCGGAGTTCGGCCGCGGTCGCGACGAGGTGGTCGCCGTCGTCGAGATCGGCCGGGATGAAGTTGCCGCAATACCGCTCCATGCCCTCTGCGACGGCGGCGATCCAGGCCTGGCGCTCGTCCCCGAAGGTGGTGCCGAGCGAGACGCGGTCGGCGGGCCAGTCGCCCAGCCAGCGGGCGTCGGAGACCTCAGCGGTCATGGAGGTGTACGCCGGAGGGGCGTGCTCGGGCGTGAGCACGGAACGGACCCTGCGGATGATCCCGGTCTGTTCATCGACCAGGGCCTGCAACGGCAACGGGCTGGCGGGTGGGGCGGCGAGGTTCATGGGGTTCGGGCTCTCTGCTGTGATCGGTGAAGCGGCGACGAGGACGGGACGGCCAGGAGCTCGTCACGGACCGCGGGGGTCCAGGCGGGTTGATCGGTGTCCCGGGCGCCAAACACCCAGGTGCGGGCGTGACCCGGTGGGCCCTCCGACCAGGTGCGGATCCGGTGGAGCAGGCCACCCGCCGCCCGCAGCGCGGCATGCTGGCGCGGTTCCAGATCTGCTGCGAGCCGGTGTCCCCACGGCCCCCAGAGCAGTTCCGTGCGCCCCTGCTTCCAGGCCCCGGCGAGGCGGAGCGTCTCCGCGGCGAAGAAGTCCCGGCTGCCGCCGATCACCAGGAGAGGCGTCCGGAGCGAGCCGTAGCGGGCGGTGAGATCGAGGGGCCTCGCCTTCCAGAGCCGCCGCCAGGCCGCGGAGGCGCCTGGACCGTGGACACCGTCCTCGACGACACTCAGCACCCCGTGCCGCCCGGCCTGCTCATGGAGCCGGTCCAGCGCATCGTCCGGGAGCGGCGGACCGGATTCCCGGGCGAAGCCGTGCTGATGCCACCAGCCGATCCGGTCCCTCAGGCGCGGGCGCCCCTGGGGATCGTGGGCGGTCTCGAACAGACCGAGTGCCGGCACCATCGCCACGACGGCGACGGCGGGTTCATGCCGTCCCGGACCAGAGTCGCCGGGGTCCCCCAGCTCGAGCGTCCGGGCGGCTTCCAGCGCGCAATGGGCGTCGTAAGACGCACCGGCGAGCAGAACCTGGCCGCGCAGCACGCCCTGTGACGCCAGACTGCGGACGGTGGCGGCGCCGTCGTCGCCCTCGGAACGATAGGGGCGCCAGTCGCCCTCGGAGCCGTACCGGCCCCGGACGTCCTGGACCACCACGTCGAATCCGGCGCGGTTCCAGGAGGCGGCCTGCGCACGGTGCTGAGAGCGGCCATAGGGGGTCCGGAGGAGGACGGTTCCGCGGCTCGGCGCTGACGTGCCGGAGCCGGACGCCGGGTAGTGGTCGGCGAGCAGACGGCAGCCGTCGGCGAGCGTGACGCTCACCGTGCGAGGAGAGGCGCCCGTCACCGCCGCCTCCCCGGATGGGGCGCCGGTTCGGGATAGGCGAGGACGGGATGCCCCGTGGCGACAAGAGTGGTGGTGTCCAGGCGCCAGAGGGTGCGGCGGTGCTCGTCGAGGGCGGGTGTGTGGTGCTGCCAGTCGGTCAGCACGGTCAGGAGCCGTGCGAAGAAAAGGGTGTGGGCCGCAGCCGGCAGTCCGTCGAGGAAGCCGCCGGGCTGCTGGCGGTCGAGCCAGGCCTCCAGCTCGGCAGGGGCGGACGACGCAGCGAGTCTGCGGCGCAGGACCTGGCGGGAGTCGGGGTCGCCGTCGTGCAGTCGCAAGGGGTCGATGAACAGCAGACCGCCCTCGCGGTAGCAGCGCAGCACGGCGGTTCCCGCCGCCGGGAGCCGGTCGGCCAGACTCCGCTCACCGGGGGTCTCCGCAACGTGCAGCAGAATTCCCGGCAGGTGTCCGCCGGAGGTCACGGCCTGGGGTGTGACGGTGCGGAGCCGGAGGGCTGAGCCCGGAAGCCGGGTCTCCAGCTCGCGGATGAAAGCCGCAGGGGCCAGGATTCCGACGTCCGCGCGGCCGGCCCTGGGGGCTGTACGGACGCGACGGCGGTCCTCCAGCTCGCCGCGGATGCGCGCTTCGAGCGCCGGGCCGAGGGCGGCGATCCCGTCGCGCTGCTCCGCCAGGCGCAGAAAGGTCCCGTCCTCGGTGCGCACGGTGGTCCGCCCCTGGACTTCGAAGGCGTCGACGGTGTGGATCGTGGGCATGGTCCCTCTTCGCGCATGGTGGTTTCCGGGTCCGGCGGGCTGTGCTCCCGGGGGCGGGCTGCCGGCCGCCCGCCCCCGGTCAATGCTCAGTCGGCGCTCAGTCGAACGGGTTCTCGACCAGAGCGTTCGAGTGCGTCGCGGAGAGGTGCGCGAGCTGTTCGGTCTCTTCAACATCAACCAGGACCTTGGTGTTCTCCATGGCTGGTCTCCTTTCGGTGTGGGTGAGCGCTGCCGTGCGGCAACATCGACAGGCTATCGTTAATGAGAATCATTCTCAAAATCGGAAGGAATCGCCATGTCTTCAGAGCTTCTTCTCGTCGCCGACCAGCACGCCGGCACCGTCCACTTCCTCGATCCGGGAGCCGGCGCCGAGGTGTCCCGGCTGGACCATGTGGTGCTGGCCGAGCACGCCGGGGTGCTGGGTCTGGGCGGCGGACGCTGCGCCTTCGTGGACGACGGCGGCGGAGCCGTCCTGGTGGTCGACCCGTTCCGTCACGGCGCCGCGGCAGGCGACGGGGTGCAGCGGATCCCGGTGGCCATCCCGGGAGAACACCTCGCCTGCGACCCCACGGGGCGGTACCTCGCCGTCACCACCGGCCTCGGCGCCGCCTGGGAACCGTGGAGCGATCTGCTCACCGTGATCGACCGCGACGCCGACGGCGGCCCGCGCTCCCGCCGCATCCGCACCCGGGCCGGGGAGCCGGGAGTCGTGGTCACCGGCGGACGCGGGGAGCCGCGCGTCGTCCTCCGGCACCGCGAACCCGGGGCGATCGAATCCCTGCCGTTCCACGCCGTGCTGGAGCAGGGGGTTCACTGCCCTCCGCTGCGCGGAGAGATCCTGGACGGCTTCCCGGCCGACGGTCACGGCGATGCCTACGACCCCGCCACCGGGACGCTGTACGTCGCGACCGGACGCGGCCTCGAACAGGTGGACGTCAACGGTCCGGAGCCGCGTACGCGGGAGGTTCTGCCGTGGATCGCGCCGGGCCGCGCGTACTTCCTGCGGTTCGACCCGGAACGGCGTCTCCTGGTGGCCGTGCTGCGGGAGGGCGGCGGGAATCCTCGCGAGTGGACGTCCTGGACCAACCGCCTGTGGGTCCATGACCTGGGCTCCGGCCACACCCGGATAGCGCCGCTCAACGACGGCCTGATCTTCCGCTTCGCACTGACCGCGACGGGGGTCGCCGTCGCGTCGGTGCACCCGGACGGGGACCGGCTGACCGTCCTCGACCTGGGCGTGGCGGGCGTTCCGGACAGCCCGGGGGCTACGGGCGGCGCGGCCGAGCCGGACAGCCCGGCCGGTCTGCCGGTCCGTGGCCGCTGGGACCTGCCCGCCATGGACCACGCCCCGCGTCCTGGGCACGAGCCCTGGGACGACGCCGACCGGCGGGCCATCGCCGCCTCCCCCTCCTCCGAGCTCGTGGCCGTCACCCGCGGCGGCCACGGCGAGCTGCACCTGGTGGACACCGCCGCCCCGGGGACGACGTGGCGCACGATCCGGATGGAAGGCCCGCTCCGCGACGGCGGCCACCTGGCCTGGATTTCAGACTCGACCGACGGACCCCGGGACACGGTGGGCCGGTGAACGGCATCCCCGGTTCCGGCCCAGGTCAGGAGCATTTCCGGCGGCTCTTGCGGCGCTGGGACACCAGTCCGCGGCAGGGGATCCCCCAGCTCTCGGGGGACGTGGCGGCGTTCCTCTGGCGCGGCCGTGACGACGCCCACTCCGCGTTGCACGTCGCCTCCGCGACCGCGCTCCGGAAAGCGTGGGACCTGCGCTCCGGACCGCCCCCGGGGACGTCTCCGGGGACACCGTTGCCCGCTCCGGACGGACTGCTGGTGCGGGGATTCGCCCTCGCCCCGGACGGGGCGCAGGTGGCGGCTCTCCTCAGCGGCGACGGCGACGAACTCGCCCAGGTCTGGCTCCTGACCCCTGGCCGTCCCGCCCGTCCCCTGCGCGGCGCCCACTCCTGGCACGCCGTCCCCGTGTGGACCCACGGCGGGGAACGGCTGTGGATGCTGGACGGCAAGCCCGGCGCGCAGCGCCTCGTGGGCTGGTTCCTGAGCGACGCCGACGACGGAACCCCACCGTCCGGGCGGCCCTCCGTCCTGCCGTTCCCGGACAGCCTGGTGGACGACCTCCAAGGGCGGCGCCTCACCCTCGGAGCCGACGGGGACGCCCTCACCCTGCGCTCCCGGGCTCCCGGGCGCCCCGAGCAGCAGTGGACGCACGACGGCGACGCCTGGGTCCCGCTGAAACCCCCGGGCCCGGCCGGCGGCCCTGATTCTGGCGCCCAGCGGCCTGGGCCGTCAGGGTCGGAGTCGTCGAGGTCAGGGCCGTCGGGGTCAGGGTCGGCTCCGGCGCCTGCGCGTCCGGGAGCGACCCCGCGCCCGGACCGCCCGGGCCAGGCGCGTCCGGCGCCCGAGCGCGTGCTGGCCCGGCTCGACACACCCGCCGGGACCCTCCGCGCGGTGGAACGCGAGGGCATCACCACCCTGGACCTCGACGGATCGGACCTGGTGCGGCTGGCCCCGGCCGAGCGACTCCAGGAGCTGTCCCTGAGCCGGACCGCGGCCGGTGACCCTCCGGACGGGACGCTGTGGATCCGCACCGCATCCCCCGAACGACCGTCCGCCGTCGCGTGTCTGCCCCTCACGCATCGGCCTGGGGAACCGTCCTCCACGCCGCACCGAACCGGCGGCCCGGAGGACATCGTCCATCGGCGGCTCCTGGGCACGGCGGACGACGGGACACCCGTGCCCGTCGTCGTCTCCATCCGGGCGGACGCGCTCGGGCCGGGCGGCCTGCCCCGGAGTCCAGCGCCGCTCCTGCTGAGCTGTTATGGCGGCTTCGGGGTCCGCCACCACCCCGAGGCCGAACCGAGTGTGCCCGCGTGGCTCGAGAGCGGTGGCGTTCACGCCGCCGCCCAGCTGCGCGGCGGCGGCGAGCTGGGGCCCTCGTGGCACGAAGCCGGCCGAGGCTCCGGCAAGACGCGGACGGTCCGGGACCTGCTCGACGTCGCGCGCTTCCTCGCCGCGGAAGGCTGGACCACCCCGCGTCAGACGGTCGCGGTGGGGGCTTCGCACGGCGGCTTCGTCGTGACGGCCGCGGCGCTCCGGGAACCATCCGCCTTCGGCGGCGTGATCGCCGTGGCCCCGCTGCTGGACATCGTGGACCTGGACCGGCACGGCCTGGGAGGGCAGTGGCGCCACGAATTCGGGGCGGACGGGGAATGGCCGCCGGAGGAGCGCGCCGCGGCGTCGCCTCTCCACGTGCTCCGCGGGACCGGACACTTGGACAAGGCCCCGGCCCTGCTGTGCTGCGTCATGGGGCGGGACGAACGCGTCGACAACGAGGCGGCTCGCGAGTTCGTCCGGCTGTACCGGGACCGGGGCGGCCTCGCCTGGCTCCGCGAAGAGGAGGGCTCCGGGCACGGCCAGCGGCGGGCCACGGAGGTCCTCGATTTCTCGGCCACGGTGCTCGCGTTCGCCCGGGCCGTCGCGGACCGGTGCGACTGACGCGCCTTCACCCACGGAAACGTGGTTCACCCCCTGAAATTTCCGGGGGTGAACCACGTTTCCGGGGGTGCGGTTTCCGTCGACGATTGCGTCGCGGTTTCCGCCGCCGTTTCCTCCCGGTTTCATGACACAAGATGAAGCCTCCCGTCACACTTCTCCCCGGGGGCTGGTGCTAGATTTTTTGCAGAGTAACGAGCACCGGTGACAAGCCCTGACTGACCGGTCGGCAACCCTCCACACGCGGCGGGGTGCCTCAGGTGACTACTCGGCATGTGTCAACTGCAAGCGCGAAGGAGCCCCACTTGCCTGCCCGCAAAGAACCCACGTCCGCCCCTGCCGGAACCGCCAAGGCCACGACTCCCCGGAGCACCACGGCCAAGCCTGCCACCCGGGCTCCGCGCACCACGAAGGCTGCGGCCGCCAAGCCGGCAGCCGCCAAGGCCTCCTCCGCGAAGGCCGCCACGACGACGGCGACCGCCCCCGCCGCCGAGCAGACCACTGTGGCCGTGCCCGCCGTCGCGCCCCAGGACGTGACGGCCGAAGCGCCCGCCCGCCTGCCCTACCGCCTCTTGACCGGCCCGGACACCCGCGAGTTCTGCGAGCGGGTCTCCGCCGCCCTGGCCGATGGGTACATCCTCTACGGGAGCCCGTCCGTGACCTTCAACGGGGAGACGGTGATCGCGGCCCAGGCCGTCGTCCTGCCGTACGCGCCGCCCGCGCCGCCGGCCCCCGTGGTCGACCCGTACGCCGTCCCCGCCACCGGCTTCGCCCCCTACGGCGGTGCCCTGTGAGCTACGCGGGTGACCTGACGCCGCAGCAGGCCTGGGACAAGCTCAAGGACGGCGCCATCCTCGTGGACGTGCGCACCGAAGCGGAGTGGGCACACATCGGCCGCCCGAAGGCCCCGTCCGGCGATCCCTTGTTCATCCAGTGGAACCTTGCCGGCGGCGTGCCGAACCAGGGGTTCCTCACGGAGCTCGCCGAGCAGGCGCCGGAGGCGGGCACCGCGGACCTCGTGTTCCTGTGCCGTTCCGGGCAGCGGTCCATCGCGGCGGCGGAAGCCGCGACGGCGGCGGGCTGGTCCGCGTACAACGTCCTGGAAGGCTTCGAGGGCGTCCCGGACCGTTTCGGGGAGCGCACCGTGAACGGCTGGAAGAACAGCGGCCTGCCGACCACCATCGGAGCGTGAGGCATGGCGTTCAATCCTGAGGCCGCTTCCTGGTCGCCGGCCACTCAGGCGGTGCGTGGCGGGCTGGACCGCACGGGCTTCTATGAGACCTCCGAGGCGCTGTTCCTGAATTCGGGCTTCGTCTACGACTCGGCCGAGGCCGCCGAACGCGCCTTCACCGGTGAGGACGAACGCTTCGTCTACTCGCGGTACGGCAATCCGACCGTCGCCACCTTCCAGGAACGGCTGCGGCTGCTCGAAGGCACCGAGGCGTGCTTCGCCACAGCGTCCGGCATGTCCGCGGTGTTCACTGCTCTCGGCGCGCTGCTCGCCGCCGGGGACCGCGTGGTCGCTGCACGGTCGCTGTTCGGGTCCTGCTTCGTGATCCTGAACGAGATCCTGCCGCGCTGGGGCGTGGAGACCGTGTTCGTCGACGGGCCCGATCTGGATCAGTGGCGCGAAGCCCTGTCCGTGCCGACGCAGGCGGTGTTCTTCGAATCGCCGTCGAACCCGATGCAGGAGATCGTGGACATCGCCGCGGTCAGCGAGCTCGCGCACGCCGCGGGCGCCACCGTGGTGGCCGACAACGTCTTCGCCACCCCCATGCTGCAGCGCTGCACGGATCTGGGGGCCGACGTCGTCGTGTACTCCGGGACCAAGCACATCGACGGCCAAGGGCGCGTCATGGGCGGCGCGATCCTCGGGACGAAGGAGTTCATCGACGGGCCGGTGAAGAACCTCATGCGGCACACGGGGCCGTCGCTGTCGAGTTTCAACGCCTGGGTGCTCACGAAGGGTCTGGAGACGCTGGACATGCGCGTGCGGCACTCATCCGCCTCCGCCCTGAAGCTCGCCGAGTGGCTCGAGCAGCAGCCGCAGGTGACCTGGGTGAAGTACCCGCTGCTTCCGTCGCACCCGCAGTTCGAACTGGCGAAGCGGCAGATGAGCGCCGGCGGCACGGTCCTGACCCTCGAGCTCGCGCCACTGCCGGGCGGCACGGCCAAGGACGCGGCGTTCACGCTGCTCAACGGCCTGAAGGTCGTGGACATCTCGAACAACCTGGGCGACTCCAAGAGCCTCATCACCCATCCCGCGACGACGACGCACCGCGCCATGGGCCCGGAAGGCCGGGCCTCGATCGGGCTGGGTGACGGCGTGGTGCGCCTGTCGGTCGGGCTGGAGGACGTGGACGACCTGATCCGCGACTTCGAGCAGGCGCTGGCAGGCTAGCGCCCCTGGAATGTGAGGTCAGTCGATGCCGCGTGATCGGTGATCATGGGGCATCAACTGACCCCGCATCACGTCCGGGCCGGGTCTCGCCTCGCCTTGTAGCCCACGCGTGCTATAACAACCCCGACCATGGGGAGCACTCCATGGGTACCCCTACCCATCGACGGTTCGTGCGCGGTCCGGATAGTTTTGAGTCAACAGAAACCGGGCAGGCCGGGTTCACCACGAGCAAGGAGTAGGAAAATGGCAGTTTGGGGTGCAGACGTCCAGCAGCTTCGCGCACTGGGTAAGAAGCTCGAAGCAGGCGCACAGGCCATCGATGAGCAGCGTAACCAGCTCACCAGCGCACTCAACGGCGTCCAGTGGATGGGCCCGGACGCGGACAAGTTCAAGAACGAATGGCAGTCCCAGCACGTGCCGGCCCTGAACAAGGTCGCCGAAGCACTGCGCACCGCCGGCAAGAGCGCGGCCAAGAACGCCCAGGAACAGGAAACCGCTTCCCACTAAGCGGCCCACCCCACCCACGGCGGGGAACCTGGACCCACACCCACGGCGGGCACCCCACACACGGGGCGCCCGCCGTCGGGCATTTAAAACACAGCCCCGCCCCGCACCCTGCCGCGAGAGAACAGCTCACGCCCCCAAAACCCCGCTGAAAGGGCACCAACTGCTCCCTCGCGGAGTGGGGGGCGGGCTGCTGAGGCGATAGGGTCGGCTCTTGATGACTATTCAGCATTTCCTGCGGGAGTACTCGGAAACCCACTCGGCGACGGCCGCGCGACGCGTCGTCGGGTACGCCATCGGGGCGATGATCCTCGGCCTGGCGGTCTGCGCGATCCTCGGCGTGATCCCCGCGTGGCTGTTCTGGGTGGTCGCGGGCGCGGAGCTGATCACGGACGTCGTCCTGACCCGCGGCTGGATGCGCGAAGACGCTCAGCGGTGACTTCCGGGCACCCCCGCCCGCCCCTCGCCGCGAGAGAACAGCTCACGCCCCCAAAACCCTCCCATGAGGGCGCCAACTGCTCCCTCGCGGAGTGGGGACGCGAACTCGCCAGCATGGGGAGCGCTGCCCATCGACTCGGGGGCAGGGGCTGCGTACGGTGATCGCAGGATCCCCGGCCGCGACAGCCCCCGGGCAGAACACCGAGGAGGATGTCATGGCCGTATGGGGCGCGAACGTCGAGCAGCTCAGGACCCTGGGCAAGAGGATGCAGAAGGGCGCCGACGTGCTGAACGACCAGCGCACCGCCCTCTCCTCCACCCTGAACAGCACGCGGTGGATGGGTCCGGACGCGGAGAAGTTCCGGACCGAGTGGGATTCCACCCACGCCCCGGCGCTGTCGAACGCGGCCCACGCCCTGAGCGTTGCGGGCACCGCCGCCGCCCGCAATGCCAACGAGCAGGAGCAGGCCTCGCACTGAACCGATGGCGGTGCCCTGACAGGCCACCGCGAGGGAACAGCTCGCGCCCGCAAAACGACGCGGAGAGGGCGCCAACTGTTCCCTCGCGACACGGACGTACGACGACGGCGGGTGCGCACCGCCGCCCCCCCTACGCCCGCACGGAGTCCCAGGTCAGCCAGGTCATATCCACCGAGACCTCCAGCCGTGAGCCCCCGCCGCCGGACAGGATGCCCTTGAGCGGCGCCACGTCGCGGTAGTCCCGGCCGCGGGCCACCACCACGTGGAAGTCCCCGGCGGCCTTGTGATTGGTCGGATCCCAGCTGTGCCAGGCGCCGTCCCACCATTCGAGCCACGCGTGGGACTGCCCGGCCACGGTCTGGCCCGGGTCGGCCTCCGCCCGCGGGTGCAAGTAGCCCGAGACGTACCGGGCGGGGATCCCGAGACTTCTGAGGCAGCCGATGGCCAGGTGCGCGAGGTCCTGGCAGACCCCCTGTCGCTGCGCCCACGCCTGCGCCGCGTCGGTGTGCACGCCGGTGCTGCCGGGCATGTACGTCATCTCGCCCCGCAGCCTCGAGAACACCTCCTCCGCGGCGGCCTTCGGCGTCGGCCGTCCGGCGAGCGCCGCCACCAGTTCCGTCGCCTCCTCGCCCGGCGCGGACAGGCGCGTCTGGGGCAGATGGTCGCTGAACTCGTCCTGCACCGCTCGGCTGGACAGCTCAGCCCAGCCGAGCGGTTCGCCGTCGGGCGCCGGAGCCTGTTCGCGGTTCACGTCCACCGTGGCGGTGGCCACCACTTCGAGCCACTCGTGGGGCTCGTGGACTTCGAACGTGGTGACCTGGGTGCCCCAGTAGTCGGCGTACCGGGCCTGGGTGGCGCCGGGCCGTTCGACCGTGATGCGCGAGCCGAGCACCGTCTGCCCGGGCTCCGTGGGCGGCGTCATCCGTGCTTCGTTGTAGCTGACCAGGACCGGCTTGTTGTAGTGGTATCCGGTGCGGTGCACGATCTTCAGACGTGTCATGACAGTTCTCCCACCCAGGCCTGCTCTTCGCGGGCGCTGTAGTACCTGCGGGCGATCTCCTCCGAGGCCCGCGCCACGGATCGCTGGATGCGTTCCATGTGTTCCGGCAATTCGTCCATGAGGTTCTCGCTGCGGTGGAACTCCAGGAACGTCCTGGCCTGGCCCACGATGCGCCGGGCGTCGTTGAACATCCCGGAGCGCTGGTCGCTGGGCTCCAGCAGGGCGAGGGCCTCGTCAGCGTTCTTGAGCGAGTAGACGATCGACCGCGGGAACTGCCGGTCCATGAGCAGGAACTCGGCGGCGTTGCGGTCATCGAACGCGGCGCGGCGCGTGCGCAGGAACGACTCGTACGCCCCGGCGCAGCGCAGCATGTTCACCCAGGACACGCCCGCGGGGTTGGCGTCGCACGTGGCGAGCATCCGGGCGGTCATGTCGGCACGCTCCAGGGACCGGCCCAGGACCATGAACAGCCAACTGTCGTCGTGGCTCATGGTGCTGTCCGTCAGGCCGCTCGTGGTGGCCGCCCGCTCGATCACCCACTGGCAGAAGCGGTACGTCCCCGCCACGTCCTCGCGGTGCCGGCTGAGCCCGAAGTACGTCGTGTTCAGGCATTCCCACAGGCTTGTGGAGACGGTCTCCCGGGCCCGCCGGGCGTTCTCCCGCGCGGCTCCGAGGGCTCCGGCGATCGACGTCGGGCTCGACCGGTCATAGGCGAGGACGCGCAGCAGCTCCGGCAAGGTGATGTCCTGACGGTCCAGGGGCGACCCCATGACCTGCAGCAGGTCCCGGGCCACCTGTTGCTGCTGCTCCGGCGGCAGATGATTGAGGCGTTCCAGGTGCACATCGAGGATGCGCGCGGTGCCGTCCGCGCGTTCCACATAGCGTCCGATCCAGAACAGGGACTCGGCGATCCGGCTCAGCATGATGTCCTCCTGACGTACGGTGCGGGATGGGATTGACGACGACGGCGCGCGGCACTCATTGCTGCTGCCCCGCCTGGGAATCGCGCCAGCTGGTCTCCACGGGCCACACGCTCGTGCGTGCGCTGTGGCCGAACCGCCGCCGTGACGGCCCGGGGTCCGCCGCACCCGTCTCCTCCCCCAGCACCCACGTGTCCTTGGACCCGCCGCCCTGGCTGGAGTTGACCACGAGGCTGCCCTCCTTGAGCGCCACCCGCGTGAGGCCGCCCGGCAGCACCCAGACGTCCTCGCCGTCATTGACCGCGAAGGGCCGCAGGTCCACGTGACGGGGGCTGAACCGCTCGCGGTGCAGGGTGGGGACGGTGCTCAGCTGGAGCACGGGCTGGGCGATCCAGCCGCGGGGGTCTTCGAGGAGCTGCCGGCGAAGGGTGTCGAGCTCCTCCCGGGTGGCGTCGGGGCCGATCACCAGACCCTTGCCGCCCGAACCGTCCACGGGTTTCACCACGAGTTCGGGCAGCCGGTCCAGGACCTCCTCGCGGGCCGCGTCCTCCTCGAGCCGGAAGGTGTCCACATTGGCCAGGATCGGCTCCTCGCCCAGGTAGTACCTGATGAGGTCCGGGACATAGGAGTAGATGAGCTTGTCGTCGGCCACCCCGTTTCCCACGGCGTTCGCGATCGTCACCCCGCCCGCCCGCGCCGCGTTGACCAGGCCGGGGCAGCCCAGCATGGAATCCGCACGGAACTGCAGGGGATCCAGGAACTCGTCGTCGAGGCGCTTGTAGATCACGTCCACGCGCTGCTCCCCCGAGGTGGTCCGCATGAAGACCTGATTGCCGCGGCACGTGAGGTCCCGGCCCTCCACGAGTTCCACGCCCATCAGCCCTGCCAGGAGGGTGTGCTCGAAGTACGCCGAGTTGAAGATGCCCGGGGTCAGGACCACGACCGTCGGGTCCTCCACGCCTTCCGGGGCGGTCTTCCGCAGGGCCGAGAGCAGGCGGCGGGGGTACTCCTCCACCGGGCGGATGGACTGCTGGCTGAAGACCTCCGGCAGCGCCTTCGCCATGGCCCTCCGGTTCTCCAGGACGTAGCTGACGCCCGACGGGACGCGCACATTGTCCTCGAGCACGCGCAGCGTGCCCTCGCCGTCGCGGACGATGTCGATCCCGGACACGTGCACCCGGACGCCGCCCGCCGGACGGAAGCCGTGGACCTGGCGGTGGAAGTGCTTGCTGGACGTGATGAGCCTGCGCGGCAGGACGCCGTCGCGCACGGCATCCTGTGCGCCGTAGACGTCGTTCAGGAAGGCCTCCAGGGCCCGGACCCGCTGGGCCACGCCTCGTTCCAAGCCCTGCCATTCCTGGGCGTCGATGACGCGCGGGACGATGTCCAGGGGAAACGGCCGTTCCTCGCCGGCGAAGTCGAAGGTGACGCCGCGGTCCAGGAAGGTGCGGGCCATGGCCTCCGCCCGGGCGGCGATGTCGTCCGGGGTGAGCCCCGCGAGGACCGACGTCAGCTGGCGGTAGGAGCCCCGTGCTGTGAGACCCGCAGCCTCCGCACCTCCGCCGGCCGCAGCCGCGATGAACATTTCGTCGAAGGCTTTCGAGCCGGCCAAGGCCCCCGAATAGCTGGCGAACAGATCCGATGATGATGCCGGCATGACCCCTCCAAAGACCGCGGTGAAGCTGAGGAAACAGAGCTTCCCACCGGGATGTGTCAGGCGGATTTCCAGCAGTCACCCCACGATGTCCAGGGTGTTTCCGGCGGGTGTCCTGGCCGGTCAGCGCACCGGGGCGGCGGCGCCCGGTCCCGTGGCGCCGGGCGCGCACCACGGGACCGCCGGCTTATTCGCGGGAATGTGACGCGGGACGGAGCCTCCCAGCCGTCCTGGGCAGGGAACGCACGACGCCGGGGCGCCGGACCGCGCGACGCCTCCTCCTGTGGGGAGCACCGCCGTCATGGCGGGCTGTTTTCAGCCCGTGACAACATCGAATCACGCCGGAAAACACCGGAATCCCATGGTTTTCGGCATGGGGGAGAGGTTCATGGGGAGCACTCCCCATCGACGGCTCGTCCAATCATTGGATAGTTTGTTCTCAGAGGTTCACGGAAACGAACCACCACCCGCCAGGGAGGTGAGCCGGGAGCCCACAACGGAATACCACTGACATGGGAACCCGGCACAGTTCGGATCCATCACAACAAAGGAGTAGGAAAATGGCAGTTTGGGGTGCAGACGTCCAGCAGCTTCGCGCACTGGGTAAGAAGCTCGAAGCAGGCGCACAGGCCATCGATGAGCAGCGTAACCAGCTCACCAGCGCACTCAACGGCGTCCAGTGGATGGGCCCGGACGCGGACAAGTTCAAGAACGAATGGCAGTCCCAGCACGTGCCGGCCCTGAACAAGGTCGCCGAAGCACTGCGCACCGCCGGCAAGAGCGCGGCCAAGAACGCCCAGGAACAGGAAACCGCTTCCCACTAAGCGGCCCACCCCACCCCTGGTGGGGAACCTGGACCCACACCCACGGCGGGCACCCCACACACGGGGCGCCCGCCGTCGGGCATTTAGAGCACCACTCCCGCCCCGCCCCGCGCCCTGCCGCGAGAGAACAGCTCACGCCCCCAAAACCCCGCCAAAAGGGCACCAACTGCTCCCTCGCGGCACCTCCGCTCGATTGTTGCATTACGCAACATCGGCGTACAGTGAGAACCGGAACCAACACCGAGGATCCGGGAGGTCATCATGCAGAAAGTCGCCATCGTGGGAGCGGGAGTGATCGGCCTGTCCTGGGCGCGGCTCTTCGCGGAGAAGGGCTGGTCGGTCGAGATCAGCGATCCGCGGCCCGACCTCCAGAAGATCATCGACGAGTCCTTCGGCGGCCTTCCCGTCCGGGCGGCGGCCACTCTCGAAGCGGCTCTCGACGGCGCCGATTTCGTCCAGGAAGCGGGTCCCGAGCGGCTCGACCTCAAGCACGAGCTCTACGCGACGTTCGCCGCCCGCACGCGCCCCGACGTCGTGCTCGCTTCGTCGACGTCTTCGCTGGTCCCCTCGGCGATCTCGGAGGGCAATCCCGCGGCGGACCGCATCCTGGTAGGCCATCCGTTCAATCCGCCGCAGCTGATCCCGCTGGTCGAGGTGGTGCCAGGCCCGGCCACGGAGCAGTGGGCCGTGGACCGGGCGACGGAGGTGTACGCGGAGATCGGGAAGCAGCCCATCACGCTGCAGAAGGAGATCCCCGCGTTCGTCGGCAATCGGCTCCAGAAGGTCTTTCTGGACGAGTGCGTGTATCTCGTCCAGCAGGGCGTGGTCTCCGCGGGCGATCTCGACGAGCTGGTCAAGGCGTCGCTCGGCCTGCGCTGGGCGACGGTCGGGCCGTTCGAGAGCAACCACCTGGGCGGCGGGCCAGGCGGCATGCGGCACCTCGTGGAGCACGTCGAGGCCGCCTACGGCACCGGGCCGGAGAATTACGAACGGCTCGCCGCCCGCCGTGACGCCCGGACCCGCGCGGTGTCGCACGCGCTGGCGGACGAGGGCTGAGACACGCGCTGGCGGGCGAGGGCTGAGGGCCGGCAGTCCACGCCGCCTCTCGCGTCTCGCGCCTCGCGCCTCGCGCCTCACCGCGAAGGAACATTTGGTGCCCTGAAACCGCACGTTTCGGGGCATCACCTGTTCTCTCGCGGCTCATTCAGGGCGGGCGGGTGCACACTGGAGGCATGAGCTTCACCATCGCGGAGGTCGCCGAGCGCACCGGCCTGAGCCAGCACACCCTTAGGTATTACGAGCGCGACGGGCTCCTCCCGCGCGAGGTGGGCCGCGCGTCGTCGGGCCGTCGCGCCTATACCGAGCAGGACGTGAACGGCATCATCATGATCGCCCGGCTGCGGGCCACCGGCATGCCGATCGCCGACATCCGACGGTACGCGCGGCTGGTGCGCGACGGCGACGCCTCCGTTCCCGCGCGACTGAGCCTCCTGCTCGAGCACCGCGAGCACGTGATAGCACAGCTGCGCCAAGTCGAGGAGAACCTCGCCGCGATCGACACCAAGATCGACATCTACCGTGCGACGACGGCGGAGGCGTTCGCGTGCCCGGCCCGGAGCGGGGCGGCAGCGGAGCCCCTCGCCGCGCGCTGACCTCGCTGGCCTGAGGCTCACCTCGCTACCCGGCGCAGCGAGTTCGAACCTGAAACATCGAGCTCAGCCGGGCCTTGGACCAGCACTTCAGACGGGGCCCTTGACTTAGAGTGCGCTCGAAGGAGTTTGCTGGTCTTATGACGATCTCCACACGAACTCTCGGCACTGATTCCTCCCTCACCGTCTCCGCCCTGGGCCTCGGCTGCATGGGCATGTCCGAGTTCTACGGAACGCCGGACCCGGAGGCCGGCCTCGCCACCATCCACCGGGCGCTCGACCTCGGCGTCACCTTCCTCGACACCGCCGACATGTACGGGCCGTTCACGAACGAGGAACTGGTCGGGCGGGCGATCGCCGGCCGCCGCGACGAGGTCCAGCTCGCCACGAAGTTCGGCAACATGCGTGGCCCGAACGGCGAGCGGCTCGGCATCAACGGCCGGCCCGAGTATGTGCGGTCCGCGTGCGACGCCTCGCTGCAGCGGCTCGGCGTCGACCACATCGACCTGTACTACCAGCACCGCGTGGACCCGAACGTCCCCATCGAGGAAACCGTCGGCGCCATGGCGGAGCTTGTGACGGCCGGCAAGGTGCGGCACCTGGGGCTGTCGGAGGCCTCGGCCGCGACGATCCGCCGCGCCCACGCCGTGCACCCGATCACCGCCGTCGAGACGGAGTACTCCCTGTTCTCCCGCGATGTGGAGGACTCGGTCCTGCCCGCGCTACGCGAGCTGGGGATCGGCCTGGTGCCGTACTCGCCGCTGGGCCGCGGCATCCTGACGGGCACCATGACGGCCGAGTCGGTGGCCGGCGACGGCGACGCCCGGTCGTCCGCCTACTTCCCGCGATTCCAGGGCGAGGCACTGGAGGCCAACCTCAAGCTGGCCGCGAGGGTGACGGAGCTGGCCGAGGCTCGCGGCTGCACGCCGAGCCAGCTCGCCCTCGCGTGGCTGCTGGCCCAGGGCGAGGACATCGTCCCGATCCCGGGCACCCGCCGCGTGAAGTACCTCGAGGAGAACGTGGTCGCCGCGTCGCTGAAACTCAGCCCGGCAGAACTGGAGGCGCTGGAAGAAGCCGTGCCGCGTGGGGCCGTGGTGGGCGAGCGGTACGGGGATATGAGCTCGATCGACGGGTAGTTCCGGTCGCGGTCAGGGGCGGTTGACGTACTCTCACTCGCACGCGGTCATGCAACGGCCCCGGCTTACGCACCCGGGCCCTGAGATCTCCGACGGCGGCCGACACGGACAAGACCGATGAGCAACAGGACCGCGACGGCGACGGAGAAGCCCCACAGGATTTCGTTCCCGGGCGAGCCGAAACCACTCCATGAGTAACAGACGCCCGGCCGATCCACGTAGTCGATGCACACCCCACCACCGAAACTCTGGACATAAAGGTTCAGTGCGGCCAGGGCAAGCAGTCCGAGCACCCAAGGCCAGCGACGACCCCGGGGCCGCCTCGATTCCCCGTACATGGTGTTGCGATCTGCGGCCACGACGACCTCCTACCGCGAGTATAGAGCCGCGGGAGGGCGACGAAGGGGCTCCCCGGCCTCCGCGAACCAAAACAGCACGGACGTGCTATTTTGGTTCTTCCCCCTCCCGGGCACGAGCGAGGCTGACAGCGGTTTCGATGTGTTCCACGATGGACTCGACAGGCTGGTGCTCCCAATAGCGGAGCACGGTCCAGCCGTTCTCCGCCAGGACACGTGTGGTTTCCAGATCCCGTTCGACGTTGCGAGCGAGTTTGCCGGCCCAGAACGTCGCATTGTGTTGGACTACCTGCGAATGCAGAGGACACCCGTGCCAGAAGCACCCATCGAGGAATACTGCGAGCTTCAGCCTGGTGAAGACGAGATCGGCTCGGCGTCGAAACCCCGGAACCGGGGCGAAATCGACCCGATACCGGAGCCCATTGGCATGCAGACGCTTCCGGACCGCCAGCTCGAGACCGGTGTCCCGGCCGCGGTTGGATTGCATCGACCGCCGGACGCCGCTCGACGAAGCCCAAGACGCGTCAGATTCCATAGGCCAAGTGTGCTCCTACACCGCGTCGATGATCGCCTGGTCCTCCTTCGACTTGTCGATCACGCGGAACCCGATGCGACCACGGGGAGCGGATGCGTACGGCATCGCCAGCGAGAACAGCGTTGCAACGTCCTCGACGTGGACGGGATCCGCCAGAAGATCCGGATCCCGATCGGCTTTGTCCAGAGATTCCGGGTCTGCGGCAAACGTCAGAAGCATGGCCCCTCGTGTGGGTTCGCTGAGTTTGGCAGCTTCTGCGCCGCCCGGGGCGGCACTGTTTCCGGCGATCCGCTCAATGGCGGCACGCTGTCGGAAGGAGCTACCGGAGAAACCGCCACGATCACCTCGCCGCGCCCGGTTCAGGAGCTGCACCGAAACACCCTCTACGTCTCGGTACGGGATCTTCTTCAAGTCGGGTACCACGATGGCCCAGTCCTTGAGAAGACCCTTGTCGATTGCCTGCCGCATGAATCGCAACGTCGGCGCGAAGGAAAAGCCTTCGGTCCACGAGAACTGCTTCAGCGCCTGGTAAACCGACTCCGCGTCAACGATCGCTACTCGCGCCTCAAACGTCTTCGTCTTCGGGTCCTGGGCTCTGGAGCCTTCCACATATTCGAACTCGGTAAGCTCGCCAAGGTCATCCAGCCAGCCGCGAACCACCGAGAAGTGAGTCGCGTTGTTCGAGCCATCCCCCCTGTCAGCTTGGCGCGGGAAGTCCTTGAGTTGACCTCCATCACCTTCGAAGTCAAGTTCCGCGTTGTACATTTTGTTGACGCCGGTCGGCTTCAGCCAAGGCAATTGCTGGAATACCAGTGGGGGCACATCGATTGGACGGACCTCAGGGCGTCCGTCTTCTCCCAGTTTCGCGAATCGCTTGAGTTGAGCGCGGAAGGCCTCTTCATCCTGAATGATCGCAGTAAACGCGTCGTATAGATCGAAGGTCTTTCCTCGGGCATCGGTCACATCGCGTGCGATGAACAGCCGAACGAGGTCTCGGTAACCGGGGCGATATCCGAACCATCGGCCCATTTGCATCAACGTGTCCGCCGCGTTGGCCTTGCGCCGATAATAGGAAACCGTCAGGCCCTCAACCGTGAACCCTCGGCTCAGCTTCGTCCCGCCGACCATCACACGCCAATACCGTCCGGTGGCGAAGTCCATGGCCTTGTAGTCGCTCTCCTTGGAGCCGTTGACGATGACCACCGGATCGCCCTTGACAAGCATGAGGTCCAGCGCCTGACCGATGTGCCGCTTCAGTTCGTCGAATGTCCCCGGCAGCGCAGCGTCCCAGTCGTCCCGCGACTCGTGGACAACCCGGAAATCCGATTCGAAAAGCTGCCTCAGCCTCGCCAGGCCGGCTGGTCTGTTGAAGTCCGAAGTGTTCCAGACATCGAGAATGAGATCTTTGAGCTCCTTGTGTTCGTCCTGCTTCACTGACTGGTGGACCAACATCGTGTGGTGCCGGAAGTTGAGCTCCGGATCCTGTTCACTACGCCAGAGCTTGATGGCTCCACTCAGCACGAAAGAGTCGAGGGCCTTCCTGAGTTCCTCACGTTCCTTCTCCGGTGAAGCAGCATACAAGTTACGGACGAATGCCTTCTCGTTCGAATTTGACGCATCAATCGCTTCGTCGTCAGGCAGCGGTTCCAAATCATGGAACTGCTTTCCTCCCATGTACGCCGGCGGCGGATCCAGAGCGACGATGAAATCAGTGGGAAAGATATCAACCGAATCCTCTGGTGAGACGAAGACGTTGGCGAACGGCGTCGCAGTGTAGCCGACATATTGGGCGCGAGGCATCTCCGAGAGGATCCGAGAGATCAGTCCATTGATCGCGGTTCGTTCCTTCGCCTCGGTGGTTTTCGCCCGGTTCGGGTTGGTGGTGTTGACCGACGCCTGATCCGCCTCGTCATCGATCACGAGGACAGGAATCTCTTTGAGCGACGCGTGAATGTCCCGGAGATCTCGAAGGAGCTTCTCGAGCACCACCTTGTTCTTCTTGACGACCGCCAAGCGGACATCCGTTCCGAACAAATTGAATGGATCGTACAGAGGCTTCTTCGGATCCCTCAGCTCACCGGTCCGCCTGTAGTCCAGCGCATCGAGGCCTGCCTTCAGCGCTTTGTAGTCTCCCGAGGCCGTGGTCAACCGTTTGATCGCAGGAATGTCGGGGGCGGAATTGATATCGATGCCGTGCTTGAGGAACTTACCAGCAAGCCAATCCGTATCGCCGTCTCCGATGTAGTCGACACCACGCACTGCGGCTGGATCCTCAGGGTCACGACCACCGAGGATGTTCTCCTCACCCACCAGCTCGCGGTCAAGGCGACGTTGGGTCTGGCCACGCAGCAATTCGATGGTTCCTGTCAGAACAACCACGAGTCGATAGCCGGCATCGATCGCTTTCGCGGTGATTCCTGTGAAGTTCGCGGTCTTCCCACTCTGAACATAACCGACAACGAGTCCCTTGGACTGGTATGAGCTCTCGCCCGCGGGATCGGCCAGGCGTCCGACGATGTCCGTAGTGGACTCGTCAAGGCCAGCGATCGCTTCCGGAGTCCAGCCACCTCTCTCGAGGACGCCTTTGTATGCGTTCCAATAAAAATCGTGTGCGGCCCTCCTGTCGGAGGTGTACCACGGGTCCCATGGTCCCGGATTTGAGATGACGGTGTCGCGCTGGGCCACCGTAGGGAACTTCACGTCCAGGCGTTCCCGGGAGTCTGAACTGATACCCAGCTTTTCGAAGACCAGATCCCGACGCTCCCGGCTGTGCCGCTCAGTATCGCCGGCCCATTCGGCATCGGTCTGTGCATCCCACTTCGCAAGACACATGTGCGCGGCCTTCTGAGCCGTCGAATTGCCGTCGCCTCCGATAATCGCGTCGATGATCTCGGCCTCGGCCGATTCCAAACCGAGATCCTCCAACTCATTGTTGACCCTCTTGATCAGAGGTCGCGGTCCAACCTCCCGCATGCCATTGAAGACGACCTGGATAGCGGTAACCAGCTCAGAAACTGCGTCGGTCATGCGGGCTCCTCACAGAAATCCTCAAGTGGCGCGGGCGGCACCACGAAATTCAAATGACTTACGTCGACACGATACGAGACGGCACTGACAAGAATTCGCTGAGGCACCACCTGGTCGAGTCTCGGGGCAGTGATCGCGGGGAACTGGTCGTCCACAAAGTAGGCCCGCGGAGTCGATCGGACCTGAAACCTCGTAACGTAGAGATCCGCAGCTTCGTCGGCCCAGCCAAGCCCCTGGAGCGCGGTATCGAAGGTTCTCCGCGCACGGTCGATCCGTCGCCGGATGGAGGTGATCAGCTCCGCGAGCGTGAAACCGTCACCGGATGCGCCTGCAAGCGTGACTTGGAGCGAGAGCAGATAGAGGGTCCGGTCGCCAGCAGGCTGCAGCTGTGATTCGGTTCCGATGACGTGGACGCGGGACTCCGAGCGCGTCGTCTTCACTTCGACGTCGAAGTCCTCGAATCCGAAGTCATGTTCTTCAGAATAGGGTCCCAACCAAGCCTGCATGGCTTGGTCTTCCCCCAGCCGATCGATGGCATGGCCAAGGACGATCAACTCACCGAGGAGACCGGCTTCCTTTTCGTCGCTCATCTTGCGCCTGCTGCTGAGCAGCCCCTTGAGGCCTGCAAGCGATTCGGAGACCGCGTGCCGGAAGGACGCACCGCTTTCGAGCTGGTCTACGATGGACACGATCAGAACATAAGCCTCGTAATGCAAGTACGTCGCGTTCACTGTCAGCCGGAACCAGTCGCCCTGCTTCCCGATCACGTTGATCCGTTCAACACGGATGTGTTCGTAGCTTGCAACGTCAGGATCACCACCCAGAGCAGGGCTGATCAAGCGCAGTTCTTGCCGCGACGGATCGATCTCCAACACTGAGTCAGTTGATTCGCTCAGCGTGAATGCCGCCTCAACGCCCGCGCTGAAGTATTCCTCCACGGTGTCCGGCGAAAGGTCCCGCTCACTCATCGTTCTCCCCCAATTTCCGTGACTGCTGCGACAACTCTTCCCTCAACGCTGCGGTCAGAAGCTGCTCCCATGCCGAGATTTCGGCCTTTTCGCGAGGTCCCAGGTGCGACCCCTCGAAGTACTTCGAGTACACGATCATCAGAAGCGTCTTCACAAAAGGGGCGTCGGCGGCGTCCATACTGTTCGGACCCGCGATGACGTCACGGTACTGTTCGTTGAGCCAGATCGTCCGGCGGTCCAAGTCGACACGAATCGGAGCCTCGGTCAGTTCCACTTGCCAGCGGATGTCGACCGGGTCCGCCGCGACGCGTTCCACGCTGGACTCGAAGGCGTCGATGAGATCAGCCCCGAAACCCCGGCCCGGTTCAACGAGTTCGACCGGGCGCTTCGTGTACTTTCTGGCCTCTGCGCGCGAACCGGCAGCCGCTTCAAGGAATTCTGAGAACGCCATCCCCTGGGCCCCCACCACGGCATGCCGGAGGGCATGCCGAAGGTCAGAGTCGAGTTCGAGACCGGCCTTCTCCGGGTTGATGGTGATATGCGCTCCGAGCGGCTCAGCGATATCCAGCTCGATCCGGGCATACTCAAGCTCTGGGCGATTGACCGTCAACGTGTTCCATCCGCCGATCTGAAGCAACCGGTCCGCGCGATAGAAGTAGAACCCCTGAGCGAGTGCTCCTGGCTTCCCACCAAGCCGGAATTCTGGCCGACCAGACTGGGCGGCCGGCCAGATGTGCGCCCGGCCTTCCACCGTGGTTCCGTCAAGTGACACCTGTATTCTCGCCGGGTAATCATCGTTCGGCAGTCGAGAATATCCGAACGGATCGATCGGCTGCACCTGTCGCGGCACACCGGACTCGGAATACTCAACGTCAAAGACCTCCACGCCGATCCGCACGGCGCCTGACGCGAGCAGCCGGTGGAACACCACCCCAAGGTGAGACGTCACGGAGTTGATCCGCGCGTCCAGCCATCGGGCTCTGTCAGAACCGTCTTCGCTGCTCAGAAAAGTTCGAGGTTGAGACCACTCGACAACAGTTCCGTTGGGGAAGGCGAAATCAACCCTGAGGCGCCCCAGAATGTCGTCCACTTCGTCCGTGTCGAGATCCGAGACTTTGGTCGGTTCCGAGGCTTCGATCATGCGGCCCGTCGAAGGGGCACCGTTGCGTCGCGAATACACCCGGAGAATGTCCGCCTGGCTGAGGGAAGCGGCCTTCAACCCAAGCCCGAAATGCCCGAGGTCGCCAACTTGGTAGTCGCGTTTCCGGGCGAAGGTCATGGCGTCGTCGATGCTGCCGTCATCCATGCCGCGGCCGTCGTCGATGAGCCGCAGACCTACGACCGCACCGTCCTCCTCGAGGAATCTCACGAGGATGTTCTTCGCGCCCGCATCGATGCTGTTGTCCACCAAGTCCGCGATCGCGGTCTCGAACGAATGGTGTCGTCCGACAGCCTGTGCGATGGAGGGGTCCGGTGGCACGTCACGGGTTCGGGTGATCTTGGGGCCGTTGTCCATGGTCACAGTTCCTCGAATCGGTTCCGGCTGAATCCGAGTTGCACTCCGTTCTCACGGACGGTTCGGACCACGGCGTCCGGGAATCCTGAACGCTTGTCCGCATCGACGGTCAGTCGGATCTCGAAGGTGTCAGGATCAGACGATTTCAAGTGGATCAGCAGCTCTTCGGCGATCTGCCGAAGTTGTGCGCTCAGGTCTCCGGTCGGCTTGATGTCGACGGCTCCCCGGTAACGGGCGTTCTGAACACTGTCCACCGCCGGGGCGACGGGACCGCGGTCGGAGGCCTGCGACTGCGAGGACCCGCCTCCCCTTTCAAGAACCGTCGTCAATGTCGCTTCGGCTACAGTGGGCGCTTCCTGGGCCCGCCGGAGGTCCTCCCGGTCGCGTTGAGCCCGAGCGAGCGCAGGACGGACCAGGAGGGTCGAGTCGAGGATGACGGGCGGTTCAGCGTCCTCAAGCGGGATTCTCAGTCCGATGAAGTCTCCGCTCTCCGCGTCGTAGGCATCCGCCAGCGCGAACCCGATCTGGGCCCAGGCAGGGTCGGACATGGCTCCGGCCACGGCGGTGAGCAGGACCTGCTTGTCGCGCAGCCTCGCCAGGTAGGGGTATCTCACGTGGTAGTCCCAGAGCTCTCCGACGGTGATCCGGCCGTCGTTCCACCTGCTTCGCAGGTGGTTCTGAAGCTCGATGCCGATCGACTGCATGGAGAAGTGGGTGATCACCGCGTCGGTCTTCTCCAGCTTTTCGCCGGCCGCCCGGATCACGGAATCACGGGCGCCGTCCGCTTTGATCTGGGAAGTGGTCCACGGGGAGGACCCGGAGGACTGCTGGGGAACCATCGCCCAGATCCACGTCTCCCGGATCCGCTGATCGACGGTGTCGTTCAGGGACGCGACGCGCTGCTGCGCGGTCTCCACCTGCCCCTGCGTGAGGTCCATGATCTTCTTATCGGCCAGGACGGCTTTCCACGCGAGATACTGCCGGGTGGCTTCTTCCAGGTTGGCCCACCTCGTCTGATCCGGCGCCAGCACCGTGATGGTGTTGACCCCCAGCCGAGGTGCCGTACCGCGCGTCGAGGCGATCAACCGCGTGAACGCATGGGCCTTACTGTCGGAGTTCTTGCCATCGTGGGTGTGCTGGGGCCCGGCGATGACCAAGCGAACCTGATCGGATTCCAGCACATCGGAGGAGTCCTCTGGAGCGTAGACCACGTCGGCGAACACGGCCGGATGCTTCGCGTGGAGCCGAAGCCTCTCGACGACGAATGCCTCCACATCCGCTGCGCCGAGCGATTGGGCACGATCGGCGACGGTACGGTTCAGCGAGACCTGAAGATCGAACCAGTAACGATCACTTTCGAGGTAGAGGTAGTTGGCGCGCTCGCTCAGCAGCTGGAGTGAGCTGCCGAAATTACCGATGGTGTCCCCGGGCATGGCGACACCGAGGAACACCTGCTTGCGTTCGATCCCCTTGTGGCTGGACCGCAGTGTCGCCGCGGATCCCATGAAGGTCGCCCGGGCGATGCGGCGGGTGAGGGAACGGGCCTTGAACAGCGGCCGATCCTGGTCGATCCGTACGGCTGCCGCGTTGATGCTGTCGACATCGCCCTCCACGATGGTCTTCCAGCGGTCTCCTTCATCGAGATATCCCGTGAGCTCGTCCCGCACGGCGGCGGAGTCCAGGGGGATGGATCCGGGCATGATGAGTGGGGACGCGTCGCCCGCCGCATTCAGGGCGTGGACCACCGCGCTCATGAGCCGAAGGACACCGCGGGTCCGTTGGAACTTCTCCAGAGTGGACCAGTCGTTGTAGAGGCGCGCGAAGAGCTCCGGATGGATCGGATATGCCTCCCGAATTCTCCCTTCGTATCCCGGATCACGGGTTTCGGGCGGAAGCTCTCCGGCATTTTTCCGGTAGTAGTCCACGAAGGCGCGCGCTGTGGCGTCGATCTTCCGGCGCGCCTCCGCGTCCGGTTCCCGGAAGAGACGACGGCGGACGATCTCGAATGACTCGGTGCTCGACGCCGGGGTCCACGGTTGGGCGACACGGGAGACGACGTTCTGCAGGCGCTCCAGCGCGGCCCGTCCGTGCGCACCGCCGACTTCCAGATCGGACGCGACGGGGTCCGTATCGTCGCGCCTGACGTCGGAAGCGGGGATGGAGACGAGGAGGAGCGCTCCGGGGACGGACTTCACCACCTCGGTGAGCTGCTGGGCGAAGGTGAATTGCGACTCGAAACTGCCGCCGGCGAGGCCGTCCTGGCCGTACAGACCTCGGGCGTAGGCGACCCATTCGTCGATGAGGATGACGGCAGGGGCGTGACGCTCGATCAAGGTACGCAATGATGCGCCAGGGTTGGTGCCCGTGCGGTCGGCTTCGGCGACGATGGCGTAGCCGTCGGGGCCGCCGAGTTGCCAAGCGAGTTCACCCCAGATGGTCCGGATCACCGTTCCATCCGGTTTCTCCCACGGCTGCCCCGGCGAGAGCTCATTGCCGACGATCGCCACCTTCTTCACCTCGGTGGCGACCACTGAGGTGTCGAGGCCCAGTCCGTTCACCAGATCCTGGACGCCCTGCGGGAACTCCGAGAGCTGTCGACCGCTGAACAGATGCCACACCGCGAGCATGGAATGGGTCTTCCCACCGCCGAACGCTGTCTGGAGGTTCACGACGGGTGCCGCGTTCATGTCTCCGGAGATACGCCGGGCGGCGATACCGAGCAACGTCTTGAGGCCTTCCGTCAGGAAGGTCCGGTGGAAGAACTCCACCGGGTCGTTGTAGTCGACGGAGGACTCGGCACCGGTGGCCACCTGGTGGAGGTCGGCCGCGAACTCGGCTCGCGCGAAGTCGTTGGCTGCGATGTCGGAATGCGGTTGGAGCACTTCACGCCACGGCGCCAGGTCCGTCGACGCGAGAGCCGGCATCTCCGCGATGGCTCGAGTGTCGCGCCGGGTCTCCTCGGCGTAGGCGGACCGCTGCACGTCGGCCTTCGCTTTGCGTACGGCGTCCGCGGAGCCCGCTGCTCCGATCGCCCGGAGAAGACGTTCAGTGGTGTCCAGGGCACGGTAGGTGTCGTCAGCGCTGAACGGCTTTCGGTGTGCCCAGGAGTCCCGCACTGCCCGCAATTCACTGGCCAGGTTCTGTTCAGCTCGGGAAAGGTGCCCGTTGAAGGGATATTTCAGCGCGCCGAGAGGCTCCGTGAGGACTCGGAGCTGAACCTGTGGATCGTTGCTCAGGTACTCCTTTCCGGCGATGCCGTCCTTGGCCGCGAGGATGCGAGTCCAGTCCGTCACGCCGGCCGGCAGCTGAGGTACCAGGACTCGGGCGATGAACGGCCCGAGCTCAGCTGCGAGAAGGTCGAGAGCGTTCCCGATGCGGTCGATGTTGGAGATGGCCACGGATCATTCCCCCAGTCCGTCGAAATCCAAGGTCGGAGTCGCCCATGTGGCATCCGCTTTATCGAGTGCCGCTGCTGCGGCCTTCACGTCCGCCCACGATGAGCCCAATGTGTTGAAGGCGATGCCCGCCTTCGTCAGTCCTCGCTTCTCGGCGATCGAGTAGAGGAGATAGGCGAGTTCATTGGCCGCCGTCATATCAAGGCCTCGCTCATCGGCTCCATCGAGGATTCGACCCGCTGCATCCAGCCCTTCGTTCTCCAGGGCACGCGCCATGTGCAGCACGACCTCCCAAAGCGAGATCCGGTCGTCGGCCCGAGGATCGTATCCGCCAGGCAGCTCCTCCTGCGAGAGCAGTTTGACCTTGCCGGCGCCGCTGGAGATCACGCCCGACTGTGCCAAACCTGCAACGGACGAATTCTTGGCGCTGGCGAGCGTTTCAGCTTCGCCGTATGCGGCGACGTCGAACCCATGGGTCTCGAACCACGTCACGCACCATCGGGTGTCGTCATCGAAATCACCCTCTTGCTGGGAGAGCACCTCGTCCAGGATGGCGTTGATCGCGCGAAGAGCGTCGCGAACACTCATCGGATCTCCGGAAGGTTCAATGACGCGCGAATACTGCGAGAACACGGCCATGCCGGGGCCGATGGCGGCTTGTGCCATATCGACAGGAGCGATACCGCCTTTTTGCAGATTCCGCAGTGCCTCGGGCAGAGTCGCACGGAGCTCCGCCAGCAGACCACGGCGGTCGATGACCGGCGCATCCTCCGGACGTGGACGGAGCGCGAGAACGACCGAAGAGGCAAGGGCATTAGAACCTCGGCCGATCAGCCGGGTGGCGTTTTCGGTACGCATTGGCCAAGTCGCGGTAACAGACCAACCGGCTGAGATCATGGCGCTGAGAACCGTTTCCCATCCAGTCGAGGAAACACCGTCTGCATCTTCCTCGGTCTGTTTGAATGCGTAATAGACGGTTATCGGATATGCATCAACTGCCGATTTCCTTGCCGTAGCAAACACCGACTCGAAGCCACTCTTGAAGTAGTCTTGCGCTTGCCGATCTCCGCCTTGTCGGTATGGGTTTGCGATTAGCTCTTCAGCTTTAGGGACGAGCATCGTGGAAAGCAAGTCTGGATACTCGCGCTTTAGGGACTTGCGGAGCCAAACATAAAAGTAGTCCGAGAGATCGGCGTAGCTGATGTTGTCGTAATACGGAGGATCGGTTGAGATAAGTCGATTTCCAACAGTCAAGGAAGCAGCACTATCTTGCTGGGCATGAGCTACCGGCAAAGCCACCAACTTCTCGAGCGTCCTAGCGGCCCCCTCTACTACGCCCAGCCACTCCCCACCAGCGCGCACGAACGGTTGTGCCTCCGCATAGTCCCAAACCATCGCGATTGCTTGACGGCCAAAGGCCGGAGCTGTTTTGTCAGCGTCGGAGCGCCAGCGCGCGAGCGTGCAGTGGAACATAGCCATCTTGGAGGCGCACAGGCCCAAGTACGAAGCAATCGCGTCAGCGTATGCGGCAGCGCCGGCTCCTCCCAGTTCCAGAGGTTCACCTTCGGGCATGTCGGCCGCAAGTGCGTCCTGAAGTGCGCGCTCCCGCGCTTCACCGACGAGGTCGCTGAACGTTGTCAACGCCGTGAGCTGCCGGTTGGTGAACAGGGAAGCAAACGAGTCAAGCCCATACGACGGGGTCCAGATGTTCCTGGGATCAATCCCGAGCTTCTGCATGGGGATATCGCTAGGCGTACCTACTTCGGCCGCAGCTCGGTGCTCTGCAGTTGGCGCCAGGTAGATCCGCTGACGGTTTCCTTCTGCCACCGTCGCCATCAGCGTGGCGCCCAGTCGACCGGCCAGGCCTTCGGACTTGATGAATTCGACAGGGACTGCGGCACCGCATGAGACGCACGTCGCACCCCGCCGCCCCGACATGGTGCCGTCGGCTTCCTTCGTCGGTGCTGACTGCACATCATGGCCGACCGAATACTCGACCTTTCCGTCCACCACCGTCGGGACGATGTAGGCCTCTTTGCCCTTCTTCTTCCCGAGCCACCAGGAGCGCACCAGGGGCATCTCGATGCCGCAGGCAGGGTTGGGACAGGTCACGGTCCGTGCCCAGATCCATGCGATAACCGTGGCTTCCGAGCCATCGCTCAGGGTCGCCTTCGGATAGAGGTGGCCGATGCGCCGTTCCGCTTCGTCGCGCATCCAGGAACCGTACCGGCGCACGTCCTCTGCCAAGCCTGTCGCCTTCGGCCACCAGTGGCGCTGGTCAGCCGCCTTCGGGTACACAGGAGCCTGATTCGCGAACTTCGGCGGGATCTCGATGAGCGCCTTGTTGATGAGCACGGCGACCGGGTTCAAGTCGCTCGCGTGAGCTTCAAGGCCCAAGCGCTGCGCTTCAAGCGGGATGGTGCCTCCGCCCGCGAACGGGTCGAGGATCGCGGGCGGATTGCCGTCGGTCGACCGCATGATCTCCGCGCGAACCTGTTCGAAGAGAGCTTCGTCATTGAGGTTGTCCCAATCGACCATCCGGGTGATCAGTCCGAAGAGTCGTTCCCGCTCGCCGTCGACGCGCTGCTCAACGTACGCTTCGACGTCGCTCTCTCCCTTCTGCAGGGCTTCAGAACGGAACTCCTCCGCCCGCTCACTCGGGTCGTCGACGAGCTGAGCGAACAGCACAGCTCTTGCGGTAGCAAGCGGTCGGCGAGCCCACCAGAGATGCAAGGTGGAGGGATGTCCGTGGCGGATCGATTTCTCTCGAGCTGACTGGGCGTTGATGGCCTCCAGCGGCAGCGCGACTTCGATCAGCTTCTTCTTCATTCCACTCCGTCCTAGCGCTCCACTGTCTCGATAACAGGAGGACCGCGACCCCAATAGTTCACGTCTGGCCCAGTCTACCGACGGCGCCAGACATGATTTCGATCCGAACACGGTGGGCCTCTGGTTCGTGATTCCAGAGCCCGGAACCATAGGATTGATGTCCATGGGAAGCGCTAAAATCCGGGTCCTGGACCTCTTCGCCGGCGCCGGTGGGCTGACGGCCGGGTTCCATGCTGCCTCGGAGCGCTTCGAGACAGTCACAGCCGTTGAAATGGACCCAGCGGCGGCTGCATCGTACGAGGCCACGTTCGGCGAAGGGATCGTCTACGCCGGCTCGATCCAAGACTGGCTCGAGACCGCTGAGATGCCCGAGAACATCGACGTGGTGGTTGGCGGACCTCCGTGCCAAGGCTTCTCTCAGCTCGGAAAGCAGGATGCGCAGGACGAGCGGAACTTCCTCTGGGAGCAGTACGCCAATACCTTGACTGCTGTGAAGCCGAATTACTTCGTGGTGGAGAACGTAGCCGCGTTCGCCAAGTCCCCACAGTTCCAGGAGTTCGTCAAGGCGACCGACAAGGGCGGCAAACTGGAGGACTACACCTTCCAGCACAAGATCCTCAACTCCGCCGACTATGGCGCCCCACAGGCTCGCAAGCGGGCCGTCCTGATCGGTCATCGCCGCGAACTCGCCTTTCCTGGGTTCCCCGCAGCAACCCACAACGCCGACGGCTCAAATGATTTGGAGCAGTACAGGACTGTCGGGCAGGCACTGCTCGGAGTGCCGATGACTCCAGATAAGGACGAGGTGTTCGAAGAGCGCACCCACGAGCGTGACGGCAAGACGTTCGCTGGGACGTTCACCCCACGAGAGCTTCACTGGAGCCGAAACTACACCGAGTTGTCCAGGAAGCGGTTCGCAGCGATCCCAGCGGGAGGAAACCGCTTCGACTTGCCCGATGAGCTGAAAGCCAAGTGCTGGCGCACGCATAACTCCGGATCCGGTGATGTGATGGGGAGGCTGCACAACGATAAGCCGTCAGTTACGATCCGCACTGAGTTCTTCAAGCCTGAGAAGGGCCGATACATCCACCCCACTGCGAACCGTGCGATCACCCATTACGAGGCGGCAATCCTCCAAGGGTTCCCCGACACGCACCAATTCGTCGGGTCAAAAACCGCAATCGCTCGACAAATCGGCAATGCGGTACCGATTCCACTGGGAAAGGCTATTGCTCGTCAAATAGTTTCAATCAGCTAGGTCATCTGCGCCGCCGTTGCGAATTTAAAGCGAAGCGCAATGAACTGACCCTCACGCGCCAAACCCCCCGCTAATCCCAGATTGGAGCATATTGGACATCGCAACGATAGTACTCGAGTATCTAAAAGTGGTATTCAGTTGGCCACCTCTAGTGCTCGGACTCGCGCTACTGTTCAGGAATCCAATCAGCGACTTTCTCCGCAAGATCAGAAAAGTTGGATTTCCGGGAGGGTCCCTCGACGCAGAGGCCGATGAAGCATCCAGCGAAGTCGATGAGGTCGATCTGGTAGAGCATCGAGCTGATGAAGTCACGCCCATCGGCCATTCTGACTACGACAACTTGAAAGGTGTCGCGAAGAATTGTGGCCCAGAGCTTCCGAGCACTGAGACACCTGAAGAGCCTTCAATCCAATTCGGCGACGAGAGAAGAGAAGCCAGAAATTTCAGCAATTTGGAATATCCTTCAGAAGTCCCGAGCTCAAATTCTCTTGGAACGCGCCTAGAGGAGTACAGAAATCGATATTCAATCGATAAGAGGAAGCAATATGAGGGTTACCGCCAGCTAGCATTGACGTCCCCGGAAGAAGCGGTAAGGGAAGCTTTTCAGCGGTTACGCTTGGGGGCCAGGAGGCTTCTTCAGGATACTGGTGGCTCAGTGAGCGGCTACGCCTATTTAGACTTGGGATCTATGGTGAATCTAATCGCCCAACGAGGTTTAGTCCCCATTGAAACCAGCGAGCCAGCCCGACGGTTGGATCGCATCTATTCATCATTGGAGACTGAAGTAATTTCCGCGAAAGGCGCTCTCTCCTTCGTCGAAGCAGCTCAAAAGATGGATTCTCTACTTTCTGAATCTCGAAGGGCATACCTCGAGGATAGTAGGGCACGCCTGAGACGACTTGCGCCGAAACTTGAGGAACGTTTGGAGAGCCTCGGATTGCCCGCCGCGAGCTTCCGGTTGACGGCCATGTCCAACTCGTATTCCATTCGTATCGATGGCGAGATTGGGGATTTCGACGGACAATTTGATATCGCTCGCGCAATAAGCGAACTGACACGTTTTGCCCGCCAAGAGTCAACTTCCATCAATTTGCGGTTTGCCGATATTAGTTTTACCCTTGGAAGTCGTTAGTCACAGCCCGCAGGTACTGAACGGGCAGGATACGGGAGCCCAGTAATGACTGGCACCAAACCTCTACTACTCACCATTGACTTGAATACTCGTCACCTGGGCTGGGTGGTCCCAATGGTTCTTATTAATGGCCTCTCAGGGCTACGCAGGCGCTTGCGATTTCGTCAATGGTGCGCACGGTTCATCCGCTCGGAGCTGGCTCAAAGCGAGATACTAAAGCCACTTGGAACCGTCGCCCTTCGATCCCTGAGCCTAGCTCGAGCGAGGGACTTGGAATGGACTTCGCGACTCTGTAGTAAGCGTTGCTCATCGCAAGCTTGAGGAAACGCCCCGTGCCACAATTCCCCCATGCCCCACTCGTCCACACCGTCCCCGCCCGTCCTCGGCCCCACGGTCGACGAGGAGACCCGGTGCATTCACTACCGCACGCCCCTCGACATCATCGCCATCAAGTTCTTCTGCTGCGGCAATTACTACCCGTGCCACCTCTGCCACGAGGAAACCGCTGACCACCCCGCACGCCAGTGGCCCCGAGAACGCCGCGGCGAGAAAGCGATCCTGTGCGGGGTCTGCCGGACCGAGCTGAGCATCGACGCCTACCTCGCCACCGACAGCTGCCCCGCCTGCCACAGCCTCTTCAACGAGCGCTGCCGCCTCCACACCCATCTTTACTTCGACTGATCACACCTCTCGCCTACCCTCACTGAGTGCGGCCACACCGCACGGATTCCCATCCACGCGCCCCGCGCCGCCGTCGTCGGGCATGCTGGAAGGACCGCACCACCTCATTGAAGGAGAGAACCTTGATCTTCATCACCGCCCAGTTCCCGGTCAAGCCCGAGCACGCCGACGCCTGGCCCGAGATCTCCCGCGCCTTCACCGAGGCCACCCGCGCCGAAGAAGGCTGCCTGTTCTACGAATGGTCGCGCTCCCTGACGGACCCCAGCACCTACGTGCTGATCGAGGCGTTCAAGGACGACGACGCCGGCGCCGCCCACGTGAACTCCGCTCACTTCAAGCAGGCGCAGGCTGAGCTTCCGCAGTACCTGTCGCGGACCCCGGACATCGTCAATGTGAAGGTCGATGGCTGGTCCGAGCTCGGCGAACTCGCCGTCCGCTGACCTTTCGCACCTCAGCCGGCGCGGCGCGGGGTTTCCGGGCTCCTCGAGGTTGTCCACATAGAGGACTTCGAGGAACCCCGCGCCGGGCCCGGAAGCCCTATCCTGAAGGCGGGAACTCACTCTCACCTCACGGCCGTTCGGCCCATTCAGGAACAGGGACCATGAAGAATCGTTTGGCCGCGGCCTTTGCCGCCCTCCTGCTCGGCGCGGGCCTCCTCGTCGCGGCCCCGGCACCCGCCGGCGCGGCGACCCCCACCGGTAAGGTCGCGATCAAGACGCAGCGCATGGCCAAAGCCACCCTCAACAGCACCCAGCTCGGCTGGTACAACGCCGGGCAGTCGCTCACGCTGAAGTGCTACGCGCGCGGCCAGGCCGTCACGGGCTACTACAGTCCCTGGCTCCCGAACGGCGGCCTCGACGACCTGTGGTACAAGACGTCGGACAACGGCTTCGTTGCCGACGTGGACATCAGCACCAACTCGAACGATCCCGTGACCCCTGCGTGCACGGACCCCTTCACCGCCGCGCCGAACCCCACCATCGCCGGCACAGCAGCCGTCGGCCAGGCACTCCGCGCCGTTCCCGGGTCGTGGGACCCGGCCGCCACCTTCAAGTACCAGTGGCTCCTCGCAGGCGCCGCTGTCGCCGGGGCTACCGGATCCACCTGGACCCCGCCCGCCACCGCGCTCGGCAAGACCGTCTCGGTCCGCGTCACCGGTTCCCGGGCGGGCTTCGCGACGACCACGCGCACTTCGAGCGCCACGGCCGCCCTGCAGCGCGGGACGATCGCCACGGTCCAGCCCGTCATCACGGGCGTCCCCGCCCCCGGTCAGACCGTCACCGTGAACCCCGGGGCGTGGAACCCGAGGCCGGCCACCTTCACGTACCAATGGCGCCGCAACGGAGCGAACATCGCTGGGGCCACTGCCGCGTCCTACAAGGTCGCGGCGGCAGACACCGGCGCCGACCTGACCGCCGTGGTCACGGGCGCCGTCACCGGTTACAACACGGCCACCGCCGTGAGCGCCCCGGTGCGTGCCGGCAAGCAGTTCACCGCGGCCCCGAATCCCACCATCTCCGGCGGGCTCGACGTCGGCAACCGGCTCACCGCCGTCGTCGGCGCCTGGAATCCCAAGCCGGCATACGCGTACCAGTGGCTGCGCAGCGGCGCACCGATCGCGGGAGCGACGGCGACGACTTACGTCCTGACCAAAGCCGACGCCGGTCGCGCCATCAGCTTCCGCGTCACCGGCACGCTGAGCGGCTACGCCACGGCGGTCCGGACGTCGAACGCCCTGACCACGCGCTCGCTCCTGGGCCCCGCCCCCACGCCCGTCTTCCGTGGCTACCCGGCCGCCGGACAGACGCTCACCGCACTTGCGGGAACGTGGGGACCGGGCACCGTGTCGCTCAGCTACCAGTGGCTGCGCAACGGCGTTCCCATCGCCGGAGCCACGTCGACCACGCTCACCCTGAACAGTTCGCACGTCGGCGCACAGATCGCCATCCGGGTGACCGGGACGCGGGCCGGGTTCATCCCTGCGACGCGAACCTCGGCGGCGTCGACCGTGGCGGCCAGCACCGCCGGGATGCGTCCGTATAAGCTGCCGTTCCCGAAGGGCAAGTCGTACTCGATCCTTCAGGGTCCCGCCGAGCACGCCCGCGGCATCCTGCCGGAATACAACAAGCACGCGGTCGACTTCGGCACGGGCATGGGCGCACCCATCACCGCCTCCGCGAGCGGCCTCGTCGTCTTCAGCGGCTGGGGCACCACGGGCGAAATCCAGGTCCGGATCGACCACGGTGACAACCGCTGCACCCAGTACTCACACCTGAGCAGCGCCACGATCAGCGCCGGCACGCCGATCCAGCAAGGACAGCTTCTGGGCTATTCGGGCCAGACCGGCATCGCATCCGGCCCGCACCTGCACTGGAACGTCGTCTACTGCGACTCCCAGATCAGCCGAGAAGTGCCCAACAGCGTCGAAATGGGCACGACGTACCGCGTGGGAGCCATCGCCACCAGCCAGAACGGCTGACCACCGGGGCGAGGGCCCCTTCCCCCACCTGTATTCGTCCAGTATGCTCTGGCTAACTTACCGAACATTCGGTAACCGTCGCGGGGCGGATTCACCCTCCGCGCAGGATTCAGAACAATGGAGTTCGCATGTCGTCACCTGCCATCGCTCCCGCCCGGGGCCGGAACCTCTCCTCCGAAGAACGCAAGGTCCTCGCCGGAACGCTCGTGGGGACATCCATCGAGTGGTACGACTTCTTCATCTACGCCCAGGCGGCTGCCCTCGTCCTGGCTCCGCTCTTCCTGGCGCCGGTCTCGCGCGAGAACCCGGCCCTGGCTCAGGTGCTCTCGTTCGCCACGATCGGCATCTCGTTCCTGTTCCGCCCCCTCGGCGCCGTGGTCGCCGGCCGCCTCGGTGACCGCCTCGGACGCAAGAAGATGCTGGTCCTGACCCTCGTCATGATGGGCCTCTCGACCTCCCTGATCGGCTTCCTGCCGGACTACAACGCCATCGGCATCGCCGCCCCGATCCTGCTGATCCTCCTCCGCATCCTGCAAGGCTTCTCGGCCGGCGGGGAATGGGGCGGGGCGGCACTCATGGCCGTCGAACACGCTCCGAAGAACCGGCGCGGCCTCTTCGGCGCATTCCCCCAGATCGGTGTCCCCATCGGTATGATCCTGGCGACCTTCACCCTCTGGGCCCTCACGAGCTCGATGTCCAAGGAGGCTTTCCTCGCCTGGGGCTGGCGGGTCCCGTTCCTGCTCTCGATCGTGCTGATCGTGGTCGGTTTCGTGATCCGCCGCGCCGTCGAGGAAAGCCCCGTCTTCGACGAACTCCTCCGCCGCCGTAAGGAGTCCTCCGCACCCCTCGGTGAGCTGTTCCGCCACCACACCCGCCAGGTCTTCCTGACCGCAATCATCTTCATCGCGAACAACGCGGCCGGGTACCTGCTCATCGCGTACTTCGCGGCCTACGCCTCGACCGCATTGCGCATGGACCGTCCGAGCGTCCTGCTGGCCACCGCGCTCGCCTCGTTCGGGTGGCTGATCTTCACACTCTGGGGCGGTCACCTCTCCGACCGACTCGGACGAGTGCGGACCTTCCAGCTCGGTTACATCCTCCTGGCCGTCTGGGCCATCCCGATGTGGTTCCTGATCGACTCCCGGAACATCGTCCTCTACTTCGTGGCGCTCTTCGTCATGACCCTGGGGCTCGGGCTGTCCTACGGACCGCAGGCCGCTCTCTACGCGGAGATGTTCCCTGCGAAGGTCCGCTATTCCGGCGTCTCCATCGGCTACGCCCTCGGCGCCGTGCTCGGCGGAGCCTTCGCACCGATGATCGCCGACGCCCTCCTCAACCAGTTCCACTCGTCCTGGGTGATCGGCCTCTACATCGCCATCGCCGCCATCATCTCGTTCATCGGGGTCTCGGCCGTGAAGGAACCGCGCGACGTGGACCTGCTCACCTGACCGGCTTTCCCTAGGGACCGACGACGACGGGGGTTGATGACGAGGGGGCCCGACGACGGCGCGCCGCCGGGCCCCGCTCACCCCCCAACAGCGCTGTCAATGGGGAGTCGTCCCCTCACTTCGCAGGTGCCCGACGGACTCCCCGCCTTTAGGATGGTGTCAAGCGGTAACTACAGTCGCTTGACTATCACTCGGAGAGCACCATGTCGCACAACACCCCTTCCGCCGGTTCGGGACCCGACGGACGACAGCCAGGAAACCAGCCGGGGAATCCCCCGACTCCGCCGTACCCCGGCCAGGCAGCACCCGGGCAACCGGCATCCGGTCAGGCCAACCCCGGCCAGCCGGGTCCTGCGCAGCCGGGCCAGTCCTACCCAGGTCAGCCCTCCTCCCGGCCGTCCGCTCCCGGCCAGCCGGGTCAGGCGGGTCCCGGCCAGCAGCCTGGCCGGCCTCAGCCCGGACAGTCGTACCCCGGCCAGGCCCGTCCCGGACAGGCACCCGGCGGAGCCCCATACGGCGGCTCCCCCTCTGGCGGGACACCCTCTTACGGTGGATTCGGCTCAGGAGGTCCCGGCCAGGGTGGATTCGGCTCGGGCGGCCCCGGCTATGGCGGCCCGGGCTATGGGGCGCCGCAGTACGGCGGGCCGCCGCCGGCGTCGTCGGGCCCTAAGGGTCTGGCGATCGCGGCACTGATCTGCGGCATCGCGTCCCTGGTGTTCGCGTGGATCCCGGTCGTCAACGTCGTGGCTCTCGTCGCCGGTCTGGCCGCCATCGCGCTCGGCGTGGTGTCGCTGGTGAAGAAGTTCGGCGGGACAGTCATGGCGTGGTTCGGCGCGGGGCTGGGCCTCGTGGGCGTCCTGGGCTCGATCCTCGCCATGCTCGCCTTCGCGGCGCTGACCAGCATCGTGGACCGGCCCGATCCGCTCAAGACCTACACCGACGACCGGAACAAGCAGGTCTCCGTCAAATACATCGTCACCACGACGACCCCCACGGACGTCCGCTGGTACACCCCGACCGGCACCTCCGAGGTGAACGTCAGCAAGGACCAGACCACGGAATTCACGGCTCAGGGCAAGGACTCGCTCCGGGTCTCGGCGATCTCTACGGACAGCCAGGCCAAGGACGCCAAGGTCACCTGCGAGATCCTCGTCGACGGAACCTCGATGGCGAAGGAGACCGGCGAGGGTAAGAACGCCACCGCCAGTTGCTCCTACTACCGGCTGTACTCCCGCTACTCGACCGAGAAGCCTGCCAAGGACGTGTCCGTCGAGTTCAAGGTGACGACGAACGGCAAGGTGTCCGCGGACTCCCGCTGGTCGGCCAGCAACCGTCAGAGCAGCAGCAACCGCTCCGTCGAGGTCGACGCTGACTCCACGAACACCGTCCAGGCCAAGGCCGACGGCACGCTCACTCTGACCGTACGGGGTCAGGATCCTGACGCTGCCAGCCCGGCCTATGGCTGCGAGATCCTCGTGGACGGAAAGTCGGTGTCGAAGCAGGAGAGCAATACGGCGTACGGTCAGGCACGCTGCACCTACATGCCCGAGAAGTGAGCTGATCCGCCACTCTGAGGGAGCGGGCGGGTGGGCACCGGCGGAGGAATCCGCTCGGTGCCCACCCGCCCGTTCGGCGACTAACGCGGGGCGCCTCGGTGCCGACCGTCACCCCGGCGGCAGTCGCGGGCGGCCGTCACGCCCACGACCCCACCGCACCCGCCACTCGGTAGTCTGGACCGAGACACCCGACCAGCGGCAGGAAACCATGAGCCTCAACGGACCCGACGAGCGCGCCGTCTTCGCCGGCGAACGCCAGCAGCGCATCCTCGCGCTCCTCCGCGCGGCCGGCCGGGTCGACACTCGCGACCTCGCCGAGTCCTTCGATGTCAGCATCGAGAGCATCCGCAAGGACCTCATCCATCTGGAACGCCACGGCCAGCTCCAGCGGGTGCATGGGGGCGCGATACCCGCCGAGTCCGCGTCGTTCGAGGCCCCCGTCCAAGAGCGCACCGGGTTCGCCCGCGAGAAGACCCGTATCGCCGAAGCGGCACTGGATCACCTTCCCGTCGGGGGTTCGATCCTCCTCGACGCCGGCTCGACCACCGAGCGCCTCGCCGAGCTCCTCCCGCCCGGTCCCGCGCTCACCGTCTTCACGAACACCCTGCCGATCGCCCTGAAACTGCTCGGTCACGCGCAACTGGACGTGTTCACGCTGGGGGGCCGCGTACGCTCGCGCACCCTGGCCGAGGTGGACGAGTGGGCCCTGCGCTCGCTCGCGGAGCTGAACGCCGACGTCGCGTTCCTCGGCACCAACGGCCTGCACCCCGAGCGTGGCCTCACCACCCCCGACCCCGCCGAAGCGCACGTCAAACGCGCCATGCTTGCGAGCGCGCGCCGTCGGATCCTGCTCTGCGACCACAGCAAGATCGGCTCGATCAGCACCGTGCAGCACGCCACCCTCGAGGACATCGACCTCCTCATCACCGACGACGGCGCCACCCCGGACCAGCTCGCCACGCTCCGGGCCGCGGGCCTCGAGATCCAGGTGGCCTGAGCCCTGCTGGACCCGGCGGGCCCCCCCATGACCGCGCTCCCCCATCGACTGCTCCATAGGACGCCGTTCCGGGCCGAAATCCCGGAAAAAGAGCATCGTAGGGAGCAGTCGATCGAAGGGAGGGGAGGGGCGGGTCTAGCGCATCAGGGTCAGGAACTCCGCGTACCGGTCGTCGAGGACGGAACCCCAGTGGTGCTGCGGCTCGTGGCGGCGGACCACCGTCACGGCTGCGTCGGCGGCTTCGGTCAGACCGGAGTACGCCCCGACGCCGATGGCCGCCAGGAGCGCCGCGCCCCGGGCGCCGGCCTCCGTGGAATCGGTGACCTCCAGGGGAAGGTCCAGCACATCGGACATGAGCTGCGTCCAGGGTTCGCTCTTCGCCCCGCCACCGCACAGCCGTGCCGCACCGGAGAATGTGAAGGCCGACCGCAGCGCGTCCACATGCCAGCGGTGCTGGTGCGCGACGCCTTCCAGGACCGCCCGGAACACGTCGTGACGGTCGTGACTGCCGCGCAGACCGCTCAGCTGGGCGCCGTCCGCTCCGTGACCCAGCGGCGCTCCGTACAGATACGGCAGGAAGTGGGGCGCCTCGCGATACGCCGCCGGATCCAGCAGCCGCGCCGCCTCGATGACCTCCGCGTAATCGGCCCCGCCACCCCAGTTCCGCATGGCCCACTCGAAGTTGGACGCGCTGCTGGGCGACGTCGACATGTGCAGCCAGCCCCCGCGCTCCAGGAAGGACCGGGCCTGCCAGCGAGGGTCGCCGACCGGCGCGTCCCACACCACCTGGTTGATGCTGAACGTCCCCATGACCAGGCTCAAGGAGCCCACCCCGATCGCCCCGATGCCCAGAGCGGCGGCGTCCACGTCGTGCGCGCCGGTCACCACGGGGGTGCCCGGCAGCAGTCCGGTCTCCTCCGCCGCGGCCCGGGTCACGTGACCGGCGACGGCGGAACTCGCCCGTAGCGGCGGCAGCAGTTCGCGGTACGCCCCGAGGCCGTAGATCCGCAGCGCCTCGTCGGACCACTCCTGCTCGTGCAGCCCGGTGAACGACGCGCTCGCCTCGGACGGGTCCGTCGCGATCTCACCGGTCAGCCTGAACCGCAGCCAGTCCTTGCAGAACAGGTACCAGCGGGTCTTCGCGAGGGTTTCCGGCTCGTGCCGTTCGAGCCACAGCAGGAGGGCGGAGGGGCTGTAGGGCGCGGGGATCTGCCCGGTCTCCGCCAAGGCCGCCGCGCCCCGGGCGCCCTCCCCCAGCTCGGCCGCCTCGGCGACGGCGCGCGAGTCCGTGGCGAGGATGGCCGCGCGCGTGGGGGCGCCGTCGTCGTCCACGAGATAGGCGCCGTCATTGTGGCCGCAGACGCCCACGCCGGCCACCTGCGCGCCGACCACCCCGGCGGACACCAGGCACTCGCGGATCGCCGCGGCGGCCGCGTGCCACACGTCCTCAAGGTCCCGTTCCTGCCACGACGCGCGGGGCGAGGAGGTCTCCACCGACGCCGCACCCCGCGCCACCTGACGGCCGTCATCCGTGAAGAGCACCGCCTTGGTGAAGGTCTGGCCGGCGTCGAGGCCCAGGAAGTACCGCGCCGAACTCAGCGCCATCCGAGCTCCTGGGCGTTGAGCGCGCGCGCGATCCGGCCGGTCTCCCGGAATTCGAGGATGGCCTCGGCGACCAGGCGCGCGGACATGGCGTTGGTGTCCTCGGTGTCGCCGCCGAAGTGCGTGGTGATGGTAACGTTGTCGAGGCGGCGGAAGCGGTCGTCCTCGGCGAGGGGCTCCGCGTCGAAGACGTCCAGCCCGGCACCCGAGATCCTACCGGACGCCAGCACGTCGTAGAGGGCGTCGTAGTCCACGAGGCGGCTGCGGGAGACGTTGATGAAGTACGCCTCGGGCTTCAGCAGCGCAAATTGCTCCGCCCCGATGAACCGCTCGGTCTCCGGGGTCAGGCGCGCCTGCACCAGCACGAAATCGCTCTCGCGGAAGACGTCGTCCAGGCTCTCCGCACGCTCGACGCCGGAGGCGGCCAGGGCGTCGTCGCTCGCGTAGGGGTCGAAGGCCAGCAGCCGCGGCCGGAACCCGGAGATACGCTCGCTGAAGATCCGCCCCACGTGCCCGAATCCCACCATCCCGACGGTACGACCGTGGATCTCCACCCGCGCCCCCGGGAAGTCCTTGCGCCAGCCGCCCGCCTTCACGCTGGCGTCGGCCCGGGCCACATTGCGGGACTCCGCCAGCATGAGCGCGATCTGCAGCTCCGCGACCGCACCGGCGTTCCGCCCGAGCGCCTGGACCACGCCGATGCCGCGGCGCGTGGCCTCCTCCACGTCGATGTTCTCGACGCCGGTGCGGGCGACCGAGATGAGCTTCAGCCGGGGCGCGGCGTCCAGGAGCTCCTTGGTGACCGGGGCGAAGTGGAAGGCGATGGCCTCGGCGTCGGCGATGTTCTCCAGCATCTCGGGAGGCGTGCCCACGGAGTTGGGGCCCTGGTGCTCCATGATCGTCTGGAGGGCGTGCTGCTCGGCCTTCTCCCCGGACCAGTCGATGTAGTTCACGTCCAGGCCGGAGCCGTCCAGGTGCTCGGCGTAACTCCCGGTGGGGATGAACTTGTCCCCGACGACGAGGACGGAGTTGAGGTGCGGCATGGGGTTGTCCTTCTCTGGTGCTGATGCGGATGAGGGGTGGTGGGGTGCAGGGTCGGCGTGCAGGGTCGGCGGAACCGGTGGGGCCTCAGACCCCGGGCTGGACGAGGACCTTCCGTCCCTGCCCCGCGGCGAACAGCGCCATCGCCTCCGGCGCCTGCTCGAGGGGGAAGCGGTGGCTGATGAAGATCTCGGGCGGGATCAGTCCCGTGGCGAACAGGTCGGCGGCCCGTTCGAAGCTGTGCAGCACGGCCATGGAACCGAGGATGCTGATCTCGTGCTTGTAGACGCGGAACGGGTCGAACTCCACCCGGGCGTCCTCCGGCGGCACCCCGAACTGCAGATAGGTCCCGCCCTTGGAGACCCGGCCGAGCGCGTCGGCGATCGCCCGCGGATTGCCCGTGGCGTCGATGACCACGTCCCAGCCCTGGGGACGGTCGAACTCCTCGGCGGAGGCCGCCGCGCCCGTCGCGCCCAGCAGGTCCACAGTCGCCAGGCGGTCCGGGTTGAGGTCCACCAGGTGCACGCTGGACGCCCCCGCCTGTTTGGCGAGCTGCAGGAGCATGAGCCCCATGGTCCCCGCGCCGTAGATGAGCACGCGCGAGCCCAGGCGGAGGGAGAGGACGTCGAAGGCGTGGATGGCGCAGGAGAGCGGCTCGACCAGCGCGGCGTCCTCCAGCGCGAGGTGGTCCGGAAGCTTCACCGCCAACGGTGCGGGAACCCTCACGTACTCGGCCATGGCACCCGCTTCGCTGACCCCAAGAGCCTGGAAATCGTCGCAGAGGTTGCCCCGCCCCACGCGGCAGTACGGGCAGCGCCCGCACGGCATGTTCGGATCCGCCGTGACGCGGTCCCCCACCCGGAACCCGGTGACCTCCGAGCCCACGGCCACCACTTCACCCGCGAACTCATGTCCGGGGACCAGCGGCAGTGACTGGGCGAAGCCCCCGTGCAGGATGTGCAGATCGGTGCCGCAGATCCCGGCCGAGGCCACCTTGAGGATGAGATCGCCGGGCCGGGGCGTGGGGTCCGGCAGATCCACCACCTCCATCCGGCCGGGCTCAGTGACGAGCGCCGCCCTCATTTCACCGCCCCCAGGGAGAGGCCCTGGACGAGCTTGTCCTGAGCGGCGAACCCGGCCACCAGGACCGGCAGCGAGATGACCACGGCCGCCGCGCAGACCTGGGCCAGGAACAGACCCTGGCTGGTGACGAAACCGGTGAGGAACACCGGACTGGTCCCGGCCCGGACCCCCGTGAGAACGCGGGCCAGGAGGAGTTCGTTCCAGGAGAAGATGAAGCAGATCAGGCTCGTGGCGGCGATGCCGGGCATGGCGACCGGGGCGATCACCTTGCGGAGCGTGAGCACCAGGCTGGCGCCGTCGAGCTGCGCCGCCTCCAGCATCTCCACCGGCACCTCGGCCAGGAAGGACCGCATCATCCACACCGCGATCGGCAGGTTCATCGAGGTGTACATGAGGATGAGGAACCAGATGTTGTCCAGCGACCCTGAGCTCTTGGCGAAGATGTAGAGCGGCAACACGGCGGCGACCACGGGCATCATCTTGGTCGAGAGGAAGAAGAACAGCACGTCCGTCCACTTCTTCACGGGTTTGATGGACAGCGCGTAGGCGGCAGGGATCGCGAGCAGCAGCACCAGGACGGTGGAGAAGACGCTCGCCATCGCCGAGTTGATGAGCGGCGGCCAGGGGCTGACGCCGGAACTGGAGCCGAAGAACTGGGCGTAGGAGTCCAGGGTCAGCGACGCCGCCACGGACGGCGGATTGGTGGCCGCGTCCTGCTCGCTGTGGAAGGAGGTGAGCACCATCCACAGCACGGGCAGGGCGAAGAACAGGGCAGCCAGCCAGGCGATGATTCCGGCGGCCGTGTTGTTGCGGGTGGGATCCAGGCGTGACTTACGACGTCGGCGGGGCGCGGCCCCCGGGTCGGCGCCGACGCCGCGGCGGGTGCCGGAGCCGGTCAGTGCAGTGCTGCTCATCGTGCGGCCTCCTTCTTGAAGAGGGTGAAGACGGTGCGGAGGGCGAACGTGGCCACGATGATGCTGCCGATCACCACGATCACGCCGGCCGCCGAGGCGACCCCGTACTCATTGGCGAAATAGAACGTCTGGTACACGGCGTAGGGGAGGTTCGCGGTGCCGAGCCCGCCCGACGTCAGCGTGAACACGGCGTCGAAGTTCTGGACGATGTAGATGGCGCCCAGCAGCCCGCCCAGCTCCAGGTACTGCCGCAGGTGCGGGAGGGTGATGTGGCGGAAGACCTGCCAGCCGGTGGCGCCGTCCATCTGCGCCGCCTCCATGACATCAGCGGGCCGGGACTGCAGGCCTGCCAGCAGGATCAGCATCATGAACGGGGTCCACTGCCAGACCAGGGACAGGATGACCGCCAGGAGCGGCTGCGTGGACAGCAGATCGAGCTGCGGCGGATTGGCGTTGCCGGTGAGCTGGCCGATCCAGGTCAGCACACCGTTGATGAGACCGTAGGTCGGGTTGAGGATTGCGTGCTTCCACACGAGGGCGGCGGCCACCGGGACCACCAGGAACGGCGCGATCAGCAGGGTGCGCGCCAGGCCACGGCCGAAGAACTTCTGGTTCAGCAGCAGAGCGAGCACCAGGCCGATGACCAGGCTGACCAGGACCACGGACACCGTGAGGACGATCGTGACCAGGATGGCCTGGCGGAAGTCGTTGTTGGTGAGGACCTCCACGTAGTTCTTGAACCCCGCGAAGCCCGTCTCCGTGGGCTTGAGGGCGTTCCAGTTCATGAAGGAGATGATGATCGTCACCACGAACGGGAGCTGCGTGGTGATGATGAGGAAGATGAGGGCGGGCATGAGAGGCGCCCGCCGCGCCCACGCGGTGGCGCGCTCGCGGGCCGTCGGCCGGAGCAGCGGGGCCCGTCCGAGGCGGCGGCCGGTGTCCGGCAAGGCTGTGGTGGTCATGGTGGCTCCTGGTGGGTGCGGCGCCCGGGAGGGACGCCGCACCCTGTTCGAAGGAAGGGTTACTTCTTGTACTTGTCGCCGACCTTGGTGGCGGCTTCCTGGCCCTTGTTCAGGGCGTCGTCCACGCTGGTCTGCCCGGCGATCGCGGAGCTGACCCCCTGGGAGACGGTGGTGCCGAGATCGGCGAATTCGGGGATGCCCACGAACTGGATGCCGACGGTGGGTCGGGGCTGCACGCCCGGGTTCTTCGGATCGACGCTCAGGATGGCCTCCTTCTCCGCCTTGAAGAACGGGGCGGCCTTCTGGAAGTCCGCGTTCTCATAGGTGGAGCTGCGCTTGCCGGAGGGCACCTTGGCCCAGCCGAGCTGCTTGGCCACGAGCTCCTCGTACTTCTTGGAGCTGGCCCAGGCGATGAACTTGCCCGCCGCATCCTGCTTCTTCGACGCGGCCTGGACGCCCCAGGACCACGTCCAGAGCCAGCCGGCCTGCTTGGTCTGCTTCACGGGAGCCTGGACGTAGCCGATCTTGCCCTTGACCGGGGACGAGTCGGCTTCCAGCGAGCCACCGGCGGAGGAGGCGTCGTACCACATGGCCACCTTGCCCTGGACCATGTTGTTCAGGCACTCGGTGAAGCCTGCCTGTGCCGCGCCGGCCTCGCCGTGCTTGCGGACCAGGTCCACGTAGAACTGCGTGGCGGCCTTGAACTCGGGGGCGTTGACCTGGGCGTTCCAGTCCTTGTCGAACCAGGTGCCGCCGAAGGTGTTGACCACGGTGGTGAGCGGCGCGAACACCTGCCCCCAGCCCGGCTGGCCGCGCAGGCAGATACCCTTCATGCCGGACTGCGCGCCGTCGGCCTTGGCCGCCAGATCGGCCACCTGGTCCCACGTGGGGTTGGACGGGACGGTCAGACCCTTGGCCTGGAACACGTCCTTGCGGTACATGAGCAGGGAGGACTCGCCGTAGAAGGGCTCGCCGTAGAGCTTGCCGTCCGTGCCGGTCAGGGACGCCGTGTAGGCGGGGAGGATGTCCTTCTGGTCGAACTCCGCGTTCTTCGCGACGGTGTCGTCCAGCGGGGCGAGCCACTTGTTGGCCGAGTAGAACGGGATCTCGTAGTTGGAGAGGGACGCGACGTCGTACTGGCCGGCCTGGCTGGAGAACTCCTGGCTGATCTTGGCGCGGACGTCGTTCTCCGGCATGACGGTGTAGTTGACCTTGATGCCCGTCTCCTTGGTGAAGTTGTCCGCGGTCAGCTTCTGGAGATCCAGCATCTGCGGGTTGTTCACCATGAGGACGTTGATGCTCTGGGCGTCTCCAGCACCGTCCCCGCCGCCTGCGCCGGAGCAGGCGGACAGGGCCGTGGTGGCGAGGGCGAGGACTGCGAGCGACGCGGCGATGCGACGTGGTGTAGGCAGGATCTTCACGGTTTTTCTTTCTTCCAGGGCCGTTTCAGGCAAGGGTGTAGTGCGGTGAGAGGTGGTGCGGGGTGTTCCGGTGCGGTTGTTCTGGCGCAGTGTGCGGTGGCGCAGCTCAGACCTGGGTGATCTGGACTCCGAGCCGGCGGAAAGGCTGAAGGTGGGACTCCGGGACGGTCTTCTCCGTGACCACGGCGTCGAGGTCATGGAGATCGGCGAACTTGATGCTGGAATCGACGCCGAACTTCGATTCGTCGGCGATCAGCAGTGTCCGGCGACTCGCTCTCACCGCCGCGGATTTCACGGCGGCCACGGAGGAGTCCGGGCAGGTGAGCCCGTGTTTGCCGGTGGCGCCGTTGGTGCCCACGACGGCGAGGTCCAGGACCAGCCGGCTGAGCATGTCGGTGGCCCAGTGGTCCACGGCGCCGAGGGTGTTCGGACGGACACGGCCTCCGAGGATGACCACGTCCAGATGGGGACGGACCGCCAGCTGGCTGGCCACCGGCAGAGAGCTCGTGACCACCAGGACCGGCCGGTTGGGCCGGAGCTGCGCTGCGTACGCGGCGGCCGTGGAGCCTTCGTCGATGAAGATCGACTCCACCTCGTCCGTGTACTCGAGCGCCGCCTGAGCGATTCTGGCCTTCGCCTCGGGGTGTGAGGAACCACGGGCCAGGAGCGTGCTTTCGAAGCCGAGCTTCTCCACGGGGATGGCTCCCCCGTGGACCCGGCGGATCAGTCCGCGCCGTTCCAGGACGTTCAGGTCCCGGCGAACCGTCTCCACGGCGACGCCCAATTGCCCCGCGATCTCCGGAACCTCGAGGCGGCCCTGCGCACGGGCCGCCTCGATGATCCATCGATGGCGTTCCACTGGGTACATGTCTGCCCGTCTCTTAGAGTTTGCGCCCGAAGCTGACTGCTTGGCTGGGTTCGATTGTGGCATCCGCCACACCTCCAGCGATACGCCCAGGTGAAACGGGCATCCCGGCGTGGTCATTCGGGCTGAAACGGGCAATCAGTGCGGGATTGATGACCGACGACGGGGTGCCGGTGCGGCGTTCGAAGAAGCGGTGCATGACGACGTTGTGCATGGTGCTGACTCCCAGGGATCGAAGCGGGGACAGCTCGATTATGGGCAGCGTTCAGCCCCGCCCCGGCGACCGTTTGGGTGGCTGCGCGTGACCGAGTGGTGACCGGCTCGACGGCGACGCGGCCGCCGTCGAGCCGGGTCGCCGTCGTGGTCAGACGCGCAGCACGCGCGGGCCGAGCGTCTCGTACCGCTGGGCCTCGTGCGCGGAGAGGGCGCCGTCCGTGACGATCGTTTCGAAGTCCTGCACCGTGGCGAAGCGGCAGAAGCTGGTGACGCCGAACTTGGTGTGGGTGCCCACCAGGATGCGCCGCCGGGACTGCCGGACCGCTTCCTGTTTGATCGCGGCGACGGCGGGGTCCGGCGTCGTGAGGCCATGCTCGCGGGAGATGCCGTTGGCGCCCAGGAACGCGACGTCGATCTGCAGTTCGCCGAGCATGCGCAGCGCCCAGTGGTCGACGGTCGCGAGGGTGTGGCCGCGCATGCGGCCGCCCAGCAGGAGCACCGTCACCCCGGGACTGCGCGAGAGCGCCTGCGCCGCGAGGAGGGACGCGGTCACCACGGTCAGGCGCCGTGCGTCCCGGAGCTCCTCCGCGATGAGCCGGGGCGTGAAACCCTCGTCGAGGAACACCGTCTCGGCCCCGTGCAGCAGCTCCGCGGCCGCCGTCGCGATGCGCCGCTTCTCCGCGACGTTGGCGGTGGCCCGGTAGCCGGTGTCGGATTCGAAACCGGCCGTCTCCACCGCGACGGCTCCGCCGTGGACCCGGCGCAGCACGCCACGGTCCACCAGGGCCCGCAGATCCCGGCGCACGGTCTCGGCGGCGGCGCCCAGCGCGGGCACGAGCGACGCGACCTCCACCTTCCCCTGCTCCCGCGCGAGATCGAGAATCCGGGCCTGGCGTTCCTGTGGTTCCATCCGACCATTGTGACGCCCGATCGGTCACAGCGGGAGGGGTGACGATGCCGATGCGGGGTCACTTGATGTCGCCTGAGGGCCCCGAATCCGACGACAAGTGACCCCGCACTGGGCCCCGGAGCCCGTCAGCCCTTCGCCGGCTCCGAGAGCGGCCGGGCCGCGTCCGGCACATCGGCCACCGTGATCCGGTCCCGGAGGTCCGGGTCCACGTCGAAGAGAGTCGTCGCGTGGCCGACCGCCGACGACGCGTACAGGATCGCGGAGGCCAGACACTCGGCCGGCTCCGCGCCGCCGTCGCGCGCGGCGAGGAAGCCCGCCAGCGACGCGTCCCCGGCGCCCACCGTGTTGAGGACCTGCACGTCGCGGGCCCAGCCATGCAGGGCGTGCCCGGCATCCACGTAGACCATGCCGTCAGCGCCCAGGCTCGCCAGCACCGCACCGGCGCCCCGGATCAGAACCTCCCGGGCGGCCTCCACGACATCCCCGACCGTCCCGAGCTCCCGGCCGGTCTCGGCCGCCAGCTCGTGCACATTCGGCTTCACGAGCCCCGGTCCGGCCGCGAGCGCCCGGCTCAGCACGTCCCCGGACGCGTCCACGACGACGGCGGCGCCCAGCTCCCGGCCCAGCCTCACGAGCGCGGGGTGGAACCCTTCCGGGGCGCCGGGCGGGAGGCTCCCGCACAGCGCGAGGGTGGTCACGCCGTCGGACGCCGCGAGTGCTTCGGAGAGCGCCACGCGCACCGCGTCGAGCACACGCTGCGCAAGGTCCTCCCCCAGGGGCGCCCCCGGTTCGTTGATCTTGGTCCCGGCATGCCCGGGGACGCGGAGGGTGATGTTCGTCCGGACCTCCGCACCGCTGGGCACCACCACGGCGTCGACACCCATTCCAGCGAGCTGTTCCCTCATGAAAACCCCGGTGCCCCCACCGGCCGGGAAGAGGGCCCGCGTGGGAACCCCGTTCCGCTGGAGGGCGACGGACACGTTGACGCCCTTGCCGCTCGCCTCGCGGGTGCTTTCGGTGGCGACATTGACCGCGTCGAAAGCGAAGGAGTCCGTGGTGACGGTCCAGTCGATGGCCGGATTGGGGGTGACGGTGAGGATCATGGAGGCTTCCCTGAATCGGAGTGCGAAGGGTTGTATTTGGTTGGATTTAAGCCAATACTATTGGAAATACCTCAGAAGCCCAAGACTCACGGAGTACACCATGGCGCTCATCACCACCGCCGAACTCGTCGCCGACGCGCAGGCCCGCCAGGCCGCCGTCGTCGCCTTCAACGTCATCACCCTGGAGCATGCTCAGGGCATCCTCGCGGGCGCCGAGCGTGCGGGCCGACCGGTCATCCTGCAGCTGAGTCAGAACGCCGTGACGTACCACGGCTCCCCTACCGCCATCGCGGCCGCGATCACCGCCGCCGCGCGCGAATCCCGCGCGGACGCCTCGTTCCACCTGGACCACGTGACGGACACCGACCTGCTCCAGCGGGCCTCCGCGCTGGGCGCCAGTTCCGCGATGTACGACGGCGCGCACCTCCCGTTCGCGGACAACGTCGCCCGGACGCGGGCCATGGTCGAATGGGGCGCCGAGCACGGCGTGTGGATCGAAGCCGAGCTGGGAGAGATCGGCGGCAAGGACGGGGCCCACGCCCCGGGAGTCCGCACCGACCCGGCCGAGGCACGGCAGTTCGTCGAAGACACCGGGGTCGCCGCGCTGGCCGTGGCCGTCGGGTCCTCGCACGCCATGACCGAACAGACCGCCGCACTGGATCTGGACCTCATCCAGGCCTTGGCGGAAGCAGTCCCGGTCCCGCTCGTCCTGCACGGATCCTCAGGTGTCCCCGACGATCAGCTGCGCAGCGGCGCGGAGCGCGGCATGGTGAAGATCAATGTCGGCACCGCGCTGAACGTCGCCTACACGGGCGCCGTCCGGTCCGCGCTGGCCGGTAACCCGGCCCTGACGGACCCCCGCAAGTACTCCGCCCCGGCGCGCGCCGCCGTGGCCGACGCCGTCGAACACGTTCTGGGCGTCCTCGCCTGAGGGCGAGAATCGAACAGCCGAAACTCTCAGCCCCCATACCCCGCTGACCAGTGCCGGAAGGCGGCGAGCGCGGCGCCGTCGCCCAGGGTCTGCGGCACCAGGTGACCGTCCTGCGGCCACACAGGGAACGCGCCCGCCAGGACCCCTGCCGCCTGGATCGCCGCGCCGCGCGCCACGTACTCGTCCGGATCGGGAACGAGGACCGGGAGGCCGAACACGTCCGCCGCCACGGCCCGCGCGGCGTGGGCCTGGCTGCCGCCGCCGATGAGGATGACGCGCCGGGCCCTGGCGCCTTGGGCCTCCAGCGCGTCAAGGCCCAGGGCGAGCGAGGCGATGACCCCCTCGAACGCCGCCCGCGCCACATTGCCGGGGGTCCAGTTCTCCAGGGTCATCCCGTGGAGGCCGCCCTTCGCGTGAGGCAGGTTCGGGGTGCGCTCGCCTTCGAAGTACGGCACCATGGTCAGCCCGCCGGAGCCGGGGCGGGCCGCACTGGCCAGCGCGTCCAGCCGGTCGAGCTTCACGCCGAGCAGCTGCGCCGTGGCGTCGAAGACCCGCGCCGCATTGAGCGTGCAGACCAGGGGCAGGTAGTTGCCGGTGGCGTCCGCGAATCCCGCCACCACGCCCTCCGGATCGTGGCTGGGCGCCGAGGACACCGCGAAGATCGTGCCGGACGTCCCCAGGGACACGACCACATCCCCCAGCTGTGCGCCGACCCCGAGGGCCGCCGCGGCGTTGTCCCCGGCGCCGGGCGCCAGAAGCTGGCCCGACGGAAGCCGCCCCGCGGACTCGAGCGGGCCGAGCACCCGCGGCAGGACGACGTCGTGCCCGAGCACGTTCCGGACCACCTCGGGCAGATACGCCCCCTGCGCGGCCGAGTAGTATCCCGTGCCCGAGGCGTCCGACCGGTCCGTGACCAGCGCGTCCAGATCAGGATCGCCGGGACCGTGCCCGGACAGGCGCCATTGCAGCCAGTCGTGGGGGAGGCAGACGGCGGCCACCTTCCGGGCGTTGGCCGGTTCGTTCGCGGCGAGCCAGTGCAGCTTGGAGACGGTCAGCGAGGCGACCGGCACCGTTCCTGTGGTGCGGGCCCAGTACTCACGGCCCAGCTCGGGAGTGGGGCCGGCGGTGGCGACGAGACGGTCGGCGTCCGGGGCGGAGCGCACGTCGTTCCAGAGCAGTGCCGGCCGGATGACCTCGCCCCGATCATCGAGACAGACCATGCCGTGCTGCTGTCCCGCGATCGACACCGCATCCACGCCGTCCAGTCCCCCGGCCTGGCGCAGGGCCTCGTGCAGCGCATCCCACCAGTGTTCCGGGTCCACCTCGGTGCCCTGCGGATGCCGGGCCCGGCCCTGCCTCAGCACCGTTCCGGTCTCGGCGTCCCGGATGGTCACCTTGCACGACTGGGTGGAGGTGTCGATCCCCGCGACCAGCGCCATGCTCAGCCTTCCCGTCCGGCGAGGCCCGCCAGGTCCGCCACGGTCGCCGCGGCGCCCCGCTCGTGCAGGCTCGCCAGTGCGGCCAGGTAGGGCTCGGTGAACCGCGGGTCATCCACCAGATCTCCGAACACCTCGCGCTGGGCGACGAATGCCAGCGGTTCCTCCGCCTGCCGTGCCGCGGCGGCCATGAGCGGCTCCTTCAAACGGTCGACGACGGCGATCGGCTCCCCCGCCTCGTCCACGCCTTCCGCGTACCGCGCCCAGGAGGCGACCACCGCAGCGCTGCGGCCCACCTCCCGATCCTCCCCCGCATCCGACGCCGCGAGGTTCTCCCGGATCACGGGGACCAGCCACTTGGGGATCCGGTCCGAGCTCTCGGCGCAGAGGCGGGCCAGGGTGTCCCTGATGTGCTCGTTGGAGAAGCGCTCGATCAGCTGACGCTTGTAGGCGTCCAGGTCCACGCCGGGCACCGGGCGGAGCGTGGGGGTGGCTTCGCGATCCATGTAGTCGAGCAGGAAGCGGGCGAGGTCCGGGTCCTGGGCGGCCTCATGCGCGTACCGGTGGCCCGCCAGGTAGCCGAAGTAGCCCATGCCCTGGTGGCTGGCGTTGAGCAGGCGGAGTTTCATGAGTTCGTAGGGTTCGACGTCCGGCACGAGCTGCACCCCGGCGTCCTCGTAGGGCGGCCGTCCGGGGCCCGACGCGCCGGGCACGAAGTGGTCCTCCAGCACCCACTGCGTGAACGGCTCGCAGACCACCGGCCAGGCGTCGGTGTATCCGTGGTCGTCCTGGACGGCTGCCCGGTCCGCGTCGGTGGTCACGGGCGTGATGCGGTCCACCATCGAGTTCGGGAACGGCACCTCGGCCTCCATCCAGGCGCCGAGTTCCGGGTCCCGCAGCCGGGCGAAAGCCGTGAACATCGTGCGGGCCACGTCCCCGTTGCCCTGGATGTTGTCGCAGGACATCACCGTGAAGGGCGGCACTCCCCGGGCGCGACGCCGGGCGAGGGCCTCCGTGACCAGGCCGAAGACGGTGCCGGGCACGGCGCCCGCGGTGAGGTCGGCCCGCACGGCGGGGGCGGCGTCGTCGAACTCGCCGGTGACGTGGTGGAAGTTGTAGCCGCCCTCGGTGATGGTCAGCGAGACGATGCGGATCTCCGGGGAGGCCATCTTCTCGATCACGGCCTCGGGGGCGTCCGGGGCGAAGAGGTAGTCCACGATCGAGCCGATGACGCGGGCCTCACGACGGCCGTCGGGGTGCTTGATGACCAGCGTGTAGAGGTGGTCCTGCGCCTCCATGACGTCCAGCATGTGCCGGTCGCCGGGGAGGACGCCCACGCCGCAGATGGCCCAGTCGAACGCCTCGCCCTGGTTCATGAGGGTGTCCAGGTACATGGCCTGATGCGCCCGATGGAATCCGCCCACGCCGAAATGGACGATCCCCGCCGTGAGCCGCGAGCGGTCGTAGGAAGGCACGGTCACCGGGGTGGCTCCGGGCAGGCCTTCGGCGAGGGCGGGCAGCAGGTGCTGGGAGAGCGGGAGCATGGGTTCCTCTCGTGACGGGTACGTGGGCTCCACCGTCTGCGATCCGCGGGTCCGGGGCAAGAGGCGGCGCCGGATCGGTCGGAAACGGGCAGGAGAGGGACACGCTGGAAGCGCGGTCGCGTGGAAGGATGGCCCTATGCCGAGCAGAGAGAGCATCGTCAGCTTCGAGGAACCACCGGCCCCGGAAGGCGTCGATCCCTATGTGAACGGCGCCGGGCCGAGCCCGGGGATCGCCGTGGTGCCGCCGCGGGCGGAGTGGCCCGGGCTGTTCGAGACGCTGACCGCGCGGATCCGCGCCACGCTCGGCTGGAGAGCGCTGACCATCGAGCACGTGGGCTCCACCTCCGTGCCGGGTCTGTCCGCCAAGCCGACCATCGACATCGACCTGATCGTCGCGGACCCGGAGCGGGAGGAGGACTACGTCCCGGCACTCGAACAGCAGGGATTCGTCCTGAGGGTCCGCGAGCCATGGTGGTTCGGCCACCGGATGCTCGCCCTGCAGGAACCGGCTTGTCACCTGCATGTCTTCGGCCCGGACAGCCCGGAACCGGTCAAACACCGGATCTTCCGCGACTGGCTGCGCGGGAATCCCGATGATCGCGAACGCTACGAGGCGGCGAAGCTGCGCGCCTCAGCGGAGGCGACCGCCGCGGGGGAACACTCCATGGAGTACAACGCCCGCAAGGAGTCCGTCATCCGGGAGATCTACGACCGCGCCTTCCGCGCCGCGGGGCTCATCCGCTGAGCCGTTTCGCCCGCCGATTCCTCTACGCTGAGGCCTCATGGAGTTCACCATCCGTCCCCGCGTTCCCGGCGACGTCCCCGCCCTCGCCGACTTGCTCGAACGCCAGCAGCCCACGAGCCGCTATCCCTTCGTGTGGCCGTTCCCCGGCGGCGCCGAATCCTTCCTCGTGCGCGACGGCGAACTGGCCTCCTGGGTGGCCGAGGCCACCGATGGCACGCTGCTGGGTCATGTCGCGGTCACCCGGGTCGACGACGGCATCGAGGGCCGGCTCTGGGCGGACGCGCTCGACGCGGGCATCGACGAACTGCGCTGTGTGAGCGTCCTCTTCACCGATCCGGCGCAGGCGGGATCCGGCGTGGGCTCGGCGCTCCTGGAACGCGCCACCCGGGCCGCTGCGGCCGACGGCCTGCCGGTGCTCGACGTCGTCGCCTCGGCCGAGCGCCCCGTGCAGCTCTACCAGCGGCGCGGCTGGCGGATCATCGCCACCATCTCCGCGCCCTGGCACCCCGAGCTCGACCTGCCCATCCACCTCATGGTCCTCCCCCAGGACGGCGCGGCGTAAACCTCACCCCTCACTCCGGCCGCACGACGACGGCGGCCCGGCCCCGCGCGGCCCGGATCAGGCGGGCGTTGGCCTCGTCCGTCCCGAGGGCCCAGGCGCGCGCCGCGTCGGGACTCTTGCCGAAAGCCTCGTGACGCGCGATGAGCCGCTCCAGCCGGACGCCGTCGTCCGGTTCCACGAACCAGGCCTCGTCGAGAAGCGGGAGCACGCCCGCCCACGGCCCGTCCTGGAGCAGAAGGTAGTTGCCTTCGGTGACGATCAGGCGCGCCTCCCGGGGGACCGCGATGGCGCCCGCCACCGGTTCCTCGATCTCGCGCCGGAATTCCGGGGCGAACACGACGTCCTCATCCCGCGCGCGGAGCCGGCGGAGCAGCGCGACGTAGCCCGCGCCGTCGAACGTTTCGGGGGCGCCCTTGCGCTGCCGCAGCCCGCGACGTTCCAGCACCGCGTTCGCCAGGTGATAACCGTCGAGAGGCACCGCGACGGCGAGGTCCGGGCCGAAGCGGTCCACCAGCGTCGCGGAGAGTGTGGTCTTCCCGGCGCCGGGCGAGCCGGCCAGGCCGAGGATGATACGCTCCCCGGACGCCAGCAGCCGTTCGGTCCGCTCGAGGGCCGCGGGCAGGCCGAGCGTGGGTGGGGCGAGGTCCGGGGCGACGAAGTCCATGCCGGAACCGTACCGCGACGGAGCAGCGGTCGGGAGGCTTCCGGACCGTGCCGGGAATCCGGGCACCGTGGAAGGTCCCGACGGGCGTACCCGGGCAGGGCGGCTCGCGCCCTGCCGGCCGGACCGGGGTGCGGTACCAGGGCGCCGGACGGGTTCGACCCCGGCTCCACACCGGTTCAGCGCAGCGCGAACACGCCCCTGCTCCCCCGCCATTCCGGGCTTTTCAGCGGTTCCTGGGAATTCGCCGGGTTGCGGACCCAGAACAAGTGTGATGAGGATTGAAGTATCGCTTCACGGCGTAGCGGTTGATGGGAGAGACATCTCTTACCGCCCGTTCCACGATTCGACCAAGGGCCACGAGCCCGCTGACGAGGAGGACATCATGGGTATCGGCGACAAGATCAACAACAAGGCTGAAGAGCTGGGTGGCAAGGCCAAGGAAGCGGCCGGCCAGGCGAGCGGCGATGAGCGCCTCGAAGCCGAGGGTCAGAAGGACCAGGCTTCGGCGGGCCTGAAGCAGGCCGGCGAAAAGGTCAAGGACGCCGCGGCCGAGGCCGTGGACAACGTCAAGGACATCTTCAAGAAGTAGCATCCCGACGGCGGTCTTCCGCCACTCGCGACGTGCAGGCTGTGGCCCGGGCGATGCCCGGGCCACAGCCGCGTCCGGGGAGTCCCCGCCGAGGGGCCCAGCCGGGTTCATCGGATTAGCCCATCGATTGGATACACTGTCGCCATGCAGACCATTCCAGAGCGTCAGGGTCGTGTCTTCCGCATCGCCGCGCTGTGCCAGTTGACCGCGGTGGGGCTGGTGCTCGGTGGATTCGCGGGGCTGCTCCTCGGCCTGAGCCGCAACAGCGGCAGCATGGTCCCGGCCGTGATGGTCGCACTCTCCGTCGTTCTCTCGATCGTGATCATGGCGGTGTTCGTTCCGCTCATGGCCTCGGAAGAGCGGAACCTGCAAAGACGGCTGAACGAGTGCGACGCCGCCGCGATGACCTCAGGCGTGACGGCCTGGCCTGCGGCGACCGCGGTCTTGGTCCGCGTCATGCCGGCACGACGGCGCGCCACCTTCAAAACGGCGCTTTTCGCGGCGAACACCCCCGAACGGGGCGTCCTTCCCGTGGCCGTCCGGCTCCCCGCGGCGGCTTCGCCCCAGCCTTCCAGCGGCGCGTGGCTCCGTCTGAGCCCCATCGACCCTGCGGTCGCGGTCATCGACCCCTTCGCCACCCCGGACGATCACGCGAACGCGGGTACCGACCCGGCCCTCGCCCGCCTCAGCAGGGTGCAGCGCGGCCTCGCCGTGCCGGCCGGGGCCTGGGTCGGCCCGGCGCTGATCGGCGTCGCCGTCGCGGTGGTCATGGCGGCGCTGACGACCCTCCTCGCCCACTGATCCACGACGGCGGGCGGTCGCCGACGTCGTCAGCGCCGCCCCGCCTCAGAGCTGCGCTGCGACCTTCTGGGCGGTCTCCTTCGCCGAACCGGGGTTCTGGCCCGTGACGAGCTTGCCGTCAGTCACGGCGTAGGAGACGAACGGCAGCTTGGCCTTCTGGTACAGGGCGCCGCGCTTCTTCATCTCCTCCTCCGCGTTGTAGGGCACGAGCTTGTCGACCCGGGCGAGGACCTCCTCCTGCCAGGCGAAACCCGTGAGGTGCTTGCCGTCGACCAGCAGGCTCCCGTCCGTGAGGCGGACATTGAGCAGACCGCAGTATCCGTGGCACACCGAGGAGACGACCTTGCCCTGCTCCCACAGTTCACGGGTGAGGCGTTGCAGGCCTTCGCTGTCCGGGAAGTCGTACATGACCGCGTGCCCGCCGGTGAAGTAGATCGCGTCGAAGTCCTCCGCGTTCACCTGATCGGGGCTGAGAGTGTTCTCCAGCAGCGCCATCCGCTCCGGATCGGCGTGCCAGGCCTTCGCGGATTTGTCATAGCTCGGGAACTTCAGTGAGCGCGGCTCCAGCGGCACCTTCCCTCCCTGAGGACTGACGATGACCTGTTCGTAGCCGTGCTCTTCGAACACCTCCCAAGCGTGGGTGAGTTCGGAGAGCCAGAGGCCGGTGGGGTGCTCCGGATCGTCGTAGTGGCTGACATTGGTGACGACGTGCAGGATGCGGGTCATGATTCCTTCTTCCTGGTGATCTTCTTCAGGGGAGCTTGTCGCCGAGTTCGGGGGTTCGTTCCGAAGCCGGGGGTTGCAGGCGGTGTTCTCGGCGCGAACCCCCGAAGTCGGCGGGACGACGAGGACGACGGGGGACGACGGCGGGCTACCGGGACACGGCGCCGCCCATGCTCAGCACCGCCGAGGTGGCGGCGCGCACCCGCGCCTCGACGTCGTCGAGGTTCTCCGGGCGGAGCTTGCCGTCCAGATGCAGGAAGGCCAGGCCGTGGGCCATGCCCCAGAAGGCGACGGACAGATTCGGGACATCGGCCTCCGGGAACATGCCGGCCAGGACGTCGTCCAGGACCGCATGCAGCTGCGCGGCGGCGAGGACGCGGTCGTCGTCGGCGTCGTCGCACTCATTGCCGAACATGATCCGGAACTCCGCGGGACGCTCGAGCGCGAAGAAGACATAGGCCACGCCGAGGCCGCCGAGGATGTCGGAGGGTGCCGCGCCCTCGGGAGCGGCCTCCAGCGCCGCGGCGAGATCCACCGTCAGATCCCGGAAACCCGCGACGGCGACGGCGCCGTCGAGCGCCTTCCGGTCGGCGAAGTGACGGTAGGGCGCGGTCTGCGAGACCCCTGCGCGACGGGCGACCGCCCGCATGGAGAACGGCTCCCCGGACTCCAGCAGCTCGATCGCGGCTTTCAGGAGCGCGGCGCGCAGGTCCCCGTGATGGTAGCTCTTCTCCAAAGTTGACACTGAACACTTCCACTCGTACGCTGATGTGTGCAGTGACAACATTACCTCACTGCGGCAGCGATGCGCATCCGCCGGCCGGGCGGAGCGCGGACGAAGGAAAGGCGGAAACCATGCAGACGATCCTGGGGGCGAGCGGGCAGATCGCGGTCGAACTGGCGCGCGAGCTCCACCGGGCCCACACCGCGGACCTGCGACTGGTCAGCCGCAATCCACGGAAGGTCAACGCGACGGACACCGTCCAGCGGGCCGACCTCCTGGACGCGGAGCAGACGCACGCTGCCGTCGCGGGCAGTGAGACCGTCTACTTCACGGCGGGACTTCCCGCCGACACGGCACTGTGGGAAGCCCAGTTCCCCACCATGCTCCGGAACGCCCTCGACGCCTCCCGTGCCGCCGGGGCGCGGTTCGCCTACTTCGACAACACCTACATGTATCCGCAGGACGCGCGGGTCCAGACCGAGGACACCCCGTTCGAGCCGGTCGGGGCGAAGGGCCGGGTCCGCGCGGCCATGGCCGAGATGGTCCTCGCGGAGATGGACCGCGGTGACATCCCCGTGCTGATCGCCCGCGCCCCCGAGTTCTACGGCCCCGGCCGCACCCAGGGCTTCACGAACGCCCTGGTCATCGACCGCCTGAAGGCCGGCCGGAAGCCCGTGGTCCCGGTCCGGGATGATCGGCGCCGCAGCCTCATCTGGACGCCGGACGCGAGTCGCGCCCTCGCCGCACTCGGCAGCGCCGACGACGCCTACGGCCAGACCTGGCACCTCCCCGTCGACGACCAGCACCCCACCTATCGCGAGTTCGTCACGGAGGCGGCGCAGGTGTTCGGGCGGAACCCCGGGTACACGGTGGCGCCGGAATGGGTGCTCCGCGCCGCCGGCGTCGTCAACGCCCAGGCCCGGGAGATCCGCGAACTCCTGCCCCGCTACCGGCACGACAACCTCTTCGACTCCACCAGGTTCCGTACGCGCTTCCCCGATTTCCCGGTGACCACGTATCAGGAAGGCCTGCGGGCGATCCAGCGCGAGCACGACGCCGCGCAGGCCGGCTGACCCTATCCGCCCATCCGGTTCTTGGTGCGGGCGGTCGCGACGGCGGCCCACGGGTCCTCCGGCCAGGGATGCTTCGGGTACCGCCCCCGCATTTCGGCCCTGACCTGCGCATACGGACCGGACCAGAACGATGCCAGGTCTGCCGTCACGGCCAGCGGCCGCCCCGCCGGGGACAGCAGATGGAACACCACGGGCACCCTTCCGTCCACGAGCCGCGGCGTCTCGGCCCAGCCGAAGCACTCCTGAAGCTTTACGGCGACCACCGGCTGCGGCACGGGAGCGCCGTCGGCCGGAGCCTCCTCCACCTCCGGATAGTCGAGGCGCACCCGGCGTCCGCTCGGCACCTCGAGCTCCGCGGGAACCAGCTCCTCCAACCGCACGGCCTCGGGCCACGGCAGCAGACGGCGCAGCGCATCCACGAGCGGCAGCGCCTTCACGGAGGCTCCGCCGGCGAGCGCCTCGAGTTCGGGCCCCAGCCACTCATCGGCGCGAGCCAGCAGCGCCGCCGACGACATGTCCGGCCACGGATCCCCCAGCACACGGCGCAGCAGGGCGAGTCGACGCCGCAATGCGTCCGCCGGGCCGGGGAAGCCGATGACGTCCAGCCCCTCCTGTTCCAGGGCCCGGAGGACGGCGGCATGGCCCTCCCGGTGACCGGGCTTCACGGGCGTCGAGGACAGCACGATCGCTCCCAGCCGGGAGACCTTCCGCGCGGCCACCCGGCCGCCGTCGAACGACGCCTCCACGCCATCGGCCAGCAGATGCGACGCCGCGAGCGCCGCGGTCTCCCCGGAGATCCCGGCGGCGGCACGGATCACGGCCCCGGTCCCGGCGGCCTCACGACCGCCGGCCCGGCTCGCCTCCGCCACCGCGAGCCACTCGTGCCCCGAGAGCGGACTCCCCGACGGCAGAGCCGCCCGGGGCCCGGAGGCCAGCAGGTAGACCTCCCGCTCGCCCGGCACCCTGCGGGCCACCTGCGCCGGGAAGGCGAGCGCGACGACGGCGCCCACCTCCTCCCCGCGCGGCACCGCCCGGGCGGGGGCCGGCGTCGTCGTGCGTGAGGAGTCGGCGATGCGCTCGAAGCGGCGGACTTCGTCCTTCCAGGCCCGCGCCTGCGGGTCCTGCCCGGAGCGCAGCCCGCTCAGGAGTCTGCCCAGGTCGGCGCCCGGCGCCCGGAATTCCCGCGCCACGAGGGCCACGGCCTCCGCCGCGGGACGGGCGCCCAGGAGCGCGGCACCTTCCAGCAGGGCCCGGCCCAGCCGGGGGTCGGCGGGAATCCCGGCGAGGGTCCGCCCCTCCTCGGTCGGCTGACCGTCCGCGGTCACGGCTCCGAGGGCCGTCAGCGTGGCGAGGGCGTCGCGCAGGGCGGGCAGCGGAGGTGCATCGGGCAGGGCGAAACGAGCGGGGCCATCCACGCCGGACAGAACTCCGGGCAGCGCGCCCCAGCAGGCCAGCACGAGGGCGGCCTCCGTCAGGTCCGAGGCGGCGATCTCCGGCGTCGGCTGAGCGGGGGCGGCGGCGAAAGCCCGCTCGTCGCAGCACCGCACCGCACGGCCGGGGCCTTGCCGCGCGGCTCGTCCGGCGCGCTGTTCAGCACTCGCTCGCGAACACGCGACGGTCACCAGACCGTTCATGCCCCGCGAGGCATCCCTCCGGGGCTCGCGGCTCAGGCACGAGTCGATCACGAGGCGCACGCCGGGGACCGTGAGCGACGATTCCGCCAGGGACGTGGACACGACGATGCGCGGACGGTCCCCCGGCCGCCGCCCCGAGACGGCTCTCTGCTGTTCCGCGGGACTGATCTGGCCGTGGAGTTCGAGGACCTCCGTGTCGGGTGCCAGACCGCGGAGCCGTTCGCTGACATGCCTGACCTCGCGGGCCCCGGGGACGAACACGAGAGCGTCGACGTCAGGGTCCGCGGCGAGCGCGGCCCGGTGCTCGCGGGCCGCCGTGTCGGCCACGTGATCCAGGAAACCCCTGGTCACGCCCCGTTCGTCCATGCGGGCGACGGGCGAGGGAATCCAGGCCACGTCGAGCGGATGCAGCGCCGAGGGGCAATCGATCACGGGCGCCGCGCCCGCCGCCCTGCCGAGCAGCTCCGCGAACCGCGCGGCGTCCAGAGTGGCGGACATCGCGACCACCATCAGGTCATCGCGAAGCTGCCGCAGCTCGGCGAGCATGGCGAAGAGCAGGTCGCTCTCCAGAGCGCGTTCGTGCACCTCATCCAGGACGACGGCGTCCACCCCGTCCAGGGCGGGATCGGCCAGGAGGCGGCGCAGCAGGATGCCGGGGGTCACGAACTCCACGACCGTGTCCCGCGCGGCCTGTCGTTCGCCCCGGACCGTGAACCCCACTTTCCGTCCCAGCGGGCTCCCGTCCAGGGCGGCCAGGCGCGACGCCGCGGCCCGTGCGGCGACCCTTCTCGGCTGGGTCACGACGACGCGCGGGCTCCTCCCCGCGGCCCGCGCACCGGCGAGAGTGGCCACGAGAGGCGGGACGAGGGTCGTCTTGCCCGTCCCGGGCGGCGCCTGGACGACAGCGGCGGGCCCGGCGTCGTCGTCCCTCCGGCCGGAAGCGGACCCGTCCGGTCCGCCGAGCGCGACGGACAGCTCCCCGAGCGCCGCGGCGAAGGGCAGCCCCGCGCCGATCACGTCAAGGTCGAACAGAGACGCTCCGCTCATGCGGCAGCCTGAGCCCGGCGCAGTTTCGTGACGGACAGGACGGCGATCTTCAGGCCGACCAGCACGCTGCGCAGACCGAAAGCGAAGGCCAGCACCGTGGTCCCGGTGCCCGGCAGCACCGCGCAGAACGCGGCCAGGACCAGATCCAGGATGCTCCGGAGCAGGTCCTGCCACGGCGCGTCGGAGTGGTCGCGGAGCACCTCGACCAGTCGCGTGGCCCCACTGGAGACGAAGGTCAGGGCCGCCAGGTACACCAGCACGGCGGAGGGGAGCGGGATCAGCAGCACGACCAGGCCGGCCGCGATCCAGACGAGCCCGAGGAGGAAGGGCCAGAGCCGTCGTCGAGCCTTTTCCGCCCGTGCCTCCTGCGCGGCGTCGGCCAGATCGCCCAGGCCGGACAGCACGAAGCCCGCCCCGGCGTAGATCTCGATGCGGGTCAGCGCCCCGAGCGGATGCAGGAACAGCCAGACGCCACCGGCCAGGGACGCCAGGCCGACCAGGAACACCACCCACCAGGGCAGCCGAGCGACATGCTTGCCGAGCAGGCCGGGCAGGGTCCAGAAACGCTGGTGGATGGAGCTCATTCCTCCATTCTCCCCGGCGGACGCCCCCTGGCCACGTACGCGAACCGCCACTTGATGCCCTTTTCCGGGGTGGATACGGGCATCAAGTGGCGGTTCGCGTGGTGGGGAAGCGGCGGAGATCAGTCCTCGAAGTACTCGATCCGTGCGCCGATCGAGTTGAGACGGTCCGCGAGGTCCGCGTAGCCGCGCTCGATCACGTAGATGTTGCGCAGGGTCGAGGTGCCGCGGGCCGCGAGCATCGCCAGCAGCAGGCAGGCCGCCGGACGGAGAGCCGGCGGGCAGCCGATCTCGGCCGCGCGCCACTTGGTCGGGCCATTGACGTAGATGCGGTGCGGATCCAGGAGCTGCACGTTGGCGCCCAGGCGGTTGAGCTCCGTCAGGTAGATGGCACGGTTCTCGTAGACCCAGTCGTGGATCATGGTCTGCCCCTCGGCGTTGGCCGCGATGACCGCGAAGAACGGCAGGTTGTCGATGTTCATGCCCGGGAACGGCATGGGGTGGATCTTGTCCACCGAGGCGTGCAGCTTGCTGGGCTTGGTGGTGACGTCCACCAGGCGCGTGTGGCCGTTGCGCGCCACGTATTCGCCGGAGATCTCCAGTTCCTGGCCCATGTGCTGCAGGAAGGCCAGTTCGATCTCCATGAACTCGATCGGCACGCGGCGGACGGTGACCTCGGAGTTCGTCACGATGCCCGCGGTGATCAGGCTCATGGCCTCGATCGGGTCCTCGGACGGGAAGTACTCGATGTCCTGGTCGATGTTGGTGCGGCCCGTGATGCGCAGCGTCGTGGTGCCGATGCCCTCGATCGTCACGCCCAGCATCTGCAGGTAGAAGCAGAGGTCCTGGACCATGTAGTTGGGGCTCGCGTTGCGGATCACCGTGGTGCCGGTGCGGTGCGCGGCGGCCATGATCGCGTTCTCGGTGACGGTGTCGCCACGCTCGGTCAGCACGAAGGTGCGGTCCTTGCTGTCGGCCTCGGGGGCCTGGACCAGGTAGAAGCCGGACTTGGCCTCCACGGCGAGCCCGAACTGGCGCAGCGCCTGCATGTGCGGCTCCACGGTGCGGGTGCCGAGGTCGCAGCCGCCGGCGTAGGGCAGCTGGTACTCCTCGCGCTCGTCCAGGAGCGGGCCGAGGAGCATGATGACGCTGCGGGTGCGACGGGCCGCGTCCACGTCCATGGCGTCCAGGTCCAGGACGGCGGGGCGGCGGATCTGCAGGTCGTTGTCGTTCAGCCAGGTGCACTCGACGCCGATGCTCGCGAGCACCTCGACGATCCGGTTGACCTCCTCGATGCGCGCCAGGCGGCGCAGCGTGGTGGTGCCGCGGTTGATGAGGCTGGCCAGCAGAAGCGCGACGCCGGCGTTCTTGCTGCTGTTGACGTCCACCGCGCCGCTGAGCTGATGTCCGCCCTCCACCCGCAGGTGGGTGACGCGCGGCCGCGCGGGGGTCAGGAGCGTCGCCTCGAAGAGATCCTCCAGGCGGCGGATCATGCGCAGGCTCAGATTCTGCTTGCCGGTCTCCATGCGGGCCACGGCGCTCTGGCTGGTGCCGAGCTCCTCGGCCAGCTTGCCCTGCGTCCAACCCTTCTCGCTGCGAGCGTCGCGAAGCCAGGAAGCCAGGTGATCCATCGTCTCAGTCATGAGCATGAATATATCAGATGTGAGTTACCGCGACGCAAATCACCGGTCCGTCAGGGTGAATATGGGATACCTAAGTCGCAGGGTGCGATATTTCTTCCGGAATTTCGCGTCACGATCCGCGGGTCAGGGCCACTCAGCACCCCGGGCCGCCTTCACCGCCGTTCCTCACCCGCCGCCCCGTACCTCCCCGCCCCACCTGCCCACTCGCCCCACCTGCCGAGTCGCCCCACCTGCCCCACCCGCCGTACCCACCTGCCGAGTTCGGGGGTTCGTTCTCGCCGCGCGGGTTGCAGCCAGTGCTTTCGGCACGAACCCCCGAACTGGGCCCAGATCAAGGTTCCAGATCCCCGGCACCCACAGACCCGTCCGGTTCGCTTATCCACATGGGCCAGGGGCCCCCTCTTCCTCGCTCGAGTTCCAGACGAGACTTCACACATGAAAACCGTGACCGGGCAATTCCTCGAGCACCTCGAGACCAGCGCTCCGCGCTTCTGGCGCACCCGTCAGCTGCTGGATTCCGGCGTGGGACACCAGGGCATCCGATGGCTGCGCCGAGCCGGTCACCTTCAACGGCTTCGACGGGGCTGTTATTACCCCCCGAACCGCCTGGGACCAGCGGAAGCCCTGGGAACAGGACACGCTGCGGATCCTCGCGCACGCCCACGTGGCGGTCCGGGCATCGCCGAGCCGGTATGCCTACAGCCACGCCACCGCAGCGCGGCTCCGCGGCTGGGCCGTCCTCCATCCGGAACCGCTGATCCACGTGACGAGTTCAGCCCGCCCGGGCCAGGGACAGCATGCGCCCGACGTCGTGGCGCACACCGCGCCGCTGCCGGCGGACCAGATCGAGGTGGTGTCCGGCGTCGTGGTCACCTCGGCCTGCCGGACCGCCGTGGACTGCGCGCGGTCTCTGACGTTCAGCGGAGGAATGGTCGTCATGGACCAGGCGCTGCGATCCGGAGTGCGCCATCAGGAGGTGCTGGACGCGACGCATCAGCTGGTGGGCCACCGGGGCGTGGTGCAGCTCCGGCGGATCCTGGACGGCGCAGATGCCCGTAGCGAGTCCCCCGGCGAGAGCTGCACTCGCGTCGTGCTCGGACGGATGAACATCGAACAGCCCACGCCTCAGCTGGAGGTGTGGACCGCCCGTGGAATGCGTCGCCTGGACTTCGGGTGGGAGGCGAAGAAGCTCGCTCTGGAGTTCGACGGGAGTTCCAAATACTTCGACTTCAAGCCGACGGCTCAGGCGCTCGTGGAGGAGCGACAGCGCGAAAAGCTCTTGATGGAACAGGGGTGGTCCTTCATCCGGATCTCCTGGCGCGACCTGCAGGACGAGTCCGCCCTCAAGCAGCGGATTCTGGCCGGCCTGCGGAGGAGCCGATGAACCGGCGGTCCTTCGCGCCGGGCTCGGGGGTTCATGCCGGAATCACCGGCTGCAACCAGTGGTCTCGGAACGAATCCCCGAACTCGCCGCCCGCCAAGGTCGTCAACCCAACAGCCCGCCGACCAGGTCAGTACACCACGTGCCAGACGCCGAGCAGCACCGAGATCCCCACGGACAGCCCGGCGATGACCACGGCACCCAGCACGACCCAGGTGTCGACCCCGGAGAGCCGGGACGGACGGGCCCAGGTTCGCGGCCCGGCGCCGAAACCCCGGGCCTCCATGGTCACGGCCAGACGGGAGGCGCGGCGGATCGATTGGACGAGCAGCCCGAAACTCTGGCCCAGCTTCGCGGCAAGTCCGGACAGGACGTTCCCGGAGGCGCCGACCCCGCGTGCCCGGCGAGCCATGCCGATGGTCTGCCACTCGGCCACCATGAGCCCCACCAGGCGGAGCGCCGCGAGGGTGCCCAGGACGAAGCGGTGCGGGAGGCGTGCCAGCTGCGCCAGGGCGTCGGCCAGATCGGTCGGCTCGGTGCACGCCATGACGATCACCGCCGGCAACGCGATCGCCAGCCCACGGAGGAGGAACCCGACACCCAGGAGCAGAGAATGTTCGCCCATGGTCCAGATCCCGAAACTGAAGAGGAGCGGTCCCTTGTCCGGGGCGAGCACCGCCGTGCTCCAGCCACCCAGGACGGCGGCGGCCACGAGCGGCCACGCCCTGGCCCACAGCAGGCGGAGGTTCAGGCCCGCCAGCGGAAGCACGAGAAGCTCACAGAACACCGCGATCCCGGCCGACAGCCAGTCGATCGACCACACGAGGGCGAGCGTGATGATCGCCAGCGCGCCGAATTTGGACAGCGGGTTCGCACGCCCCAGAAGCGGCAGCTCGGCACGGGACGCCGCATACGGGTCCACGACGGCGCGGTCCTCGGTCACGACACTCATGCCTCCCCCTTCCCGGGTTCGTCCACGGTTCGCACGACGGCGGCCGCACCCGCGAGCTCCGGCCCCGGCGCTCCCCCGAGCACCAGCTCCGTGGCGCCGAGGGCGCGGGTGAAGTCGGCGTCGTGCGTGACGGACAGGAGCGAGACGCCCTCGTCCAGCAGTTCGAGCAGCAGTGAGCCCAACTCGGCCCAGGTACGCGCGTCCTGCCCGAAGGTGGGCTCGTCCAGGATCAGCAGCCGGGGATGGGCGGCGAGCACGGTTGCGACGGACAGCCGCCGCTTCTCACCTCCGGACAGCGTGTACGGGTTGGCGTCGGCCAAGCCGTCGAGCCTCAGGCGGTGCAGCAGCTCGTCCACGCGCTCCTCGCCGCGGCCCAGCTGCCGCGGCCCGAAGCGCAGTTCGTCCAGCACGCTGCCCGTCACGAACTGGTGCTCGGGCTCCTGGAACACCGTCCCGATCCGGGTGATCAGCTCCTTCGCCTTCCAGCGGTACGGCTCCGGATGCCGGGGCACGGCAACGCCCGCGGCCAGCAGCTCGGACGAGCCGACGACGGCGCCCCCGGCCGGAGCGAGCAGCCCTGCCAGGGTGAGGGCCAGGGTCGATTTGCCCACGCCATTGGGGCCGGTCACCGACAGCGCGCTGCCGGCCTGCAACTCCAGATCCACCCCGCTCAGCACGGGGACGGACTTCCGGGGCGCGAATCCACGGCGGGATGCTGAAGCCCGGCTGACGGCCAGGTCCCGGGCTTCCAGGAGGACCGCACCGGCAAGCGAGGTATCGGCAAGCGCCCCCACGGAACCAGCACTCGGACGGCCGACGGGACGATCTCCGGAGCGGCCCGCGCCGGCCCCGGACAGGGAGCGACCCGAGCCCTCCAGTACCGGCACCCGTCCCGGGATCCAGACCCCCTGGGCGGCCAGAGCCTCACCCTGGGCGTCGAGGACGGCGTCGGGATCACCGGACGCGACCACACCCGACGGCCCGTCGGCTCCCGCACCCAGGACCACCACGCGGTCCACCGAGTCCTTCCACACCTCCACGCGGTGCTCCACCACCAGGAGCGTCGCGCCGGAAGCGGTGACGGCGCGGATCACGGCATCGCGGACCTCGAGCACGCCGTCGGGGTCCAGGTTGGCGGTGGGCTCATCGAGCAGCACCAGCCCGGGGCGCATCGCGAGCACCCCGGCGAGCGCCAGTCGCTGCTTCTGTCCGCCGGACAGGGCATGCGTGGGGTGGTCGAGGGGCAGGGAACCGAGCCCGACGTCGTGCAGGGCCTGGCGCACCCGCGGCCAGATCTCCGCGGGCGGCACGGCGAGGTTCTCCGCTCCGAAGGCGACGTCGTCGCCCACGCGGCCGAGCACCACCTGCGTCTCCGGATCCTGCTGCACCAGGCCGGCCCGGCCCCGGGCGTCCCGGGGCGCACGACCGTCGATCAACAGCGTGCCGGACTCGTCGGCGTCGTCGTCCTCCGCGGAGCCGAGAACTCCGGCCAGGGCGTGCAGCAGCGTCGATTTGCCCGCGCCGGACGGACCCAGCAGGAGGACCTTCTCCCCGGGTTCCAGGTCGAGGTCGAGCCCTGCCACAGCTGCGCGGCTGCGTCCGCCATGGCGCCAGCCCCAGTCTCGTGCCGTGACGCGGGCCGGCCGCACACCGCCGGCGAAACCGCCCATGATCAGCCGAAGACCGGCTCGGTACCGGCCTTGCGGGAGGCGAAGGAGGAGAGGGCGCCGGTCCGGGCCAGGCCGCGCGTGGCCACCCAGGACAGCGCGCCCGCGATCACGGCGCCGGAGATGAGGCAGAAGAGGATGTAGAGGAACTTGGCGGTGCCGTCGTAGGCGATGTTCCAGCCCCAGGGCAGGAAGCTGTCGTTGAGGCCGCAGAAGAGCCCGGATGCCGCTCCGGCCAGAAGCGCGGTGGGCAGGTTGAACTTCCGGTAGAGGAACGCGGCGAAGATCAGCTCCGCGCCGAGGCCCTGCAGCAGCCCGGAGATCAGCACGGTGAGGCCGTACTGCGAACCCATGATGAGCTCACCGCTCGCGGCGACCGCCTCGCAGAAGAGAGCGGCGCCGGGCTTGCGGATGATGAGGGCGCCGAGCACGGCCGGGATCATCCAGCCGCCGGCGTAGAGGCCCGAGAGCGGAGCGTAGGCGGCGGTCAGCGGGGTGATCAGGTTCGCGCCCTGGGACCACGCCCAGAACAGCACGCCACCGGCCACGGCGATCAGCGCCGCCACCACGATGTCCACCACGCGCCAGCCACGACGCTGGGCAACAGCCTGAGTAGTCATTGTCATCCTCCTGGGATTACAGGAGGGGAGGTGCCCGGAGGCACGTTCTGAGATGCTCGACTCCCTATCGCCGGTACTAACCGGATCAGGTTCGAGGGTCTGCGGTTACTCCGCACTCTCAGCGCCCACACACCCTGCGGTGGCGGCGCTCCCCTGTCGTTCGTTGTGCCTCCCAGTTTATACCTGCACGACGACGGCGGCGCGGGCTCCGCTGTCACATTCCCCGGGCGCCGCGGGAGTCAGCCCTGGCCGGGTGTCCGCGGGACCTCTCCCGCCGGCTGAACTCGCTAGGCAGAGCCCGACCACGCTGTCGCCCGTAGCGTGTTCGAACCCTCGATAGCGAGTTCAGCGCCGGGCAGGGCCGACCTCGCTATCCAAGGCCTCACCTCGCTGTCGCCCGCAGCGATCTCGAACCCCTCATAGCGAGATCAGCACCGGGTCAGGCCCAGATCACCCCCCTCGTAGCGGACTCGGCTCGCCCGCAACGACCTCGAACCCTCGATAGCGAGTTCAGCGCCGGGCAAGGCCGACCTCGCTATCAAAAGCTTCACCTCGCTGTCGCCCGCAGCGATCTCGAACCCCTCATAGCGAGCTCACCCCACGGGTGGCCCGCCTCACGAAACTTGGCCCCGTCTCAGCGCCCTCGTTAGGCTCACACGCAAGCCGAATGTGACGACGGAAGACGATGGAAGAAGACTGATGCGCACCCAGAAGGCCGGACCGACCGCCAAGACCCTCCTCGCCTCACTGGCCCTCGTGGTCGCCGCGGGGACGCTGGGAGCGTGCGGGGCGCCGTCGTCGTCCCATGCGACCGCGCCGTCCGCGAGCGCCACGGCCACCGCACCGGGCACGCCGTCCGCCGAGCTCATGGCGAAGCTCGTCCCCTCGGATGCGCGGATCATCGCCAACCCGGCGAAGCCGCGGACCACCCTCATCCTCTTCACCGATTACCAGTGCCCGTACTGCGCCAAGATGGACACCCTGATCGAGCGTGCCAAGAAGGAGTACGGCTCCGAGGTGCGGATCGTCGTGCGGAACTTCCCGCTCCCCATGCATGAGAACGCCCCGCTCGCGGCCAAGGCCGTGGAGGCTGCCGCCGAACAGGGCGCCCTGGAGAAGATGGGCCATCTCGTGTTCAGCAAGCAGGCCGAATGGGCCAAGTCGACGTCGGGCCAGGCGGCGACCTTCACCGGGTACGCCCGCGAGCTGGGACTGAACATGGACCGCTTCGCCAAGGACTTCACCTCCCAGGCCGTCGCAACCCGCGTCCAGCGCGACCTCGACGATGCCAAGGAACTCGGCCTGCGGGGCACCCCGTCCGTGGTGCTGGAAGGCCAGCTGCTGCAGGTCGACTCCAGTGACTACACCACCCTGAAGGCCCCGCTGGATCAGGTGCTGGGGAACTGAGCGCCACCCCCGGACCGGGGCGTCCACCGAGCTCTCCACCGCAGTTTCGCCACCACCGCCCCGGGCTCGCCGCCTTCTGCTGAGTCAGCTGTCGACGTCGTGAATCCGCTCCACGAGTCAGCGGATTCACCCCCTCGACAGCGGACTCACGGGCGGGCAGCGCACCGGGTCGAACTTTGCACTCGGTCCCCTAATTGCACTGGGTGCACAAATTGCCGTAGCATCGGAGCATGGACTCCACCACATTCCTGGACGGAACTCCACCGGATCATCCCCACGGCGGCTCCGCGGAGGAGAAGACCTCCCGCCGCGAGCTCAACAAGCAGGCCACCCGCGCAGCCATCATCGAGGCCGCGGTCAACCTGCTCTCCGAGAACGGCCTGGGCAATTTCACGGCGGAGGACCTGGCCGACGCCGTCGGCATCTCCCGCCGCACCTTCTTCAACTACTTCCCGAGCCCCGAGGCGGCCCTGGCGGCCACGGTCCAGAACTTCCTGGACGGCGCCATCGGAGAGTTCCGCCAGCGCCCCGCCGATGAGACGATCCTCGATTCCGCGATCGCCGCGGTCATGGCGCTCGTCGAGCCCGGATCACTCTCCCGCATGGCGCGGATGTGCCTTCTGACCGAGAATCAGCCCCAGGTCCAGCGCTGGCAGCTCATGGCCTGGGATGATGCGACCAGCAAGCTCAGCGCCGCCGCCGTGGAACGTCTGGGAACAAAAGCGGACCCCTTCTTCGTCAGAACCATGGTGGGCGCCATCATCGGCGCCGGGAAGGCCGCAACGGAGTTCTGGCTGGAACACGAGGCTCCTCGCAGTGGACAGGTGACGGATGCCGACAGCATGGTCCTCAGAAACCTCATCACCCAGGCCCTCCAGCACCTCCGCAACGGCTTCGCCTGAGCGGCCCGGGCCACCCGGGAACCCCGGCCCACCCGGGAACCCCGGCCCACCCGGAAACCCCGGGACCACCACAACCCCAGACCTCCCGTCCACTCGCACTCCGCCCCGCACCACCGGCACCAACAAAGGCACAGACCATGGCACTCCTGCTCTACAGGCTCGGCAAGTTCTCCTACCGGCACCGCTGGTGGGTCGTCTCCTTCTGGCTCGTGGTACTCCTGGCCGTGGGCGGCTCCGCCGCGCTGTTCAAGGGACAGCTGACCAACGAGTTCAAGATCCCGGGGACCGAGACCCAGCGGGTCATCGACCACCTCAAGCAGGCCCTCCCCGAGGCGGCCGGCGGCACGGCTTCCGTGGTGTTCCAGAACAAGGACGGCAAGCCGTTCACGGATGAGCAGAAGAAGGCCGTCTCCGACGCCCTGAACAAGCTCAACGGCACCTCGCAGGTCCAGTCGAGCGTGGACCCGTTCACCACGCAGGCCGAGGTGGACGCCGCCCCGGCGAAGCTGGCCGCGGCGCAGAAGCAGCTCGACGCCGGCAAGGCCCAGCAGGAGGCCGGCAACAAGCAGCTGGACGACGCCAAGAAGCAGCTGGACAGCGCCAAGGCGCAGGCCGCCGCGGCCCAGAACTCGGGCGTGCAGGTGCCCGCCGCCCAGGCCGAGGCCGCCGCCGCCCAGATCGCCGCCGCGGAGAAGGACTACAACGCCGGGCGAGCCAAGGCCGACGCGGCCGCCAAGGAACTCGCGGCCCACCAGGCCGAGCTGGACTTCAACAAGCGGAAGTCGGACGCTTCGCAGGGCATCCGCTTCGTCTCCAAGGACGACACCGTCGCGGTCGCGCAGATCAGCTTCAAGGGCTCCCTGAGCGCCCTCTCCACCGAGGACCGGGACCACGTGGTGAACAGCCTGGTCGCCACCGAGAACACGGGCCTCAACGTCTACCCGAGCAAGGAACTCTCCGAAGATCTGGGCAGCCTGGCCGGACCCGCCGAGATCATCGGCCTCTGCGTGGCGGTGCTGGTCCTGATCATCATGCTCGGCACCCTGATCGCCGCAGGTCTTCCGCTCCTCATGGCCATCGTCGGGGTGGGCGTGGGCGTCGGCGGCACCATCGCGCTCTCGGGCGTCATCCAGATGAACAGCATGACGCCGATCCTGGCCCTCATGCTCGGCCTGGCCGTCGGCATCGACTACTCCCTCTTCATCGTCAACCGGCACCGGGGCCAGATCCTGTCCGGCATGTCGATGGAGGAATCCGTCGCCCGCGCGACCGGCACGAGCGGCAACGCCGTGTTCTTCGCCGGCGTCACGGTGGTCATCACCCTGGCCGCCCTCGCCGTGCCGGGTCTGCCGTTCCTGAGCCTCATGGGGCTGGCCGCCGCTGCCACGGTCGCCGTGGCGGTGCTCGTCTCCCTGACCCTGACCCCCGCGGTGCTGGGCCTGGTCGGCAAGCGCGTCATCTCAAAGCGGGGCTGGCGGCGCGCCGCGGACAGCGCCGCGCACCCGCTGGCCGATCACGACGACGCCGCCCGCGGCTGGGGCGCCTGGGTCACCAAGTGGCCGTGGCTGGCCGTGGTGGTGTCCGTCGTCGTGCTGGGCGTGGTGGCGCTCCCCGCACAGAAGCTGCACCTGGCGCTGCCGGACGGCGGTTCCGAGGCCGCCGACTCGACTGCTTACAAGGCGTACTCCACCATCAGCAACGCTTTCGGCGACGGCATGAACGGCCCCATCGTGGTGGTGGGCGAGTTCCCGGCCGGCCTCAGCGAGCAGGACGCCGCCCTCAAACAGCTCGACCTCGCAGACCGCCTGCGGTCCGTCCCGGGCGTGGTGGCGGCGCTTCCGGCCACACTCAGCGCCGACCGCCAGACCGCCGTGTTCCAGGTGATCCCCACCGAGGGACCGGCGAGCGAGAAGACCGTCCAGGTGGTCGCGGACATCCGTGCCAAGGGTGCGGACATCCAGCGGGATCTCGGCGTGAAGATCGGCCTCACGGGTCAGACCACCGCGAACATCGATGTCTCGAACAAGCTGATCGAGGCCCTGCCGCTGTACCTGAGCATCGTGGTGGGCCTGTCCCTGATCCTGCTGCTCCTGGTGTTCCGGTCCATCTGGGTCCCCGTCCTGGCGACGGCCGGCTTCCTGCTGTCGCTGGCCGCCTCGTTCGGCGCGGTCGTGGCCGTGTACCAGTGGGGCTGGCTGGGCTCCGTGTTCGACGTCCCGCACCCCGGCCCGATCCTGAGCATGCTGCCCATCATCCTGATCGGCGTGCTGTTCGGTCTGGCCATGGATTACCAGGTGTTCATCGGCTCGGGCATGCGCGAGGCCTATGTCCACGGCGCGAAGGCCAAGGCGGCCGTCCGGATCGGCTTCAAGCACGCCGCCGTCGTGGTCACCGCCGCCGCGATCATCATGACCAGCGTGTTCGCGGGCTTCATCTTCAACCACCTGACGATGGTCCGGCCGCTCGGCTTCTCCCTGGCGTTCGGCGTGCTCGTGGACGCGTTCGTGGTCCGCATGACCCTGATCCCCGCGGCCATGCACCTCCTGGGCAAGCGGGCGTGGTGGCTGCCGGCCTGGCTGGAGAAGCATCTTCCCGACGTCGACGTGGAAGGCGCTCGCCTGAACCAGGACCACCGCGAGGACTCCGCCACGACCGACGACGCCGACGGGACGGCTCCGGCCCTGGCCACCGCGGCGGCGGGCGTCTCCGCCCCTGCCGCCTCCGGAGCCGGCGAGGCGGCCTCCGCCCCGGCCCCGGCTGCGGCGAGCCCAGCGAAGGCGAAGAAGAAGGCCAAGGGGAAGCGCGTCGTCGTCGAGCAGCCGGAAGAGCCGCACGCCCTGACCGGGTCCCACGCGCTCATCCAGCTCCCCGACGCCGAACCGCGCGAACTGGGCAATCCGATCCCGGGCGGACGGCGCGAAGCCCGTCAGCGCGAGCGGCTGATCGCGACGGGGATGATCCCCGTGGTGCCGGCCGCCGGCGAGGAGGACTCCCAGCGTGACGACAAGCAGGAGAGCGACCCGGTGAGCGCCGACCGCTGACCCGTCCCGCACGCGCACTGAGCCCCCGCCCACCCGGCGGGGGCTCAGTCGTTTCGGAGCCGGTGCGTTCGGGGCCCTGCGTACCAGCGCCCAGTCCGCTCCCCAAACTCGCAAGCTCGCGCTAGGCCCCTCGCGTACTAGGCTTAGGCTGACGGCATTGTCAGCACCGTGAGGGAGAAACATGCAGCTTCTGTTCAAATTGCTCGGTACGGCCGTGAGCATCGGCGCAGGTCTCGTGGGGTCGAAGCTGGTGAACGCCGCGTGGGAGAAGGCCACAGGCAACAAGCCGCCGCAGAAGGGCGACGACGCCGAGGCGAGCCTCCGCGCGGCCCTCAGCTTCGCGGTCATCTCCGCCGCCGTGAGCGCCGTGATCCAGGTCCTCACCAACCGTGGCACCCAGCAGGCCATCGCCAAGTTCAACAAGTCGCGGGACGTCGTCTGATCTGACGGCAACCGCACCACCCGCATCGCGAGTGGGTCTTCCGATCGCCATCCCCCTCCGGGATCCGGTGATCGAAAGGCCCACTCGTGGCGTTTCAGCCCTCGGCGGGCGCGTGACTGTCGTGAGCCGAGCAGTGCGACTGCCCGCCGTAGACCGGAACGGGCGCCGGATCGACGTCGGCGTCGTGCACCACCTCGCCGCCCACCAGCGTCAGGGCCGCGCGGTGGTCCAGGAGCGCCGCAGGATCCTGCTCGTGGTCGTAGAGATTCCCGCTCCACGCCACCAGATCCGCGAGAGCCCCGGGCCTGATGACGCCGAGTTCGCGCTCCGCGTGCCAGGCCCAGGCGCCCTCGGCCGTGTAGCCGCGGAGGGCCTGATCCAGAGTGAGCCGTTCCGCCGGAGTCCAGGCGTCCGAACCGTCCAGCCCGGCCCGGGTCAGCGCCGAGTAGAAGCCCACCAGGGGGTCCATCTCCCCCACCTGCCAGTCACTGGACAGGGCCACATGCGCCCCGGATTCCATGAGCGACCGGAACCGCCAGGCACGGTCCCAGCGCTGTTCGCCCACGTTCTCCATCCACGTCCCGGCCACGAGATCCGGGGAGCAGTGCCGCGGCTGCATGGCCGCGGTGACCCCCAGCTCACGGAACCGCGGGAGGTCCGTGGGGTCCAGGCATTCGATGTGGACGATCCCGTGGCGGCGGTCGGTGGTCCCGTTGGCCCGCGCGGCCTGCTCGATCGCGTCCAGCGCCAGGCGGATGCCGCCGTCGCCGGTCGCGTGGGTGTGGGTCTGGAAGCCGAGGCGGTCCAGCTCGGTGACGATCCGCGTGAGTTCGCCCAGGGCCGCCGAAGGGTGTCCGCGATGGCCGGGACGGTTCGCGTAATCGTCCAGCATCCAGGCGGTGTGGGGTTCGATCACATCGTCCGCGTAGAGCTTGATGGGGCCGAGCCGGAGACGGTCGTGGGACGGGCCGTGGTCGACGGCGTCGCGGAGTTCGCGGCGGAAGGCGTCGTCCGCGTCGACGGGATGGAAGAGCGCGGCGATCACGCGGGAGGACAGCTTGCCCTCGCGGATGGCGCGGTCCAGGAGCGGCACCTCGGCGAGGGGGACCTGCGGCTCGACGACCGTGGTGATGCCCGTGGCCGTGGCCATCTCCAGGCTCGACAGGAACTTCCGGTAGCGGCGGTCCGGGGAGTACATCGGGATGTCGCGCTGGAGACCCGCCAGGCCCGCCGTCGTCATGGCGCTCGTATAGAAGTCGGTGACCCAGCCGGTGGGGCGGCCGTCGGCGTCGAGCTCGGGGTTGCCCCAGGGGATGCCGCCGACCTGGCCGATGCCCTCCCCGCTGATGCCGAGGACCCGCAGCGCGGCGTCGTTGAGCCAGACGGAGTGCTGATCGTACGTGGTGACGAACACCGGGCGGTCCGTCAGCCCGGCCAGGTCGCGGGCGTTCGGGCGGCGGCCGTGGACCACGGAGTACACGGCGTTCTCGGCGCAGATCCAGTCCAGCTCGGGGCGACGGTCCGCGAGCTCCTTGATCCGCCGGCGGACCTCCTCGAGCGTCTCGGCGCCTTCGAGACTGACCGCGTCGGCGTCGAAGCCGAGGAGGAGATGGTTGTGCGAGTCGATCACGCCCGGGGTGACCAGCGCGCCGTCGAGGTCCCTGGTACGGCGGGCCGACGGTGCGTCCGCCGCGCTGCCCACGTAGCTGATGCGGCCGTCGGTGACCCCCACGGCCTCGGCCCACGGCTGGGCCGGGTCGAAGGTCCGGACGGTCGCGCGGGTCAGGAGAAGATCGAGCATGGCGGGGTCCTGTCGGAGTCAGAGATATTCTTTGACATCAGCGTCAAATAACTCTCTCAGTGAAGCACCGGCGCTCTGCTAACGTCAAGGCATGGCGAGGCCGAGCAACCAGACAGCACGACGCGAGAAGCTCGTGGCCGCGGCGCTGGAGGCGGCGTCGGAGCGCGGGCTGCGCTCCATCTCGATGACCGACGTCGCGGCGAAAGCCGGTCTGACCAGGGGCGCCGTCCTCTACTACTACGAGGATCTGGACGAGCTGCTCGTGGAGGCGCACCGCGCCGGCGTCGCCCGCTTCTGCGACGCCCGGGACGAGATCGTGGCCGGTCTGCCCACCGCCGCCGCCCGTCTCGCGGCAGCCATCCGGCACGGCCTTCCGAGCGGCCCGGACGACGCCCTCATGCGTCTGCTCTACGAATTCGACGTCCTCGCCGGGAACTCCGCGCTGCACCACGAACTCGTCGAGACCATGTACCGGCGGCAGCTCCGGACCTATCAGGGCATCCTGGAGGGCGGCGCGGCGAGCGGGGACTTCGCCCTGCGCCTGCCGGCCGAGACCCTGGCCATGAACCTCGTCGCGCTGGAAGACGCGTACGGCCTGCACATCACGGCGGGGAACAGCCTCATCACCGTGGCCACGGCGGAACAGGCCATGCGCGACGCCGCAGCCGCCCTGGGCGCGGCCCCCGCCTGAGGCCTCGCGCCGGAGCGGGGTCTCCTGAGCGCAGGGAACGGTCAGTCCTGCGTCTTCCGCTCCTCCGCGGCCTGGGACACGACGGCGGCAAGGTCGTCCTCCGTCAGCAGCTCCGGGTGGCGGTGCTTGGTGCGGTAGCCCGCGCGGCTGACCATGTGCGCCGAGATCGGCACCGTCAGCAGCTGGAAGAGCCAGGCGAGCAGGAGCACGGGCCAGACCACCCAGCTGCGCATCTGGAGCCCCAGTGCCACCAGGACCAGCAGCAGACCCAGGACCTGCGGCTTGCTCGCGGCGTGCATGCGGCTCATGAGGTCCGGGAAACGGACCATGCCCACCGCGGCGCCGAGGCTCAGCAGAGCGCCGAGGGTCAGGGCCACACCACTCAGGATGTCGACCACGCTGTTCCAGTCGATGCTGTTTCCGTCAGCGGTCATCGCGGGGCTCCTCACGGCGGTCCTGCACGAAGCGTGCGACGGTCACGGAACCGATGAAACCCACCACGGTCAGCGAGATCACCAGGATCAGATTGTTCAGGTGCCGGTGCACGGCCATGTCGATGCACAGGGCGGTGACCACGATGCTCAGCAGCACGTCCGTGGCGAGCACGCGGTCCAGCAGGGACGGGCCCTTGGCGATCCGGTAGATCGCTGCGGCGGAGGCGATCCCCAGCGCCACGACGGCCACCGTCACGAAGACCGGGTTGATCATGCCGTCACCTCCCCGGTCCGTTCGGCCCGCAGTCGTTTCAGTTCCTCGCGGGAGCCCATGACCTCGATGAGCTTCGCCTCGATGCGCCGCACCCCGGCACGCACCTTCTCGGCGTCGGCCTCGGTGTGCACGTCCAGCGCGTGCAGGTACAGGGTCGACGTGGAGCGGTCGACCTCCACCACCATGGACCCGGGGATCCACGAGCTGACGTGTCCCACCGCGGTCAGGATGAGGTCCGAGTGGCTGCGCAGGGGCACGCTCAGCACCGCGTTCCGCACGTTCGGGCCCTGGAAGACCGCCACGAGGCTGACCTGGAGCGAAGCCCACGCCATGCGCGCCAGCACCTCGATGCCGAACGCGACCGCGTGGAACACGTTGAATCGCCCGCTCAGCTGCACCGGCGGCAGGTAGAACACCCGCGTCACGGCGATCGCGAGCAGCGCACCGAAGAGCAGCGTCCCGGGGCTGAAGTCCTGCCAGAGCATGGCCCACACCAGCATCAGCCAGATGAGCAGCGGCAGCTCCTGCAGGAACCGGATCTTGCGGCGGTGGAGACTCATCGTGCACCTCCTGAGGTTTCAGCGGCCTGGGTTTCATCGGCCGGGGTGCCGGCGGCCGGGTCGCCCGTCGCCGGGGATTCGGCGGACGACGGCGGCGCCTCCAGGGGCGGCACCGCCACGTCCGGGCCGAGCACCGCGTGGATGTAGGAACTGCGGTCCAGCATCTGGGCGGCGGACCGGTCCGCGAGTCCGAAGAGCGGACCGGCGAACACCGTCAGGGCCACGCCCAGGACGACGAGCGCCGCCGTCGGGGCGACCATTCCGCGCGGCATGAGACGCCGTGCCGCCGCGCCCGTGATGAGGAGTTCGGGCTCCGGGTCCTCGGCGTCGTCGGTCGTGCGCCAGAAGGCGCGGTTCCACACTCGGGCGATCGCCAGCAGCGTCAGCAGCGAGGCGAACACACCGCCCACCACGAGGATCACGGCGAGCACGGTCCCCTGCGCGATGCCGGCCTGGAGCAGGCCCAGCTTGCCCAGGAAGCCGGAGAACGGCGGGATGCCGGCCAGGTTCATCGCCGGGATGAAGAAGAGCACGGCCAGGAGCGGGGACAGCCTGCCCAGACCGCCGAGACGGTCGAGGGACGAGCTGCCCGCCCGGAGTTCCACCAGGCCCGCCACCAGGAAGAGCGAGGTCTGGATGGTGATGTGGTGCGCCACGTAGAAGACGGCGGCGCCCAGCCCGGCGGTGGAGCTCAGGGCCAGCCCGAACACCATGTACCCGATGTGGGAGACGAGGGTGAAGGACAGGAGACGTTTGATGTCGTTCTGCGCGACCGCGCCCAGGATGCCCACCACCATGGTCAGCAGCGCGACCACCATGAGGGGCTGGTTGAGGGTGTCGCCCGGGAACAGGAGCGTCTCGGTCCTGACCATCGCGTAGACGCCGACCTTCGTGAGCAGACCCGCGAACACCGCGGTGACCGGCGCCGGAGCCGTCGGATACGAGTCGGGAAGCCAGAAGGACAGCGGGAACACGGCTGCCTTGATGCCGAACGCCACGAGCAGCATGACGTGCAGCAGGGTCTGTATGCCGGGGTCGAGCTGCGCGAGCTTCACGGCCAGATCCGCCATGTTCACGGTGCCGGTGGCCGCGTAGATCATCCCGATCGCGATCAGGAAGAGCAGCGAGGACACCACGGACACCACCACATAGGTGACGCCGGCTCGGATGCGCGCCTCGGTCCCGCCGAGGGTCATGAGCACGTAACTCGCGGTGAGCAGGATTTCGAAGCCCACGTAGAGGTTGAAGAGATCGCCCGAGAGGAACGCGTTGGACACGCCCGCGATCAGGATCAAGTAGCTCGGGTGGAAGATCGACACCGGGCCGTCGTAGCCGGATTCACTGGCGCCCTGGGCCGAGGCGTACAGGAGCACGCAGAGACTCACGGCCGAGGAGACCACGAGCATCAGCGACGAGAACGCGTCCACCACCATGACGATGCCGAACGGCGGGAACCAGTGGCCCAGCCGGACGGCCGTGGTGCCACCGTCCCAGCTGGAGGCCAGGAGGAAGCACTCGAGGAGCAGCGTCAGGGAGAGGACCGAGACGCTGACGGTGCGCTGAGCCCGGGGATGCCGGACGAGCGTGAACGCCACGGCCGCGCCCAGGATCGGCAGCAGGACGGCCAAGGGGGCCAGGTACGCGAGATTGACGCTCATGCCCGTCCTCCTTCCTCGGGGTGCTGTCCATGGTCGGCTTCAGGGTCGGCGCGGTGGTTCCAGCCTTCCTGGGGCTCGACGCCGGGCTGCGGGCCGGCGCCGTCGGCTGCCGGACCGCGCGTCCCGCCATCGGCGGAGCGGGTCTCAGTGTCCACGCCGTCCGCCAGGGCGGCCCCCGCGCTGGACGCCGCGGAACGGGTGCCCTCGGCGTTCTCGCCGCCCTCCCCCGCCGAGCCGTCAGTGGGAGCGGCGCCGTGGGCATGGGTGGCCGCGCCCACGGCGGCGAGGACCGCGCCGTGCTGGGCGTCGTCGTCGGCCGTGAGCGGGAACTCGGTGGTCTCGTCCGGGATGACGGCGTCGTCCTCGGCGTCGAAGCTGGGCGTGTTGGCCACTCTCTGGTCTTCCGTGTCGTCCGCGATGACGTCCTGGCGGCCCAGGACCCAGGTGCGGTAGATGATGCCGAGCATGAACGCCGTGACCGCGAAGCTGATGACGATCGAGGTCAGGATGAGGGCCTGCGGGAGGGGGTCGTTGTAGTCGTGCGGGTCGGTGCCCTTGACGAAGAGCGGCGCCAGGCCCGCGTACCCGCCGGTCACGAGGATCAGCAGGTTGGTGGCATTGGCCAGGAGCATGAGGCCCAGCGTGACGCGGGTGAGACTGCGCTCCAGCAGGAGGTAGATGCCGCACGCGTACAGGATCCCCATGATCACCAGGAGGGTCATATTGGCGCTCATCGTGCCGCCACCTCGCTTTCCTCCTCGAGTTCGACATCGATCTGGGCGCCGAAGCCCCTCAGCACGTCCAGCACCAGGCCGATCACCACGAGATACACCCCGATGTCGAAGAAGGTGCTCGTCACGAATTTCACGTCACCCACCACGGGCAGGCTGAAGTGGACGATGGCGCTCTGGAACACGTTCCCGCCCAGCAGGAGCGGGGCGAGCCCGGACACGGCGGCCAGCGCGAGGCCGATGCCGAGCACGAGTCCCGGGCTCATCCGGAGCGCTTCCGCGAGTTCGAAGCGGCCGCCCGCCAGGTAGCGGATGGTCAGCGCCATGCCGGCCATCAGGCCGCCGGCGAACCCGCCGCCCGGGAGGTTGTGGCCCGCGAACAGCAGGTAGACGGACAGCACCACCATGGTGTGGAAGATGAGCCGGGTGACCACCTCGAAGAGGATGGACCGGCGCTCCGGCGCCAGGGTCCGGCCGGCCACGATCCACGGGTTCCGCAGTGCCACGCCGGTCTTGGCGCGGGGCGGCGCACCGAACTTCCGGGCCGTGGCCAGCGCCGCGGCCTCTGCGGAGCCTTCCGCCTGGACGCGCACCCGTCCGACACTGCCGGTCTCCACCCCGGCGCTGCGGCCGAGGCTGTTGCCGATGTTCCGGACGAAGATCAGGCTGGCGACGCCGGTGGCGGCCAGCGCCAGCACCGAGATCTCACCGAAGGTGTCCCAGGCGCGCAGGTCCACGAGCGTCACATTGACCACGTTGAGCCCGCCGCCCTGTTCGTAGGCGAGCTTCGGGAAGTCGAGGGAGATGGGCGTCGCCACCCGGGAATCCGTGGCGAAGAGCGCGAACACCACCATGGCGGCGCCGAAGGCCAGGCCCAGGATCACGCGGATCACCCGGAAATGCCCGCCCGTGCGGTCCCGGAGTTCCGGGGGAAGCCGGCGCATGGCCAAGACGAACGCCACCAGCGCCACCGTCTCCACGAGCATCTGCGTCAGCGCGAGGTCCGGGGCGCCCTGGAGCGCGAAGATCAGCGCCATCCCGTAGCCCGTCACGGACACGAACAGCACGGCCATGAAGCGCTTGTCGGCGCGGACCGCGCCGAAGGCGCCGATCACGATCGCCAGGCCGATGAGCCACTGGAACGGCGAGCCGGGGTCGATCCAGTACAGATTGGACGGCACCGCCTGGCCGTGCCAGAGCAGCGTGACGGACGGCATGATCACCGCGACGGCGAGGATCACCACGAGGTAGAAGAACAGGGAACCGCGCTGCGTGCGGCCCGTGACCCAGACGGCGGTGTCATCGAGCCCGCCGATGACGTGCTGGTACACCCGGTCCGCTTCGGGGACCTTCGGCATCGCCGCCTGAAAGCGGGTGACCCGCTCCCGCGCGACCACCAGCAGGGTGCCGACCAGGAAGGTCACAGCGGTCAGTCCGAGCGCGGCCGTGAAGCCGTGCCACAGTTCGAGGTGGCCGGCGGAGGCGGCCTCCTCGATGTGCTCCTCGGTCTCCTGGAAGAGCGCCGCGTACGGCTGGACCCAGGAATCCACCGGCACCGGCCACAGGCCATAGACCAGGCTGAGCGCGGCCAGGATGGCGGGCGACGCGAGGAAGGAGAAGCGGATCGGCTTGAACGGGGTGGGTGGCACGCCCGGCTTCGTCGAGAAAGCACCCCATATGAACCGAGCGGAATATGCGAACGTGAGTATAGATCCCACCACGATGCCGATCAGCACCACCGGCCCCCAGGGCCCCGGCGCCGTCGACGTCTCGCCCGTGGCCCAGTCGACGAACGCCGTGAACACGCTCTCCTTGGCCACGAATCCGGCGAGCGGCGGGATGCCGGCCATGGAGGCCGCGGCCAGGACGGCCACGACGCCGAGCGCCCGGGAGGAGCGGAACACCCCGGAGAGCTTGCGGACGTCACGCGTGCCCGTCTGGTGGTCGATGATGCCCACCACCAGGAACAGCGCGGCCTTGAACAGGCCATGCGCGAGAAGCAGGGCGAGTCCCGCAAGGGCCGCCTCGGGCGTCCCCAGGCCCACCACCATCGTGAGGAACCCGAGCTGCGACACCGTGCCGTACGCCAGGATGAGCTTGATGTCCGTCTGGCGGAGGGCCCGGTACCCGCCCACCAGCATGGTGATCAGACCCAGGCTGAGGACGACGGGAAGCCACGTCTCGGCCTGCGCGAAACCGGGCGCCAGACGCGCCACGAGGTAGATGCCCGCCTTCACCATGGCGGCCGCGTGAAGGTACGCGCTCACCGGGGTCGGCGCGGCCATCGCGCCGGGCAGCCAGAAGTGGAACGGGAAGAGCGCGCTCTTGGTGATCGCGCCGACCAGCACCAGCACGACGGCGACGCCCAGCGCGGCGGCCGCGGCGCCGTCGCGGTTCGCGCCCGTCAGCAGGGCCGGGGCGCGCTCCAGAAGGGTCGAGACGCGGCTGGTCCCGGTGATCTGGGCCATCATCAGGAGGCCGATCAGCATGGTCAGGCCGCCGGCCGTGGTGACGATCAGGGCCGTGAGGGCGGAGCGCCGGGCGGACAGGCGGGCCCGGGCGTACCCGATCAGGAGGTAGGACAGGATCGTGGTCAGTTCCCAGAACACGAACATGAGGATGAGGTCGTCCGAGGTGACCAGTCCGAACATGGCGCCCGCGAAGGCCAGGAGCTGGGCGCCGAAACTGCCCAGATCGGCGTCGTCCGCTTTGAAGTACCGGGCACAGTACGCGAGCACGAGCGATCCCACACCGAGGACCAGGAGGCACATCACCCAGGACAGCGGGTCCATGCGGAAGGTCAGGTCCAGCTGGAGCTGAGGGATCCAGTCGAAGTGCTCCACGAGGCCTGCGCCGTAGGCGGCGGGGTACTGGAAGAGCAGCCAGACGAAGGCGGCGGCAGGGGCCGCGGCCAGGAGGTAGAAGGCGTTCCGCCCCAGGCGCTTGAAGATCAGCGGAGCCACCGCAGCAAGCGCGAAAAGGGAACAGAGGACTAGGGTCACGTGGTCATCACCACTTCCGGTGTTGCTGGCCGCGGGCAGTCCTGTCATCCGGAGCGGTTCCTTAAACAGGTGTCTTCTCATTTTAGCAACTGGCGCCCGTTACTATTCGTGCTATGAGCCCCGAAGCGACTTACAACGCCGGTAGCGAACACGTGTCGCAGGAGACCGGACGGCGGCGGGGCATGGTCCTGGCCTGGGCCTCGTGGGACTGGGGTTCGGCCTCATTCAACGCGGTCATGACAACGTTCGTTTTCACCGTGTACCTGACATCCAAAGCATTCGGCGGTGAGGACCACGCGTCCGGCGTGCTGGGACTCGGCTTCGGACTCGCGGGCTTCGCGATCGCCCTGCTCGCCCCCGTGACGGGACAGCGCGCGGACGCGGGCGGCCGGCGGAAGCTGTGGCTCGGCATCTACAGCGCCGTGGTGGTCATCCTCATGGCTCTGTGCTTCTTCGTGCGGCCCGAACCCGAGTACCTCCTGCTCGGCGTGATCCTCATCAGCGTGGGGCACGTGTTCTTCGAACTGGCGGGGGTCAACTACAACGCCATGCTGACGCAGATCTCCACCCCGGCGACCATCGGGCGGGTCTCGGGCTTCGGCTGGGCCGCCGGATACCTCGGCGGGATCGTGGCGCTGCTGCTGGTGCTCCAGCTGTTCGTCCAGCCCGCGTTCCACTGGTTCGGCGCCTCGACCGACGACGCCCTCAACATCCGCCTCGTCGCGCTCTTCTCCGCGGTGTGGTTCGGGGTGTTCGCGCTGCCGGTGTTCTTCCGGGTCCCGGAACCGCCGGTTCAGCCGGGCGAGGCGCGGGTGGGATTCCTGCAGTCCTATGTGGTGCTCGTCCGGCGGATCCGGGCACTGTTCCGGCGGTCCCCTCACACCATTTACTTCCTCCTGGCGAGCGCGGTGTTCCGGGACGGCCTCGCGGCGGTGTTCACCTTCGGCGGCGTGATCGCGGCCGGGACCTTCGGATTCCAGCTCAAGGACGTCATCTTCTTCGCGGTCTTCGGGAACGTGGTGGCCGCGGCGGGGGCGATCCTGGGCGGCTTCCTGGACGACCGCATCGGGCCGAAGCGCGTGATCGAGCTGTCCCTGGTGGGCCTCCTCGTGGCGGGGACGGCCATTCTGATCCTGGGCAACAGCGAATATTCCTTCTTCGGCATGCAGTGGCACGGCAAGCTGACCTTCTGGGTGTTCGGGCTGCTGCTCTGCCTCTTCGTGGGGCCGGCGCAGGCCTCCGCACGGGCGTTCCTGGGACGGCTGGCCCCCGACGGCGAGGTGGGTGAGCTCTTCGGCCTGTACGCCACGACCGGCCGCGCGGTGTCCTTCCTGGCGCCCACGCTCTTCACCGTCTCCATCGCCGTGGCGTCCCAGTACGTCGCGGAGGGCCAGGCACAGCGCTGGGGGATCCTCGGCATCATGGTGGTGCTCCTGGCCGGCCTGCTGGTCCTGATCCCGGTCAAGGCCCCAGCGCAGGACAACGCAGCCGCCTGACCCGCTGGACACCCACGCCGTCCACGCCGTCCACGCCCCACGCGTTGTGTGCTCAGTAGTTGCGGGTATTTCCGGCCCGAACCCGCAACTACTGAGCACGCAACTGCGGGAACAGGGAGCCACCGGAAACCTGAGCCATCCACATAGCCGGAACAGCGCGGCCATCCGCGCTCCCGCCTTGTTCCGATGGGTGGATGAGAGCACAAGAACTTCCCGCACGATTCCAGAACACCTCGTTCACCGTGGCGGAAGCCCTGGCAGGTGGTGTGTCCACCAGCCGCCTCCGGGCCGCCGACCTGCGGGCGCCGAGCCGGGGGATACGCATTCCCCGAGGCGCGGACCCGACACTCCTGGCGAGCCTTCGGGCTCTGACCGCACTTGACGACGCGACGGTGGTCTCCGAGCTGACCGCTGCACGCGCCCGCGGCATCCCGCTGCCGTTCTGGGCTGATCAACAGATCCACGTCTCGCGCACACGGGGTGGCACGCACGCTCGGCGCGCCGGCGTCGTCGGGCATCGAACGCTACTGCTCCCAGGGGAAGTCGAGTACCTGGCCGGTGTGCGCATCACCTCGGCGGCGCGAACCTGGCTGGATCTGGCCCACCATCTGCCCCTCGCGGATCTCGTGGCTGCCGGGGACCACCTCGTCAACGAGCACGGCTCGGATCATCCCTTCCCACGGGTGCCGCTCTGCACGGTGGCCGACCTCCGCCGCGTGACGATGGCCCACCCCAAGATGAAGGGGAAGAGGAACGCCCTGGCGGCGTTGGACCTGATCCGCCCGGGCGCGGATTCGGTGCAGGAGACCCGGATGCGCCTGATCCTGCTGGATCATGGCGTCCCCGAGCCGGAGCTCAATGTGGTTCTCTACGACCCCTGGGGCACCCCGCGGGTCTGGCCCGACCTCGCCTACCCGCGGCAACGGCTCAGCGTGCAGTACGACGGCAAGGTCCACGGGGCGGAGCGGCAGTACGACCGGGATATCGCGCGAGCGACGATCACTGCGGAGCTGGGTTGGCAGGAACTGCGCATCAGCGCCGCCGACCTCCGCGGAACGCGGCCAAGCGTGGTCCGGAAGGTGCAACGGGCGCTTCGCGCGGCCGGCGAGCCTTCATGACCGCGTTGCGTGCTCAGTTGTTGCGGGTGTTTGGGGTCTGGACCCGCAACTACTGAGCACGCAACACGAGAAGAGTCCGGGGACTAGGCTTATGCCATGCACGTGGATGAAACCGACCTCCCCGGACTCGGGGTGCGGAAAGACTTCATGACCGCCAGCGGCCGCAGGATCGGCGTGGTGGTCCACCGTGATGGAACCACGGAGTTCATCGTCTCCACCTGGGACGACCCGGACACTTGCCAGGCCTCCATCCCCCTCACGGGACAGGAGACCACCACCCTCGCCCAGCTGCTGGGCGGCCAGCTCATCGTCAACCAGCTCACGGAAGAGCACCGGGATGTCCCGGGCATCGTGACGCGCCAGTTCTCCATCCTCCAGGATTCGCCGTTCCGGGACCGTCCCATGGGGGCGGCCTCGATCCGCACCCGCAGCGGCGTCTCGATCGTGGCGATCATGCGGGAAGGCGAGGTCATCCCTTCGCCCGGCCCCGACGTCGTGCTCCACCGTGGTGACCTGCTCGTGGCAGTGGGAACGCTCGAAGGCCTGGACAAGGCCGCCGAAATACTCCGCAAGGGATAGCGGTGGACCAACTCGCGGTGACCCTGATCGAGTTGGGGGCCGTGGTCTTCGTACTCGGCCTCCTGGCCCGGCTTGCCGGACGGGTGGGCATGTCCCCCATCCCGTTCTACCTGCTGGGCGGCCTGGGCTTCGGCGCGGGCGGCATCATCCAGCTCGACGGAGTCCGCGAGTTCAGCCATCTCTCGGGCGAGATCGGCGTGATCCTCCTGCTGCTGATGCTCGGGCTCGAGTACAGCGCGGATGAGCTTTTCACCGGACTCAAGAAGTCCTGGCAGGCCGGCGTGCTCGACGCCGTGCTGAACGCCATCCCGGGCGCGGCCGTGGCACTCCTGCTCGGCTGGGGTCCGGTCGGCGCGCTCGTGATGGCCGGCGTCACCTACATCTCGTCGTCCGGGATCGCCGCCAAAACCCTCACCGACCTGGGACGGCTCGGCAACCGCGAGACGCCCGTGGTCCTCTCCGTGCTGGTGTTCGAAGACCTGGCCATGGCCGTCTATCTCCCCATCCTGACGGCCACGCTGGCCGGCGTCGGCTTCTTCGGCGGACTGCAGGCGGTGGCCATCGCGCTGGCGGTCATCACGGTGGTGCTCCTGGTCGCCATGAAGCACGGGCAGCGCGTCTCGGCGATCGTGCACAGCGAGAACGCCGAGGTCTTCCTGCTGACGGTGCTCGGCGCGGCCCTCCTGGTGGCGGGCCTCGCCTCGGCGCTCCAGGTGTCCGCCGCCGTCGGCGCGTTCATGCTGGGCATCGCCATCTCCGGCGCGACGGCGCACAACGCCACCCGGATGCTGGAACCGCTGCGGGACCTCTTCGCCGCCATCTTCTTCGTGGCGTTCGGCCTCAGCACCGACGCGACGGCCATCCCGCCGGTCCTCGGCTGGGCGCTGCTCCTGGCCGTCGCGACCACGGCCACCAAGATGCTCACGGGCTGGTGGGCCGCTGGACGGGCGGGGATCGGCAAACCGGGCCGCGTGCGCGCTGGCGCGGCCCTGGTGGCGCGCGGCGAGTTCTCCATCGTCATCGCGGGCCTGGCCGTCGCCTCCGGCGCAGTGCCGGGCCAGATGGCCGCTCTCGCCTCGTCCTACGTGCTCATCATGGCGGTGCTCGGGCCGCTGATCGCCCGGTTCATCGAAAGCTGGGCCAAGCCCTTCATCAAACCCCGCAAAGCACCGGTGGCCGGAGCCGGAACCTCGGCCTGAGGTCCGGTTCCGGCCACCGTCGGATCGCTGCGGCGAGTCGGCGTCAGGCGGCGAGCGCCTCGTCCGACCGGACGGGGATTCCGGCCCGCGCCCGTGCCGCCAGCACCTGCCGGATCCGCCAGGCCGCGAAGATCGCCACCACGCTGATGACCAGGTGCATGATCAGGAACGCGTCCCCGAGGCCCGCACCCAGCAGCACGCCCGCGATCAGCGGACCGGCCGCGGAGAACGCCGTCTGCAGCGCCGCGACCACGCCGAGGGTCTGGCCGACCATGCCGGCGGGCGCCAGCGACGCCGTGAGCGGGTTCAGCACCGGGCTGTAGACCGTCTCCCCCACGGCGAAGATCCCGTAGGTCATGACGAACAGCGCCGACGCGATCCCGGGCATGAACTGCGCCACCGAGAGCAACAGCCAGGACACCAGCCAGACCGAGCCGACCGCCATGAGCAGGGTCGCGGCGGGCCGCTTGGCCGTCAGCTTCACGACGACGAGCTGCAGCGCCACGATCACCAGGCAGTTCACGGCCGCCGCGGTTCCGATCACGGACGGCTCGGCGTTCAGCACCGTGAGCGCGTAGGCGGGCAGGCCGGACTCGAACTGGGCGTAGAACCCGAGGGCCAGCGCGATCGTCACGACGGCGGTCCAGCGCATGGCGGGGTCCGCGAAGATGAGCCGCAGCGCGCCGCGGCGGCGGCCGCCGTCGTCGAGCGCCTGATCGGCGGTGGAGGCGACGCCGTCGAGCACCAGGGCGGCGCCGCGGCCGAGGCTTCCGGCCAACGCGATGATCGCCGAGGAGATCACGAAGCCACCGGCAGCCATGAGGAAACCGACCGTCAGGCCGTCGGCGCGGCCGAGGTCGACCACCAGGCCTGCCAGGAACGCGCCCGCGGCCATGCCGAGGGACTCGCCCGTGAACTTGTAGGCGAAGACCTTGCGGCGGTCGGCGCTCGAGGACCACTCGAGCGCGAGCACCTGCTTCGCGGGGACCGCGCCGGACAGGCCGAGCCCGAACACCAGCATCCCCAGCAGGAAGGTGCCTGGCTCTTGGACGAACATCAGGGAGCCGACCGCCACCGCGCCGATCAGCTGTGCCAGCACGGCCACCAGGACCGGGTTGAAGCGGTCCGCGAGCCGGCCGGCCACCGGCGAGGCGAAGAGCGCGCCGAGGGAGAACAAGGAGGCGGCCGCGGCGGCCACCAGGGCGCCCCAGCCGCGCGTTTCCGCGGCATAGGCGTACTGATAGGGAAGAACGGCTCCCCAGCCGAGAGAACCGATGGCGGACGCGAGGATCAAAAGCTTCGCGCGCATGAGTGCACCCCCTTGGGTCTGATGAAGGAACGATGTCCGGTGAAGGATGTGTGGCGTCGAATGCCCTGTGCTTGACGGGCCCTGTGCTCAACAGGCTCTGCGCTCAACAGGACGAGCCGCCCTCATTCCTCCCGGAGTGAGCGCGGCCACATTTATTCGACTTCGAATATTTCGATATCGAAATATTACCACATCGAAGTTCATGAGAGAATCCCTGAATGCCCCCTCGCAAGCCCAGTGCCCAGGAAGAACACCGCCGGAGCGTCGCGGCCTATGTCGCGGCCGGCGGCGAGGAGACCGTGCAGCGGGTCATCACCGCCGTGCAGTCCCTCAACAGGAAGCTGGACCAGTGGTACGCCCGTCAGCTGGCCGATCTGGACGTCACCGCCGGTGAATGGGGCGTGGTCACCGCGCTGGTGAAGGCGAAGGAGCCCCTCACGCCGAGTCAGCTCGCGGACCTGAGCAACGTCGCGCCGTCGTCGATGACGCATCGCCTGGACAAGCTCGCGCTGCGCGGGCTGGTCGAACGCACGCAGGACCCCGGCAACCGCACCCGCGTGTTCGTGAGTCTCACCGAGGAGGGCCGTCAGCTCTTCAACCTCGCGATCAAGGGGTCGAGCGTCGTGGAGACGGACGTGCTTCAGGATCTCAGCAGCCCGGAGATGAAGGAACTGGCCCGCATGCTGGAGGTCGTGATCGCGCGGCTGGACGACATCGAGGCGTAGGCCGGGCGGCTCACCACCCACCCCTCGGGACGGTCAGGCGCCTGCGTCCTCCGCCTCCTCGAGCTCCTCGATCCGCTCCGACGCCGCCAGGGTGGCCGGCAGCTCGAGCAACACCACCAGCAGGATCATGACGACGGCGGCGGCCACCATCGAGCCGAGGGTGTTCTCCCCCGGCACGAACGCACAGGCCGCCAGGAGCACGGTCAGCACCAGGAAGAGCAGGCTGGTGGGGCGCGGAAGCGACTTCCGCAGCGTGATGAACCAGGTGGTGAGCACGAACAGCGCGATCGGCACGGTGAGGGTGGCCGCGGCGGCCACCCGGCCCAGCTCGGCGTGCCCGTCCGCGAAGTCGATCGCCACTTCGATCCCCGCCGAGAACGAGGCCGCGGCGGCGAACACCAGGTAGTGGCCGTAGCCGAAGGTCAGCGCGTTCCGGAGGCTGCCGAAATGCTCGTGATGCTCGCGGGAGAAGTAGATCCACCACATCCCCGCCGCGAGAACCAGACCGCACGCGGCGATCGGCAGCAGGGCCCCGAGATGCTCCTGCGCGGCCGCGGCATCCACGATCGCGCCGGTGGAGGCCAGGATCGACTCGCCCAGCACGATCAGGGTGAAGCAGCCGTACCGTTCCGCGATGTGGCTGGGGTGCCAGGGGGTCTTCCGCGCCGTCTCGGCCCAGACGGGCACCGAGACCTCGGCCAGCACCAGGATCACGAACCCCCAGAACCCGATCTGCCCCGGCAGGAGAAGCCTGAGCAGCCACAGCACCTGGACCACCGCCACTCCGCCGGCGTAACGCAGCGCGGTGACCCTGAGTTCCGGGCTGGACGCCGCCGCACGGAGCCACTGGCAGACCAGCGGAACCCTCATCACGAGGTACCCCAGGGTCACGACGGTGAAGTCGCCCTCGGACATCGCCGCCCCGACGCCGCCGGCCAGGACCAGGGCGCCGGCCATCTGGATGATCGTCAGGATCCGGTAGAGCCAGTCATCAGTGTCGAAGGAGGTGGCGAACCAGGTGAAGTTCATCCACGCCCACCAGATGCCGAAGAACACCAGGAGGAAGGCCACGATCCCCTCCCCTACGTGATTCTCGGCGTAGAAGTGGTGCAGCTGCGCGGAGATCATCGACACCGCCACCACGAACACCAGGTCGAAGAACAGTTCCAGCGGGCTGGCGGCGCGGAACGACTCGAAGGGGTCGCGGGGCGTCATCCGCCGGAGTCCAAGTCGTGCGGTGCTCATGTGCGGTTCTCCCTGCGCGAGGCCGGGGCGGTGGGCCCCGGGATCCGGATCGGTTCTGCCTCCTACGATAGAGAACCCGCGCAAGCCGACGACGTTCCGGACCCGGAAACGCCGGTGTCCCCTGGTCTCCGCGTTGCGGAACCAGGGGACACCGCGAACGGCACAGCCTCGCTTCAGGCGAAGTTGCCGATCTCCAGGACGAGGCCGCCGGGCGCGCGGACGAAGGCGGCGCGCTGGCCCCATTCGCGGTCGGTGGGCTCCACGAGCGACTCGGCGCCCGCGCTGACGGCCTGCTGGTAGGCGGCGTCGACGTCGTCGGCGTCGTCGGCGACGAAGCTGAGCACGCCCGTGACGCGGGCGGGATCGGCGACCTCGAGCGGCTGCCCGGGAAGGTGGTTGCCGGCGGCCTCGAGGGTGCCGAAGGCGAGCTTGGTGTCGCCTGCAGCGACTTCGGCGTAGCCCTCGCCGTAGACCTGGGCCTGCAGTCCGAAGGCGGTGCCGAAGAACTCGGCGGCGTCCTTGGCGTTGTCGACGTAGAACATGCTCTTGGCGTAGCGCATGGGATTCTCCTTCAGGATCGATACGGGCACTTCCCGCATTCACCCTCTTGACGTCTGGGCATTCGACGATGTGACATGGCGAGGGCGACGCGTCACATCCAGCGCCCGCCGGACGTCGAAGAGGCATGGAGAACATGGAATCCGAGCTCGAACTCGCCACCCGCTTCGACCAGGAGCGCTCTCGCCTGCTGGGCATCGCCCAGAGGATCCTCGGACCGTCCGGCCCGCTCGGCGCCGAGGACGCCGTCCAGGAGGCCTGGTTCCGGCTTGCCCGGCTGGACGACGACGTCGACAACCTCCCCGCCTGGCTCACCACCGTGGTGAGCCGCATCTGCCTCGACGCCCTCCGCTCCCACGCACGGCACGAGGCGCTAGCGGAGACGCTCGCCGGGCAGCTCGACGAGGTCGCGCCCGGACCGGAGGAACAGGCGCAGCTGGACGACTCTCTGAGCGTGGCGCTCCTGGTCGTCCTGGACACGCTGAGCCCGGCCGAGCGGGTCGCGTTCGTGCTCCACGACCTCTTCGGCGCACCGTTCGAAGAGGTCGCCGCGGCCACCGGACGGTCCGCCGCGGCCGCGCGGCAGCTGGCCAGCCGCGCACGACGCCGGGTGCGCGGCCAGGCGGGACTGGAACCGTCGGCGTCGTCGGACGATGTGCCCGAGAGCCCGACGGCGGACGTCACCGACGGCGCGCGGGCGCCCCGCGCGGTGGTGGAAGCGTTCCTGACGGCGGCGAAGGGCGGCGACCTGGCGGCGCTGGTCAGGCTGCTGGATCCCGACGTCGTCATGACGTCCGACGCGACCGCCGCGGCGATGGGTTCCCCGGCCCTCAAACTCGGACGGGACGAGGTCTCCGGCTTCTTCAACGGCAAGGCCAAGGCCGCACGCTTCGCGATGCTGGGCGGCGAACCAGGCCTCGTGTGGCAGTACCGCGGCGTGGTCCAGGTGGCGTTCACCTTCCAGCTCCGCGACGGCGTCATCCACGCGGTGCGCCTGATCGGCGACCGCGCGGAACTGGACCGCCTGACGGCGTAGGGCACCGCGCCGCACGCGTGGCCGGCCCTGTGTGCTCCGGCGTTGCGTGCTCAGTCGTCTTACGTGCTCAGTTGTTGCGGGTCTTTCCGTCGAGAACCCGCAACAACTGAGCACACAACCGTCCAGGGCCGGCCGATCCGCCGCTCGCTAGGATGAGCAAACGGGGCGGGTGGCATGTTTTCACGCCTCGCATTGGAACCCTCATCATCACGCACTTGAAAGGGACATCATGACTCACTCGAACCGCCCCCTGGCCGTCGTCACCGGGGCGACCGGAGGAATCGGCCGTGACATCTGCCGCCTGCTGGCCCGCGAAGGTTACGACATCGTGGCACAGTACAACTCCCAGCACGACAGGGCCGAGCAGCTGAAAGGCTCTCTCGAAGAGCTCGGTGCGCACTGCGCCACAGTGTCGTGCGACCTGGGAACCCCCGAGGCCATCGACGCCGTGGACGCCGCCGTCGAGGAGGCGCTCAGCAGCACCGGGGGCGAGCTCAAAGCCCTCGTCAACAACGCGGCGATGCTCCTCGGGCCGTCACTGAGCAGCGCCACCCACGAGCAGTTCGACGCCTACATGGCCGTGAACGTGCGCGCCCCCTTCTTCCTGGCGCAGAGGCTTTCGCTCCGGATGCCGCCGGGCGGCTCGATCGTCAACGTGTCCTCCGCCGGAGTGCACTTCTCCTGTCCTGACGACATCGTGTACGCCATGGGCAAGGCGGCGCTCGAATCCATGGCGTTCCACGCGGCCGAGTCGCTGGCGGAACGTGGGATCCGCATCAACGCGGTGATCCCCGGGTTCACCGACAACGGGCACGAGCTGTTCAGCATCCCCGAGGCGCGGGCCCACATGTCGACGTTCGCGGTGCAGGGCGATGTCGCGGACCCGTCCGTGGTGGCCGAGGCGGTGCTGTTCCTGCTGTCCGATCGGGCCTCACGGACCACCGGGACGACTCTCGACGTCAGCGGCGGCAGCACCCTGGGAGCGCGGCCCCGCTCCGCCGAGAAGCTGACCCTCCTGGCCTTGCAGAACCAGGGCGCCTGACGGAGGCGCGACGCCGGGGGCGAGCGGCAGCGCGAGCTCTCGTTGCGTGCTCAGTTGTTGCGGGTGTTCCGCCGTGGAACCCGCAACAACTGAGCACACAACGGAGGACGGCCCCGCCCATGGCCAGTGATTCCAACTGGCTACATCTTTCAAGGCCATTTTCGGAGAGACTGGCTTACTGGCGCTGTGCCGGCACCCCTCGGGAACGGCCCGCCACGCGAAGGATCCCGGAATCGTGAAGGAGCCCCACTCGGCATGGACCGTGAACAGCTGCGACAGGCCTATCAGGACCTCAGCACCCCCCACGTCGCCGACGCATGCCTGCGTCTCGGCGTCGAGGTCCGCTGCGCCCCCACCGGCACGACAGCGCCCTGGGACGGGGCCGCCGTCGTCGGCCGCGCCCGGCCGGTGCAGCATTTCGGCAGCGCCGACATCTTCCTCGAAGTGATCAACGGCGCCGAACCCGGCGACGTCCTGGTCGTGGACAACGACGGCCGCGCGGACGAGGCGTGCGTCGGCGACCTGGTCGCTCTCGAAGCCAGCCGGGCGGGACTGGCCGGCATCGTCATGTGGGGACTGCACCGCGACACCTCGGAACTCCGCGCGATTCAGCTGCCGGTCTTCAGCCTGGGCGCGCTGCCGGCCGGGCCACAGCGCCTCGATCCACGGACGCCGGACGCCATGGAATCGGCACGGATCGGCGACCACGTGATCACGGCGGACGACTTCGTCCTGGGCGACGACGACGGCGTCCTCTTCGTCCCGCTCGACCGCGCCGCGGAAGTGGCGGAGACCGCCGCGGCGATCCGCGAGACCGAACGCGGTCAGGCCCTCAGGATGCTGCAGGGTACGAGCCTCCGGCAGCAGACCGACTTCGACGGATTCCTCGCGGCCCGCGCCAACGACCCGGATCTGACGTTCCGCCGCTACCTCCGGGCGGTCGGCGCGGAGATCGAGGAGTAGACAGGAGCCCGGGCGGACAGCCCGCGGCGCCCCGACGAGTCAGCTCAGCCGTTCCCGCAGGACCTCGAGATGCTCCGGGCCGATCCCGCAGCATCCGCCGATGATCGTCGCGCCCTGCTCGCGCCAGCGCTCCGCCCAGCTCAGGTATCCGGCCGGATCGAGGTCCTCGCGGAGCTCGTCGAGGCCGTCGTTCGCCGTCGCGTCCTCGGGCTGCGGCGGGAAGGCGTTCGCGTACACGCCCAGCTCCAGCTCGGCTCCCAGCCGCCCGACGACGGCGCCCGCCTCCGCGAGTGCCGCCCCCATGACCTCGGGCCGGCTGCAGTTGAACAGCAGCGCCGCGGCTCCCAGGGCGACGGCCGTCTCGGCAGCCTCGGCCACACTCTCCCCGGACCGCAGCACGGCCGGGCCATCCTCCTGCTCGTCCCGCAGGGTGAAGGAGATCCAGAAGGGGAGCCCGTCCTCGGGAAGCCCGGCCTTCACGGCACGCGCTTCGGCGAGGGACCCCTGGGTCTCGGCCAGCCACAGGTCCACATGCCCGGACAGGCCCGCCACCAAGGGAGCCAGCACCTCCGGCGCGCGTTCGGCGTCGAAGAGATCGGGGCGGTAGGAGCCGAACAGCGGCGGCAAGGAGCCCGCGACGCGCACGCCCGCGGAGCCGGCGTCGTCGGCCGCGGCGCGCGCCAGACGCCCCGCACGGTCGGCGAGCGTCCGGGCCTGGGCGGCGAAGACGTCCTCGCCCAGATGGAAGGGGACGAGGGCGTAGCTGTCGGTGGTGATGACGCGCGCGCCGGCGCCGATGAAGTCCTCGTGGACGGCCTGGACGTGCTCGGGCGCCTCCATGAGGGCGAGCGCGGACCACTCGGGCTGCCGGAAGGGCGCGCCCCGGCGTGCCAGCTCCCGGCCCATGCCGCCGTCCAGCAGCGTCAGAGCGGCGGGCACCCTCAGATGTCCGTCCGGTGGAAGTTCAGGTGGCTGCGGGAGGCGGTGGGACCGCGCTGGCCCTGGTACCGGTTGCCGTACTCGCGGGAGCCGTACGGGTGCTCGGCGGCCGAGGTGAGCTGGAAGAAGCAGAGCTGACCGATCTTCATGCCGGGCCACAGCTTGATGGGCAGGGTCGCGACGTTGGAGAGCTCCAGGGTGACATGGCCGGAGAACCCGGGGTCGATGAACCCGGCGGTCGAGTGCGTCAGCAGGCCGAGACGGCCCAGGGAGGACTTGCCTTCGAGGCGTGCCGCGATGTCGTTCGGGAGGGTCACCGTCTCATAGGTGGAGCCGAGCACGAATTCGCCGGGATGCAGGATGAAGGGTTCGTCGCCGTCCACCTCGACCAGACGGGTCAGCTCGGGCTGCTCCTGCGCCGGATCGATGTGCGCGTACTTGTGGTTGTCGAAGAGGCGGAAGAACCGGTCCAGCCGGACATCGACGCTGGAGGGCTGCACCATGGAGGGCTCGAAGGGGTCCAGAGCGATGCGCCCTGCGGCCAGTTCGGATCGGATGTCGCGGTCAGAGATCAGCACAGTCTCAAAAATACCGCACCGGGCTCAGGCCACGCGTTCCAGAGGCGTCTCGAGGACTTCTTTGAGACGCTCCAGCTGGCGGACCTCCTGCTCCAGGATGCGCTGGGAATCGCGCCAGTAGAAACGACGGAAGCCCCGCGGCGTGAAATCAAGAGCGTACCGCACGCGGGTGGAGTCGCCTTCGGTGCTCAGGTAGTAACCGCCGCGGGTGCCCACCGGCCCGTACAGCACGGCGAATTCCAGCTCGGCGCCACTGCGGGAGGCGGTGATCCGGTAGGTGCCGGGGATGCTGCTGGCTGAGCCGTGCTCGTACGACTGCTGATAGACGGCGCCCACGGCGCCCGGCGACCCGCTGCGCAGGATCACGGAACGCAAGCCTTCCCGCCAGCGGGGATTGTTCGCGCCGTCCGCCAGGAAGCTGAAGACAGAGAGCGCATCACAACGGATGAGCACATCATGCGAAGCCTGCACCACTGCCATAGTCCTTCCTCGAGAGTCGTCAACAGCCCGTATCCCCCGATCAAGGCACAAAAAAGAATACGTTTCACTTGCAGGTACAACCAGGACTTCCGGCCAGGTTTTACCGAATGGTTATCCCCTGCCACGCTGAACGCCTCCCCCGTGCCCCTTCCACCCGGCGGAAAACAAGGAGATGATGTGCCTGACTGCACAGGGGGTTGCTCATGTCCGAATCCGTCCACGTGTCCGTATCGTCACCTGCCCGCAGACCGCGCAGACTGCGCCTGCTGGCCGCCGCGGCCGCCGTCGCCGCGCTGACTCTGAGCTTCACGACGCCGGCACACGCCACCGGCAATCCCCTCCCGTCCGCGGACCCCTCGCCGTCCGCGTCGAGCATCGCGGTGCTGGTCAACAAGCAGCGCCCCCTCAATCCGAGCCAGTACTACCCGTCCGATCTGGTGAATTTCCGCGGCACGGGATACTCCCTCCGCCGCGAGGCCGCCACGGCGCTGAACAACCTCTTCACGGCGGCCGGCGCAGCGGGACGGCCCCTCACCGTCGTCAGCGCGTTCCGGAGCTATCAGACCCAGGTCAGCACCTACAACTACTACGTCAGCCAGTACGGCGAAGCGTACGCCAACACCATCTCCGCCCGGCCCGGGTACAGCGAGCACCAGACGGGCCTGGCCGTCGACGTCGGCAACACTTACAACTGCGGCCTCAGCACCTGCTTCGGCAGCACCCCTGAGGGCCAGTGGGTGGCGGCCAACGCCTGGCGCTTCGGTTTCATCGTGCGGTACCCGAACGGCTACACCGGCACCACGGGCTACGCCTACGAGCCCTGGCATCTGCGGTACGTCGGCGGCGACGTCTCCTCGGACATGCGCGCCCGGAAGATCCCGACCCTGGAGCAGTACTTCTCCGGCAGCCCTGCCCGCGCGGCCACCGTCAAGAGCGGCGGCGACATCCTGGCGGTGGACGGTTCGGGCGCGCTGCGGCTCTATCGGGGCGTCAACGGGACGGTGTCGCTCGTCGGGACGGTCAGCAACGGCTGGTCCGGGTTCCGGGAAGGTCACCTCGTGGACTGGACCGGCGACGGGATCTACGACATCGTGGCCGTCACCAAGGACGGACGGCTCCTGCTGTACCGGGGCGGCGCCCAGGGCGGATTCGCGGCGGCCCAGCAGATCGGCAGCGGCTGGGGACCCATGACCCTGGCCATCGGACGCCTCAAGGCCGGGCAGCGACCGGGAATCGTCGCCTACAACGCCGCCGGCTACCTGTACCACTACGCCAACCCCACGGGCGGCGCCCCGGCGGCCGCCACCTACATCGGCGCCGGGTGGAAGGGCGCGGCTCTTTCGCTGACCGACTTCACCGGCGACGGCCAGGTCGACCTCATGGCGCGGATGCCCAACGGCACGCTCCGCGCCTACCCGGGCAACGGCACGGGAACGGTGCGAGGCTTCTCCACGGTGGCCACAGGCTGGCAGGGGTACACGAGCATCTTCGCGGACTACGGATTCGCGGGCGCCGGGAGCCGGGGCCTGATGACGCGGCAGGCGAACGGCGGGCTGGTCTACCACGGGTTCCGGAACGGCCAGTGGCTCACTCCACGGACCGTCGGCTGGGGCTGGGGACCGCTGAACATCTTCCGCTGAGCGGCGGTTTCGGGTCCCGGGACCTGATTCGCACCGGAGGCCCGGCTGCGCTAAGCTGAGGCGTGCTGCCACGGCTTGGCCCTGGCCGCGGGGCTGTAGCTCAATGGTAGAGCACCTGCTTCCCAAGCAGGTGACGCGGGTTCGATTCCCGTCAGCCCCTCGTTTCCGAAGGCCCCCGCTCCTCGAGCGGGGGCCTTTCGCGTGCCCGGCCGCAGCAGGCCCGGCCGACGGGGCGAGAGGCCGGCGGCGCACGTGGACAGCGTCGCACGTGGACGCCGCCGACGTCGGGGGTTCGCGCCGACAGCACGGGCTGCAGGCCGTGCGCTCGGCAGGATCCCCCGAACTCGGCGGCGCGGACGCGGCCCGGACCGCACCCGGGTACGCGAAAGGCCGGCCATCCGTGCGGATGACCGGCCTTTCAGTCTCAGATGGACGCGACCCTCAGAGGGTCACGGTCCTACCAGGAAGACTTGGTGATGCCCGGCAGCTCGCCCTTGTGGGCCATGTCGCGGAAGCGGACACGGGAGATGCCGAACTTCTGGAAGGTGCCACGGGGGCGGCCGTCGATGGCGTCGCGGTTGCGGACGCGGACGGGGGAAGCGTTGCGGGGCAGCTTCTGCAGACCCAGGCGGGCCTCCTCGCGTGCCTCGTCGGTCGCGTTCGGGTCGACCAGGGTCTTCTTGAGCTCGAGGCGCTTGGCAGCGTAGCGCTCAACGATGACCTTGCGCTGCTCGTTACGAGCAATCTTGGACTTCTTCGCCATGTTTAGCGCTCCTCTCGGAATTCGACGTGCTGGCGCACAACCGGGTCGTACTTCTTCAGGACCAGACGGTCCGGGTCGTTACGACGGTTCTTGCGCGTCACGTAGGTGTAGCCGGTGCCCGCGGTGGACTTCAGCTTGATGATCGGACGTACGTCCTTGTCCTTCTTTGCCATTAGAGCTTCACCCCACGAGCCAGAATCTCGGCGACAACAGCGTCGATACCGCGCTGGTCGATGACCTTGATGCCCTTGGCAGAAACCTGCAGGGTCACGTTACGGCGCAGGGACGGAACCCAGTAGCGCTTCTTCTGGATGTTCGGGTCGAACCGACGCTTGTTGCGGCGGTGCGAGTGCGAAATGCTGTGCCCGAAGCCCGGCTCGGCCCCAGTCACCTGGCAGTGTGCTGCCATGATCGACTCCTCGATGTCAGTGATACCGGGAGGGTTTTCCATCCCGGGCGCCGCCGTCGCGTCCACGCACGTCACCCCTGAAAGGATGAGCACGGGAAACAGAAATGGCTGACTTGAGCCCCTAACTACCGGCGAGCTTGACCGCGAGGTCCGCTGCAAGCCGGAGCAATCAGGCACACTTCACACAACTGAGCGCCTATCAAGTCTACGGGGCCGCGTCAATTAAGGCCAATCAGCGTGTTTCGCCCGCACGACGACGGCGGGCGGCGCCGGCGTCGCGACCGGCTGGGTCCCCGGCTCAGTCGTCCAGACTGCCCGGGTCCACCAGGTGGGGGTAGCGAGGACTCAGCGAATCCCCGGAGGAGGTCCCTGTCAGCCGGCGCTTGACCCAGGGCACGGCCTCGTCGCGCGTCCACGCCGCGTTGGCCTTGAACGCCTCGGCCCGCGGGACCACGGGCGCCGCCGGCAGGAGCGGCGGGGTGAACGGCCCCGGCTCTGCGCCAGGCGTCTGGATTCCGCGCAGACGATGGAACACCCGCTCGGCCATGTTCTGGTGCCCCAGGGTGGACATGTGCATCCGGTCCACGCCCCAGAGGCGCCAGTCGTTGTACTCCGCGAAGCGCCAGTAATCCACGACGATCGCGTCATGGTCCTCGGCGATGCCCCGGACCAGTTCGTTGTAGATCGCCGTCCGCCCGCGCATGGGGCCGAAGACCTTGGAGGAGCGCGCGTCGAAGCCGGTGAAGAGCAGCACCTGCGCGCCGGAATCCCTCAGGCGCGCGACGGCCCGGCCGTACTCGGCCAGGAGCGCGTCGATGTCGATCCTGGGCCGGAGGATGTCATTGGCGCCGGCGTAGATGCTCACGAGCGTGGGTTTCATCGCGAGCGCAGGCTCGATCTGCTCGGCCAGGATCCCGCGCATCTTGCGCCCGCGGATCGCCAGGTTCGCGTAGCCGACCCCGCCGTCGTCGGCCGCGTCCTGGGCGAGCAGCGCCGCGAACCGGTCCGCCCAGCCGCGCACGCCGTTCGGGCGGGTGGGGTCGATGTCACCGACGCCTTCCGTGAAGGAGTCGCCCAGTGCCACGTAACGGGTGGTGAAGTCGGTCATGGTCCTTCTTTCAGCGGCCTTCCTGGAGTTCCCGGCCCTCGCGGAGGATCCAGTGGTCGCAGTTGAGGCGTTCCACGATCCGTTCACCGACGCGGGCCAGGTCTTCCACATCCTGCTCGTCCAGCGCGTCGAACACCAGCTCCCGCACCACTTCGACGTGTTCCGGGGCGAGCCGGGTCAGGGTCTGGAAACCCTCGTCCGTCAGATGCGCCACGGTGACCCGGGCGTCCTCGGGATGCGACTCCCGCTGGACCCAGCCGCGGCCCTGGAGCTTGGTGACGACATGCGAGAGGCGGGAGAGCGACGCGGACGTCCGAGCGGCCAGTTCACTCATGGCCAGGTACCGCCCGTCGGCCTCGGAGAGCATGGCCAGGACGTTGTAGTCGAACAGGGAGAGACGGCCCCGGGTGTTGAGGTCCGTGTCCAGCGCCGCGGGCAGGAGCGTGCTCACGCTCACCACCGCCAGCCAGGCCCGCCGCTCAGCCGGCGAGAGCCACCGTACATCCTTCATAGGGAGATTCTATGTGCACTGACGGGCGAGGTCAGGGCCGGATTCCGCGGCGCCGGGCGGAGCGCGCGGGAGGGGCGGCCGGGGCGGGACGCGTGGGGACGGGCGGAGATGCCGGCACGGTCCGGGCCGCACTCCGTCGACTGCGGCTGAGCGCGGACGCCTCCCGCCTCCGCGTCACGAACCACCGCCAAGTTGAACTGATAATGAGAATCATTACCATTTAACGAATGATCCGCACCCTCCTGAAACACGCCCCTGCCCACCCCCGCCCGGACTCGCGCCGCACCAAGCCGTGGCTCGCGCTCGCCGTGCCGGCCGCCGTCGTCGGGCTGCTGCTCACCGGCTGCGGCACCCCGGCGCCTGCCGCCGGTACCTCCGCCACGAGCACGCCGACGGCGAGCGCGAAACCGCGCGAGGCGGCCGGACCGACTCCTCGGCTCGTCCTCAGCCACGACGGCGGCCTCACCGTCCTCGACGCGAAGACGCTCAAGCCTGTGGGCGGCGCCGAACTCGACGGCTTCCTCCGTCTCAATCCCGCCGGGGATGGCCGTCACGTGCTCGTCTCGACCGGGGACGCCTTCCGGGTGTTCGACGCCGGGGCCTGGTCCGAGCCGCACGGCGACCACTCGCACCACTACACCTCCGCCCCGCGCCTGACCGGCCGCGCGTTCGCCGCCGACCACGCCGGGCACGTCGTGCGGCACGCCGGGCGGACGGTCCTGTTCAGCGACGGCTCCGGCAAGGTCGAGTCCTTCGACCCGAAGACCCTCACGGAAGCCCTCAAGACCGGCCTGCCCACCACCTCCGTCTACACCACACCGCATCCCCATCACGGCGTGGCGGTCGAACTCTCCGACGGGAAGCTCCTGGTGACCCGCGGCGACGAGAGGTCCCGGAGCGGCATCTCCGTGCTCGGTCCCGCTCCGAAAGGCGGCAGCAGCCAGAACCGCCCCGAACTGCTGAAGAACGACGACTGCCCCGGCGTGCACGGCGAAGCCGTCGCAGCGGACGAGGCCGTGGTGGTCGGCTGCCAGAACGGCATGCTGATCTACCGCGACGGCAAGATCACCAAGGTCGACAGCCCGGACTCCTACGGCCGCCTGGGCAACCAGGCCGGGTCGGAGAAGTCGCCCGTGATCCTCGGCGACTACAAGGTGGACCGTGACGCGACCCTCGAGCGCCCCACCCGCGTCTCCCTCGTGGACACCAGGACGGCCACCCTGCGGCTGGTCGAGCTGGGGACCAGCTACTCGTTCCGTTCCCTCGGCCGCGGACCCGCCGGAGAAGCGCTCGTGCTCGGCACCGACGGCGGCCTGCGCGTGATCGACCCGACGACCGGGAAGATCTCCGCGACCATCCCCGTGGTCGGCGCCTGGACCGAATCGGAGACCTGGCAGGACCCCCGCCCGACGCTCCACGTCCGCGGCGGCACCGCCTACGTGACCGAGCCCGGAAAGCGCACCCTGCACACCGTGGACCTCGGCACGCGCAAGGTCACCGGGAGCACGCAGCTGGAACACGTCCCCAACGAGATGACCAGCATCGACGGCTGACACACGGCCTCGCGAAGCCGTGTGACGTGGCCCCGCCGGCACCCTGTCCGGCGGGGCCGCGAGGCCATTACCCTGGAAGCATGATCGTGGTGTCCCTCAGCTACAGAGTCCCGCTCGACGTGGTGGAGTTCCACATCCCGGCCCACCTCGAGTGGCTGGACGAGTGCTACTCACGCGGGCTGTTCGTGGCGTCCGGCCGCAAATCTCCCCGCACCGGCGGCATCCTGCTGTCCACGGCGGGCCTGGACGAGGTCCGCGCCGCCGTGGAACGCGACCCCTTCAACGTCAACGGCGTGGCCGAGTTCGACATCGAGGAGTTCGTGCCCAATCGGGTCGCCGAAGGGTACGAGGCGCTCCTGCCGCCCGAGGCCGACTAGCCCCGTCACGGGATCCACCGGGCCGGGCACCGGCCAGCGGGGGCCCAGCGCATCGCCGCTGGACACTCCCCGTACCTTGCGCCCGAGCCAGGGCGCGAAATCGCGGCGCAGCCACGCGGCGTCGTCCCTCAGGCGGCGCGCCAGGGTCGCTTTCGCCTCAGCCCCCGACGACGGCATCTCCTCCGCCGCGGTCAGGCGCGGCACCCCGAGCACCTCCAGGACTTTGGCCGCCATATAGCGGTGACCCTCCGCGGACATGTGGAGACGATCAGGAGCCCACAGCGCCCGGTCCTGGAACCGCTCGAAGCACCAGTAGTCCACCAAGGGGCAGTCGAGCTCGCGCGCCACGCGCCGGACCCTCGTGTTGTACGCGGCATTGCGGACTTTGAGCGGTTCCAGCAGCGGCGAGAGCGGCACGTTGTAGCCCGTGAAGAGGAGCACCTGGGCTCCCGACTCCCGCAGCGTCCGCACGGCCCGCTCCAGCCGGTCGAGCAGGGACGCGAGGTCGAGGCGGGCCATGAGCAGGTCGTTCCCGCCGGCGTAGAAACTGACCAGTGTGGGGTTCAGAGCGAGCGCCGCCTCGACCTGCTCCTCGACGATCCTGTCGAGACGCCGCCCCCGGACCGCCAGATTCGCGTACTCCGTGCCGGGATTGAAGCGGGCGAGCTCCTGGGCCACGCGATCCGCCCAGCCCCGGCAGCCGTGGGGCAGGGCCGGCGCCGGATCGCCCACGCCCTCCGTGAAGGAGTCCCCCAGAGCCACGAAGCGCAGCGGGCCGCTCAGATCAAGGATCACGGGCGCTCTCCGTCCGATGCGGCGTCCAGCAGACGGCGTTCCGCGAGTTTCCTCAGACCGCCCTTCCGGGGGACCTTCACAGGCTCCGGCCAGCGCGGTTCGAGGGTGTCCCCCAGGGTCACCCCGCGCAGCTTCCGGCCGAACAGGGGCAGGACCCACTCGTGCACCCAGCGGCGCTGAGCGGCTTCCCACTCACGGAACCCCCGGGGTGTGGGCGGATCCCAGTCCTTCTCCTTGATGCGGTGCGGGACACCGAGCTGCTCCAGGACCCGGGCGGCGAGGTACTTGTGCCCGGCCTTGGACATGTGCAGCCGGTCGGTGTCCCACATGCGCGGGTCGCTGTAGGCGTCGAAGCACCAGTAGTCCACGAGGATCGCGTCGTGCTCGGCGGCGATCTCCCGGACGCGTTCGTTGTAGAAGGTGTTGCGCTTCTTCAGGGGCTCCAGGAGTGCGGAGACCTTGACGTCGTAGCCCGTGAAGAGGATCAGCTGCGCGCCCGTGGACGCCAGGGACGCCACGAGTCCCCGGTAGTCCTCCATGAGGCGGTCCATGTCGGTGCCGAGGTCGAGGATGTCGTTCCCGCCCGCATAGAGCGAGATGAGCGTGGGCTTCATGGCGAGCGCGGGTTCGAGCTGCTCGTCGATGATGTGGCGGAGCCTCTTGCTGCGGATCGCCAGATTGGCGTACTCCCAGCCGGGTTCGGCCTTCGCCAGCCGGTCCGCGACACGGTCCGCCCAGCCCCGCACCCCGTTGGGCATCAGGGGATGGCGGTCCCCCACGCCCTCGGTGAAGGAGTCCCCCAGGGCGAGGTACCGTCGCACCCCGTTCTGCTCGGCCACAGCGCCAGCCTAAGGACCCCGGGCGACGGGCGCGGAACGTCCACGGAACGGGAGGGTGAACTCGTGTCACTCAGGATGGCCGCCGCTGTGCTGAAACAGTGAGTTCCCGCCGAAACAGTGATCACAACACACTGTTTCGACGGGAACTCACTGTTTCGGCGGGGAGCAGGCTCAGCCGATGACGCGGCCGTGGCGCCAGTAGCCCATGAAGGCGACCTGCTTGCGGTCGATGCCGGCGTCGCGCACCAGGTAGCGGCGGATCTCCTTGACCACACCGGCCTCCCCGGCCACCCAGGCGTAGAACGGCAGAGCGCCGGAAGGTGCGCCCGGCACGCGTGTCGCCTCCACTTCAGACGGATCCAGCAGCTGCGGGGTGTCCCAGAGGATCTCGGCGTCGATGTTGACGTCCGCAGGCTCGGAGCCCGCCACGGCAGGCTTGCCGTCGGCCCCGAGCCGGGCGTGACCCGGAAGCGGGACGGCCCGGCGCACGGCCTCCTGCAGCACTTCGCCATGGGGACGGGAACGGCCCAGCGAGGCGCCACGCGCCAGCCACGTGATCTCGATGTCCGCCGCGGTGCGCACATCCTGGAAGTCGCCCGCTTCCGGGACCTCCAGGAAGGCGTGGCCGCTCATGTAGGCGGGCAGGGTCTCCAGGATGGCGCAGATCGCGGGGACCGCGGTTTCGTCGCCGGCCAGGAGCACGCGCTGGGCCAGGCCCGGGCGCCACTCGATGCCGCCGTAGGTCTGCGCAGTGATGCAGTGCGCGGCCCGGTTGTTCGGCCCGATGATGGTCAGACGGTCGCCCGCCGTCGCCTGGGCGGCCCACGTCGCCGCGGGGCCGGCCTCGCCGTCGCCGTGCACGCCGTGCAGCACGAAGTCCACGTCGATCTCCGGGTAGGCCGCGTCGAGACGGGCCTGACGAACGGAGTAGGTGCGCATCGACCCGCGCTCCTCCTCCGGCAGCGCGAGCCACTGCTGGTACCAGCCCTCATCGTGCGCGTTGAACTCCGGGAGCGCGGCCCAGCCGTCGGCGGTCCGCGGCGGGATGATCACCTTGATGCGGGCGTCCAGCAGCTCACCGTGCACGCCGAACTGGCGCAGGCTGTACCCGCCGAACGTGATCCGGCGGAAATTGGCGCCCAGATCCTGCACCGCCGTCACCTGAACGGCGAAAGCGATGGCCATGGGTTCGACGGCGGCGGTGCCTGCCGTCACGGACGTTCCACTCATGCGCGGGCCTCCTCGCGTCGGGTGCTGTGGTGCCTGCCGATGGGGACGATCAAGGGGGTCCCGGAGACAGGGTCGAGCAGGACCTGGGATTCCAGGCCGAACACCTCGGACACCAGGTCCTGGGTGAAGACTTCCTGGGACGGACCCTGTGCCACGATCCGTCCTTCCTTCATGGCCACCACGTAGTGAGCGTAGCGCGCGGCCAGATTGAGGTCATGCAGCACGATCGCCACCGTGGTCCCCCGGCGCTGGTTCAGCTCCGTGACCACGTCCAGGACCTCCACCTGGTGGGCCAGGTCGAGGTAGGTGGTGGGCTCGTCGAGCAGGAGCACATCGGTCTCCTGAGCCAGGGCCATGGCGATCCAGACCCGCTGCCGCTGGCCGCCGGACAGCTCGCTCACGGGGCGCTCGGCCAGCTCCAGCGTGCCGGTGACCTCGAGCGCCTGGTGGACGGCGGCGTCGTCGTCCGCACTGGCGCTCCGGAAGAAGCCCTGGTGCGGGTAGCGGCCACGGCCCACGAGCTCGCGGACCGTGATCGCGTCGGGCGCCAGCGGGTGCTGCGGCAGCAGGCCGAGTTCGCGGGCCAGATCGCGGGCCGCGCGGGTGTGGATGTCCTTGCCGTCCAGGGTCACCACGCCCTGCGCGGGCTTCAGCAGGCGGGACAGGCCCCGCAGCAGCGTGGACTTCCCGCAGGCGTTGGCCCCCACGATCATGGTGATCCGGCCCTCGGGCAGGGTGAGGGACAGGTCCTCCACGATCGCCCGGTCCTGGTACTGGAGCGTGATGTTCTGGGCGTTGAGCCGGCTCATGCCGCCGCCTTTCGTGTCGTACGGTCCGCCCGCTGGGCGCGCCCGGCCGGGGCCACCAGAAGCCAGAGGAGGAAGGGGGCGCCGAGAGCGCCCGTGACGAGACCCACCGGGAGGACGGAGCCGCCCAGCAGGAGAGGCGCCAGATTGGCTCCCGCGAAGTCCGCGATCACCACGATCGCCGCGCCGCTCAGGGCCGCGGTCGGCAGTCCGGCCCGGGGGTCGAGCTGCCGGGCCAGCGGCAGGGACAGGAAGGCCACGAAGGCCAGCGGACCGGCCGCGGCGGTGCCGAACGCCGCCAGTGCGACGGCGACCAGCAGCAGCCCGAGGCGCGCGCGGGGGACGTTCACGCCCAGGCCCGCGGCGGCGTCGTCGCCCAGCTCCAGCACCCGCAACGGCCGGGACAGCCAGAGGAGGGCCGGGACCAGCACCACGAGGGCGAGCGTCAGCACCGTGATGCGCTCCCCCGACGCCGGGTTCAGCGAACCGGAGACCCACAGCAGGGCGTCGGCGGCGGTGCGGATGTCGGTGCGCGCCATGAGGAACTGCACCACGGCCTGAAGCGCCGCACCCACGCCGATGCCGGCCAGGATGAGCCGGAGGCCCGCGTTGCCGCCGCCCAGGCCGCCTCGCGAGAGCGAGTAGATCAGCAGCGCCACGGCGAGGGCGCCCACCAGCGCGGCCACCGAGACGGCCGCTCCGGACGCGCCGAACAGCACGATCGCGGCCACGGCGCTCGCGCTCGCACCGGAGCTCACGCCGATCACGTCGGGGCTGGCGAGGGGGTTGCGGAGCATGGTCTGGAAGGTCGCGCCGGACAGGCCGAACGCCAGGCCCGCCAGGGCGCCGAGGACGGCGCGCGGGATCTTGTTCTCCAGCACGATGAAACTGGCCCCCGGGATGCCCGGTTCGCCGCGGAGATTGCTCACCACGATGGTCACCAGGTCCGGGAACGTCACGGTGTAACTGCCGAGCAGGACGTACCCGAGCACCAGCAGCGGCACCAGGATCGCCAGGACCACGGTCAGCGGCCGCACACGGCGGCGGGCCTCACGCGGCGAGCGCACGACGGCGGCCGGCGCCTCCGCGCCGCCCTCCCGCGGGTGACCGCTCGCCGGAGCCGCGGGACCGGTGCCGGAGACCCTCGGGTCCGTGAGAGCCGGGCTCATACGCCCACCCCCTTGCCGCGTCGGAGGAGCAGGACGAAGACGGGGGCGCCGACCATCGCGGTCAGCACACCGGCCGGGATCTCGCCCGGCAGCACGACCACGCGGCCCAGGACGTCCGCCACGAGCACCAGGGCCGGAGCGGCCAGGAGCGTCGTCCCGAGGAGCCAGCGGTGATCCGGGCCCGTGAAGCGGCGCAGGGCGTGCGGGACGACCAGACCGACGAAGCCGATCGGCCCCGCGACGGCCGTGGCCCCACCGGCCAGCAGCACCACGGCGATGCCTGCCACCGCGCGGGTCAGGCCGACACGCTGGCCCAGGGCGCGGGCCGCGTCATCACCCATGGCGAGGCCGTTGAGCGGGCGGGCCATGCCGAGCGCCAGGACGGCCCCGACGGCCAGGAAGGGAAGAGCGGGGAGGACGGCGTCCCATTCGCGCGCGGCCACACTGCCGAGCTGCCAGAAACGGAAACGGTCCAGGGTGTCCTGCCGGGTCACGAGGGCCATGCTCATGAGGGAGTACAGCCCGGCCGAGAGGGCGGCGCCGGCGAGGGCGAGGGACAGCGGGGTGGGGCCGGAGCCGCTGCCGCCCTGGGCGCGTCCGGCGAACGTCGCCAGGACGTACACGAGCACCATGGCCACGGCCGCGCCGATCAAGGCGACCCAGAGGTACGCGCCCACGCTGGCGAGGCCCAGGAACTGGATGCCGAACACCACGGCGCACGCGGCGCCGGCATTGACGCCGAGGATGCCGGGGTCGGCCAGGGGGTTGCGGGTCACGCCCTGCATGAGGACGCCCGCCAGGCCGAGCGCCGCACCCGCGACGACGGCCAGCACGGTGCGCGGCAGCCGCGACAGCACGACGGCCTGGTCACCGTTGCCGGGGTCTGCCGCCGGGGCGAACGCGTGGCCGAGGGCGTCCAGGACCTCGGGGAACGGCACGGCCCGCGCGCCGACCGCCAGGGAGGCCAGGCAGGCCAGCCCCAGCAGGACGGCGAGGGTCAGCAGGAGGAGGCCGCGGCGTCGCGCGTCGCGGCCTTCCCCCGTGGCGGCCGTCCCCGGGGACGACGGAGTGTTCAGGCGCCGCACGGCGTCATCTCCTGTGTCCGTCCCGGAGGAGGGCCGTGCCTGAGTGAGGGACACGGGCTACTTGCCGGCCTTCTCGGCCGCGGCCGCGATCTGGTCCAGCGTGGTGTCCAGGGCCCACGGGAGGCTCAGCGGGGAGGCCGCGGAGGTGGCGAGGGTGACCGTCTTGTCCTCGAACGCGACGAAGGCGCCCTTCTTGATGGCCGGAATCTGGCCGAGCAGCGGGTCCTTCTTGATGGCGTCGGTGGTCTTGGCGTCCGGCACCCAGGTGACGAAGACGTCGCTGGCGAGCTCGTTGGCCTTCTCCGCCGACCACGGCAGGAAGAACTCCTTGCTGCCCTTGCTCTTGTCCGCGACGACGGGCGCCAGGGTCATGCCGATGGAGGAGAGGAAACGCGGGCGGTTGTCGTTGGCGGTGTAGACGTTCACGCCGTCACCCTTGGCAGGCTCGAGGTTGCCGTAGATGAAGGACTTGCCGGCGATCGCCGGGTGGGCGGCGGCCTTGTCCTTGATCTGCTGCTCGACGTTCTTGACCAGTTCGTTGGCCTCGGTCTCCTTGCCGAGGGCCTTGCCGATCATCGTGGTGGCGGTCTCCCAGGGGGTGCCCCAGGCGAGTTCCGGGTAGGCGACGACGGGTGCGATCTTGGAGAGCTTCTGGTAATCGTCCTTGCTCAGACCCGAGTAGGCGGCCAGGATGACGTCCGGGTTGGTCTTGGCCAGCTCGGTGAAGTTGATGCCGTCGGCCTCGGAGTACATGGCGGGGGCCTTGGCGGTGCCGAAGGAGGCGCCGAGCTTCTCCAGGGCGGCGTCCTTCCACGGGGTGGAGCCCTTGTCATTGCCGCCCCACTCGACCTTCGGAACGCCGACCGGGACCACGCCGAGGGCGATGGCGACGTCGTCGTTGACCCAGGCCACGGTGGCGACGCGCTGCGGCTGCGCCTTGATGGTGGTCTCGCCGTACACGTGCTTGATGGTCACGGGGAAGGAGGCGGAGCTCGACTGCGCCGGTGCGCTGGTCGAGGCGGTGCCGCCGGCCGGGCCCGTGGCACAAGCCGCCAGGACGACGGCGGACAGGGCGGCAGCGCCCAGGCCGGCTCCCGTCCGGAGCAGAGTGCGGCGGCTGGGCTGGTTGACGTCGGACGACATACGGGCTCCTCGAGGAACAATGAAAGGTGCTTAGGCAAGGCTAAGCTATTTCGGCGGCAAATACGTTAAGTTTTTATCACTTATTGCTCCGAGCTGGGAATCCTCCGTCGCCGATGTGACGAAGCGCACATTCCACAGGGCGCGCTACACTGGAGAAGTCGGAAAAGACGCTTTCACATCCCGGTGCCGTCCGGGCAGAGGAGTTGAGCATGCGCACCAGTACCGTGCCTCATGCCGCGGATCGCGGGGTGGCCGTCATGGCCTGCTGCGCACCCGTGCCCTCCTCCTCTCACCACTGAACCGCCGGTTCCTCTTCGCTCAGACCCCGGGCATATCTCTGCCCGCCGGAGTCTTCCGGGCGAGCTCGCGGCGGTTCTCCACCGACTCACCGTGAAAGCACAGAACCATGCAGCAACCCAGCGCCCAGAAGATCCGCGCCTCCTTCATCAACGCCAGCCGCTCCGAGGCCTCCAAGCTCAACCTCCCCAAGGACTTCGACTCCCTGGACTGGGAGAACCTGGACTACCTCGGCTGGCGGGACCCCAAGATGCCCCTGCGCGGCTACCTCGTCCTGCCGTCCGACGACGGCAAGCTCACCTCCGTCCTGCTCCGGGCGCCCGAAGGCGGGGCCCGGAAGAACCGGTCCGTGCTCTGCGAACTCTGCCGGGCCGTTCACGCCAAGAACGACGTGTTCCTGTGGGTGGCCCGCCGCGCAGGCCAGTCCGGCCGTGACGGGAACACCGTCGGCACGTTGATCTGCGCCGACTTCGACTGCAGCGCCAACGTGCGCGTGGAGCCGCCGAAGAACGAGATCAACCCGGACCCCGCCGTCGTCGTGAAGGAACGCATCGTGGGCCTGAAGGAACGCGCCCAGCTGTTCCTGGACCGCGTCCAGGGCCTCTGAGGTTCGCGCCGGGGGCCGGGAGTCCAGGGTCAGGCAGAACTGGGTGAGTTCGCTATCGAGGGTGTGAGGTCGCTACACGATGTAGCGACCTCACACCCTCACTAGCGAACTCGGCAGCAGGGGCGGGCACAAGACCCAGGGTCACGCCCGCCGGGACGCCACAACCCGCCGGAACACCGCCGGCGCGATCACCACGAGCAAGCCGACAGCCGATCCGATCACGGTGTCGATGAGCCGGTCGTGGAACAGCGCACCCGGCTCCACCGGAGCGACCAGGAGCGTGGACAGCAAGGCCAGCGGGGTCACGAGCACCTGTGCCAGGAAGTACTGCCGGGTGATCAGGAGTTCGACGCCGAACTGGCACAGCGCGATGAGCACCACCATCTGCCACACCTCCGGCCGGAGCGCCACGATCGCGCCGAGCACGGCGAGACCCACCACGGTGCCGAACACACGCTGAAGACCGCGGGTCACACGATGCCGGGTGGAATGCCCCACGAGCGGCACCACGGACGCGACCATGGCCCAGTAGTTGTGCCCGAAGCCGAGCGCCTGGCCCACCGCCGTCGCGACACAGCCCGCGATGGCCGGCGCCACGATGTATCCCACGGACTCGATCCACACCATGCGCTGTTCCGCGGGAGCCACCCGGATCCGCCAGACCCTCCGCAGCTCTTTCCAGTTCAGCGGCGTGCGATGGGACGGCCTGACCCGGGACAGGAGGCCGATGCCGAGGCACAGGGCGATCGTCAGGATCGAGGTCAGGGCCACCTCCCAGAGGGGCGGCTGATGCGGCACGGACGCGACGGCCGCGAAGGCGAAGATGTAGAACAGGGAACCCGCGGGCCGCAGATGCCACAGCCCCGCGATCACCGAACAGGCCCACGCGACGCCGGTGGTGACGGCGACGCTGACCCAGGGGTCGAGGACCCCACCGGGGCTCTGCCGGGCCAGGAGCGTCGCGGCCATGAGCACCCCGAACATGAGGAGACCGGCCCGCGCCTGCGTGACCACACGCATCCGGTGCGGTTCGTTACGGCCGTAGATGCCCGTGAACGCGGAGAAGTTGGCAAAGATCGCAAGGTCCAGACGTCCCGTCAGGACCAGCAGGAGCAGTGGCAGGAAGAGCCCGAGCGCCACGCGGGCGGCCGGGTGATGATCACGCCCCGCCGGCCCGATGCTGAACAGCATCTCCCGGAAGAACGAGCCCACGGCCCGTACGCGCCCTCCGGCGGCCCGGCCGTCGCCGGGCGCCTCGTCCAGTGCGCCGCTCCGAGTCACGTGCCGCTTACTCCGCCGCGGCGAGCTGCCCGCAGGCGCCGTCGATCTCCTTGCCGCGGGTGTCCCGCAGCGTGGTGGGCACGCCGGCGTCGCGCAGGGTGGCGACGAAGAGGTCCTGGATCTCCGGCTCGGAGGCCGTCCAGATCGAGCCGGGGGTCGGGTTCAGCGGGATCGGGTTCACGTGGACCCAGCCCCGGCCACGCCGGTTGAGCTTCTTGGCCAGGAGCGCGGCACGCCAGGCATGGTCGTTCATGTCCTTGATGAGCGCATACTCGATGCTCACGCGGCGGCCGGTCTTGCGGAAGTAGTCGTACGCGGCGTCGATCGCCTCGTCCACGTTCCAGCGGTTGTTGACGGGGATCAGCTCGTCCCGGAGCTCGTCGTCCGGGGCGTGCAGGGACAGCGCGAACGTCACGGGGACATCCTCGTCCGCGAGCTTACGGATCGCCGGTACCAGCCCGACCGTGGACACCGTGATGTTGCGGGCGCTCATGCCGAGGCCCTGCGGGGACGGGTCGACGAAGCGGTGCACCGCCGCCATGACGCGCTTGTAATTGGCCAGCGGCTCACCCATGCCCATGAAGACGATGTTGGTGACGCGCTCGTCGTCGTGCTCCTTCTCGCCCAGCTCGCCCGCGGCGATGGCACGGTTCGCGGCCACCACCTGGTCCACGATCTCCGCCGTGGACATATTGCGGGTCAGGCCGGCCTGGCCCGTGGCGCAGAACGGGCAGTTCATGCCGCAGCCCGCCTGGGAGGAGACGCAGAGGGTGATGCGGCCGGGGTAGCGCATGAGCACGGACTCGACCAGCGCGCCGTCGAACAGCCGCCAGAGGAACTTGATGGTGTTGCCGTCATCCGTCCGGAGGCGGCGGACCTGCGTCAGGAGCGGCGGGAACATGGCCTCGACCAGTTCCTCACGGCCGGCCTTCGGCAGATCGCTCATCTGCTCGGGGTCCGTGGTCCAGTGCTGGAAGTAGTGCGTGGAGAGCTGCTTGGCGCGGAAGGCGGGCAGTCCTAGCTCCTTGAGCTTCGCGGCGCGCTCGTCCAGGGTCATGTCCGCGAGGTGCTGCGGCGGTTGCTTCACGCGCGGCGAGGCGAACTGCAGGAGCGGGCGGCCCTCGGTGGTGCGGGCCTGCTCCCAGCCTTCGGCCGCGGGGCGGACCTGCGGGCGGTCCTCGGTGAGGGCCACCTTCGCGACCGCTTCACCGTGTGCCGAACCCTGGATTTTGGCGGGCACGACGCCGGCACGCGCCGGGCGCGCGGAAGCCTTGCCGTTGCTGGGCGTTTCGGAGCTGGGGTTACGGGGTGAGGAAGCCATCACCTTCCATTGTCCCACGGCTGCCCGGCGGCCCGACAGCTCCCGGGCCCCGGCCGACGCGCACCCCGCGGACGCCCCCGCCGGACCCGCTGCGACGAACACGTGCCGAAACAGTGAGTTTCCGCCGAAACAGTGAGCAGAACACACTGTTTCGGCGGAAACTCACTGTTTCGGCGGGGAGAGCCGCGGCGGGCCTGCGGACCACGCCCACTCCCACCCCGGCCCCCGGACCGACCCGGGCCAGCCCCGCTACCCCAGCCGGATGTCCACGGGGTTCGCCTCACTCCGGGGCTGACCTGGGGCGGCCTTGCCCCCGATCGGCAGGACGCCCGAGCGGTTCGTGCGGCGGTCCCGCAGGATCTCCGTGACGGATCCGAGGTGGCGTGAGAGATCGATCACGTTCTCCGGCGCCGCCAGGAGCAGCTGGAAGCCGAACTCGTGCAGCGCGGCGATGCCCTGACCCGCGAACTCCTCGCTGGCCAGCACGAACGCCTCGTCCATCATCACGGTGCCGTAGCTCGTGAAGCCCTGCTCCGCGATGCCCAGCTGGTAGCTCAGGGCCGCCGCCATGATGAACGCCGTGAACCGCTGCCGCTCGCCACCGGACATGGAGCCGGTGTCCGAGTGCATGAACACCTCGGCCCGGGGCTCCTCGCCCTCCACCTGGACCATGCGGTGCTCCTTGCACGCGATGAACAGGTGCCCTCGGACGTCCAGGACCTCCGCCCGCCAGCGGCGATCCTCCGGCGCCTGGGAGGAGAGCCTGGTGACCAGATTCTCGAGGGTCTTGTAGCGGATGGTGAGCTCGTCGTCGTCGGCCGTGGCGCCGGGCGCACCCTCGGAAGCCGCCTCCGCGCCGCGCGCAGGCCGGACCCGCAGCGCCCGCGAGATGGCGTCCTTGAACGCCTTGGCGCTCGGCGGGACCGTCTGCTTGATGTCGAGTTCCAGGTGGCTGCCCTCATGGAAGTCCACACCGGCGAGGATGCCGTTGAGCGGCAGGATGCGGCTCGTGATGGCGCGCCGTTCCTCGTCCAGAAGGTGCAGCAGGGTGGAGAAGGACTCGTGGGTGCGCTGGTTGAAGAAGGCCCGGAACTCCTCCTCCTGAGCGGGCAGACCGTCCCGGACGATCGCGTGGTAGCGCTGTTCGTAGTCCGGCGCGGCCCCGATCCCAGTGCCGTGATCCGCCGAGACGGTGCCGCCCCAGCGGCGGGCGAACGAGTCGAAGATCCTGGTCAGGCGCTCGGCCGTGGCCTGCGCGGCACTTTCGGCCCAGTGCAGCTCGTCCTGCAGGGCGGAGCGCACGCGCACGGCGGCCAGGTCGAGCTCGGCGATGTCCCCGAACTCCCCCATCTCCTCGAACCGCGGGGCGAGCGCCTCCACGGTCTCGGGCGACGGCGGGTTCTCCGCCACGCGCTTGCGGGCGGCGGCGAGCAGCTTGTCCGCGGAGACGAGCTGGGCGTCCAGCGCCTTGTACTCGTTCTGGAGGACGGCCGCGGCCTCGGTGCTCTCCTGGTGCTGCCTCCGGGTCTGCTCGACCTTGGCCCGCAGGGGCTCCAGATCGGCCTGGGCCGCGAGCGCATCGGCCAGACGCCGCTCCAGCCGCTGCACCTCCTCGGCCGCGACCTCCGCGGAGACCTCGCTCCACTCGCGGTGGTCCGCGGCGACCCGGCGCAGAGCCTCGAGCTGCCGGGCCACACCCTGGTGCGAATCCTCGCGGTCCTGGGCCACGGTCTCCGCGGCTTTGAGGGTCTCCCGCAGCTCGGCGATCCGGTCCTGGACCATGGCGACCTTGCTGGCGTTGTCGAAGCCGAGCACGAAGTCACGACGCGCGGCGAAGCGGTCGTCCTTCTCCACGGTGTGGCTGTTGCGCTTGACCACGCCGCCCAGCGACAGGCCGCGTTCCAGCCCGGCGAGCTCGGCCGGGTCCTCCACGCACGGATACGCGTAGTCCAGCGCGATCCGCTCGCGCAGCCACTCGACGGCCGTCTCCCGGGCCGGTGTCAGCCCGGTCTCCAGGAAGCGCAGCTTCGCCAGCAGGTCCCGGGGTTCCACGGCGGACAGGGCCGCTTCCGCGCCGGGCAGGACGCGGGAGACGTCGACGGCGCGCAGGGCCCCGCGGATCGTGGTGCCGTCCAGGAATTCGGTCACGCGGGTGAACAGCTCGCCCGGGACGAGGAGCGTGGTGGCGAGATTGCGCAGGGCGCGCTCGGCGGCGGGACGCCACCGGTCCTCCTCGGGGAGCAGGTCCATCAGCTCGCCGGCGAACGGCAGCTCCGAGATCTCGACCTCCAGCGCCGCGGCGATCGCGGCCCGGTTCTCGAGGGCGGGCTGCGGCATGAGCGACGTGCCCGACTGCAGGGACCGCAGCTCCTTCCCGGCCTCCTCCAGCTCGCGCTTGGCGGTGGCGTGGGCGTCGAAAGCCTCGAAGCGGAGCGCCTTGAGGGATTCGGCGTCGCCCGTCAGCTCGGCGCTGCGCCGCTCGGCCTGCTGGTGCGCCTGCGCCCAGCCCTCGGCCGTCCACTGGAGTTCCAGACCGGCGTCGCGCAGTTGCTTCTGCACGGTCGTCTCGAGGTCACGACGGAGCCGCTGCGCCAGCCGCGCGTTCTCCAGACCCGCCTCGATCGAGGCGATCGCGTTGCCGCCCTGGTTGTTGTAGTCGAGTTCCAGCTCGCGCAGCTGCGCGGCGAGCGCGTCGCGGCTCATCCGCTCGGCCTTGAGCGCCTGCGCCTTGTCCGCGGCGAGCGCCTTGAGCCGCGCCACGGTGTTCTCATGCACGACGACGGCGAGCGCCTGCCGCTGCGCGTCGAACTCGGTGCCGCCCAGGGTCCGGAGGCGGTTGGCTTCCAGCAGGTGGCGGGCGTAGTCCTTGTTCAGCTGCGGGACGGGGGCGAGATCATCGCGCTGGAGGCGGACGTCCTCGAGCCGCTGACGGATCGAGATGAGGTTGCTGAACTCCTCCACGACGGCGTCCGCGGCGTCCAGCGTGGCGGGCGGGTCGAGGACCTGGTCACGGAAGAAGGTGTTGACGCTGCCGCCGAGACCCTTGCCGGCCTGGATGACGCGCAGGAGCGGCAGGGCCTGGTCGCTGCCGATGCCGAGGATGCGCCGGAACCGTTCGGCGAAGGTGCGGTGCACGTCGAACACCTGTGCGCCGGGGAAGGCGTCCTCAAGGGCCGAGCGCGTGAAGCGTTTGTGCGCCAGGGTCTCCAGCACGTCCACGTCGAGCGGGACGGAGTCGATCATGTAGTGGCGGCCCACATTGGCCTCGGTGCCGTTCTTCGGCAGGTCGAAGAGGGCGGAGAGCGTCACCGTGGTGCCGGCGGCATTGTCGAAGGTCAGCGCGACGGCCGACCAGGTGGCGCCCGGCCGCTGGAACGCGCTCGTGGCGCCGTCCGTGGTGGCGCGGTCGCCGACCTTGCCGCGCATGTAGGTGTAGGTGGTGCGCTTATCGTCCACCGCGCCGCCCATCCGGGCCGCGGCGGCCTCGTTGGAACGGGGCCGGGCGTCGAACACGCGGAGCATGGCGTCGAAGAGCGTGGACTTGCCGACGCCGGAGTTGCCGGTCAGGAGGGTGCCGCGGCGGTCGACGTGCATGACATGGGCGCCGTGGAACGTGCCCCAGTTGACGAGCTGGACCCTCGCCAGTCGCATCTGGCCCGGGTTGATGTCGTCACCGATGGGCAGCAGCACGGGGATGCTCATGCCTGCTCCTCCTCATGGGTTCCGGGCTCGTCAGTGGGCTGGGCGACGTCGGCGACGTCCGAGTCGGCGACGTCCGAGTCGGCGACGTCCGAGTCGGCGTCGTCCGGCTCCGCGTCGACGTCACCGGCGTCGTCGATGTCCAGGAGCGCCTGGGTGCCCACCGCGTCCTCCGTGGCGTGCTGGAGTCTTTCCAGCTGGGCCGTGATGGCGGTGATGCTGTCGAACGGGAGGGCCAGCGGCAGGGCGCCGCTGATGCCGTAGACGTTCTCCAGACCGGTCGGCAGGAGGAGCTGGCGGGCGCGGAGCTTCTCGACGGCGGCCTGGACGGTCTTGGCGTCCCGGTACGCGTCCTGCTCCGCGGCGGGCTGGTAGTGCGCCACGATCTCCGCGATCTCCTCCAGGGTGACCGTGGGCTCCGTCTGGGCCTCGCTGTGCCGGTCGAGGAGGAGCCGGAGGCGCAGCAGGACGATGGTCTCCACGCGGCTGAGCGCCCGCTGCTGCCGGAGCAGGCTGGACCGGGCGTTGCCGCCGAGCAGCTCCGGGTCCACCGGGCGCAGGACGGCGATCTTGCGTTCGTGGTCCAGGTGCAGGGTCAGGAACAGCTCCGAGAGGCGCGACCGGAGGACCTGCTGATGATCGGTCAGCGTGGTCCACAGCTTCTCGTCGCGCCCGCCGTCCACATAGGGACCCTTGAGCAGGCGCACGAGGGCATGACGGAGCCGCAGAGGGAGGACGCCGGTGTCGCCGGGGTAGAGCTCGGCTCCGTCCACGAAGGTGTCCCGGGCGTCGACGCCGTGGATCTGCTCGCTCATTCCTGTCCTTCCTTCTTGCGTTGCCTGCGCTTGGTGCTCGACGTCTGCGTCGCCGGCCCACCTGGCGTGTCCGGCGCATGCGCGCCTTCGACGGCGGTGCCGCCGGCACTGCCCGGCAGCGTCACGAGCGGCACCGTCGCGGCGCGCAGGCTGCCGTCCACCTGCTCGAACTCCACGTTCTCCTGGCCGCCGGCGGAGAACGCCGCCCCGGAGTTGAGCGCTTCGGACAGCAGGGCACGGATCGAGTTGATGTGCCGTTCCTGGGGCGGGAGGGCGGACCAGGCCCCGCCCACCGTCTGCGCCCCGGCCAGGGCGGTCCGGATCAGCGCCGGTTTGGCCTTCGGCGTCCGCGGCGCGCGGGTCCGGTCCTGCTCGGCGAAGTCGATGGGATCCGCCAGCCGTGGCGGCTCCTCGAATTCGTCTGGGTCGAACAGCTGCACCATGGAGATCGATTCCAGCACGCCGCCGAACAGCTCCGGCGCGGCCGCGAAGCCCGGCTTGTCCCGTTCATAGGGAAGGCCGCGGACGGCCTGTTCTGCCTGCCGGAGCGCCTGCCGGAGGCGGAGCGAATGCCGGAAATCGTCGCTCTGCACATAGGTGTTGAGGCTCTCGGAGAGCTTGCCATAGATCCGCTGGATCTGCGCGTGCTGGTTCCGGAGCTCAGAGACGAGGCTCTTGAGGGTCTCGCGGTCCTCGGCGGCGAGGGTGTCCGCGAACTGACGGCTCAGCACCTCGGCGATCGCCGAGCGGAACCGCAACTGCTGCTGAGGGTCCTCAAGGAACGCGGTGAAGGAGCGGAAGGTCCTGCCCTCGGGGCTCTGGCGGAGGATGCGGTCCTGTTCCAGCACCTGGGCCATCGTGGCGCCCTTGGTCAGGGACTCCTCGATGATCTGGTTACGGAGCTTGCCCACCAGGTCCTCGATGCTGTCGCGCATCTTCTTGTAGTCGGCCGGGAGGCTCGCGGCGAGGTCCAGGATGTTCTCCGTGGCTTCCACGGCCTCATCCTCGTCCAGCAGCCCGTCGAGCTCACCGGAGGTGATGCCGCGGATCAGTTCCTCGCGTTCCTGGATCTCCTCGCGGAGGGACTCCAGGCGTGCCGTCTGGTCCGGGTTGGTCTCGTGGGCCAGCTTCTCGACATCGTTCAGCAGCGTGCCGAGACGGGAGCCGGTGAGCGTGGAGCGGGGCGAGCTGAGACTCTCCAGGAAGGCGAGCACGCGGGACGCCGCTTCGGTGAGTTCGTAGACGATGTGCCCGGAGTGGTGCCGTCGGGTCACGAACTTCCGGCGCGTCCACTCATCGGCCACGGTGCGTCCGGTGTTCGCGCCCGCGACCGTCGGGTCGGTGGCGCGCAGCTGTTCCAGGCAGAGGTCGAGTTCCGCGTGGAACTCCTCGAGGGTCAGGCTCGGCCGGGTCCGGGTGAAGGTGGACTGCAGGACGGCGATCACCCAGGGGGCCGATCGTGTCAGCGCCCAGGCGGGGCCTTTGGTCAGCACTTCGAGCGTGGCGAGCCGTCGCGAGAGGTCCGTGGTGTCCACCGGGCACGCCCCTTTCCATAACCTCTCGACCCCGCGCGGAGCGAAGCACGCCGAAAATGACCAGCTTTAAGGGTACGCGGGCCGCGCGGCGGGTCCGGACCTGTCATTTTTCATCACAAACGAACTACGATTCCGCAACGGACCCGACACGTCGTTCCCCTGACCGCGCCCCGGTCGCTACCGTTGAATTTCAGAGTTCCGTCAGAGCGTCCTAGGAAAGCGCCCTGACACCTGGTCTGCACACCGCCAAAGGGGATGACGGCGAATGACATCTGATACGACCATGATCTTGAACCTCACCTTCGTGGGGACGCTGATGATCGCCGCCTTCCTGGCGGCCCTGGTGCTCTTCGCGGGCTGCATGGCGCTGGTCTTCACGGGCCTCGGCCGCCTGGTCTATCTGGGCGCGACCCGGCTGATCGGCGCGGGGCGCTCGCTCGGCGGCCGTGTGGTCGCCGCACGCCAGACCACGCCGCACGACGCCGACGCCTCCGCGCCCGCCGCCGTCACCTCCTCTGCTGCGGGAGACGGCCCTGGCCGGGTTCCCGCCTCGTCGTCCAGCACCGCCGCGGCGGCTTCCGGAACGCCCACGGCGAACGGCAAGTCCGGTCTCATCGCGTCCTGGCGCAAGCCCGCCGGCCCCACCACACCGGCGGCGGATGCGGCGGAGAAGCCCGAGAAGACCGCGTCCGCCGCGGCCGTGGGGCCCACTGGCAACGCCGACGCCGCCAAGCCCGCGCCGTCCGTCAAGGTGACGCTGCCCGAACCGGCCGCGCCGCTCGCCGACGAAACGCCCCGGGCCGAGCAGGCGGGTCTCCGCGCCGCACAGGATCCGGAGCTCGAACCCGTCCTGGAAGCGGCGCCGGAACCCGCCGTCGCAGTCACTACGAGTGTCCCCGCGAGCAGCCCCCGCGCCCCGAAGAAGACCACGCAGAAGAGCGCCGGGCGCAGCGCACCCCGGCCGAACGGCTCGGGCCGGAACACCGTCCCGGGCATCCTCCGGCCGTCCCAGGATCCGGAGGAACAGCACGCCAAGGGCGCTTAAGGCGCATAATCAATACCCATGGCTGCCCCTTCCGGGACCTCGTCCCTCTCCAAGTCCGCGCCCAACGCCGTCCGAGTGGATGCGTGGCTCTGGGCCGTGCGCGCCTACAAGACCCGCTCCGCGGCCACGGCGGCCTGCCGGGCGGGCCACGTCCGGCTGAACGGGAATCCGGTCAAGGCGTCACAGATCGTGATCCCCGGCGATGAGGTCCGCATCCGCATGCCCGGCTACGAGCGCATCCTCGAGGTGCGCCAGCTGATCGCCAAGCGCGTGGGGGCGGAGGCGGCGTCGCACGCGTTCACGGACCGCACTCCGCCGCGCCCGCTGGCCCCGCAGCTCGGCATCCCGGTCCGGGACCGGGGCACCGGACGCCCCACCAAGAAGGACCGCCGCGAGATGGACCGCCTGCGGGGGAACTGAGACGCCCGGCCCACCACCTCACCCTCCCAGCGGCAGTGGCACCACGCCGATCGAACGCCCCGCCCGATCCAGCCGGTGCCCGGACCTCTTGTCCGTCCGCACCACGGCCTGTCGCCCGAGCACGACGGCGCTCGGGATCTGCTGGAGCACCCGCAGTTCGAGGGCGTGGACTTCCAGAAGGTCCCGCACCCAGAACGTGGCGAGGAGGTTGCCGCGTCCGAGGACCTGCGCGCTCACCCGGCAGCTGGGCTGGTCCGCGAAGAACCGGCCCGCCTGCTCGAGGTGCGCCGCGGGCACGCTCAGCACGATCGTCACCTCCCGGTGGCGTGGGCGGAAGGCCGTGGAGAAATCGCACCGCAGCGTCACGTGACCACCGGCGAGGAGCTGTTCGGTCCGCCGTCGCGCGGTCTGCGGGGACACCCCCACCCGGGCCGCCAGCTTCTCCCAGCCCGCCCGGCCGTCCTCACTCAGCGCGGCCACCAGGGCCGCATCCACGGCGCCGAGCCTGCCAGGCCTGCGGCCGGCCGGGCCGCCGCCCAGCGCCCGCTCCTGGCCCGGATCCAGGGTTCCGAGCCGCCACTGGGCGCCCTCCCGATGGAGGCGGGTCGCCAGGACCACCTCCCAGCGGCTCACCCCCGGCAGCCCGGACAGGACGCCGGAGACCGCGTCCATGAGCTCGTCATAGTCCGGGGCGAAGCAGTCCGCCATGACGTCGAACTCGCCCGTCATCCGCGAGACCGTCCCGAAGGTGGGGCTGGCGCAGAGCGCGTCGAGCACCGCCTCCTGGCGCTTCGGGGCGGTGGAGAGGAAGAGGAAGGCCGAAGAGCCCGCGTCCAGATAGCGGGGTCCCGGGGCGAGGGTGACCCAGGCCTCGCCCCGCGCGCTCAGCGCTGCCCAACGGCGGGAGACGGTGGTGGGCGCCAGACCGAGCGTGGCCCCGAGCACGGACCACTCCGCGCGCGGATTGACCTCCAAGGCACCCGCGAGCGCGAGGTCGACTTCGGATATTTCGGCATTTTCGGTCATCAGGACGCCATCTCTGGAGGATTCAAGCAATTTCGCCGCAGTGGAGGCGGATTCTCCTAGCTTAGTGATGTCCATCACGGGCGCCCCACAGCGCCGTCCTGAGAGTTGCCGCCATGAACACCAGCACTTCCGTCCCGCCCTCCACCCGCACCAGCGTCCTCGGCCTGATCGTCGCCATGGCGCTCGTCGAGGCCCTGTCCGGGATCACCCAGGGCTACCTCAACCCGATCCTGCCCGCCCTCGGTCCCGAGCTCCACCTGGACGACCCCACGATCAACGGGCTCTTCCTCATCTCGAACGTCGCTTTCGCCGTCCTCACGCCGATCATCTCGCGCCTCGGGGACAGCTGGGGATGCCGCAGGGTCCTGCGACTTTCCACCGTGACCGTCGCCGCCGGCGCGGTCCTGATGGCGGTCGCCCCCAGCCTGCTCACCATCTCGGTGGGCGTCGTGCTGCTGACCTGTGTGGTCGGCTTCATCCCGCTCATGATGGGGATCCTGCGCGCCACCCGGCCGGAGAGCACCCGCAACGGGGTCGGCGCCATGATCGGGACGCTCATGATCACGGTGGGTGTCGGCGGTCTGCTGGCGGGCATCGTGGGCGCCGAACGCCCGACCCTCGGGTTCTGGGTGGCCGTCCCCTTCGCCGCCCTCGCGCTCGTCGCATCCTTCTTCCTGCCGGAGGGTCTGCCCGCCACGCGCGAACCCCTCGCGCTCCTGCCCCTCGCGCTGTGCAGTCTGGGCCTCATCGGCCTCGTGACCGCCCTGTCCATGGGCCCCGACTGGGGCTGGCTGTCCGCTCCGACCCTGCTCAGCGGCCTCCTCGGCGTCGCCCTCCTGGCCTTGTGGGTGAAGCTCGACCTGCGCAAGAGCACGACGACGGCGGCGCCCCGCCGCTTCATCGATCTCCACCTGCTCGCGGTCCCCCGCGTCCGGACGGTCACCGTGGCGACGTTCCTCTTCGGCTTCTCCTCGATCAGCTACTTCGGCAGCAACGGCCTGTTCCTGCACGCGGACGCCACCACAGCGGGGTTCGGCTTCGGCATGGGTCCGCTGGACATCGCCGTCGTGCTGGCGGCCGCTTCGGCCCTCGGTTTCCTGTCCTCCCTCGCCGTGCCGCCGCTCATGGCGCGGATCGGCGAGCGCGGAGGCCTCGTATGCGCCGCGGCCGTGCTGGCTCTGGGCTTCCTGCTGATGGGCCTGCTCCACGGATCGGCGTCCGGGTACGTGGCCGGATTCGGGGTCTTCTACCTGGGTCTCGGCATGTACCAGTCCGCCACCCGCACCCTCAGCGTGGAAGGCGTCCCGGTCGAGGAGACCTCCACGGCCGCCGGCCTCAACGAACTGGCCCTCTCCGTCGGCATCTCGATCGGCGCCGCGGTGGTCCGCCTGATCTCCGCGGCGTCCGCGGTGGACGGGAGGATCCCGCTCAGCGGCTTCGCCACCCTGTGGGTGGTCCTCGGTCTGGGCGCCGTCCTGGCGGGGGTGGTGTCTCTCGGATACCCGAAGCGGACCGCAGCCCTCCCGGAAGGCGTCCGGGCGTGAGCGGCGCGACGGAGCTCCGGGCGGAGACCCTGATCGCCGAAGCGGTGGACCGCTGGCGGCCCCGGATGCTGGACCTGAGCCACGGCCTGCACGCCGATCCTGAGCTCAGCGGGGAGGAACACCGGGCGGCGGAGCGGGTGCGGGCGCTGCTGGCGGAAGCCGGGTTCCGGCTCGACGTCCCGCAGCCGGCCGCGCCCACCGCGCTGCGGGCGGAGTTTGGCGAAGGTGAGCTGGTGGCCGTGTTCTGCATCGAGTACGACGCCCTGCCGGGGATCGGCCACGCCTGCGGTCACAATGTGAACGCCGCCGCGACGCTCGGAGCCGCCCTGGCCCTGGCCTCCGCCGCCGGGCCGCTGGACCTCACGGTCCGAGTGCTCGGGACCCCAGCCGAAGAGTCCCACGGCGGCAAGGTCGACCTCCTGGAGGAAGGGATGTTCGACGGCGCCGCGATGGCCTTCATGGTCCATGCGAGCGGGGAGGACGCCGTGGGCAACTCCTCCCTCGCCCTCGGCTGCTGGGACCTGACGTTCCACGGTCGGGCCGCACATGCCGCCACCGCGCCGGAGGAGGGCGTCAACGCCCTGTCCGCCCTGGTCATCGCCCAGACCGCGGTGGGGCTCCTGCGGCAGCAGCTGCCGCGCGACGTCGTCGTCTCCCAGGTGGTGACCGACGGCGGGTCGGCGCCCAATGTGATCCCGGACCGGACCTCCACACGGCTCGAGGTCCGGGCGCCACGGCGCGACCAGCTCGACGCCGCGTGGGCGGCCGTGCGGCGGTGCTTCGAAGCGGGCGCCCACGCGACGGGGTGCTCGCTGGAGATCGAGCAGTCGGGGAACGTCTTCGCCGATCTGCGGCAGGACGGCTTCCTCGCCGGTGCCTACGCGGAGGCCATGGAACGGCGCGGCCGGAGCGTTCCCGTGCGCGGCGAGGCGGTCGCCTCGACCGACATGGGCAACGTCTCCCACCGGGTGCCGAGCATCCACCCGATGGTCGGTTACGACGTCGGCGGGGCCGCGCATCACACGGCGGAATTCGCCCTGGCCGGCGCCGGGGCGTCGGCGGACCTGGCTGTCGTGGACGCCGCGTACGGGCTCGCCGCCGCGGCTGCCCGCGCCGCCCAGGATCCCGCCGAGCGCAGGAGACTGCTGGCGTCCGCCGCTCGCCCTCTCTGACCACACCCACGCTCCCCGTCCGGGAAACCGTCGCCGAAAGGCTATTCCCGGACGGGGATTCGTGTCGTAATGTTATCGATGCCACGCATGTTCTCAACGATGGATGAGAGGTCGGCGCGACGAAAGAGCCCGCGATCCCCCGTGGATCGCCCGGGCTCCGCGCCGAACTCCGGGGGCGTCCTCAGGTTTGTGGCGGCACACCGACCAGCTCAACGCAGAGGAATCGCTCATGAAAACAGCCAGCTTCGGCACCGCCGCAGTGGTGGCGTGTCTCCTCGGAGGCACCCTCACCGCCGCCGCGCCCGCCTCGGCCTCGACCACCTCGGATTACACCGTCTCGACGGGGTCCGTCGTCCAGGTCGGCCACGCGACGGACACCCCCGCCTGGCCCTACCTCGACAAGGACGGGTCGTTCTACTTCCAGCAATCGGCGGCCCTGTACGGCGCCACCGAGGCCCGGCGCTGGGACTTCTACACCGGCACCACGCTCGACACGGCGACCTTCAACTCGACGCTGAGCAACTACACCAACCCGTCGAACTCCTCGGATTCGAACGGCAACACCACCTCACGCTGCAACAACAGCCCCACGGGAACCTCCGCCACGTTCGCCCCGGACACCTCGTCCTACTCCCAGAAGAACTACTGCGACCTCACGGGCGTCTGGGTCGATCCCGACACGGGTGACTGGTACGGACTCGTGCACAACGAGTTCACGCCCAAGCCGTTCGGCGACGGCGTGCACTACGACGCGATCGACTACGCGAAGTCGACCGACCAGGGCAAGACGTGGACCATCGCCGGCCACGCGATCACCTCGCCCTACAGCACCACCCGGAACGACACCACGGCGTTCCCGAACCAGACCTACTACTACGGCGACGGCGACCCCCGGCTCGTCGTGGACACCGCTTCGGGCTACTTCTACGTCTTCTACGGCTCCCGCGTGATCAACAAGAACGGCGGCTGGGCGGCGCCCGGGTTCGCCGAGCACGTGGCGCGCGCCCCGATCAGCCAGAAGATGGCGCCGTCGTCCTGGCAGAAGTACTACAACGGCAGCTGGTCCACCCCCGGCGTCGGCGGGGCGGAGAGCACCATCGTCTCCACCTCGCAGAGCAGCACCGGCTACCTGCCCTCGAGCCTCGAGTACAAGCCGTCCAACACCGGCAGTGTCGCCGCCCAGGCGCAGGCCGGCCAGCTGCCCGCGAACGGCTCCGACCTGTTCATCCTGAACGTCTCCTACAACGCCTACCTCGGCATGTACATCGGCACCCCGCAGACCGATCTGGGCGACGGCGTCAACCGACCGCTGCACTTCTACGGCACCACGGATCTCGCCACCCAGAAGTGGGTGGATCTCGGAACCGCGCCGAACTACACGCAGCAGTCCTGGTACCGCTGGCTCCTGGACGGGACCAACGCCACGAGCACCGCGATCGTGGGCAAGACCTTCCGGTCCTACTGCTACTTCGCCTGCTCCATCCCGTCCGGATCGACGAAGGCCTCCAGCTCGGAGTACGTCAACGTCACCATCGACACCGCGAACCCCGCGCGGACCATCGACGCCACGAAGTCGTACCGCATCCAGTCGGCCGCCGGTCAGTCCCTCAACCAGAGCGGGACCTCCACCCTCTCCACGGTGACGACCTCCACCGCGGGCAGCACGGCCGCCTGGAAGTTCACGCCCACCGGCGACGGCGCCTACACGATCACCAACACCTCGTCCGGCCTGGCCCTCGGCGTGAACTCCGGCTCCACCGCCAACCGCGCCTGGGGCACCGCCTTGAGCCTCGCCTCGCTGCCCTCCGCTGGGGCGACCCAGGGCCAGCAGTGGTTCGTCATCTCGAAGGTGAGCACGCCGAGCAGCTCCGGCGCGGCCGTGAGCACCGGCACGTACAGCCTGGTCAACCGCTACAGCGGCCTCGTCCTGAGCCTCACGGGTTCCGGCAAGACGGCGCCCGCCAGGACGTGGACCAACAGCGGCAGCGCCGGCGACACGAGCACCCCGGCAGCCCAGACCATCACGCTCGCCCAGGTCCCGGCCACCGGCCAGGTGCGTGGCGCAGGTTCCGGACGCTGCCTGGACGTCCCCAACTCTGCCACCGCGAACGGCACGCTCCTGGACCTCTGGGACTGCAACAACGGCGCCAACCAGCAGTGGACCACCGCGGCGGACGGCACCGTGAAGGTGTACGGCGCCAAGTGCCTGGACGTGCCGAACTCCCAGGCGAGCGCGGGCGCTGCGGTGGAGATCTGGGACTGCAACGGCGGCGCCAATCAGCAGTGGACGGTCAACGCGGACGGCACCATCCGCTCGGCCCTGTCCCCGACGCTGTGCCTCGACGTCACCAACGGCTCCACGGCCAATGGCGCAGGGATCCAGCTCTGGACCTGCACGGGCAACGCCAACCAGCGGTGGACGCTCGGCTGAGCCTCTGACCTGACGCACGGGACCTGACACCCGCGCGGTGACACACGGCCCGGGCCGGACACGACCGTCCGTCCCGGGCCGTGCCGCGTTAGGATCACGGGGTGATCGAGCCTGTGAAGAAGCCCCGCAGGGCGCCGGGGATGGTCGACGTCGCGGCACTCGCCGGCGTCTCGGCCCAGACGGTCTCGCGGGTGCTCCGCGGGCAGACGAATGTGCAGGACAGCACGCGGGACAAGGTGCTGGCCGCCGTCGAGCAGCTCGGCTACCGCCGCAACAACGCGGCGCGCGCCCTGTCCTCGGGCCGCAGCCGGGCCTTCGGGATCGTGCAGCTCCAGACGGGCTACTACTCGCGGACGGCGATCATCTCGGGCGTCGAGGCCGCGGCGCGGGAGGCGGGCTATTCGCTGAGTGCCGCCACGAGTCCCTCCCTGGATCCGGCGGCCATCGAGGAGGCCATGTCGGTGCTCGCCGATCAGGGGGTCGAGGGCATCATCCTGGCCCTTCCCCTGATACATGCCACGCGCGGCATTGAAGAGCTGACGCGGGCGATCCCGACCGTCTCGATCGACGGTTCCCGGACCTCCGCCACCGAAGTCGTGGCCGTCGACCAGACCCAGGCCGCCCAGCTGGCCACCCGGCACCTGCTGGATCTGGGGCACCGCTCGGTGTGGCACGTCTCGGGCCCGCCGGAGTGGCATGACGCCGCGAGCCGCAGCGCCGGCTGGCGGCAGACCCTCGAGACCGCGGGCATCGTCCCGCCCGAGGAACTGGTGGGCGACTGGTCACCGGAGTCCGGTCATCGCCTCGGGCTGGAGCTGGGACGCCGGCCCGGAGTGACGGCCGTCTTCGTCTCGAGCGACGAGATGGCGTTCGGTGTGATCAAGGCGCTGCACGAGCTCGGCCGACGTGTCCCGGAGGACATCTCCGTGGTGAGCGTGGACAATATTCCGCTGGCGGAATATTGTTCGCCACCCCTCACTACGGTGGCCCAGCCGTTCGAGGAGATGGCACGGGTGGCGGTCGATCATCTGCTGCGCCACATCTCCGATCCGGCCACGCTCACGGTCGATTCGATCGAGCCGCGGCTGATCGTGCGGGCCTCCACGAGCGCCCCGCGGTGAGTCGGTCCGGGCGGCCGGAGCGACCGGGGCCTGCAGCCCCGGCGCCCGTTCCCCGTGACGCGCGTCGCAGTCACATTTCACCCTCACCCCGGCCTGCCCGGACACTGGTGGCATGACCCTCAAGTTCGCCCGTTTCGGCTCCCTCGGGGCCGAGGAGCCCGTGGTGGTTGTCGATGACGCCAACGGCCGCACCCGGCATTTCAGCCTCCTGCCCCTGACGCAGGACATCGACTCCGCCTTCCTCTCCCGCGACTTCGTGGCCGAGACCCAGCTGGCCCTCGACGCCGGGCGGCTGCCCGCCGTCGAGCCGTCCGCCCGGATCGGCGCCCCGGTGGCCCGCCCCGGAACCTTGGTGGGCATCGGCCTGAACTACGCGGCCCACGCCGCGGAGTCCGGCCTGGAGCCGCCGGCGTCGCCGGTCGTGTTCCTCAAGCCCGCCAACACCGTCGCCGGCCCCTACGACGAGTTCCCGGGCCTGCCCGGCAGAGAGCAGCTCGACTGGGAGGTGGAGCTCGGCCTGGTGATCGGCCGCCCCGCGCACCTCCTGGCCGACGAACACGAGGCGCAGGCCGCCATCGCCGGCTACGTCCTCGCCAACGACCTCTCCGAGCGCTCCCTCCAGCTGGGCGGCGCGGGCGGTCAGTGGACGAAGGGCAAGTCGCTGCCCGGCTCCACGCCGCTCGGCCCGTGGCTGGTCCCTGCCGTCGGCGCGGACGGCACACCCTTCGACGTCTCCTCGCTCCCCCTCGCCACGCGCGTGAACGGCGTGGAATGCCAGCGCTCGACGACGGCGGACATGGTCTTCCGCGCCGCGTTCCTGGTGCATCACGTCAGTCAGTTCATGGCCCTGGAGCCGGGCGACGTGATCATCACCGGCACCCCCGAAGGCGTCGCCATGTCCGGCCGGTTCGACTACCTCAAGCACGGTGACGTGGTCGAGATCGAGGCCCCGGGCCTCGGCGCGCAGCGCGTCGTCGTCGGCTGACCAGACGTCCGGCAGCCTCGCCCGCCCGGCTCCCGTTGGCCAGAGAACCTGGCTGGCGAGGTGGCCGTGCGTCCGGCGCGGCGCTTCCTGTGGTTGCTCAACGCAACTAGCCTGGGGACATGACTCTGGATCTCACCGCCATATACAAGGACCTCCACAGCAACCCGGAACTCTCCTTCCAGGAGACCCGCACGGCCGGCATCGTCGCCGGGCACTTGCGTGAGCTCGGCTTCGAGGTGACGGAGGGCGTGGGCCGGACCGGCGTCGTCGGCGTCCTGGCCAACGGCGTCGGCCCCACCGTGCTGCTGCGCGCGGACATGGACGGCCTGCCCGTCGAGGAGCAGACCGGCCTCGACTATGCCAGCACCGCCCGCGGGACCGATCCGGACGGCAACGACGTCCCCGTCATGCACGCCTGCGGCCACGATGTGCACGTGACCTGCCTGCTCGGGGCGGCCGAACTGCTGGCCGGGTTCCGCGAGGAGTGGTCGGGCACGCTCGTCACCGTGTTCCAGCCCGCCGAGGAGGCCGGTGGCGGCGCCGCGGAGATGCTCCGCGACGGTTTCCTGGACCGCTTCCCGCGTCCTGACGTGGTGCTGGGGCAGCATGTCGCGCCGATCCCGGCCGGCTTCATCGGTCTCACGCCCGGCCCGGCCATGGCCGCCGCGGACAGCCTCAGCATCACGCTCCACGGCGTGGGCGGACACGGCTCCCGCCCCGAGGCGACGGTGGACCCCGTGTACCTCGCGGCCAATGTCATCAACCGCCTGCAGGGCGTGGTGTCCCGCGAGATCAGCGCCCTGGACACCGCCGTCGTGACGGTGGGCCAGGTTCACGCCGGCACCAAGAACAACATCATCCCGGACAAGGCGACCCTCGGCCTGACGGTGCGCAGCTACCGCGAGGAGGTCCGTTCCAAGGTCCTGGAGAGCGTGGAGCGCGTGGCCAAGGCGGAGGCGCAGGCCTCGGCCAGTCCGAAGGAACCGACGATCGAGTACTTCGAGCGCTTCCCCGTCACGGTCAACGACCCCACCGCGAGCGAGCGGGTCGCCACCGTGCTGCGGGGCGTGCTCGGCGAGCAGCGGGTGCTGAACCCGGGGCCGCTTTCCGGCAGCGAGGACGTCGGGGAGTTCTCCACGGCCGCCGACGTGCCGCTGGTCTACTGGTTCCTGGGCGGCGGCGAGCCGTCCCTCGCGGAGATCGTGGCGAAGACCGGCCGGATGCCCGACGACATCCCCTCCAACCACTCGCCGTTCTTCGCCCCCGTGATCGACCCGACACTGGACAACGGCGTGAAGGCCCTGGTGGCCGCCGCCCGTGAGTTCCTGAGCTAGGCGCCGGTCGCAGGGGCGAGCGGGTGCTCTCCCCTGCGACCACGCACCGATTGACAGCCACCATAGAACTTCACGACGCCGTTCAGCGGGCGTGGCCGTCGGACATCCGGCGCGTGGAGCCCCGCACTTCTCCGGAGTGCCGCCGGAGGCCCGGTCATTCCGGCGTAAGGGAGCCTTGGAACGCCCCTGCGGGACTGCGATTTTCGACAGGAACGTTACCACTCGGCGGGTATAGCCTGAGACCGACCACACCGAATGGCTCACACCGAGCGGATCAAGGAGCTGTCATGGGACACGACAAGAACGACGAACTACGCGAAGAGCACAACGAGCAGGAAGAGCAGCGCCAGGAACGGCGCGATGGCGACTTCTTCGAAGGCACCGACGGCGCCGAGCTCGGCTCCCAGGACCGCCGCCGCGAAGAGGGCGACGAGAAGAAGCACCACTGATCAAGCCTTACCCCGGCTGAATCCTGAAGGTTCTCCGGGTTTGAATCCCCCGGCCGGCGCGCAGTGGCGCGCCGGCCGGGGGATTTTCGGTTTGCTTCGGGGAGACAATCAGGCAGGGCTGACTTCGGTCCCCAGCCCCGACAACGCGGCGAGCTCGCATCACGGGGCGCTCGGCCTGGTGAACAGGCTCGACGACCTGGTGGTCTCCGGGATCCGTGATATCCACCAGGCTGGCGTCTCGCGGGCGGTGATCGCGGAGGCCGTCGTACTGGCCCCTGGCAGAGTCTGCCAGGGGCCAGTACGACGCACAGGTCCGGAGGGCTGGGACGAGCGCGTCTCCTACATTGGGGATTAGCCTCCGGGCTGTGCTCGAGGCGCAGCGCATACACTTCCAGGGTTCATGACCTACCCGCCGCACGAACGGCGCAGGTCATCGACCGGCGGAGAAAAAGGACGGAGGCCGCATTGAGCCGCATCGCTCGAAAAAATCCGACGAACTGAAGGTCAGCAGCTAGTCCGGTCAGTGATTGACCCACACGTTGGTTAGCTCTCGAATTTCACGATCCGCGCGACTCAACGTAGCCCTTGTGTCGTTGATTGCCATACGTACGGCTGCACCCCAAAGAGACCACCGTGTAAAAAAAGAGCCATTCTTTCGTCCTCGAATGGTAGTCACCACAAGCAGGAACGTGGCCGTCGAAACCAACAATGCAAAACCAGGAACGACGCCTCTGGTCAGCAATCTCACAATTGTGGTAAATGTACATACATATGTCGCTACAATTAAAAACCACGGCATGAGTTTACGCTGCGAGCCAACATAGTGGAGATTTCTCCTGTGGAAAAATATTGCTACGTGTACAAGCAAATATGCCACCATTACGCTAGCGCCAAGCGTTAGCAACGCTAAGACAGGATCAGACAAAAAACGCATTCCCATGGTTAGATACTCAACGGCAAAACCAAAGATTAGAGCCACGGATGCGTTGACAGTTCCCACTGCCACTGGATTGCGGTCTGAGCGAACTTTCAGCCTACTCAGCGTTTGTTTCGCTCGAATGCGATCCTCCCGCGCGGCAGCTAGCCTGAGGTTCTTCTCCCAAACACCAAGAGCGGCCAATCGAATTGCAAGGAATCCCACAAGAAGTGCCGACGGGGCTACGAGGAAAAGCGCGCCAGCCTTTTCCGGTTTGGCCGCGCACCCAAGCGCGATAAGGGTAACCGACGGGACCAAAGTTCCTGCAATAATCAGTCCAATTGAACCGAGGTCTTGGCGAATTTTGTGTTGGAAAACACTATCGCCAATAAATTGGCCGCCGATAACTACGACGTAGAAACCCAAGAGGACACTAACGTAGCCTCCGAAAGCCCAGCCGTAGTTTTCAAGTACAGCCATGCCGATCTTTTCCATTAGATCGAAAAACTTTTCATTGGTTTTATCGGCTGCAATTATGCCAATAATCATCATAGTGGCAAGCGTTAGGATCCCGCTTACAGTAATGAAATCTTGAAGAACCGCACTCAGTGACCTTTGTAAGGGTTGCTGATTGCCGTGTTCTTTCACATCCTTCTTTGTTGCAGCATCATGTTCCCCCATCTGTCATCTTTATCCTTTCGTACTCCTGCCGGGCCCACTTCAGCTATTCGCAATCCTCGCTGCAACCGCCCTGGTGAACGGTACATCGGCCTAGCTGATCAGAGCTCGTGACCGTGTGCAAGCTCGGCAGCCTCTCGCGCCTGCTCCGCGGCCAGTCATTCGGCGACCTCACGGTTCCGTGTCTGTTCGGGCGTCTCGGCTGCACGTTGGGCCTCGCGGGCTTGGCGGTTCTTCTCGACCCGTTCCGCGGCGAGGCGTTCCATCCGGGTCATGAGGCGTGGCTTGGGTGTCGGTGACTGGACGGTGCCTGTGGGTTTCCGCGGCCTTCTCGACCTCCTTCATGCCGTCAAGAACGAGGTCATCGTTCTTGGCATGGGTGCGGCTGGCATGCGCGGTCCGGGACGTCGCCACGACGCGCTCGTGAAGGTCCTTGGCGATCTCCTGCTCCCTGAGGGTCTCCGGGATCGGAGTCGCCTCGGTCTCGGGGGTGTTGTAGCGGTCCCGAAAGGCGTCCACCCCGGCGGCCAGGTCCCCCGCCAGCGCTGCGCGAGCTCGGCGGCCTCCAGGACCGGCCCAAGGCCGGTAGACCAGGTGGTGGGCTCGGTTGTGCCCGGCGAGCACGGCGACGTCGCCGCAGGTGCGCGCCCGGGCTCCGCGTTCCTAGTTCTCTGCCGCGCGGCGCAGGTAGCTGAGCTTTTCGTTGGGGACTGCTGCTCGGCCTTGAGTAGGCGCAGGGTCGAAGCCATCGTCCGGGCCTTCGAGCCGTCGTTGGTCGTGACGGCTTCGCGGGTGGCGTACGGCCCTCATCCCCGCGCATCATCGATGTGGCTAGCACGATGAGTCTGAGTCAACCGGTTACGGCCAGCCACACATAGTGCACGCCGACAGGCCGTTGGCCAACGAGCCGCTGTCCCCCATTAACGCTCGTCATGAGTGCTTTCAGGCGGGGCTCAAAATAGCTGAGGATGCCCACGAGATTGCCGACCAGATACCGTGCTCCCGCTTCAGCGTTTCCACTGGCCCGGAAAGCCGCGTTTCACACGCGGGCTCCTCTGACCAAAGGGCGCAGAGTGCGCGTGGTTTCGTCGCTAAAGGAACGGAGCAGCGAGTCAAGGGCTCCTCGTTCGTTCGCCGTATCCCCCAGCGGACGGTTCGCTTCAGACATGCCGCCTTGCGATCTGACAGGCGATGATCCCCACTTCACGCTGGACACCGGACATCCGCCCGAACTCCTCCGGCGCCGGCGCATGAAACCCCGTTCCCCGCACGGTCGCCATACCCAGCGGGACCGATGCCTTTGACGCTCGTGATGGTTTCTTGAAGAATGGCCGTGCGAGGCGCATCTCGCGACCCGGTGCCGTCCGGAGAGGGAAACCCCAGCTCAGAGCGATGGCGCCACGCTCCGGTCCCCCGCGGATCCGGACTGCCGGGGGTTCTCCTTCGGCGCCGAGTGCACCTCGCCCGGGAACGGATTGACCCGAACAACCGAAGGAGAGCACGACATGACATTCGACAGTGACTCGCAACTCGACGCCCCGGTGCCGTCGACCACGGAATCGGGAGCCCGTCGCGACAGCGACGCCCACTCGCTCAGCGTCGGCCCGGACGGCCCCCTGCTGCTCCATGACATCGCGCTCATCGAAAAGCTGGCGCGCTTCGACCGGGAACGCATCCCGGAGCGCAGCCCCCACGCGAAGGGCTCCGGCGCCTTCGGGCAGCTCGAGGTGACCGAGGACGTCTCGGCCTACACCAAGGCGAAGCTGTTCCAGCAGGGCGCCGTGACCCCGATGCTCGCCCGCTTCTCCACGGTGGCCGGCGAACTCGGCTCGCCGGACAGCTGGCGGGACGTGCGCGGTTTCGCGCTGAAGTTCTACACCGAGGACGGCAACTACGACATCGTCGGCAACAACACGCCGACCTTCTTCGTCCGCGATCCGATGAAGTTCCCCGACTTCATCCACTCCCAGAAGCGCCTGCCGGACTCCGGCCTGCGGGACGTCAACATGCAGTGGGACTTCTGGACGCTCTCCCCCGAATCCTCGCACCAGGTCTCCTACCTCATGGGCGACCGCGGCATCCCGCGGAGCTGGCGCCACATGAACGGCTACTCCTCCCACACCTACATGTGGGTCAACGACGCCGGCGAGCGCTTCTGGGTCAAGTACCACTTCCTGACCGAGCAGGGCCTCGAGTTCCTCACGAACGACGAAGCCGCCACCCTGGCCGGCGAGGACGCCGACGCCCACCGCCGGGACCTCTTCGAGGCGATCGGCCGCGGCGAGTTCCCGTCCTGGCGCGTCGAGGTCCAGATCATGCCGTACGAGGAGGCCCGGAGCTACCGCTTCAACCCCTTCGACCTGACCAAGGTGTGGTCGAAGAAGGACTACCCCCGCATCCCGGTGAGCCGCTTCACGCTCAACCAGAACCCGGTGAACCACTTCGCCCAGATCGAGCAGGCCGCGTTCAGCCCGTCGAATCTGGTGCCGGGCACCGGTGTCTCCCCGGACAAGATGCTCCTGGCCCGGACCTTCTCCTACCCGGACGCGCAGCGGAACCGCCTCGGGACCAACTTCAACCAGTTGCCGGTCAACCGCCCGGCCGTACCGCTGAACTCCTACGACAAGGAAGGGACCCTGCAGTACCATCACAGCGGCGCGGCCCCCGTCTACGCGCCGAACTCGTACGGCCGCCCGTACCAGGACACGGAGGGCCGGGCGGAGAACGGCTGGGAGGCCGACGGCGAGCTGGTCCGTTCCGCGTACACGCTGCACGCCGAGGATGACGACTTCGGTCAGGCCCACACGCTGGTCCGCGACGTCATGAACGACGCCGAGCGGGACCGCCTCGTGGACACGGTCGTCGGCATGGTGTCCGGCCAGGTCGTGGAACCGGTCCTCAGCCGGGTCTTCGAATACTGGAAGAAGATCGACCAGGAGGTCGGCGAACGGATCGAAGCCGGTGTCCGTGCCGACGGCGCCGCCTGACCCACGGCCGATCGTCGGCGCGATGGGCAGGCTCTGACGGCCTGACCACGAAGCCCGTCCGAACCGGTGACACCGCCGGTTCGGACGGGCTTTCGTGTGACCGGAACCGTGTGCCTGAACCGTGAGCACCGGCCGGCCCTGTGTCAGGCGAGCAGGATCCCGCCCCACGCGGCCAGGAGGCACAGCACCGCGCCGCCCAGGCCGTAGAGCACCGCCCGCAGCGGCTCGCGATTGTGCAGAAGCCGGACGGTCTCCAGGCTCGCCGTGCTGAACGTCGTGTACCCGCCGAGGAACCCGGTACCGGCGATCAGCAGGGCTTCCGGGCCGATCCTCTGGGCCGCCACAGCCCCGGCCAGCACGCCCAGGGCGAAGGACCCGGTCACGTTGATGACCAGGGTCGCGAAGGGGAAGTCCGTGGGCCAGCGGCGCCGCACCGCGCCGTCGAGCATGAATCGCGCGACCGCGCCCACGCCTCCCGCGAGAGCCAGCCACAACGGGACGAGCGCGCTCATGCCGCTCCTCCCGGCGTCGCGCGACCGTCCCGGCGCGTTTCCCGCAGGCGATGGCTCAGCGCGGCGAGCCAGATCCCGAGCGCCGTGGCGGCGCCCCCGAGCAGGAGCGTCGCGGCGAGGTAGCCGAACGCCTCGGAGAGGCGGCCGGCCTGCAGCAGATGGACGGCGTCGACGGCGAAGGTGCTGTACGTCGTGAAGGCGCCCAGGAAGCCGGTGCCGGCCACGAGACGGATGCGGCGCGCCCAGCCGATGTCCGAGCCGCGGCGGATGAGCGACTCCAGCAGCAGGCCGAGCAGGAAGGCGCCCAGCACGTTGATCAGGACGGTCGCCAAGGGCCAGTCGCCAGGAGCTGGGACGGCCACGGACAGTCCGTACCGCGCATAGGCGCCGAGCACTCCACCGCCGAAGACCCAGCCGATCGCCCGGGGGTCCAGATGCAGAGGGGGGACCGTGCCGTGGGCGGTGGTCCTGGACGGCTCGCGCATCGGTAAAGCTCCCTCCGGACGGTGTGACACGGCTTCGACACACGCCGCCTTCCAAGGCTAGCGCGAAGTTCCCCGGGAGCCCGGAGCGGCGGGCGATGACCCGCTCTTCCCGCGTCATCCCGCGGAAGTGGCGGAGTGGACTCTCAGTTCACGCCGATTTTTTGAAGATGTCATTTCATGACAAATTTAAAAACCTCTTGACTGCGAGTTAACTTCTCCTGCATTCTCAGTCGGGGGGCAACACCAATCAAAATCAGGAGGAATCATCGTGCGATCCACGTCAGGCCTCAAGAGGCTGGGAACCATGTGTGCTGTCGGCGCACTCGCCACAGTCGGCCTTTCCGTCAACACGGCTTGGGCCGGCCAGAACAACCCGGATGACAGCCAAGCGTTCACCTCGAAGTCAGGCCAGGCCGAGAGCTTCGTGTTCAAGAGCAAGTCACATCGTGTCGATCGCAATACCGTCAGCGGAATGCTGGAGGAGTCCTTCGGCTCGGCGCCCGGATCCCAGTTCAAGCAGGTCCGTGACCAGCAGCTCGGCACCGGTCATCTCGCCCGCTTCGTGCAGGTGATCGACGGTCACGAAGTGGCCGGTTCCTCGATCGCCCAGACCCTCGACAAGGACGGGGCCCTGATCCAGGCCATGGGTTCCGTGGCCACCGGCACCACCAGCGCCACCTTCCCGCAGCAGCGGGACCTGGCCAAGGGTGAGAAGGCCGCCAAGGAAGCGGCCGCCACGCAGGTCAAGCTCCCGGCCTCCAAGGCCAAGGTCACCAAGACCGTCTGGTACGCGCCGGCCCTCGCCGGCTTCCCGGAGGGCGGCACCGTCGGCCAGCCCGCCTACGAAGTCGTGGTGAGCAACAAGGACGCCAGCTTCACCGTCACCGTCGCCGCCACCGGCGCACCCACGGTCCTGGCCACTGCCACCAACACCCACGAGCTCAACCGCGCCGTGTGTGACGCCAACCGCAACAGCGGCGTCACCTACGACGACCTCAAGTGCGGCGTGGGCACCAAGAACGTCCTGAAGCGCAAGGAAGGCCAGGCGGCCTCCACCGTGGCTGACGTCAACGCCGTCTACAACTTCTTCGGCGACACCAGCTCCTTCTACGCGGCCAACACCAACGCCGGTGACCTGACCACCCTGGTCGGCGCGAACTACAGCGACGGCCTGGGCACCGCCATCCGCGGCAGCGTCCGTCAGTGTGTCAGCGGCGACGCCTGCCCGTACACCAACGCTTTCTGGTCCGATGAGATCAGCGCCATGGTCTACGGCGAGGGTGTCACCACCGACGACGTCACCGGCCACGAGCTGACCCACGGCGTCACGTCCCGCACCAACGGCCTGCAGTACCAGAACGAGGCCGGCGCCATCAACGAGTCCATGTCCGACATCTTCGGCGAACTCACCGACATCAGCAACGGCAGCTCCGATGACACCGCCGCCAACCGGTGGAAGATGGGCGAGGGCAGCTCGCTGGGCGTCATCCGTGACATGAAGAGCCCGAAGAACTACCAGCAGCCGGAGATCTACAAGGGCACCTACTGGCACGCGACCAGCACCAACCCGAACCAGAACAACGACTACGGTGGAGTCCACACCAACAGCGGCGTGGGCAACAAGCTGGCCTACCTGATCACCGACGGCGCGACCTTCAACGGTCAGACCATCACCGGCCTGGGCGTCCACAAGGCGGCCGAGCTGTACTGGACCACGCAGACCCTGCTGCCGTCCAACGCCACGTACGCCTCCCTCAAGAGCGCACTGAAGCAGGCCTGCACCGCCAACGTCACCAACGGCGTCGCCGGCACCACCACCGCAGACTGCACCCAGGTGAACAACGCGATCACCTCGGTCGGCATCTGATCCCTCTCCATCCCGCGAAGTAACACATGGTGCCCCTTCCCAGCATGGGAAGGGGCACCATGTGTTCTCTCGCGTGGAGCGGGAGGCGCGACGGCGGCGAGCGCCGCACGCTCGCGGCGCACGGCTTCACGGCGTGGCAGCGGAGGAACGGGTGGGGTATAACCGGAGGACCGGGACCCGCCCACCGCAGACGTCGGGACCGAGCTCTCAGCGGATTCCTCTGGTCAGCTCGGGCAGCCCCGGCTCGCAGGGCCGACGACGGGGGAGGTCGAGCATGGCCGCGGAACAGTCCTCACATCGCGTCTGGATCCTCCAGGCGACGGAACACCTCATCGGTTCGACCCTGCACGGGGGCACCACGGTCCCGCGGTTCATGATCGACACGCTGCGGCTCGTCAAGCCGTCCTCCCTGGACCGCTTCGCCTTCTCCGCGGCGGAACGCCAGAGCATCGGCGCGGCCATGATCATGGCCCAGGTCCGCGTCAACGACCTGACGGCCGCCCTGGACCTGGCCGAAACGGTGCGCGAATCCCGGCTGGCGGTCGCGCCCGTTGCGACGGACGCCGTCCCCGCCTTCCTGGCCCTGGAGGCGGCACTGTCCGAAGCCGCCCTCGCCGCCGGCCTGTCCACGTGCGCCCTGGAGCATGGCGTCCGGCTCGCCGACTACGCCGCGGCCCACGGGGATCCGCGCTGGATGCAGCGGGCCCACGGGCTGCTGGCGACGGCCGCGGCCTTCGGCGGCGAGCATCTTCTGGCGGAGGACCATCTGAACGCCCTCCGGAGTCTTGCCCGGGAACAGGGCTGGGACACCCGCCGGGCCGAGTACATGGAGGGCATCGCGGAGTCCCTCCTCGCCTTCACGCAGGCGGACCGGGGAAGGATGGACCGGCTCTTGCCCCGGGTCGAGGCGTTGCAGGAGGCCGACGCGAGCGCCGCGTCGCTCGTGGCCATGGTGTCCGTGCTGTGCCATGTCCTGCACGGCCGGCTCCACGAGGCCATGGCCCAGGCGTCATTGCTGGCCATGGGCAAGAGCCAGCCGTTCACGCCGAAGCTCCTCCGTGATTACGCGGTGTCCCTTCAGGCGTTCCTCCTCATCCTCCGCGGCGATCCCCTTCGCGCGCAGGGCGTGCTGCGGGGTCTGGAATCCTCGGAGAACCACTTCCTCTGCACCGGCACGCTGCGCGCGTCGGCGGCGCTGCAGCTTCAGGACTACCGGGGCGTCCTGAGCGGGACGAGCGATTGCCTCCAATTGCGCAGCGCCCACAACCTCTGGACGCTGCCCCAGGTGCTGCTGCGTCGGTCCATCGCGAACTTCCGTCTCGGTAACACCCAGACGGCCCTTCACGAGTTCGGCGACGCGGTGCAGCTCCTCCGGCTGTCGGCGTCCGGCCCGGCCCTGCTGACCACCCCGCTCCCGGAACTCGAATACCTCGCGACCCGGCTGGCACAGCACTCCCCCGAGCTGACAGCCGACGCGGCGCTCCTGCTCCGGCAGGCCGACGACGTGCTGCAGACCGCGGAGCCGGCGCTCGTGCTGCCCGCCCTGTCCGAGCGGAAACGGCTCGTCGCCACGATGCTCCGCTCGGACACACCGCTCCCGCAGATCGCGCAGGAACTCCACGTCGCCCCGAGCACCGTGAAGTCCCAGGCGATCGCCATCTACCGAAAGCTCCAGGTGAACTCCCGCCAGGAGGCCGTGGAACTTCTGGAACGCGGCGGCTTCTTCGAAAGCTGAGACGCCGTTCACCACCCCGCGTGACGGGCCTCACGGACCCGGCCGCAGCAGGTGGAAAGCCCGGTGGAAAAACACTCAGATCCCGCTCTGCCGCCCGTCCACCCGGATAGTTTCTCCAGGTCAGGCAGGCCCTTCCGAGGCCCTGCGCAGTCCCGGACGCAGCGAGCCGACGGGCCGGAGATTTCCAGGAGCACCCATGACCGAGCACTTCCACACCCACCACCGGACCCCGGCGGAGGCGGGTCCCGGGCCCCGGGACCGTCCGACCGGCCCCGGGCGGCCGCAGCACTCCCGGCGCTCGGTGGTCCGGGCGTCCGCGTGGTCGGTCCCGGTGATCGCTGCGGCTGTCGCGGCGCCGGCCGCCGTCGCGAGCGCGGCTCCCGGTCTGGCGCTCACCGGGGTGCCGGGCGTCGTCGTCGCGGGGGCAGTGGTGCAGGGTGTGATCACGACGGCGACGGCGACCGGCGGCCAGGACGTCGCGGTGACGCTGCCGACCGGCTTCGTCTGGGTGGACGGCGCGGGCGGCGCCGGCCTGCCGCGTGTGGTCGGGCGAGGGGACGGCGCGTTCACCGTGCCGCCGTTCCGGGCCGGGACCGTGGCCGGGACCGCGTCGGTGGCGGCGGAGATCCGGGGGACGAGCGTCACGGCGACGGCGGTCCTGACCGTGGAGGCGGTGTACTCGATGGCCCTCCTCGGCGGCATCAACGCCATCGGCGGCGGCCCCGACGAGTTCCGTGCCGATTTCACGGCGATCGTCCCCCGCGGCGTGCGCCCCCGCCGCCTCGAGTACCTCTTCCACCCGGAGGCCGGTGCCGGCTGGACGGTCCTGAGTCCGACCGCTCCCCCGACCGGCCAGCGCTACGACATGGTGCACGCCCAGCGCCTGGACGACGACTTCGAGCGGATCTTCCTCTCCGCCCGGGGTGACGCGGACGTCCCCAACGCCCCGTTCGGCTCCTACTCGTGGCCGATCCGCGCCACCTGGCCCGACGGCGCCGTGACCACGCTGTCCATGCCGTTCGAGCACATCCACTTCGGCAGCGACGGCCGGCCCCTCGGCGTCAACGCCTGGGACACCATCACCGCGGGCGTCCCGGGATACCCCGGCCCCGATTCGCAGACCGGCTGGGGCAACGTCATCGACGCGGGCTCGGACGGGCTGATCGACGGCAACCGCTTCTTCGTCGGTGCGAAGACCTCCGGGCGCACCCCCGCGGAGGGCAACGACCGGACCACCTCGGTGTTCTTCCAGTTCGTCCACGAATCCGGCGCCGCCGCCTCGGTCACGCCCGCACCGCGCGCGCTGACCGTCCCGGACTACGTGAGCGATGCCTCCGGCGTGTACCTCGGAGCCACCCTCGGCTCGTTCCGGCTCGACCTGCCGGGCTACTGGAAACTGCTCGTCTGGCCCCAGAGCAGCAACTCCCAGCCAGGCAACCCCGCCACCCCCGACGGCGTCGCGTGGGACCCCGCCACCGAACCCGGCCATCAGCTCGGCTCGGTCTTCTACCGGCTCGCGCCCTGAGCACGTCTCCCCTTCGCGCCTCCTGAACGCGCCGCGAAGGAACAGCTGGCGCCCCTTCCCTGCGCGGGAAAGGGCGCGAGCTGTTCCTTCGCGATGAGGGAGCGGGACGGAAGTGGTCAGCGACCGGTGCGGCGGAGCAGGGCGATGCCCGTGACCAGCTCCCAGGCGATGATCGTGTAGACGGAACCACGCTCCCAGACGCCGTCCGGCAGCCAGGTGTGCGTCGTCAGGAGCACGGCGAACACGAAGCCCGCCGCGCCCAGGACTGCGCTGATCCTCCGGTACAGCGCGCCGCCGGGCTGGTCGCGGAATGCGAGCGCGTCGCCGGTCCCCGCCACGAGCGCCGCGGCATTGCCGGCCCCGATGGCCGCCACGGCCCCCAGGCCGTGGAACAGCATCAGCCCGTTGGCCGCGTTCTCCGGCGAGCCGTGCACCAGGCCCACCACGGCGATGCCGGCGGAGTGCACGAGGAGGAGGGCGAAGAGGGCGCCGCGGCGCCGTCGTCGTCCGGCGTCCGCCGCAAGGAGCGCGACGACGGCGAGCGTGATCAGCAGTCCCTCGCCGACGAAGCCGGCGTTCATCACCTCGGCGAGGCGGGACTCCATCGCCCGGCCCTCGAACACGCCGCCGGCGGGGACGCCGAGGTCACTGATGTAGTTGCGGGCGTAGTCGTACCCGGGGAAGCCGAGCGCGGCGATGGTCTCGCAGAACAGGTACCAGCACGGGGCCAGCAGGAGCAGGACTCCGGCGGCGCGCACGGCGGGCCGGGACGGGGATGCCTGGGATGAGGGCACGACCGGACTTCCTTTCACGAGGGCGGCGGCCCGCCCGTTCAGGGACGGGGCTCGGCAGTCGGGGGCTCAGTACTCGCCCTTGATCACGAAGTACGAGCCGCGGATCTCGCCGGCCAGCTTCGACTTCTGACGGGCGAACTTGAAGCGGGACGCCAGCTCCTCCGGGACCTCCATACCCTGGGAGAGCTTGAAACCAACGGCCCGCTTCCCGCCGTCCTCCAGCGTGTACATCACGTTGAGGACCAGGCCCGATTCGTAGATGACGTAGTCCATCCGGATCCCGTCCACCTCGAAGGAGGAGACCTCCAACGGCGTGGAAGCGATGACGATGTCCCGCTCCTCGCGCAGGATGCGGTTCACGCGCTCCAGGACCTCGGGCGCCTCGGCGGCGGGCTGGACGGTGAAGACGTGGTCGTACTTGTTCTTGAAGTACCGGGCCTCATTCGCCCGCAGTCCGGCGAGCGCGTCCACGACGGGCGAGGACTCCAGTCCGGTGGTGGAGACGTTGACGAAATCCACGATGTACGACATGAGACCTCCTGGGATCGGTTGACTACAGCAACCATAGCGAACGAGGGTGACGCCTCAGCCGCGCGTGAGCCAGAGGGCCAGGACCGAGGCGACCATCACGAGCGGGGCGGCGACCAGACCCAGGCGGACATACGCGCCCCAGCTGACGCTGACGCCGACCGTCTTGAGGCGGTCGTGCCACAGGAGCGTGGCCAGGGACGCCCACGGCGTCACGAGGGGCGCCGTGTTGACGCCGATCAGCAGACTGCCGAGCAGCTGAGGCGACGTCGCGAACGGCTCCAGGCCCAGATAGGCCGGCAGATTGTTCACGACGTTGGAGCCGACGGCGCCGCTGCCGGCCATGGCGAGGAGCTGCGGAAGGCCCGAGCCCTGGTTGCCCAGCCCGCTCAGGACGTTCGTCACGCCGAGCGAGTGCACCGACTGCACCACGAGGAAGAGGCCGCAGACGAACACGATCAGCGGCCCGGGGAACAGCCGCCAGCTCAGGGAGGCCCGGCGTCGCACGGCGAACACCACGAGGAGCGCCACCGCGGCGGCGCAGGCCGGGATCCACGGCTCCAGGCCGCTCGTGAGCAGCGGCAGCAGCACCGCCGTGACCGCCGCCGAGATCCAGAAGAGCACCTTGTCCTCCGGCGGCTTCACCACCTCCGGTGTGAAGGTGCCCCGCAGCTCCCGCCGGAACAGCAGGAAGATGAGGAGCGCCGGGAGCAGGCTCGCCACCAGCGCAGGCGCCCAGAGCAGTTGCAGGAAACCCCCGGCGCTGCCGTCGCCGAGCCGGTGGGTGGCGAGCAGATTGCTCAGATTGGACACGGGCAGCCACAGCGACGCGGTGTTGGCCAGCCAGACGGTGGTCAGGGCGAACGGGAACGGCCGCAGTCCGGCATGCGATGCGAGGAGGACGACCACGGGTGTCAGGAGCACGGCCGTGGTGTCGATCGAAAGGAACGCGGTGCACAGAATGGAGAGCAGCACGATCAGGAGCCAGAGCAGGACGGTCCGGCCCCGGGCCAGGCCCGCCAGCAGGCCGGAGACCGCGCGGAACACCCCGGCGTCGGCGGCGAGTTCGGCCACCACGGTGATTCCTCCCGCGAACAGCAGTACCGGCAGCACCCGCTCGCCCAGCGCGAGCGCCTCGGTGGCCGGCAGCACACCGGTGAGCACCGCGATGCCGCCGAGGAGAAGGAGACCGAAGCCGATCAGGAGAAGTCGCACCTTCTGATGGTACGGACCCCGGCTCTCGACAGGACACCCGACCCACGTCAGAGTGGATTCATGAGCACCGTGGACACGCGCGCACCCCGGCCCGACGGCATCAGGACAGCTCCTGCCGACTGGGAGGAGGTGGAGCGCCTCTTCTCCCTCGGCGGCGACGCGGCGGGCTGCTGGTGCCAGTGGTTCACCCTGCGTCCGGCCGAATGGAAGAGCCAGCCGCGCGCTGAACGCAAGGAGCTGCTGCGCGAGCAATTCCAGCGGGACGAGGTGCCCCCGGGCGTGCTGGCGTTCGCCGACGGGACGGCGGTCGGCTGGGCCGCCGTCGCACCGCGCCGCTGCTACCCGCGCGTGGAGCACCTGCAGCTCGTCCAGAAGGCCGACCGCGCCGTCCCGCCTGAGGACGGCGAGCACTGGGTGGTGAGCTGTTTCGTCGTGGCGCGGACGCACCGCCGCCGCGGGGTGGCCCGTGCGCTCCTGGATGCGGCGGTCGCCTTCGCGGCCGAGCACGGCGCCGACTGGGTGGAGGGCTACCCGGTGGACACCGCCGACCGTCCCAAGGCGACCTCCTCGGACCTGTTCCACGGGACGGTGACGCTCTTCGAGCAGGCTGGCTTCACCCGGGTGTACGACGGCGTGCCGGGCCGCGCGCTCATGCGTCGCCGGGCGCCGGGGGCCGGGACGGCGTAGCCTCCTCGGACGCTTTCGCTGCCAGGACTTCGATCCAGGCGACGGACGCCTGAATGGCGAGGGTGAGCCCTTCGGCCACCCGCTCGGACGGCGTCGCGGCGGCGACCGCCTCGTGAAGCGCCGGTTGCGACAGCGGGGACGTGAGCCAGAGGGGGTCCGGCGAGACGGCGTCGGCCGCCGAACCGAACACGACGGCGTCGAGCATCGACACCACCGTGACCCGCTGCCGGACCGGCACCCCCGCCTCCGCGAGCAGCGCGACCAGCGTCTCGTACACGGCGAGCGTGGGCCGGTCATCCACCATGCGCCCCATCAGGAGCGGGATCGCAGCGGGGTACTGCGCCACGGCCTCGCGGTACGAACGGATCCAGTGCTCCACGCGCTCCTGCCAGGGGCGGTCCGCGTCCCGCAGCGCGTCAAGGCTGATCTTCCGGTAGAACCGCTCGCGGAGTGCGTTGATGATCTCGTCCCGCCCGCCACTGAGGTGGTGATACAGCGACGACGGGTTCACGCCCAGGTGCTTGCCGATCCCCTGGATCGTGAAGTCATGGTGGCGGTCGATCAGTTCCAGCGCCGCGTCCAGAATGATGTCGCGCGAGAGTAGACGCGTCCGGGGTCTGGCCATGGTCCGAGTATTCCAGTTCACGCCCGCACGACCTAAAACCAAATGCCATTTGATTAAAATGTGATCCAGGCCATACCATGGTGAAAACTTTCGTTGCATACCAGACAACCCGACTCTTCCAGCCTCGTCCGATACGCCGTCATCCCCCTTCTCCCGGACCTCACCTCCCCGGGATCCCTCCCCTCGAAGGAATGCCATGACCACCACCCCTTCAGACACCGGCAGCCCCGCCCGGCTCATCGAAGCCCGGTCCATCGACTGGGTCCCGGAGAGCGAACGCCACGGCAAACTCTGGCACCAGGGCCCGTTGTGGTTCCTCGGCAACTTCCAGTACTTCTCGATCCCCATCGGGTTCATCGGCCCGTCCATGGGGCTCTCCCTCGGCTGGACCGTCGTGGCGAGCGTCCTGGGCATCGCCGTCGGCACGGTCTTCATGGCCTTCCACGCCTCCCAGGGCCCCACCATGGGCCTGCCCCAGCTGATCCAGTCGCGGGCGCAGTTCGGCTACCGCGGCGTCGTGGTCCCGCTCCTCGCCACTCTCTTCACGTACATCGCGTTCAACGTGGCGGACACGGTCCTGTTGAGCGAAGGCCTGAACAGCTCCTTCGGCTGGAACCCGACGCTGATCGCCGTTCTCGCGACGGTGGCCGGCGCGGGCCTCGCGATCTTCGGCCACGACTGGCTGCACAAGGCGTTCCGCATCCTGCTGTACGTCTCGCTGCCCATCATGACGATCCTGACCATCGGGGTCATCAGCGGCGGCGCCGGCGGATCCTGGGATTCCTCGCACTACGGCTTCACCTGGGTCGCCTTCATGGCGCAGTTCGCGGCCTGCGCGGCGTACAACATCACCTACGCCCCCTACGTCTCCGACAACTCCCGGTACCTCCCCACGAACACCCCGGCACGGTCCGTGATCGCCGCCGTCTTCTTAGGCGCCTCCTCCTCGGCCATCTGGCTGATCTCGCTGGGCGCGTGGCTGTCGATCGCCCTCGGCGCGACCGACGGTCTCGCCGGCCTCCAGACCGCGGGCAACACGATCTTCCCGTCCCTCGGGAACGTGGCCGCCCTGCTCTCGGCGCTCGCCCTGACCGCGACCATGGGCATGAACGCCTACGGCGGCATGCTCACCGTCCTGACCACGGTCGACTCGATCCGCCCGATCAAGCCCAAGACCACCGCCCGCGTGGTCACGGTCCTCGGACTCGCGGTGCTCTGGTACCTGGTGGCCTCCTCGATCAGCTCCGGATCCGTCGCCACGGTCTTCTCCGCCCTGACCCTGATGCTCTACATCCTGGTCCCCTGGACGGCCACCAATCTGGTCGATTTCTTCGTGGTGCGGCGCGGTCATTACGCCATCGCGGACCTCTTCACGCCCAACGGCATCTATGGCGCCTGGGGCTGGCGCGGACTCACCGCGTTCGCCATCGGCCTCCTGAGCGAGATCCCCTTCATGGTCCTGCCGACCATCGGCGGCTGGAGCTTCGTGGGCCCGGTGGCCTCCGCCCTGGGCGACGTCGACATCGCCTGGCTCGTCGGCCTCGCCGTCACCTCGGTGGCGTACTGGCTGCTGGGCCGTTCGCTCGACCTCGCGGCGGAGGAGAGCGAACGACGCCGGAGCGACGAACAGCTCTCCGGGCAGGGTCCCGCGTAGGCGGGGTCCGCCTCCACACCGTTCCGATGGCAGCCTTCCGGCTGCCGCCTTCCGATCAGGAGACCACCATGACCGAAGCCACCACCTTCCGCGCCGGACGCGGCGTGTCCCGGGAGCCGCTCACCGTGGCGTCCCCCGGGCCCGGCCAGGTCCGGGTCGGCATCCGAGCCACGGGCGTCTGCCACTCGGATCTGCACATCGTCAACGGCGACTGGCCCGCGGCGCAGCCCCTGGTCCTCGGTCACGAGGCCGCGGGCATCGTCGAGGAGACCGGACCGGGCGTCACCACCGTTCAGCCCGGCGACCATGTGGTGCTGTCCTGGTTCGCCCCGTGCGGACGGTGCGTCAACTGCGCCGCCGGCCGCGGCTGGCTGTGCACCGGCACCACCGCGCTGTCCAACACCTTGCCGGACGGCACCACCGCATTCCGCGACGGCGACGGCGAGCCCCTCTGGCCCTACCTCGGGCTGGGCACCTTCACGCCGGAGGTGGTCGTGCCGGAGTCGGCGGCGGTCAAGGTCGACGAGCGGCTGCCCTTCACCGTGGGCGCCCTCCTCGGCTGCTCGGTGACCACCGGCGTGGGCGCGGTCCTGAACACCGCGAAGGTCCCGGCGGGAGCCTCCGCCGTGGTCATCGGCTGTGGCGGCGTGGGCCTCTCCGTGGTGATGGGGCTCCGCCTCGCGGGCGCCGACCCGATCATCGCGGTGGACCTGTCCGAGGAGAAGCGGGCCATGGCACGCGAACTGGGGGCCACGGTCACCCTGGACCCTCGCGAGACGGACCTGACCGAATTCGTCACGGAACAGTTCGGAGGCGTGGATTTCGCGTTCGAGGCGATCGGGAACGAGAAGGTCATCGAGACCCTCCCCGGGCTGCTCGCTCCGGGCGGCGCCGCCGTGCTGGTCGGCATGACCCGCATCGGCGCCCGGGCCAGCATCGACCCGTTCGACCTGGCGGACCAGGGCAAGAGCATCCTGGGGTGCAATTACGGGTCGAGCGTGGCGCAGGTGGACATCCCCCGGCTCGCGCGGCTCCACCTCGCGGGGCTGCTGCCGCTCGAACGGCTCATCGACCGCGTCCGGCCCCTCTCCGAGGCCGCCGACGCCCTCGAGGACCTGGCGGCCGGAACCGGGCTGCGGTCGGTCCTGACCCCCTGACGGGGTCCACTGACCAGCCCGGCGCCTCAGGCGCCCTGCCCCGCCTCCCACCAGCGGAGGCGATGGCGGTCAGATGTCTCGGCCACCCAAGCAGGGCCACTCGATCGGCGGCCGAACGTGAAGCTCGAAAGAAACCCGTTGCTCAACATTTCTCAAGTCGCAATTTCATATCAGGCGTGACAAGGTCACATGCTTCAAAATGCCCACAGCGCGGTCTTATACCGGAAGTAGATCGGCAGTCTTGCCGGTGTCGATAAGTCGTCGAATGGAGGAACCAAATGCTTGATGCATGGAAAAGGTTCGGCATTCCGATTCGAATGTGCATCGTCATCGCCCTGTGTTTGCTGCTCGCAGGGGTCACGATCTTGATGACAACCCTGTTCTCCACCGAACACGGTTCGGCATCATTCGATGCTGGAATGGCAGCATCTCGCTGGGTTCTGCAAGGGGGCGCGGTCCTCGGCTTACTGACTCTCCTTTACATCCTGATCAGGAGACCGCGAAAGCAGTCCTAGAGCAGGCATGGCAGGCAAGGGGGCACCCTCCCTGGGTCCAGTCTTGCCGGTCAGCGCTCGAAACGGTGACCGCGATGGTGGTTGTGGGCAGCAGACCAGCCCGGCGCCTCAGGCGCCCCGCCCCGCCTCCCACCAGCGGAGGACCCGGAGCGCCCGGAAGGTGATCCAGCGCGACGGCAGGCCGACGCCGTCGTCGAGGGTGAACCAGACCCGGCCGCGCAGCTCGTCGTCCAGGAGCCAGCGGCCGTCGGCCTGACGACGGGAGCGCAGATGGTCGATCACCGGGGCCAGCCGGGGGTCGGGCGCGGTGCCGTCCACGAGCGAAGCGGACCGGAGGTGGTCGGCGGCGCGGAGGACGTCGTAGCGCCACCGCCAGGGATAGCGGAGATCCAAGTATCCGGGGTCGACGGGCTCGCCGGTGCTCTTCCGCAGGAAGAGGCCGCGCTCCAGGAGGTACTCCTCGCCCGCCCGACGCGCCCGTCGGGTCTCCGGAGTGCCCTGCCCGTTGCGCTCCAGTTCCAGGAGCGCTTCGAGGACGTTGATCGTGGTGTCGAAGGAGGCGCGCACGGAGCCGTTCTCGCGCTCACAGTTCCAGCCGCCGTCGGGCTGCTGTTCGGCGAGCATCCACTCGACGAGGGCGGGAAGTGCGAGTCCGAAACAGACGCCGTCCGCAAGCGTCCTGGCGTTGATGCAGGTGTCCACTTCGCCGTCCCAGAACCGCTGGCCGTCATGGTCCCAGCGGGAGTTCCGGCCCACGAGTTCCACGATCTCCCGGATCCTCGGGGTGGAGGGGTCCAGACCGAACTCGCGCAGCTGCGTGAGGCTGTACGTGGTGGCGGTCCAGGGCTGCCCCTCCGCCTTCCAGTCCGCCCGGGTGAAGCCCTCGGGCACGAAGGACCCGCCGGCCCATTGGCCGTCCTCCCCGGCCAGAGCGAGGAGCCTGGCTCCGGCGCCCTCGGTCGCGATCCGCGCCCGGTCGGCCTCCCACACCGACTCGGGCGCGTCCAGGAGATCGCGCTGGACCTGCCAGCGCAGTGCGGGGTCACCGCTCAGGAGCCAGTCGACGACGGCGCCGTCAGGCGCCGTTCCGACCGGAGCCGTGCCCTGGGGCTCGCCGTCCACAGGATGCTCCTCCGTCATCGCTCCTCCGTTCCATCACGCATCATCCGTCACGGATCCCACGACCCGCGACGGCGGGGACGCTCCACCCCCTGCCCGGAGCGTCCCCTGCCGGTCAGCTGATGCCGGTCAGCTGAGACCGATCAGCCGAGGCCGGTCAGCTCAGGCCCTTGTCCTTGAGCCAGGCCGTGGCGATCTCGGCCGGCTGGCGCTTGCCCACCGTGCTCTGGACGTTCAGCTTCACCAGTTCCTCGGTGGTCAGCTTCGCGCTGATCGCGTTGATCACCTTGGAGATCTTCCCGGAGACGGCCTCGCTCGCGATCGGCACCACGTTGGAGGACAGGATCATGTTCTTCGGATCCTTCAGCGTGACCAGGTCACCCTTTTCGAACGCCGGATCCGCAGAGTAGATGTCCGCCACCTGCACCGTCCCAGCACGCAGCGCGTCCAGGGTGGTGGGGCCGGTCGCGGAGAAGGCGAGATCCACGCCGTACTGGGTCTTCGCGGCAGCCGGTCCGTACGGGCGCTTCTCGAACTCCGGGGCGCCGCCGATCGTGACCTTGCCCTGGACCTTGCTCAGGTCCGCGATCGTCTGGAGGCCGTACTTGTCGGCGGTCGCCTTGGTCACCGTGTAGGTGTCCTGGTCCGCGGCCTGAGCGTAGTCGAGCGCCACAAGACCCTTGGGCAGGGCCTTCTTCAGCTCGGCGTACACATCGGCGGGGCTCGTCGAGGACGCCTTGCCCTGCAGGAACTCCAGGAGGTTGCCGGTGTACTCGGGGAACAGACTGATCGCCCCGGACTTCACGTCGCCCATGTAGGCGTCGCGCTGGCCGATGTTGAATTTACGCTCCACCTTCTGGCCGTCCTTCTCGAGGCCCTGGGCGTAGATCTCGGCGATGATCTCGTTCGAATAGTACGCCTGCGACCCGACGACGATCTTGTCCCCGGAGCCGCCTCCCGCGGTGCTGGGCTGGTCCAGCGGGTTGCCGGAACCGCACGCGCTGAGGGCGAGAGTGACGGCGAGCGCGGCGCCGGCCGCGGCGATCCTGGCGATGCGAGCAGTGAACATGGTGGTTCCTCTCTTCACTTCCTCACGCGGAGTTTCACTCGGCGTGCTGTCTGGACGCGGCTGGGGTGTTCAGCCGGACGCGGGATGACGTGCGACGGCGCGCACGGGGTTCGGTCTCCTGGCGCCCGCCGCCGGACACCCGCACCCCGGCGGGGACGGCGGCGCGCTGGGCCAGGGCGAACAGGAGATCGACGATCAGGGCGAGGACCGCCACCAGCAGGGCGCCGGCCAGCACCTGATCGAAGCGGCGCAGCGGGATGCCCTGGATGATGGGCCAGCCGAGACCGCCCAGATTGACGTAGGCGGCGATGGTGACGGTGGCGATGACCTGAAGCGTGGCCGCACGGAGACCGCCGATGAGCAGCGGCAGGCCGAGGCGGAACTCCACCTTCCAGAACACCTGCCACGGGGTCATGCCCATGGCCTTGGCGGCGTCGATCACGCGGCGGTCGATCGCCTCGATCCCGGTGTAGGCGCCGGCCAGGAGGGACGGGATGCCGAGCAGCACGAACGTCACGAGGGCCGCCGCCGGGACCTGCAGCACGCCGAACAGGAGCACCAGCAGGATGAGCAGCCCGAACGACGGAATGGCCCGGGCGGCGCCGGAGATCGCGACGGCCACCTCGCGGCCGCGTCCCGTGTGGCCGATGAGCCAGCCGGCAGGCACCGCGACGATGGCGGCGATCAGCACGGACAGCGCCGTGTACAGCAGGTGCTGTCCGAGGAGAGTGGGGAGCGCGTAGGTGCCGGTCCACTGCTCGGGATCGGTCAGCCAACGGACCGCATCGGCGAAGAGGTTCATGCGGACACCTCCGCCGGCTCGGCGGCCCGCGAGCGCTTCGCCCGGCCGTTCGTGGCACGCTGCCAGGGCATGAGCAGGCGCCCCAGAAGCACCAGGACCACGTCCACGAGAATCGCCAGGATCACCACGGCGGCGACTCCGGCGAACACCTCTTCGATGAGCCGGCGGTCCAGCCCGTTGGTGAAGAGATACCCCAGGTTGTTGACCCCGATCAGGGTGCCCACCGTGGCCAGGGCGATCGTGCTGACGGCCGCCACGCGCACCCCGGCGAGGATCACGGGGGCGGCGAGGGGCAGTTCCACCGTCCAGAACCGGCGTGCAGGTGCGTACCCCATAGCGGTGGCGGCGCGGCGCACGTCGGGGTCCACGGCGTCGAGACCGTCAGCCACGGAGCGCACCAGGATGGCGACGGCATAGATGGTCAGCGCCGTGACGAGATTCGCCTCGTTGGTGGCCGGGTAGCCGAAGAGCGCCGGCAGCAGAATCAGCAGCGCGAGCGACGGGATCGTGTAGAGCAGCCCGGTCAGCAGGATGACGGGTCCGCGGACGAGCCGGTACCGCCAGGCGAAACGGCCCAGCGGAATCGCGACCACGATGCCGAGGGCCAGGGCGATGACGCTCTGCCGCAGATGCACTCCGGTCAGATTGAGGATCAGCCCCAGGTTGTCGAGGATCCAGGTCACGTCAGCCGCCGGTCCCGCCGCCCGGCGCCACGGCCGGGGCGGTTCCGCCCACGGCTCCGGACGCTGCCGGCGCGTCCACGAGCGCTCCCTGGGTCCGACCGGTCGCGTCGACCACCACGGTGCCCTCGGGGGTCTCCACCAGGCGCAGGGCGCGCTTGCCCCGGTCCGCCCCGATGAAGGCGGCCACGAAGTCGTCGGCAGGATTCGCGATGATCTCCTCGGGAGTGCCTTCCTGCACGATCTGCGCGCCGGCGCCGAGGATGACGATGCGGTCGCCGAGCAGGAACGCCTCGTCGATGTCGTGGGTCACGAACACCACGGTCTTGCCGAGTTCGGACTGGAGACGCAGGAGTTCCTGCTGAAGCTCGGCGCGGACGATCGGGTCGACCGCTCCGAACGGCTCGTCCATGAGCAGGATGTTCGGGTCTGCCGCGAGACCACGGGCCACGCCGACCCTCTGCTGCTGGCCCCCGGACAGCTGGCTCGGGTACCGGTCCGCGAGCTTCTGGGAGAGGCCCACGGTGTCCAGCATCTCGCGGGCGCGCGTGTGGGCGTCGGCCCGGGAGGCGCCGTTGAGCCGCATCACGGTGGCGACGTTGTCCAGCACGGTGAAGTGCGGCATCAGGCCGGAGTTCTGCATGACGTAGCCGATGCCACGCCGTAGGGCCACCGGGTCACGGTCCAGGACGCTTTCGCCGTCGATCTCCACGGTGCCGGAGCTCGGCTCCACCATCCGGTTGATCATGCGGAGCAGGGTGGTCTTGCCCGATCCGGAGGAGCCCACCAGGACGGTGGTCTGCCGGGGCGGGATGACCAGGTTGAAGCCGTCCACGGCGAGCGTGCCGTCGGGGAACGTCTTGGAGACGGAGCGGAATTCGATCATCGTCCGGCCCGCCCCCGGTCTCCGGCGAGCGCCGGGCCGTTCGGACACGCCAGGACCGCTGCCCGTGTGGTTTCCAGCAGCGGGGTTTCAGCCCGCGCGACGGCGGCCCTCGACTCAGCCACGCTGCCGGCGGACCCGTGAGGGCGGCCGTTTCCTGCGAATTCGGTATGCATGATCTTCCTTCTCCTGTGTCCTGACGACACTACGGTGAGCCTCTGACACTCTTCGGAGCCGACCCCTCAGGCGGATTGCCGTCCGTACGATTCGAGGAGCCGCAGCCAGACCTCGCTCAGCGTCGGATAGGACGGTACGGCGTGCCAGAGGCGCTTCACGGGCACCTCACCCACCACCGCGATGGCGGCGGCGTGAATCAGCTCGGCCACGTCGGGCCCCACGAACGTCACCCCGAGGAGCACCTCCCGGTCCTCGTCCACCACGATGCGGGCACGGCCCTGGTACCCGTCCTCGTGCAGGGAGGCCCCCGCCACGGAGGAGAACTCGACATCCACGGCCCGCACCCGGTGCCCCGCCTCACGGGCTTCCGCTTCGGTGAGGCCCACGGCGGCGACCTCGGGCTCGGAGAAGATGACCTGTGGCACCGCGGCGTGATCGGCCGTGGCGACGTGGCGGCCCCACGCGCCGTCGTCGACCGTCTGACCCTGCGCACGCGCCGCGATCACGTCCCCGGCGGCCCGCGCCTGGTACTTGCCCTGATGGGTGAGGAGCACGCGGCCGTTGACGTCGCCCACCGCATAGAGCCAGTCCACGCCCGGCACGCGCAGCGTGTCATCGACGGTGACGGAAGCGCCCGGGTCCAATCCGACCGTCTCCAGGCCGATGTCGCCACTGCGCGGCTTTCGGCCCGTCGCCACGAGGATCTCGACGGCGCGCACGTCGCCGGCATCGGTGCGGACGGTCACGCCCCCGTCGTCGCGCTCCACGGACAGGGTCTTCACGCCCAGGCGCACGTCCACGCCGAGGTCCCGCAAGCCGTCGGCCACCAGGGCCCCGGCGAAATCCTCCACCGAGCCGAGCAGTCCGCTCCGCGCCAGCAGCGTGACCTGCGAGCCCAGCGCGGCGTAGGCCGTCGCCATCTCGACCGCCACGACGCCGCCTCCCACCACCACGAGGGATTCCGGCACCTCCTGGGCGCTCGTCGCCTCGCGGCTGGTCCAGGGCCTGGCCTCGCGCAGACCGGGGATCCCGGGAATCGCGGCGTCGGAACCGGTGCTCAGCACGACGGCGTGGCGGGCCGTGAGCGTGCGATCCTCCCCGTCCGGCGTCGTGACGGTCACCTGGCGCTCACCGCTGAGCCGCCCGTGCCCGCGGACCAGATCGATCCCGGCCGAGTCGAGCCAGGACACCTGCCCGTCGTCCTTCCAGTGGCTCGTGAACGAGTCGCGCCGCTTCAGAACGGCACGCACGTCAAGGTCGCCCGTGACGGCTTCGGCGCTGCCGGGCACCTTCCGGGCAGCCCGCAACGCCTGCGGGGACCGGAGCAATGCCTTCGATGGCATACAGGCCCAGTAGGAACACTCTCCCCCGACCAGTTCGCTCTCCACGATCACGGCCGTCAGGCCACCCTGGACGGCACGGTCGGCCACGTTCTCGCCCACCGGGCCACCGCCCAACACGATCAGGTCATACTCGTCACTCATGCGCAGCGCCGCCTCCCCGGTTCGCGTGGTCTCTCCACTCAAGCCGATCCGCTCACCGCGCGTCAACCACCCATGATGAAACCGCAGTTCAGAAGGCCCTTTCAGGCCTCTTCAGGGTCCTTCCCGGGTCACTTCCGGCGCTTGAGCCTCCGGAACTCCTTGCTCCACTCCTGGTGAGCGCCCCGCTCACCCGACCTCGGCTTCGGCGCCACCCGCCCGGGGCGCGTGCGCGGCAGGGCCTTCCAGCCGGCGTCGAGCACCAGAAGCGCGCGCTCGGTCAGTGCCGCATTGCGCAGCTGCAACGCGGTGCCCTTCCGGCGCAGAACTTCCGTGAGTGTCTCGTCGGCGTCCTTGAGGCGGCCGCTCTGCCGCTGAGCACGCGCCCGCAGGAGGAGCAGCGCGGCGCTCAGCTCGTCCGCGTTCCGTGCGCCCTCACTCAGCCGGATCACGGACTCGAAGTCCTCCTGCAGACTCGCCAGCTGGGCGAGTGCGAGCGCCTTGGCGGGCGAATGCGGCACCTGCTCCAGCTCGACGACGGCGGCCTCCACCTCGCCGACCTCGCGCAGGGCGTGCGCGGCGGCATAGTGCAGGGCCTCATCGGAGTAGAGGATGCGGGCCGCGACCCCGTCGCTGAGTTCGACCTCCACCACGAGGCCCAGCAGATGGCGCTGCATGAAGCGGTGGGCGGCGTCGTCCACCAGCGTCTCCTGCCCGCGGCGCAGCAGTTCCACGGCCTGCGGGTACTGCCGTCCCTGGTACGCCCGCAGCCCGGCCAGGACGTAGCAGAGCCCGGCGAAACCACTGTGACTCCGGGCCAGGAGGATGAGCCGCTCCGGCCCGCCACCCATCGTGATTTCGGCATGGAGCGCCTTGGCGAACTTGCCGGAGAACCCCTGCAGCCGCCCCGGCCCTTCCCGGAACGCGAAGCGGTTCACCGGGTCCAGACCTCGCCCGGCCCTGATCCTCTCGCCCAGCCCTCCCGCGATCTTCCGCACCGACACCTGGAAGACCACGCCCACGAACGGCGTGATGTCCCGCGTCTCCCGGTGCACGGGCATCCCGCCGTCCACCGGATGCGGCGGCAGGCTCCGGGGAGGCTTCCCAGGCGGCTGGGGGGCGGCCACGGCTACTCCACTCCCTTGATCCGCACCACGAACACCGCCCCCAGCAATCCGATCACCGCGGCGGCGACATAGAGGGAGAGGTATCCGCCCCAGAGGGTCACGAACGGCCAGGCGATGGCCGGCGCGATGACCTGCGGCAGCGAGTTGGCGATGTTGATGACGCCCAGGTCCTTGCCGCGCTCCTCGGCGTGGGGCAGGACCTGAGTGATGAGTGCGAAGTCGACGGCGAGGTACGCACCGAAGCCGATCCCGAGCACGGCGGCGCCGATCAGACCGCCCGCCCACGTCGGGGAGAACGCCAGGATGAGAGCGGACGTGGCGATGATCGCGGACGAGATGATGACCAGTGGTTTCCGCCGGCCCATCCGGTCACTGATCCGCCCGCCGATCACGCTGGTGATGATCACGAAGATCGCGTAGAGACCCGTCAGGATCAGCACGCCGGTCTCCGCGGGGATGCCCTGCGTCTCCTGCAGATGCACGGCGTCCGTGAGGAAGAAGAGCAGATACAGCGTGATCATGTGGTTGCCGATGTTCACCAGCAGGCGCGTGATCCAGGCCCAGCGGAAATCTGCGGACGCCAACGGCGTGATGAAGCTCAGCAGGAACTTCCCCCAGTTCAGGGGCGGGACGGCTTCGCGCGGAAGCGGCACGTCACCGGACCGGAACGCGAAGAGGACCACGCCGAGCACCAGCGCCAGGGCGGCCAGCCCGTAGCCGAGCCACAGATTGCCGCTGACCACGGCCGCGATGACCGCGCCCAGCAGGATGCCCGCCGTCTGCCCCATCGCCGCGAGTCCGCCCACCGTGGCGCGCTGCTCCGTGGGGACCTTGTCCGGGATGGCGGCGGTGATGGCCGCGTAGGCGCCGTTGCAGCCGGCCTGCACCAGGCACCACGCCAGGGTCATGAGCGCGACGTCGGGCACGCCCGCGAGCGCCACCAGGGCCAGAGCGCCGACCACCGCACCGCCCACCACCCAGGGCACGCGGCGTCCGAAACGCCCGGTGGTCCGGTCACTGAACGCGCCGAAGACCGGGTTGGCCACGAGGGACACGGCCGCGCCGCAGCCCGTCACCAGGGCGAGGATGCCTTCCTTCTGGCCAGGATCCAGCTGCGCGGCCTGCAATCCGAGCAGCACCTGGAGCGGGGCGAAGAAGGCCGCGTTGATGCCCAGATTCACCAGGACCACACCCGTGATCCAGATCGGGCTCACCTCGCGGGTGGGCTCCTGCGCCACACCCGACGGGCCGTGCTGGGCGATCGACATGCCGTGCTCCTCATCCCCTGAAGGCCGGGTCCCGTGTCCTGCACGCGGGCCCGCCGTGCCTCATCCTATGCCGAGCGGCGGGCCCGTGGGCGGGCGAACCGTGCCCTGTGGACACGTCACGGCCGGGCCAGACAGGGCGTCAGGCGCGCCAGTAGCCCAGGGCGTCCACGCGGTCCCGCGGCATGCGATGGGTGGACCGCAGTTCCTTGGACAGGAGGCGGAAGGCGGAGCTTTCACTCGCGATCCACACGAAGTCCTGCTCCGGGTCCAGGGCATGGTCGCCCGAGGACCAGGCGGCGCTCACCTCGGCGACGAAACGCCGCCCGTCGTCCTCCCGCGGAATCCAGATGAGGCTGTCCTGAGGGCGCAGACGCAGCGGGATGCCGCCGTCGCTCTCGTGCTGCTGCTCGAGGAACACGACGGCGGGCGTCTCCCCCAGCGCGTCCAGCAGGGTGTTGAGTCCGGGGACCGCCGCCGCATCCCCCACCGCGTGGACGCGCCGTGGCGCGGGGTCCGGGAGGCAGAAGGCGCTGCCCTGGATGGTGACGTCGAGGACCTCGCCCGCGGCGGCGTCGCGCGCCCAATCGGCCGCGGGCCCTCGGTGCATCGCGAATTCGAGGCTGAACGCGCCCGATGCGGGGTCGGGGTCCACCAGGGTGTACGCCCGCTGGTGGCCGCGGCCGCCGGTCGGGAACCAGACCCGGATCCAGGCGGTGGGGTGGGCGCCGATGGCCTCCAGCAGTTCACGACCGGTGAAGTCGACCCGGAGGTAGTCCTCGGTGATCCAGCGGCTGCCGACCGTCCTGACCTGGAAATCCTTGGCGCCGAAGGCCTTGAGGACCACGCCCTCCCAGCCATGTTTGGTCAGCGCCATGTGTCGTCCTCCGTCTCGCTCGTGTGCCGCGGACCGGTCTGCCGGTTCGCGCGAGACTTAGGATAGCTTAACCTCACCTCCTGGGCCGGCGCGGCGGGAGGAGGTCAGGCCGCCGACGTCGCGCCTTCCCGTTCACGAAGCTCGCGCGAGCGCTTCGCCGCCGTCGCCCACGGCCAGTACACGGCAGCGGTCACCACGATGCCGACGATCCAGGAGATGTCCGTCCCGCCGAGGTAGGCGGTGAGCGGCCCGGTGTAGAGCGCCTGGGACAGGAACGGGATCTGCACCAGGATGCCGATGGCATAGGACACCAGCGCGACCGCGTTCCAGCGTCCGTACCGGCCGTCCGGGTTGTAGAGCGCGGCCACGTCGATCCGATGACCGGACACCTTGTAGTAGTCGATGAGGTTGATGACCGACCACGGCGTGAACACCATGAGCAGCAGCAGGATGAAGTTCTTGAAGAGGTTCAGGAAGTCGGCGGACGCCACCAGCGCCACGATCACGCTCAAGGCGATCACCACGAGCACGGACACCGCGCGGACCGCGGGACGGACCGTGTTCCGGCGGGTGAAGGCGGTCGAGATCGTGGCCGAGCACATGAAGGAGCCGTATGCATTGAGGCAGTTCACGGTCAGCTTGCCGGTGACGATCATGATGTAGATGCCGAGCGCCAGCAGTCCGCCGCCCGCCAGATCGCCCATGTAACCCACCTGGTTCTTGAGGAAGCTGCCGCCGAGCCCCGCGGCGGACAGCCCGCCGGCCAGGGCGCCCAGGGTCATGGCCCACTGCGCCCCGAGGGTCGACCCCGCGAAGGTGTACCAAAAGGTCCGCTTCGCACTCGTGTCCTCGGGCAGGTACCGCGAGTAGTCCGCGACATACGGGCCGAAGGTCAACTGCCAGCCCGCCGCCACGGAGACCGAGATCAGGAAGGTGCTGATCTCGAAGGGCTTGGTGAACAGGACCTGAGAGATGTCGTAGCGGGTCAGGATCACGAAGGTCAGGTAAGCGAAACCGGTCAGGCCCAGCACCGTCGCCACGCGGCCCAGGGCGTGGATGTACCGGTAGCCCATGATCGCGAGGACGGCCGTCAGCGCTCCGAACACGATGATGCCCACGGAACGGTTGTCAGACCCGATGATGAGGTTGATCGCCTGTCCGGAGAGGACCGTGCCGGTCGCCGCGAAGCCGATGTACATGAGAATCACGAACACGAGCGGGATGATGGCCCCGTACACCCCGAACTGCGCGCGGCTCGAGATCATCTGGGGCAGGCCCAGGCTCGGACCCTGCGCCGAGTGCAGCGCCATGACGGCCCCGCCCAGGAGGTTGCCCACCAGCAGGCCGATGATCGCCCAGAACGCGTCCGCCCCGAACACCACGGCCAGGGCGCCGTCCACGATCGCCGTGATCTGCGCGTTCGCCCCGAACCAGAGCGTGAACTGACTCCACGGGCTGCCGTGGCGTTCGCCGCTGGGGACCCTGTCGATGGATCGGATCTCTAGAGTGGCTGCCGCCATGGTCACGCTCCCGGGGGTGAGGTTCCTGCTGGTGTTCCGCTCCATTGCACTCCAGCGGAGGGGCACTGTGAACCCGGTCACAGGGGAAGCTGTCCGGCATCCCGGACGGCGGCCGTGCGGCGGGAGGACCGGCCCGCCGTCGTCGCACCCTCGGAGACGCGCGAACCGCCAGTAGGCGCCGTTATCCACGAGGAATACGGGCGCCTACTGGCGGTTCGCGAGGTGATGCGGGAGGCGGCGAGCCTCAGACGATGTGCGGCTCGTGGGCGTTCAGGTACTTCCGGCCCGTGAAGATCGCCACGAGGGAGAGGACCATGATCACGGCGGCGAAGAAGAACGGCACCTGCGCCCCGAAGTTCTCCCCGAGCTGCGCGGCGATGAACGGAGCCAGCGCGCCGCCCATCCAGCGCACGAAGTTGTATCCGGCGGACGCCACCGGTCGCGGCGAGTCGGACACTTCCATGGCCAGCTCGGTGAACAGGGTGTTGTTGATGCCGAGCAGTGCGCCCGAGATGATCACGAGCACCACGACGGTGGGCACGGAGTGCGCCAGAGCGGCGAGCCCCAGCCCCACGAGCACCACCAGCAGGCCGGTCAGCGCCATCATCATGCTGCGCGTCGTGCCGAAGCGGCGCTGGAGAATGGGGGCCACGAAGATGGAGAACACCGCGAGCGCGACGCCCCAGCCGAAGAACACGGCCCCGATGCCGTAGGCGTTCATGTGCAGGATGAACGGCGTGAAGGCGAGGATGGTGAAGAAGCCGAAGTTGTAGAACAGGCCGGCGAGGGCCGTGGTGCGCAGACCCGCGTGACCGAGGGCCAGGATCGGATCACGGAGCCGCACCTTCTGCGCGGGCTTCGGCAGCGTCAGCAGCATGAAGAAGAGGGCGATGAACGCCGCGGCCATGAGGAATGCGGTGCCGAAGAACGGGGCACGCCACTGCCAGCCGCCCAACAGGGCGCCCAGGAGCGGGCCGAGCGAGATGCCGAGACCCAGCGCGGCCTCGTAGAGGATGATCGCCACGCCCGAGCCGCCGCTGGCGACGCCCACGATCACCGCGAGCGCGGTCGCCACGAACAGCGCGTTGCCCAGGCCCCAGCCGGCGCGGAAGCCGACGAGCTGCTCCACCGAGCCGGACAGCCCGGACAGGGAGGCGAAGACCGCGATCAGGCCCAGACCGATCAGCAGGGTCTTCTTCCCGCCGATCCGCGAGGAGACGAAGCCGGTGATGAGCATGGCCACGGCGGTCACCAGGAAGTAGCTGGTGAAGAGCAGGGACACCTGACTCGGGCTGGCCTGCAGATTCTCCGCGATGGCCGGGAGGATGGGGTCCACCAGACCGATCCCCATGAAGGAGAACACGGCCGCCAGAGCGGTGGCCCAGACGGCTTTCGGCTGTCGGAAGAAGGACGCCTTCTCCTCTTCCAGGACTTCGTGACTCTCGTGGATGGTCTCATCCAGCTGGTTCATTACTCGCTTCTCTCCTGTGGGCGGGATCCGGAAGGTCCGGTCACTCGCCACGCAAACGGTCGTAAATACTGGTCAGAACAGGAATGGCGGCTTCCAGGGCCGCCCGGTCGCGCGGCGGCAGCTCGTCGATCACGGCGGCGATGGCGCGGTTGCGGCGCAGGTTGACGCGGGCCACCGCGTCCCAACCGTCATCGGTCAGCCGCACGACGACGGCGCGCGAGTCCTCGGGATCACTGTCGCGCCGCACGTAGCCGCGGCCTTCGAGGCGGGTGATCTGCTCCGTCGCGGTGGGCGCGCGCACCCCCAGGTTGCGGGCGATGTCGCTGACGCGCGCCCCGCCGTCGGCGAGCTGCGTGAGAAGGCTCAATTGCGAGCCGGTCAGCTCGGTCTCCCCGACGTCCAGTCGGCGCGTGACGTAGACCGCCTGGCGGAGGGCCTCCCGGAAGGTCCGGGCCAGCTCCAGAGCGGCATCTGATTCGCTGTTCATACTTAGGTATCCTAACAGTTAGGGAACCTAACTTCAAGGGCCGGCTTGCGGCGATGACGGTGGCGGGGATCGCCGGCCCCCTTCGACACTTCGCCGCGTAACACCCGCAAGCATTCGACAACTGTCCCCTTCGGAGAAATCCCCTTCGCGCTAGGCTATGAGCGGCAAAATGTCAGCCAGGTCACAACCAGACATTGCGAACGAGAGGGCCCCGCATGACCAATCCGCAATCGGCCACCACAGCCACCCGGACTCCCGGCGCCGCCCCCTCGGGCGAGGGCGAGCCGCACCTCGCCCGGGCCCTGAGCAACCGGCACATCCAGCTCCTGGCCATCGGCGGAGCGATCGGCACCGGCCTGTTCATGGGCAGCGGCAAGACCATCTCCGTCGCCGGGCCGTCCGTCATCTTCGTGTACATGATCATCGGCTTCATGCTGTTCTTCGTCATGCGCGCCATGGGCGAACTGCTGCTCTCCAACCTCAACTACAAGTCGTTCAGCGACTTCGCCGGCGACCTCCTCGGTCCGTGGGCCGGGTTCTTCACCGGCTGGACCTACTGGTTCTGCTGGGTGGTCACGGGCGTCGCCGACGTCATCGCGATCGCCGGGTACGCGGAGACCCTCATCCCGGGCATCCCTCTGTGGATCCCCGGCGTGCTCACCATCCTGATCCTCCTGGCACTCAACCTGCCGACGGTGAAGGCCTTCGGTGAGACCGAGTTCTGGTTCGCGCTCATCAAGATCGTCGCGATCGTCGCCCTGATCGTCACCGGTCTGGTCATGATCCTCACGGGCTTCCAGTCCCCGGCCGGCCAGGCGAGCTTCACCAACCTCTGGAGCCACGGCGGCTTCTTCCCGCGCGAGTTCATGGGCTTCGTGGCCGGCTTCCAGATCGCCGTCTTCGCGTTCGTGGGCATCGAGCTGGTGGGCACCGCCGCCGCCGAGACCAAGAACCCGGAGCACAACCTGCCCAAGGCCATCAACGCCATCCCCGTGCGCGTGATGCTCTTCTACGTGGGCGCCCTCATCATCCTGATGTCCGTCACCCCGTGGACCGAGTTCAAGGCCGGTCACAGCCCCTTCATCGGCATGTTCTCGCTGGCCGGCCTCGGCATCGCGGCGACCGTGGTGAACCTCGTGGTCCTGACCTCGGCCATGTCGAGCGCCAACTCCGGCATCTACTCCACGTCCCGCATGGTGTTCGGCCTGGCCCGCGACGGCGACGCCCCGGCGGTCTTCGGCAAGCTGTCCCGCCGCAAGGTGCCCCAGAACGCGCTGTTCCTGTCCTGCGTGCTGCTGCTCGCCGGCGTCGTGCTCCTCTACGCGGGCAAGGACATCGGCGCCGCCTTCGACATGGTGACCACCGTCTCCGCCGTCTGCTTCATGTTCGTGTGGAGCATCATCCTGCTGAGCTACCTGGTGTACCGGAAGAAGCGTCCCGAACTGGCAGCGGCATCGAAGTACAAGATGCCCGGCGGCGTCGCCATGGTCTACGTGGTCTTCGCGTTCTTCCTCTTCCTGATCTGGGCGCTGACCACCCAGCCGGACACGCTGACGGCCCTGCTCGTGACGCCGATCTGGTTCGTGATCCTCGTGATCGCCTGGCTCGCGATCCGGCGATCGCCGCATCACCTGGCACGTCATGAGGCGTGGAAACAAAGTATGAAGTAGCGTCTTTTAGTGGGTGGGCCTCAGGCCCGCCCACTAGTATTTCGACAGTGTTGCCAGCACAAGATCCGTGTGAGTCGATCGGAGTTTTCACCATGGGGTTCCAGGGAGTCGGAGTCAATCCGGGCCGCGTCATCGCTACCGTCAAGCACATGCCGGAGCCGTTGGCGGAGCCTCAGGCCGGGGAGACTCTGCCGCCGGGAGCGGACCCCGCGGAGGTGATCGCGGGCCTGAAGGCCGCGGCCCTGGCGGTGCACGACGAGCTCAAAGAACGCGCCACCCGCGCCAGTGAGGACGGCAAGGCCGTGCTCGAGGCGACCGCGCTCATGGCCAAGGACACCATGCTCCTCAAGGCCGCCGGAAAGCTGATCAACGCCGGCACCGGCGCCGAACGCGCCGTCTGGGAGGCTGCCGAAGGCGTGGCCGCGCAGTTCAAGGCTCTCGGCGGCTACATGGCCGAGCGCGCCACGGACGTGCTGGATGTGCGGGCCCGCCTGGTCGCGCAGCTGCGCGGCGTCCCGGCTCCGGGCATCCCGGCGTCCTCCACCCCCTTCATCCTCATGGCGGAGGATCTGGCCCCGGCCGACACCGCCACCCTGGACACCTCCGTCGTGCTGGCCCTCGCGACCTCCGGCGGCGGCCCCCAGTCCCACACGGCCATCATCGCCCGCTCGCTCGGCCTGCCGGCCGTGGTGGCGGCCGAGGGGATCGAGGAGATCCCCGAGGGCGCCGAAGTGTATGTCGACGGCGCGGCCGGCCTGGTCGTCCCCGAACCCGGTGATGAGGAGCGCGAAGCCGCCGCGAAGTGGGCGAGCAGCGCCGCGACCCTGGCCACCTTCGACGGTGAGGGCTCGACGGCGGACGGCCACCTGGTGCCGCTGCTCGCCAATGTGGGCAACGCCAAGGACGCGGAGGCCGCCGCGGCCCTCGGCGCGCAGGGCGTGGGCCTGTTCCGCACCGAATTCTGTTTCCTGGAACGCGACACCGAGCCGTCCGTGAACGAGCAGGCCGACGCCTACCGTGCCGTCTTCGCCGCCTTCCCGGGCAGGAAGGTCGTGGTCCGGACCCTGGACGCGGGCGCGGACAAGCCCCTGCCGTTCCTCACCGACACCACCGAACCGAACCCGGCCCTGGGCGTGCGCGGCTACCGCACCGACTGGACCACCCCGGGCGTGCTCGAACGCCAGCTCTCCGCGATCGCCGTGGCCGCCGTGGACACCGAGGCCGAGGTCTGGGTCATGGCCCCGATGATCGCCACGCAGCCCGAGGCCGCGCACTTCGCCTCCCTCTGCGCCGGCGTGGGCCTGAAGACCCCGGGCGTCATGGTCGAGGTCCCCTCAGCCGCACTGAACGCTTCCAGCGTCCTGAAGGACGTCGCATTCGCCTCGCTCGGCACCAACGACCTCACGCAGTACACCATGGCCGCGGACCGTATGCTCGGCCCGCTCGCGAGCCTGAACGACCCGTGGCAGCCCGCCGTTCTCCGCCTGGTCCAGCTGACCGTCGAGGGCGCCAAGGCCGCCGGGGACAAGGCCGTGGGCGTCTGCGGCGAGTCCGCCGCGGACCCGGCACTCGCCGTCGTGCTCACCGGCCTGGGCGTGAACACGCTGTCCATGACCGCGCGGTCGCTGGCCGCCGTCGGCACCGTGCTGAAGAGCGTCACGCTGGCCGAGGCGCAGGAGATCGCCGCCCTGGCCCTGAACGCCGCGACCGCCGTGGAGGGCCGCGCCGCCGTCCGCGCCCGGCTGCCCATCCTGGACGATCTCGGCCTGTAACGGCCTCGGATTTTCACCCGACCCTCACCGTTTCCACCTGAAGGAGAACCCCATGCCCGAACGCACAGCAGTCGTCGCCAGCGCCTCCGGCCTGCACGCCCGTCCCGCCGCGATCTTCGCCGAGGCCGCAGCCGAGCTGGACGTCGAGGTGACGATCGCCCTGGCCGGCACCCCCGAGGATGAGGCCATGGACGCCTCGAGCATCCTGTCCCTCATGACCCTGGGCGCCGGCAACGGCGACACCGTGGTCCTCCGCGCCGAGGGCCCGGGCGCCGAAGAGGCCCTGGATAAGCTCGCCACCCTTGTCGAAACCGACCTGGACGCCGAGTAACACTCCCCGCCGACTGCTCCATAGGATGCCGGAATCACCCCGAATCGGGTGGAAAATGGCATCTTATGGAGCAGTCGACGTTTAAGGCCCAGCCGCACACCACCGGCCCCCTCGCCGCCGACGCCGCCTCCGGGCTGCGGCGAGCGCTCGACGGCGGCCAGGACGTCACCGTCTTCGTGGACGGCACGGTCTTCCGGCTCCCCGACGGCGCACGAGACGCCGTGGTGGACCTCCTGACCCGCCTGTCCCGCGGGGAGACCGTCACCGTGACCAGCGGCGACGCCGCCCGCGGGGAGTCCCGGAACCCGCTCGACGACGAACTGCTCACCACGAGCAAGGCGGCGGAGCTGGCCGGCATCTCCCACACGTACCTGCGCAACATGACGGACCGGGGTGAGATCCCGGTCCAGTACCGCGGCACGCACCGCCGGATCCGCCGCGGCGACATCACGGCCTGGCTGGCCGCGCAGAAAGCCTCGCACCCCGGAACCGTAGACTGATCCCGTGCCCAAACTCTTCGGTCTTCACAACCTCTACGGCGCCCTTGCGGCGGTCCTCGTCGGGACGCTCCTGAGCCTGCTGAAGGCCGACGGACTGATGCAGCTGCTCTTCGTGGCGGTGGCATACATCGGCGGATCGATCGTGGCGCACGACGTGCTGAAGAAGCGCCGCGCAGCCCACGAACCGGCGCCCGGCCCCGAGGAGGACCAGGGGACGCGCTTCCACCACTTCGACTCCCGCTCCCTGGACCGGATCCAGGAGGAACGGGCCCGTTCGGACCGCCGCGAAGCGGACGCACAGCACCTGCAGCCCGCTCCCCCGGCGCCCGTCACGCCCGTCGCCGAACCGCCGGTCGCCGAACCCCCTGCGCCCGCTCCGGCCACCTCAGCCCCGGACGAATCCGCGCCCCAGCACTTCGACGCCCGCGCACTGGAACGCATCGAGCGCGAACGCCAGGCCACTGAACGCCGCGACACCGAACGCCGGGACACCGGCCGCCAGGACGGCTGACTGGAAGACTCGACGCCCCCTCAGATGCGGGGGCGCTCGTGCCAGCGCGCGGCCTTCAGCGCCGCGTGCAGTTCCAGCCGGACGGAACCCTTGAGCGGATCCGCGCCGATGATCTGCCGGACCTTCGCGAGCCGGTTGTACACGGTGCTGCGGTGCAGATGGAGCTCGTCGGCCACGTCCTGCACGGTCCCGCCGGTGTCATAGATCATCTCCAGCACCGGCCGCAGCTCCTGGTTCTTGTCCCCGGCCTCGAGCGCCGCGAAGTTGAGCGTGCTCGCCCCGCCCCAGTCCATGGGGCCCTGCGCCGCCGTCGCGAAGAACTGATAGATACCCGTGTCGCGGCAGTCCACCAGCTCACCCAGGGACGGTTCGACGACCCCGGCGAGCGCCGCCGTCCGCGACTCACCATAGGCGTCCGGCAGCTTCCGGATCTCGCCGAAAGGCTCGCTGAGCCCGATCACGATCCTCGGCCTGCCCTGCCCCGACCGCTTGGCCAGTTCCAGCTGGTAATGCACCAGGACCTGCGCATGCACCGCCCGGCCCTGAGAGGCCCGGAACAGCATGACGGAGTGGCTGGGGCGGCCCGCGCTGAAGAGGGCCTCCTGCACGCCGACCGTGGACTGCAGCGCCGCGCTGCGGTGCGTGAGGGAAGCCGCCAGGGGGTCCTCGGGCTCATGGCGCGCGCCGGCGTCGAGCACCGTGATCAGCTGCCAGGGGCCTTTCCCGTGCACCTCGGCCCAGTTCCCGACGGCGGCGATCGCACCGCGCTCCCCCGAGCAGGCGGACAGGAACTCGACCTCGCGGCGCTTCCGCTGCTCCGACTCGGCCGTGTTGGATTCGAGGAGCAACGTGGCCAGGAGCTCAATCTCGTGGCGGACCTCGGCGAGCTGACCCAGGATCGGAGCGGCGCTGCTCTCCCCGCTGCTCTGCTGCACCCAGAGGTATCCCACCCGGAAGCCGCGCACCAGCAGCGGGACGCAGACACGGCCAAGCATGCCGAGTTCCTCGTTGGCCGGGACCACCACAGGTCGCACGGCGGCCGAGATGCCATGCGAGAGCTGCCAGGCGCTGACATCCGGCGGGACCCTCTTGGTGAGCAGGAAGTTGACCCGGACGCGGTCCGCCTGCTCCTGATTGGAGCTGTACGCCACGAGGAGGCCGTCCAGGTCCTCCAAGGACAGGCCTCGCCCCAGGCGGGCGGCGAGCTGCTCGACGAGCTGTTCCACATCGGGTTGCTGCATGCCGTCCAGCCTACTGGACGGCAAGCTACACCAGGCGACAGTTGCCGCCACGGCCCTGAACAAATGTAGATAGCGAACAGGAAGAATCCCCGGAAATCCGCGGATCCCGCTCCGCTGCCAGGGCATTCGCCCTGTCGGGTGGCTCACACCGGACCTAAGCTGATCCCACAGAAACTTCCCCGGTCCGCACCGGGCCAGAGACCGGCCCGACGGACATGAACGTCATGGAGCCCCCACATGATCATCGGTGTCCCCAAGGAAATCAAGAACAACGAATTCCGCGTGGCCATCACGGCCTCCGGTGTCCACGAACTGCGTCACCACGGCCACGACGTCCTCATCGAGGCAGGGGCCGGCCTCGGTTCCGGCATCACCGACGCCGAGTACGAAGCCGCCGGCGCGACCCTGCTCGCCGACGCCGATGAGGTCTGGGCCCGTGCCGACATGGTCATGAAGGTCAAGGAGCCCATCGCCGCGGAGTACCACCGTTTCCGCGAGGGCCTCATCCTCTTCACCTACCTGCACCTGGCCGCTGAGCCCGAGCTGACCGCACGACTCGTGGAGTCCGGGGTCACGGCCATCGCGTACGAGACCGTGCAGGAAGGCCGCGCCCTCCCGCTGCTCGCCCCCATGTCCGAGGTGGCCGGCCGCCTCTCCGTGCAGGTGGGCGCCTCCTCGCTCCTGGCCCCGAACGGCGGCAAGGGCATCCTCCTGGGCGGCGTCCCCGGCGTGCGCCCGGCGAACGTCGTCGTCCTCGGCGCCGGCGTGGCGGGCACCAACGCCGCCGTCATGGCCATGGGCGCCGGTGCGGATGTCACCATCCTCGACATCAACATCAACCGCCTCCGCGAGCTCGACGCCCTGTACGGCGGCCGCCTGAAGACCGTGGCCTCCAACTCCTACGAGATCGAGCGCGCCCTGGTCGAGGCCGACCTGGTCATCGGCTCCGTGCTGATCCCGGGCGCCAAGGCCCCCAAGCTCGTCACCAATGAGCTGGTCGCCAAGATGAAGCCGGGCTCGGTCCTGGTGGACATCGCGGTGGACCAGGGCGGCTGCTTCGAGGACACCCACCCCACCACGCACGAGGACCCCACCTTCAAGGTCCACAACTCGATCTTCTACTGCGTGGCGAACATGCCGGGCGCCGTCCCGAACACCTCCACCTACGCGCTGACCAACGTCACCCTCCGCTATGCCGTGGCGCTGGCCAACCTGGGCGTCCGGGCCGCTTTCGAGCGCGACGCCGCCCTGGCCGCCGGCCTGAACGTGGCGGCGGGCAAGGTGGCGCACCACTCGGTCTCCGACGCCTCCGGCCTGGAGCTCTCCGACTGGCGCGACCTGGTCTAGTCCGCGGGCTCTCCTCGCTCAGGACGGGTGGGGAGGGGAAACATTCTGCTTGCTATCCCCAATGCCCTGTGTGCAGCTCACGCTGCGCACAGGGCATTGGGGCCCCTTGACGCAAGCTGCCATGTTTCCCCTCCCCACCCGTTCGTCGTTTTGGCCTCGTCAGACCGACCTGCACCACGCGGACACCCCTGGCCACCGGACGCCGGCCGGAGATCTCGCTCCCGAGGGATGAAACACCCCGGGCTCCTTCTCCCCCTCGACCCTGCCGGCACCGTCGAGACGGCCCAGGCTCCCACCCCGGCCCACGACGGCGGCGGCCTCGAGGTGCGGCGGGGGTGGCGGGTTGCGGCCGGCCGCGTCAAGGGGCCCCACGGCCGGTTCCACGACGGGACCCGACCATCGCGCCGTGGGGAAAGCGGCCAGAGCAACCCGGCACCCCCGCCGCCAACCCCCACAAACCCCCGCCCCGCCGTCGTGCCCATAAACTGAAGCAATGGGCCATATCGACGTTGCCGGCATCGACTACTTTCTTTCGGACGGCACCCAACTCCTCAACGGCGTGACCTTCAAGGTCCCCGACGGCACCAAGACCGCTCTGATAGGGCCGAACGGCACCGGCAAGACCACGCTCTTCCGCATCATCTCCGGCGACCTCAAGCCGGACGAGGGCGTGGTGGGCCGTTCCGGCGGCATGGGCATCATGCGCCAGTTCGTGGGCCAGGTCCGTGACGAATCCACCGTCCGCGACCTCCTGCTCACCACCGCCACCCCTGCCCTCGCGGCGGCCGGGAAGGCGGTCGAGGAGGCGGAGAACGCCATGCTGGAGCACGACGACGAGCCCACCCAGATGCGGTACGCCCAGGCGATCGTCGACTGGGGGGACGCAGGCGGCTACGAGCTGGAGACCGTCTGGGACGAGGTCTGCATGGCCGCGCTCGGCGTCTCGTTCGACAAGGCGGCGCACCGCGCGGCGTCGTCGCTGTCCGGCGGCGAGCAGAAGCGACTCGTGCTGGAGGCCCTGTTCGCCGGTCCGGACGAGCTGCTGCTCCTCGACGAGCCGGACAACTACCTCGACGTGCCTGGCAAGCGCTGGCTGGAAGACAAGCTCCGGGAGTCCAAGAAGACCGTGTTCTTCATCAGCCACGACCGCGAGCTGCTGAACAACGCCGCGGACCGCATCGTGACCCTGGAGCCCGGCATCAACGGCGCCGGCGCCTGGATCCACGGTGGCGGTTTCGGCTCCTATGTGCAGGCCCGCGAGGACCGGAACGCGCGCTTCGAGGAGCTGCGCAAGCGCTGGGACGAGGAGCACGTGAAGCTCAAGGAACTGGTCACCATGTACAAGACCAAGGCCGCGTTCCGCTCCGACATGGCCAACAAGTACCAGGCCGCGCAGACCCGTCTGGCGAAGTTCCTGGAGGCCGGCCCGCCGGAGGCCCTGCCTCTCGAGCAGAACGTCCAGATGCGGCTGCGCGGCGGCCGCACGGGCAAGCGCGCCGTCGTGGCGGAGAAGCTCGAGCTCACGGGCCTCATGAAACCGTTCTCCACGGAGATCTGGTTCGGTGACCGCGTGGGCGTGCTGGGGTCGAACGGGTCCGGCAAGAGCCACTTCCTGCGGCTGCTCGCCGCGGGCGGCACGGATCCCGAGCGGGAGCACCTGCCGGTCTCGGACATCCAGATCCGCGAGGTGCCCCACGAGGGCACGGTGAAGCTCGGAGCCCGTATCCGGCCCGGCTACTTCGCCCAGACCCATTCCCGGCCCGACCTGGCCGGACGCACCCTCCTCGACATCCTGCACCGGGGCGATGAGCACCGTTCCGGCCTGGGCCGGGAAGCCGCCTCCGGCGCGCTCGACTCCTACGGGCTCGTGGCACAGGCGGAGAACAAGTACGAGTCGCTCTCGGGCGGTCAGCAGGCGCGTTTCCAGATCCTGCTGCTGCAGCTCTCCGGGGCCACGCTGCTGCTCCTGGACGAGCCGACGGACAACCTGGACCTCCACTCGGGCGAGGCGCTGGAACGCGCGATCGACGCCTTCGAGGGGACCGTCCTGGCCGTGACGCACGACCGCTGGTTCGCCAAGTCGTTCGACCGCTTCCTGGTCTTCGGCTCGGACGGCAAGGTCTACGAGTCCGAGGAGCCCGTCTGGGACGAGAAGCGGGTGGAGCGCGCCCGCTAGGAGCACCCTCGCGGCTGAGTGAACGCGTGGGGGCGCGGGACTGCGGTCCCGCGCCCCTTCACGTCTCAGGCGGAGCTCAGCGTGCGATCCGCCGCGCTTCTTCGATCAGCCGCAGCCCGGCGAGCGGTCCGGTCTCACCGGCCACCTCGACGGGCGCGGGTCCTTCGCCGCGCACATGCCGCGCCAGGAGCCGGTAGAACTCCTGATACCCGCCGGGCTCACTCGTCACGGGCCGCACCACGGTGCCGTCGCTGAACGTCCCGGACGCCTCCTCGGGCTCCACGCCGTAGCCCGGGTCCGACGGACGCAGCCCCGCCGAGAGCTGCCGCTCCTGCGGGTCGAAGCCGTATTTCAGGTAGCTCCCGGCGCTTCCGCGGACATCGAACACCGGGCCCGGCTGGGCGGCGGAGAGGGTCATCGACAGGTGGCTGAGCACCGGCGCCCCACCGCCCGCCGGAGCGTGCTCGAGGACGAGGAACGCGTCGTCGTCGGCCGGCTCACCGGGGCGGCGCGCCGCGATCTCCGCATGGACCACGCGCGCCGGGCCGAAGAGCTGCAGGGCGCAGTCCACCAGGTGCGTGCCCAGGTCGAAGAGCAGGCCGCCGCCGCGCTCCACACCCGAAGCCTGCTTCCACGCCTTGGAGAACCCCGGCGACCACCGCTCCATGCCGGCGTTGAACCGGTGCACCTCCCCCAGCGCCCCCTCGGCCAGGAGCCTCAGAAGGGTGAGGAACGCGTTGTCCCAGCGGCGGTTCTGATAGACCGCCAGCGTGCGCCCCAGCCGCTCAGCGAGCGCCACGAGCTCCTCCCCCTGCGCACTGGTGACGGTGAACGGCTTGTCCACCACGACGTCGAGCCCCGCTTCCAGCGCGGCTTTCGCCTGCGGGTGGTGCAGTTCGGGCGGGGTGGCGATGACCACGAGGTCCAGATCCGCTGCGCGGGCGAGGACGTCCTCGAAGCCGGGCACCACCGTCACGCCCGGGTACGTCTCCCGCGCCGAGCCGGCGCGCTCAGGATTGCCCGTGACGATCACGTCCAGGCTGAAGTCGGGGCTGTGCTCGATCAGCGGTGAGTGGAAGGCCCGGCCGGCCAGTCCGTAGCCCACCACGGCGGTTCTCAGGGGTGCGGGTCGCTGCATGGTCCTCAGTGTCCCAGCAAACGGCGCCCCTGTCCCGTGCCCGCCCGGAAACGAACAGGCCGTGGGAGCGAACAGGCCGCGAGAGTCAACAGCCCGGAACGCCGAGAGCCCCGGGGAACGCTGCGCGTTCCCCGGGGCTCTCGGCTCCGGTACACCGGCCGCTCACCTCACGGTGAACGGGGCTTCGGCAGGCGGTGAGTCACCGCCGGATGTTCTTACTTGTGGGTGGAACCCTTTTCCCAGCCGACCGTGGTCCAGTCCGGGACGTGGGTGTCCGTGGCCTGGTTCGCGAAGAGGGTCGGGCCGTAGTTGGCCAGGCCCTTCTTGACGAACTCGATCTGCGGGCCGTTCAGGACCGGGCCGAGAGTGAAGTACTGCTTGGCGTAGTCCTTCTCCACATCCAGGGCTTCCTTGTTGCGCTTGGCGTCGTCGGCCTCGGACTGCAGAGCGGCGATGCGCTTGTCCAGGTCGGCGTTGCCGAGACCGTTGCGGTCGCTCTCGGTGGAGTAGTACTGGCCCACGGCCTGCGTGGCGTCGGGGCCCACGGTGTAACCGGACATGGTCACGTCGAACTCGCGGTCGCCCACGATCTTGCCGAACTCGGCGTTGCCGCGCTGGTCGATCCCGACATCCATGCCGGCGGCCTGGAGCTGCTTCTGCAGGGTCTGCACGGAGGCGAGGACGGTGGGATCGTCACCGAAGTTGGTGATCTTGAAGGTGACGGGCTTGCCGTTCTTCTCCATGATGCCCTTGGCGTTCGGCTTGTAGCCGGCGTCGGTCAGCACCTTCTTGGCGGCGTCCGCACCCTGCTCCTGCACCGGCCAGTTGTCCTGGTAGTACTTGGAGAACGGCATCAGCATCATGGTGCCGGAGTTGGGCTCTTCCCAGTTCAGACCGTTGAAGCGGACCTTGCGGATGGCTTCGCGGTCGACGGCGGTGAAGATGGCCTTGCGGACGGCGACGTCCTGGACGCCCGGGCGCTTGGCGTTGACGTTCAGGCCACCGGCGAAGAGGCGCTGGCCGCGGCGGATGTCGGTGTCCTTGGTGCCCTCGAGCTGCTTGTAGCGGCCCACGGTGCGGCCACCGGTCGCGTCGATCTCACCGTTCTTGAACGCGGCGATGGTGGCGGAGTCCTCCATCTGGCGGAAGACGACCTTGTCGAGCACCGGCTTGTTGCCCCACCACTTTTCGTTCTTGACCATGCTGACGGTCAGAGCGGCGGAGTCGAACTTCTCGACCTTGAACGGGCCGGCCATCCACTCGGGGTGCATGTTGTTGCTGAAGCCCTTGTTGAAGATCTCCGGGGTGTTCACCTTCGGGTGGACGATGCCGGAGAAGAAGGAGGCCAGCGGGTACACGGGCTGCTTGACCGTTACGACGACGTCCTTGTCGGTCGCACCACGGGTCACGGACTCGATGTACTTGTAGGAGCCGGAATCGACGATGTCGTAGTCCTTGTTGGTGCCGTTGAGCACCTTCCAGGTGTTCTCGAAGGTCTTCCAGTCGATGGGGGTGCCATCGTTCCAGGTGGCCTTGTCGTTGATCTTGATGTTCAGGATCTGCTTGCCGTCCTTGACCTCGGACTTGAAGTCCTCGCAGAAGTCCTTGTCCAGCTCATAGTCGCCCACCGCGGTGGTCTTCCAGCAGCCGTAGTAGAAAGCCTGGTTGATCGGACCCATGAGCGCGGTGTTGTCAGACGAGTTGCCGCTGTTGGCGAAGCCGTTGAAATCAGGACCGATGTTGCCCAGTTCCAGAGTCAGGGTGCCGCCCTGGTCCAGGTCCTTGACGTCTTTCGGGTTGGTCTGGATCAGCTTGGAGACGTCCGAGCCGGACCCCTCGGCCTTGGCGCTCTCGGGGCCCTTGGCCGTGCCGCCGCCGCAAGCGGTCAGCGCCAGCGTGACGGCCGCCAGAGTGGCGACGCCGAGCGTGACTTTCTTTTTCATACTGTTCCCTTCAAAGGAGCGAGGGTTGGGTTTCCCACTGTCATCAACGATATTCACGCAGCGCTGTCCGATGAGTCGTGCAGCACCAGCATGTCCGCATCCATCTCCCCGTTCGGGTAGAAGCAGGCGAACTGGTGGTCCCCTCCACCATTCTCGAGGGGAGGTTCAAGTTCCAGGCACTTGGTCCTCTTGTCCTCAGGCAAGGCAGCGAAAATGGGGCACCGGGAAGCGAAGTTGCATCCTCGGGGGGCATCCAATGGCGTTGGAAGGTCTCCCTTGAGGATGATCCTCTCCCGTGAGCGCTCCGCCTCGGGATCCGGAACCGGAATCGCCGAGAGCAGTGCACGGGTGTAGGGGTGCCGGGGATTGTCGAAGACGCTGTCCACGTCGCCGACCTCCACGATCTTCCCCAGATACATCACAGCCACCCGGTTCGAGATGTGACGTACAACTGAGAGGTCGTGAGCCACCATGAGGTAGCTCAGACCGAGTTCCGCCCGGAGCTTGTCCAGGAGGTTGATGACCCCGGCCTGAACGGAGACGTCCAGCGCGGAGACGGGTTCGTCCAGCACCACGAGCTTCGGGTTCACGGCCAGGGCACGGGCGATGCCGATGCGCTGGCGCTGACCGCCGGAGAACTGGTTGGGGAAACGGTTCACGTGGTCCGGCTGGAGACCCACCAGCTTCATGAGCTCCATGATGCGCTTGCGGATCTCGGCCTTGGGGGTGCCCAGGTTCTCGAGGGGCTCCGCGAGCGCCTCGTACACGGTGAAACGGGGATCCAGGGCGCCCGTGGGGTCCTGGAAGACGATCTGCAGCGACTTCCGCATGGCGGTCTTCTCGCTGGCGGAGGTGGCGGCCTTCGAATTCACGCCGCCGATGGTGATCTCACCCGGCTGATCCTTGCTGAACTCCATGATCTCCAGGAGCGTGGTGGTCTTGCCACAGCCGGACTCGCCCACGATCGAGAAGCACTCGCCTTCACGGATGTCGAAGCTGAGGCCGTCCACGGCCTTGACCGTGCCGATCCGCTTCTTGAAGAGCGATCCCTTCATCAGGCTGAAGTGCTTCTTGACGTCCTTGAGCTCCAGCACGGTGGTGCGCTCGGTCCGCGGGGTCCCCTCGAACTTGGACACCGGCACCGGGGGCGCCTTGAAGATCTCGTGGACGTCGACGCCGGCGCCGAACTCCTCCATCTTGACGCAGGCGGCGCGGTGGCCGTCGTCGCCGGGCACGAGGCGCAGCGGCGGCTCACTGGTCAGGCACTCCGGGCCGGCCAGGGGGCAGCGCGGGGCGAAGGAGCAGCCGGTGGGCGGGGTGATGAGGTTCGGGGGCATGCCCTCGATCGGGACCAGGGACGTCTCGGAGGAGACGTCGACGCGCGGCACGGCGCCCAGCAGACCCATCGTGTACGGCATGCGCGGGGCGTAGTAGAGCTGGTCCACCGAGCCGGTCTCCACCGGCTTGCCCGCATACATGACCATGATGTCGTCGGCCATGCCGGCCACGACGCCGAGGTCGTGGGTGATCATGACGAGCGCGGCGCCGGTCTCCTCCTGCGCCTTGTGCATGACCTCGAGCACCTGCGCCTGGATGGTGACGTCCAGGGCGGTGGTGGGCTCGTCGGCGATCAGGACGCGCGGGTCGTTCGCGATCGCGATCGCGATCATCACGCGCTGGCGCATGCCGCCGGAGAATTCGTGCGGGAAGGACTTCAGGCGGGCCTGCGGGCTGGGGATGCCCACCAGGGTCAGGAGCTCGACGGCGCGGGCCTCCTTCGCCTTGGCGCTCATCCTCGGGTTGTGGACCGTCAGCGCCTCGATGATCTGGGTGCCGATGGTGAACACGGGCGTCAAGGAGGAGAGCGGATCCTGGAACACCATGGCCAGGTCGTTGCCGCGGTACTTGCACATCTGCGAGTCCGTGAGGCCCAGGAGTTCCTGGCCGTGCAGCCGGACCGAGCCGGTGATCTCGGCCGTCTCCGGCAGCAGACCCATGATCGCCATGGACGTGACGGACTTGCCGGAACCGGATTCGCCCACGATGCCGAGGGTCTTGCCGGGCAGGAGGTCGAAATCGACGCCCCGGACGGCGTGCACCACGCCGTTCTCCGAGTTGAAGCGGACGTTCAGGTCACGGACGGAGAGCACCGGTTCGCCGGGGGCGTGCAGTCCTGCGACGTGGAGGCGTTCGGTGGTGTCCAGTGCTCCGGTGCCTTGTGTCACGGTGCCTTCCTGCGTGCTGTCGTGCTGGGAAGCGCTCATGCCGCCGCCTCCACGGTGTTCTTGCGGGCCTTGCGCGACTTCTTGGCCTTGCCCACGGAGCTGGAGCTCGGGTCGAAGGCGTCGCGGAGGCCGTCATTCATCATGGCCATGGAGCCGGTCAGGGCGAACATGGCCAGGAGCGGGAACCAGAACATCCAGGGGAAGCTGCTGACCTGCTGGCTGGCCTGGCCGATCAGGATGCCGAGGCTCATGTCCGGCGGCTTGATGCCGATGCCGATGAAGGAATACGCCACCTCGGAGAGGATCGCCAGGGTCACGCCGCGGGTGATCTCCAGGACCAGCAGCGAGCCGATGTTGGGGATCAGGTGCTTCCAGACGATGCGCCAGGTGGAGACGCCCATGTAACGAGCGGCCTTGACGTAGTCCCGTTCGATGAGGGACATGGAGATGGAGCGGATGAGTCGCGCGGCGCCCATCCAGCCGAACACCAGCAGGACCACGGTCAGCAGGAACCAGCTCGGGAGCGCGTCCTTCAGATCGCCGCCGTTGCCACTGGTGACCACGGCCACCACGAGCAGCGAGGGCATCATGATGAGCGCTTCGAGGATGAAGAGCATCACCTTGTCGACCTTGCCGCCGTAGAAGGCCATGACACAGCCGTACACGGCGGCCACGAGCATGGAGCCGACGCCCACGATCAAGCCGATCAGGATCGAGGTCCGCACCCCTTCGACCATGAGGACGTAGAGGTCCACACCGGCCTGGGTGGTGCCGAAGAAGTGGTCCGCGGAAGGGCCCTCGCCGATGAAGGCGGGGTCGATGTCGTTCTTGGTCCAGGGGGTGAGGAACTGGCCCACCAGGGAGAAGACCGTCAGGGCCAGGAAGAGGATCAGGCCCGCCACGGCGGTCTTGTTCCGGAGGAAGCGGCGGAAGATGATGACGCCCTTGGCGATCACCACGCCGTCGTCCGTCGTGAGAACGTCCGCCTCTGTCTCAGGCTGGACCGCGTCAACAGTGGACATCAGGAAACCCTCACTCTCGGGTCGACCAGGGTGGTGGCAAGGTCCGCGAGGATGGCGCCGACGGCGAAGATCACGGAGCCGTAGGCCAGTGTCGCGGTGGCCGCGTTGACGTCCTGCTTGCCGATCGCGTCGATGCTCCAGAAGCCGACGCCGGGCCACGCGAAGATGGCCTCGGCGAAGAAGCCGCCCGCGAAGATGGCCGGCACGGTGAAGGCGATGGTCTGAGCGACGGGGATGAAGGAGACCCGCAGCGCGTGGCGCCGGATGGCCTGGTTCCGGGTGAGGCCCTTGGCCCTGGCGGTGCGGACGAAGTCGGCGTTGACGTTGTCCAGCAGGTACTGGCGCTGGGCGATCTGATAACCGCCCCAGCCCACCAGGGTGATGGCGAAGGTCGGCACCACGTAGTGGGCCACGAGGTCCACGAAGGCGGGCCATCCCGGCTCCACGCCGGGTGTCGAGATGCCGGTGACGAAGAAGATCTGCTGACCGGTGGCGTCGTTGATCCAGATCGCCGCCAGCTGCACCAGGAAGTAGGCGATCGGGGCCGGGACGATGTACGTCAGGTAGGAATAGCTGGTGATCACGCGGTCGGAGGCCTTGTACTGCCGTGCAGCCGTGAACACACCGAGCGCGACGCCGATCACGAGCGTCAGGAAAATCGCGGCGATGAACAGGCGGGTGGAGACCCACACGCGGTCGCCGAAGGCCGCGTTGACCGAGCCGCCGGCCGGGCTCATGCCCCAGTCCCAGCGGGTCACGATGCCCGTGAGCCACTGGACGTAGCGGTCCCAGGGGCTCATGGCGGGGTCGAGTCCCTTGAGCGCCAGGGAGTGTGCGACCTGTTCGGGGGTGGGCCGCGGGATCCTCTCCTGCTCGATCAGGGCTGGCTTCATAGTGGAGACCGCCAGGAAGTACCCGGCCGAGGTGGTCAGGAAGATCATGACCACATAGGTCGCCATGCGCTTGAGGAGATACTTGATCACTGACGTCCGCCCTTCTCACGCATGGCGCGCAGGCGTGAGGGCGTACGGCTACCGCGCAAGGCAGGGGCCGTGGATTTTTGGTGCACGGGGTTTCCTTCCAGACTGCCGCGGGCTCGTGGCCTGTGTGCGGCGCGTCACATTCCATCGGAAAAGTACCACGAACCACGCGGTCTGAAAGGCCTATTTCACTCCTTGGCAATCAGATCGTTATCTAGCTACCGGTCGGTAACGCAGGGTTGCGCAAGGAGTGGACACCCGACGGCCCTCACTATAAAGTGACCGTTTCACATCTCCTCCGGCCGCGCCGAACGATCCACCAGCTCCGATGCACTTTTCCGCCGTGCCGCCGCCGTCTACAGTTACTTGCAACATAAGCATCAACGAGGAGCGGATATGTCCGGAATTGTGATTGTTGGCGTCGACGGTAGCGAGACCGCGGCCCGGGCTGCCGCAGCGGCCTACAAGCTGGCCCAGGGCCTCGAAGCCCGGCTGCACGTGATCACCGCCTTCGACAAGGACAACGTCGAGGTCTTCGGCAGCGGCAGCGACACCTTCATCATGTCCGACGCCGATGACGCGCAGCGCGTGGCCAAGCAGGTCGCCGAGGGCCTGGGCACGGACGTCGAGTACCTGTCCGCCCGCGGCAAGCCGGCCGACGCCCTCCTGTCCGAGGCCGAGCGCCTCGGCGCCGATGTGATCGTGGTCGGCAACCGCCGCATGAGCGGCATCGGCCGCGTCCTGGGTTCCGTCGCTAACACCGTCGCGCACAACGCCCCCTGCGACGTCTACATCGTCAACACCACGGTGTCCTGACCGGTCTCCCGACCAGCGCACGCACCGGCCGCGCGTTCACGCGCAGCCCGCACGACGACGGCGCCGTCCCCCCGAGGTTCCCTGCGGAACGTCCGGGGGCGGCGCCGCCGTCGTGCAAGCCTCCGATCAGGCCTCGAGGTCGAGCTGGTACGTCAGGAACGGAGTGCGGGTCGAGAGGCGGTCGTAGACGGCACGGGCCCGGTAGTTGTCCTCCGAGGTGATCCACCGGACGTGGCTCCACCCCTCCGCCCGGGCCTGGGCGCGGATCGCGTCGAACAAGGCGTCCACGACGCCTCCGCCACGCCCAGCGGGGTCCACGAACAAGTCGTCCAGGTAGCCGGCGACCACGCCGAGCGTAGGACGCACCACGGGCCGGACATGTGCCAGGCCCAGCAGACGTCCCGGGGCCGCGGGATCCTCGGCCACCAGGCCGGTCAGGCGGCCGTCCTGAAGCCACGACCAGACGACGTCCCGGTGCTCCGGGGTCAGCTCACGGCCGTAGAAGGAGCAGTACCCCTCGAACAGCCGGGCCCACTCCTCCCGGTCGCCGTCGGCCAGCGTACGGGTGATCCACTCGGTCATCCTGTTCCTCTCTCGAATCGTCCCGCGACCGGCGCCTCCGGCCTTCGGAAGCCCGGCTCGCCCTGATACCTGCGGTGAGGAGGCTCAGCGGAGCGCCGGCATTCGGTCACGGAGCCGACACTCAGTCGAGCAGCAGCGCAGGCTCTTCCATGATCGCCGCGACGTCGGCCATGAAACGGGCCGAGAGGTCCCCGTCGACCACGCGGTGGTCGAACGAGCCGCCGAGCGTGGTGATCCACCGCGGGATGACCTCGCCGGAGACCACCCACGGCTTCTGCTTGATGGTGCCGAACGCGACGATCGCCACCTCACCCGGGTTGATGATCGGGGTGCCGGTGTCGATGCCGAGGGCGCCGATGTTGGTGACCGTGAGGGTCCCGTCCCGCATGTCAGCCGGGCTGGTCTTGCCCGCCCGGGCCGTGGTCGCGAGCTCGTTCAGCGCCACCGCGAGCTCCTTGAGGGAGAGGTCCTGCGCGTCCTTGATGTTGGGGACGAGCAGACCGCGCGGCGTGGCGGCGGCGATGCCGAGGTTCATGAAGTGCTTGACGTGGATCTCGTCGCCCTCCGGACCGGACACCCATTCCGAATTCACGCTGGGATTGCGCGCGGCGGCCCAGATGACGGCCTTGGCGAGGATGAGGAGCGGGGAGACCTTGATGCCTTCGAAGTCGCGGGACTTCTTGAGGCGCTGCACGAACTCCATGGTGCGGCTGGCGTCGATGTCCACGAAGATCGAGACGTGCGGGGCCTGGAAGGCGGAATCCACCATGGCCTTGGCCGTCGCCTTGCGCACGCCTTTCACCGGGATGCGCTCGATCCGGCGCTCCGGGTTCCTCGCAGGAGCGGTCCAGAACTTGCCGGCCTGGTCCTGCTCGGCCTCCCGCTGGGACTGGTAGCTCACCAGGTCCTCACGGGTCACCTCGCCGCGGGCGCCGGTGGGGGTGACCAGCGCGAGATCGATGCCGAGATCACGGGCGATCTTCCGCACCGGCGGCTTCGCCAGCACCCGGCTGACGAGGCCGGTCAGGGCGCCGCCGAGACCGGGGCGCTCCTCGCCGGCGGCCCCGGCAGTCGACGACGTGGCCGACGTGGGAGGAGCGGACGGGACGGGAGGCGTTGACGCTTGCTGAGCCGGACGCACGACGGCGGCGGGCTGCGCGGGAGCAGCCGGGACCTGAGGGGCGGCCGGGGACGCCGCCGGAGCCGGCGACGCGGCTGCGCTGCCATTGCGGCGCGGACGGCGCTTGACCGCGTCGGCCTTCGGCCCGGAGCCCACCAGGGGACCCGGGGCCTCGGAGTCGTCGACGGGCAGCGTGCCGTAGGCGACCCGGGGGGACTCGGCCGCAGCGGACGGCTGGGCCGCGGGCGCTGCCGGCGAGGCGCCGTCGTCGTCCGCGGCGCTGTCTCCTGCGGCGCCCACCGCGATGATCGGGGTGCCCACGTCGACCGTCTTGCCTTCAGGAACCAGGAGCGCGGTCACCGTGCCGGCGAACGGGGACGGAAGCTCCACGAGGGACTTCGCGGTCTCGATCTCGCAGAGGACGTCGTTGATCGCGACCGTATCCCCCACCTTGACCTTCCAGGACACGATCTCGGCCTCGGTCAGGCCTTCGCCCACATCGGGGAGATTGAATTTCTGCGTGCTCATGATTTCCCTAAACTCCGTGGCCTCAGTAGGAGAAAGCGCGGTCGAGTGCTTCGAGGATGCGGTCGATGTCCGGCAAGTAGTGCTCCTCGACCTTCGCCACCGGATACGGCATGTGGAAACCGCCCACCCGGATGACCGGCGCCTCCAGGCTGAGGAAGGCGCGTTCGCTGATCCGGCTCGCGATCTCGCCGCCGATCCCGCCGAACGTCGGGGCCTCGTGCGTGACCAGAAGCCGGCCGGTCTTGCGGACCGAGGCCTCCACGGTGTCGAAATCGATCGGGGAGATGCTCCGCAGATCGATGACCTCGATGCTGCGGCCGTCCTCCTCTGCGGCAGCGGCCGCGGCGAGGGCCACCGGGACGAGCGGACCATAGGCGACCAGCGTGGCGTCGGATCCTTGCCGCACCACATGAGCGCTGAACGGATCCGCCGACGTGCCGGGATCCTCGGTGTTCACCTCACCCTTGAGCCAGTACCGCTTCTTGGGCTCGAAGACGATCACCGGGTCCTCGCATTCGATGGCCTGCCGGGTCATCCAGTAGGCGTCATGCGGGTTGGAGGGGGTGATGATCCGCAGGCCAGCCGTGTGGGCGAACAGGGCCTCGGGGGACTCCGAATGGTGCTCGATCGAACCGATGCCCCCGCCGTACGGGATGCGGATGGTCACGGGCAGCGTCACCGCTCCGCTCGTCCTCGCGTGGTACTTGGACAGCTGGGTGGTGATCTGGTTGAAACCGGGGAAGACGAAACCGTCGAACTGAATCTCGCAGACCGGCCGGTAGCCACGCATGGCGAGACCGATCGACGTGCCGATGATGCCGGCTTCCGCGAGCGGCGAATCGACCACGCGGTCTTCGCCGAACTCCTGCTGCAGGCCGTCGGTGACCCGGTAGACGCCGCCGAGGGCCCCGATGTCCTCGCCCATCAGCAGGGTCTTCTCATCCTGGCCCAGGGCCTCGCGAAGGCCCTCGTTGATGGCCTTGGCAATGGTCATGGTGGTCATGGCTCAGCCCTCACCCGCGCCTTCCGCGTTCTCGAATCCTGCCTCGTACTCCCGGTACCACTGCAGTTCCTCCTGGACCAGAGGATGAGCCTGCGAGTACACGTGAGCGAACGCTTCCTCCATGCTGGGGCCCTCCATCGACAGGACGGCCTGACGGACGGAGTCCGCCAGTTCCTGACCCTGGCGACGGACGTCCTCGAAGAAGGCGTCATCCGCAAGGCCCTCGGCCCGGAGGTAGGTCTCCAGTCGCGTGAGGGGATCCTTCGCCCGCCACTGGTCCTCTTCGGAACTGGTGCGGTACTTGGTGGGATCGTCGGCCGTGGTGTGAGCACCCAGGCGGTAGGTGAAGGCTTCGATCAGCACCGGGCCCTCGCCCTTGCGGGCACGGTCGAGCGCCCACTGGGTCACCGCGTGCACCGCGAGGATGTCGTTGCCGTCCACGCGGACTCCGGGGAAGCCGTATCCCTGGGCGCGGTGCGCCAGGGGGACCTTCGTCTGGACTTTGGACGGCACCGAGATCGCCCAGTGGTTGTTCTGGCAGAAGAACACCACGGGAGCCTTGTAACTGGAGGCGAAGACCATCGCCTCGTGGACGTCGCCTTCGCTGCTCGCGCCGTCACCGTAATAGGCGACGACGGCGGCATCCTCCGCCGCCTGGCCCTTCGCCTGAGCGGAGGCCTGGTCGCGCTGGATCCCCATGGCGTAGCCGACCGCGTGGAGCACCTGGGCGGCGAGCACCAAGGTGTAGATGTTGAAGTTCTTCTCCCGGGGATCCCAACCGCCATGAGTGACACCGCGGAAGAGCCTGAGCAGGTCCGACATGTCGAGGCCGCGGGACAGCGCCACCCCGTGTTCGCGATAGCTGGGGAAGACGAAGTCCTCGGGGCGGAGCGCATGCCCGGACCCGATCTGGGCCGCCTCCTGGCCGGTCAGAGGGACCCACAGGGCCAGCTGGCCCTGGCGCTGGAGCGCGGTGGCCTCCTGATCGAAGCGGCGCACCACGGCCATGTCACGGTAGAACGCACGCAGCGCCTCGGGATCCAAGGACTCGACATACGGCCCGAACACCGGGTCCTCCCGACGGTTCCCCTGAGCATCCAGAAGCTGGATCATGTCCCCGCCGGCCGGCTGGGACGCCGGGTCCTGGTGAGTCTCCGGGTGGTCGTCGAGTTCCTCGTCATTGAATTCAGTGGTCGGCAGCTGCCCTACGCCCATGCCGTCTCCTTGCATCCGTCCCACACCTCGTGGGAATCAATCGATATATTCCACCCCAGGCATGTATTCCCGGGGTGGAATATATCTGGTCCGGGGATCACTTTAGCCGGATTTCCGGGAGAAGTGATCATTAAGTCGTGAACGCAACGGAATACACGCTGCCCTTCAGGACCGCCGGAATTCCTCACACAGTTCGATGAATCGCGTGTTCGCCTCAGGCTCGCCGATACTGACCCGCACGCCCTCCGGAGCGAACGCCCGGACGGACAGACCGTGCGTTCCGGCCAGTTCGGCGAAGCGGGCCGTGTCCTCGCCCAGCGGCAACCACACGAAATTGCCCTGAGCCTGGGGGATCTCCCAGCCCTGGGATGCCAGGGCGGTGACCACTCGCTCACGTTCCGCCACCACACCGTCCACCCGCTCCAGCACTTCCGGAAGATGGTCCAGCGATGCGACGGCGGCGCGCTCGGCCACCTGGGACACCGCGAAAGGAGTCGCGGACAGCCGGAGGTACTGGGTCACCTCGGGATGGGAGACCGAGTAACCGACGCGGAGACCCGCCAGGCCATGGGCCTTGGAGAAGGTCCGCAGCACCACGACGTTGGGGTAGCGTTCCAGGAACTCAAGACCCTTGACGGCATCGGGGTCACGGACGAATTCGACATACGCCTCATCGATCACCACCAGGACGTTGGCCGGAACCTTCGCCAGGAAGTCATGGGTCTCCTGGGTCCGCAGGACGGGGCCCGTGGGGTTGTTCGGAGTGCAGAGGAGGATCACCTTGGTGTTCTCGGTGATCGCCGAGGCCATGGCGTCGAGGTCATGGCGTCCGTCGGACAGCAAGGGGACCTGAACGCTGCGGGCTCCGGCCAGGCCGACACAGATGGGGTAGGCCTCAAAAGAACGCCACGCGTAGAGGACCTCGTCCTGGCTGCCGTCCGGGTTCTGCCCTGCGAAAGCTCCGATGATCTGCACCAGGGCGCCGAGACTTCCGGCGCCGGTGACCACGTCCTCGGCGGGCACGCCGAATTCCTGAGCGATCCGCTCACGCAGCTGAGTGACCAGGGGATCAGGATAGCGATTGAAACCGTCGAAGTCCGCCACGGCCTCCTTGACCTGCGGCAGAGGGTCGAGCGCCACCTCGTTGGAGGAGAGCTTGTAGCTGGTCAGGCCCTCCAGGACGCGCGGGGGCTTGCCTGCCGTGTACTTGGGAAGGAGTCCCACTGCGGGACGGGGAAGGATTTCCTGACCGTGGTCTGCGGACACACCCTCGGAGGGCGACACATGGGAGCTCATATCTCCACCCTAATTGCCGGGCCTACGCCCAGACAGGTATGACAGCATGGTTGCATGGCGAAGTTCCTCCTGCGTCTGGCGATCAATGCGTTCTCCCTCTGGGTGGCAACCTGGCTCCTGCCCGGACTCACTTTGTCCACGGGAGCAGCCCAGAACCTGGTGGCCGGCGCGGCTCCCTCCGCTCCCGCGGACACCCTCGGAAGCATTCTGGCGTACCTCTTCATCGGCTTGATCTTCGCGGTGGTAAACGCGTGGATCCGGCCCGTGGTCCGCTTCCTGGCTCTGCCCGTGACGGTCCTGACGCTCGGTCTGTTCACCCTGGTGATCAATGCCGCCATGCTCTACCTCACCTCCTGGCTCAGTGGTTTCACGCCCGTCCACCTCGGGATCGACACCTTCTTCTGGACCGCAGTCCTGGGCGCGCTGATCATCAGCCTGATCTCCCTGATCACGGACCGGCTCTTCGACCGAGACAGGGACCGCTGAGCCGGCCCGAGTTCCTCTGAACTCCAAGCGACCGCTGCCGCCTTCCTCTCTTCCACGCCGGCTTCCCGTCGGCACCGGGGGCTGGTGTCGCAGGCGCTGACGCGCGAGTGGTCAGGGTCGGCATTGGTCCTCCCCCAGGGGCGCCTCGTGGGCCGTGTAGACAGTGCGAGTGGCCCTCCGCGCTGAACCGGGTGACGTGTCGAGCCGATCCGGACCCATGATGTCCGTGAGGACCTTCTGATGCCGGCGGACTGCGGGATCGTGGCTGGAGTCCAGCCGGTCCGCCGCGGCGATGTAGTTCCTGATGTCATGAGCGTTCCGGATTCTCGTAGGCACGTCCAGAGATCCTTTGAGCGCATCGGAGGGCCTGCCGCCGGCCATCCCGGCCAGGACCGGGTCAAGGGTGGCCGGTTCGGCCGAGAACCGCGCCGTCACGATGTTCGGCCGCCGGGGGTTGGGCGCGCCGTCGAGCGCAGGAACCACGTCCTGCTGGTTCTCGAGCGCCAGCACGCTCGCGTCCACCCGATCCAGGAACCGGGCGACCGGCGAGCCCGCGGTCGTGACCGCACGGACCGGGTATCGCGCGGTGAATCCCTTGTCAGCCGCGAGCGCCACCGCATTGATCCCGCCCTGACTGTAACCGTTCAGCACGACGTCATCCCTCCGGGTGACCTTCTCCGCCTCCAGTGCTCTGACCACGGCGGCCTGAGTCTGGGTCAGATACGCTCGCCGCTCCGTTCCCTGCGCCATCGCCGCGATGTTGCCCTTGAGATCGTCGGTGGTCTCCGGCGAATCATAGGGTGCCCACTTCTCTGTGCCGGGAATGCTCACCACCACGGCGTAGCTGCCGTCGGTCCGCGGGTATTTGTCCACCACCACCGAAGAGAGCGGTATCGGCTTCCCGGCGGGTCCCCCGGAGCCGTCACCTCCGGCAAGCCCCGCACCCCGGATCGCCGAACCGACGAAGCCGCCGGGCGACGGCACCGTAGGAGGTTCGCCCCATCGCTCCGCCGTCACAGTCACCGCACCCTGCCGGAGCCGCGCCTCCTCCACGCCCCCGGCCCAGGACGACAGAGCATGAGTGAGGGCATCCACGGGGTCCTTGGCCCCGGTTGCGCCGAGCGCCTTGAGATAACCGTCACGGGCCCTCGGATCGATCACCCCCAGGACATATGCGAGCAGCCCCGGCACAAGCCACAGGCCGGACTGAATCAGGTCCCCCGCACCGGCCACCGTCGACTCGGTGCCGCGTTCGGCCTCCTGATAGGAGGTGGCCGCCCCTCGGAGTGAAGCGGACATCGACCGTAACGCCGAGACGACACCGTCGAGGAGTGCGGTGGCCTGATTCACCGCGGCTCCGCACTGACTGACCCCTGCCCCGCCCGCCGGTCCCAGACCCAGATCCAGAATCTCCTCCCACCGGCCCTGGATCCCCTGCAGGCATCTCAGCAGTCCGTCAGCGACGAGATCGATCCGCCCGGACGCCGTCCAGAGCTCCTGGGGATCGACCGTCACCAGGCTGTACCGTCCGTTGATCCAGAAGCCGCTCTCACCGGATGCGTCGGTCATCATCGCCCCTCGTAGTGGACCGCCGGACCCGTGTCACCATCGGCCCCGCCTCCGGGCCGCCGGGCAACCGCCGGCCCGCTGCCACCTGAGGACACCGCACTGGAGGAGGAGTACTGCAGCATCAGCGCCGTCCGCGCCGCCTCCATCGCCTCGCCGGCACGAAGGAGGCTCCGGCGTCGTTCCTCCAGGGCTGTCCGGTACGCGTTTCCCGCCGCAGAGGCCCAGCTCAGACCGCCTGCCTGACGCAAGGCGACGAGGGCCGTGGAGAGTTCGTCCCGTTGCCGCCCGATCCAGAGCGCGAGCTCCACGAGCCCTGCTCCGGCGTCGCCTTGCCCGCCCCGGGGATTCACGAACCTCTGATGCACCGCGTCCATGTCATTCCTCCTCGCTCGATGGATGCCGGCCTGACTTCACGCTAGGGGCACGGGCCCTGCGCAGGAGGAGTGGACGTGACCATGTGGACGGAGCACGTCACGCATTGTCCACATGGCCGCACCGGGATGAGACAGCCGCCCTGCCCGTGAAAGAATGAGCACATGGCTGAAACCACTGCGCGCATCCCGTCCGGACGTCTCTCCCTGGCTGCAGGCGAGGGCCAGATCGCCCTAGGGCCCCTGGACGGCCGGTACCGTGCAGCCGTGGCACCCCTGGTGGACTACCTGTCCGAGGCCGCTCTGAACCGTGACCGCGTCGCCGTCGAGGTGGAGTGGCTGATCCACCTCACCTCGAATTCCGTCCTTCCCGGCTCGGCACCGCTGAGCCAGGAGCAGCAGGAACAGCTGCGCGCCATCGTCACGGAGTTCAACGCGGATTCCGTGGCCGAGCTCGCGGAGATCGAGGCCGTGACGGTCCACGATGTGAAGGCCGTGGAGTACTACATCGGCCGCCGCCTGCCGGCCATCGGGATCGAATCCCTGACCCCCATGGTGCACTTCGCCTGCACGTCTGAGGACATCAACAACCTGTCGTACGCGCTCGGCGTCAAGGGCGCCGTGGAGGACGTCTGGCTTCCGGCCGCACGCGCCCTGGTGGACCAGATCAGCGCCATGGCCACGGAGAACCGTGACGTCCCGATGCTGTCCCGCACCCACGGTCAGCCGGCCACCCCCACCACACTGGGCAAGGAACTCGCCGTCGTGGCCCACCGCCTCGGCCGCCAGCTGGACCGGATCTCCCGCACGGAGTACCTCGGCAAGATCAATGGCGCCACCGGCACCTTCGCCGCCCACGTGTCCGCCGTGCCGGCCGCCGACTGGACCGAAGTCTCCCGGACCTTCGTCGAGGGCCTGGGCCTGGACTGGAACCCGCTGACCACCCAGATCGAAAGCCATGACTGGCAGGCGGAGCTGTACGCCGACGTCGCCCGCTTCAACCGCATCCTGCACAACTTCTGCACCGACGTGTGGAGCTACATCTCCATCGGGTACTTCGCGCAGATCCCCGTGGCCGGCGCCACCGGCTCCTCCACGATGCCGCACAAGGTCAACCCGATCCGCTTCGAGAACGCCGAAGCCAACCTCGAGATCTCCAGCGGACTGCTCGACGTCCTGGCCTCGACCCTGGTCACCTCCCGCTGGCAGCGTGACCTCACGGACTCGTCCTCGCAGCGCAACATCGGTGTCGCGTTCGGGCACTCGCTGCTGGCCATCAGCAACGTGGTCAAGGGGCTCAAGCAGCTCAAGGTGTCCGTGGACGTCCTCGCCGCCGATCTGGACGGCAACTGGGAGGTTCTCGGCGAGGCCATCCAGACCGTGATGCGCGCCGAGGCCATCGCGGGTGTTCCCGGGATGGAGAACCCGTACGAGCGCCTCAAGGACCTCACCCGCGGCCACCGCGTCGATGCGGCGCGCATGCAGGAGTTCGTCTCCGGCCTGGGACTCTCGGACGAGGCACGGGACCGCCTCCTCCAGCTGACCCCCGCGTCCTACACGGGCGTGGCGGCGGCACTGGTCGACTACCTGAAGTAGCCCCGGCCGTGCGCCTGTTCCTGGTCCGGCATGGCCAGACGCCCAGTAACCTGCGCCGCGCCCTGGACACGGGGCGCCCGGGTCCAGGGCTGACGGATCTGGGCCTGGAACAGGCGCACGCTCTCGTGGAACGGCTGTCCGCGGAACACCTGGACGCCGTCTACGCCTCGCCTCTGCTGCGGGCCCAGCTCACCGCCGGCCCTCTGTCCCAGGCCAGGAACCTCCCGGCCACCGTGCTCGAGGGACTGGAAGAGATCGGTGCCGGCGTGCTCGAAATGCTGAACGACGACGACTCGTGCGCCAGCTACGGCGCTCACGTCATCGCCTGGGGCCTGGGTGACACCCTGTCGCGGATCGACGGCGCGGAGGATCACACCGCCTTCTTCCGCCGTTTCGATGCCGCCGTGGACCGAATGGCCCATACTCACGGTTCCGACGCCAGCGTCCTGGCTGTCAGCCACGGTGCGGCGATCCGCTGCTGGACCGCGGCCCGGGTGACGCACGACGGCGCGTTCGACGTCCGTCTGCCACTCGCCAACACCGGGATCGTCGCCCTTGAGGGGGCGCCGGGATCCTGGCGCCTCACCGGCCTCCTCTGACGCGCGACCCGCATCCGCACACCCGACCCATCCGTAACCGCGCCCTCACCCACTTCTTACGGCACCGAAACCCGCCTGAAATGCCGGGCAGGTTGACTGGGAGTACCGAAAATTTCTCTCCGTGGAGGTGAAGGGACATGACCGCACGAACCCTCATCAGTTCGCTCCACCAACTGCGCCGTGGTGATCACGTGGAGGCCGAACGCTTCCACCTGATGCCCCGGACCACGTTCGTCCGGCGCGGCCAGGTCCAGGACATCGCTCCCGGCCTGGGCGTGGTCTGGATCCGGGACGAGGAGACGGGCCAACGCCGCGTTCTCGACTCCCAGGACTACCAGCTGTGGCGGGTCGCCTGACGGACCGGAGTCCTAGCCACCCGCGACGGACTGAATGATCATCAGCTCCGCCCCTTCAGGGACTTCGGTCTCGAGCCCCTGAAGCCTGCGGACCTCATCTGGTCCCAGGTACACGTTCACATGACGCCGGAGGGCTCCCGTCTCATCGCGGAGCCGCCGGCCCAGCACGGGATGGTCGGCCGCCACAGAGCCCAGGATGCGGGCCACGGTGGCCGGCCCGCCGTCGTCGGGAAGCTCGACATCCAGCAGGTCCGCGTCCTGCGCCAGGGGGCGCAGGACACTGGGGAGCAGAACCGTGAAGGCACCCATTCAGCTCGCCGCCAGGACTCCGTCATCGGCCGCCGATCCCTGATCCGGCACCTCGATGACCGCCGCCCGGACACACAGCACGTCCGGCAGATGCGACGCGATCTCCTGGAAGGTGGCGCCCTCGTCGGAGCTCGCGTAGACGCTGCCGCCACGGGTCCCGAAGTAGACCCCCACGGGTTCCCCGGTGTCGACGGCAGCGGCGTCCCGGAGGATCGAGTTGTAATCCTTGGCGGGCAGGCCGGCGTCGAGCATCTCCCAGTTCTCCCCCGCGTCCCGCGTGCGCCCGACAGCAGGATGCCCGTCCACAGGGATACGCTCCACGTCCGCGGCCAGCGGGATCACCCACGCCGTCCCGGCATTGCGCGGATGGCTCAGCATGACGAAACCGAAGTTCGCCGGCAGCCCGTGCTCGATCGCCTGCCAGCTGTCGCCGGCGTCCCGCGTCCGGTACACCCCGCCGTGATTCTGCGCATAGATCTGATCCGGATCCCCCGCGTCGGCGGCGATCTTGTGGACGCATTGCCCGAACTCGGGAAACTCGCCCGGCAGGAACGACGCCCCGATGCCCCGGTTGGTCGCCTGCCAGCTCTCCCCGCCGTCCCGCGTGCGGTAGACGCCGCCGGTGCTCATGGCGACGTGCACGGTGGATCCGTCGGGCGCGGGGATGATCGAGTGCACCGCACCGCCGCCGGCCCCCTCGCCCCATTCCGGACGGTGCGGGTGCTCCCACAGTCCGCGGTTCAGTTCGAAGTGCTCGCCGCCGTCGTCGGATCGCCAGAGCGAGATCGGCTCGACGCCAGCCCAGACGACGCCCGGACGGTCCTCCCGATCGGGCTGCAGCTGCCAGATGCGTTCGACGGCGGCACCGTCGCCTTCGCCGAAGGCGATCCCGCCCCCGTCCGGTTCAGTCCAGGTGGCGCCGAGATCGTCCGAGTGCGCCACCGTGGGACCCCAGTGCTCGGAACGGATGCCCACGAGGAGCCGCGTTCCGTCCCGGGTGTCGATGCCGATGCTCGGGACCTCCGTCATGAGGAAATGAGGTCCGTCCAGGACCCAGTCCTTGCGGTCCTTGCTGCGGGCCAGCCAGAGGCCCTTTTTCGTACCGATCGCCACCAGATACTGCGTCGCCGTTGACATGCCTCCATGCAAGCACTGCTTCAGATCACCCGCAATAGTGCGGAATTCTGCGCCGGTTTTCTCCGCATCTGCGATTCATACGGTTGTTGATTTTCTGTCACGAAAGTCCGCCGCGATTAGTTATCGGCAGAAGTGGCGAAGCGCCCGGACTTGCCGCTAAGCTCGATCCAGCGACGAAGAAGTTGCCCCATGAGCTGCCCCGGAGCACGTATCCCCCAATGACGTGTTCCGGGGCTTTCCATTTCCCGGAATCGCGCCTCCGGCCCCGCCGCGGCCCTTGATTGATACCCCTAGGGGGTATACCCTCAAAACATGAGCGAGTCCGGCATTCAGGAACACCCCCACCAGCACGGCTACTCCGCCAACAAAGAGGCCTACCAGCGGCGTCTGAAGCGGATCGAAGGCCAGGTCCGGGGCATCGCGCGCATGGTCGATGAGGACAAGTACTGCATCGACATCCTCACGCAGATCGCCGCCGTCAACAAGGCTCTCCATGCCGTCAGTCTGGGACTGGTGGAGGAGCACATCGGCCACTGCGTCGTGGGCGCCGCGGAGGAGTCCGACGGCGCGCTGCGCCAGGAGAAGGTCGACGCCAAGGTCAAAGAGGCCACGGACGCCATCGGGCGCCTGCTGCGCTGATCAAGCACCCGTCCCCCGAATCACGTCACCCGAGGAGAACATCATGAGCACCCCCGAATCCCTGATCACCACCCAGGTCTCCGTCTCCGGCATGACCTGCGGCCACTGCGTCTCCTCCGTGACGGAGGAACTGGAAGCGGTCGACGGCGTGGAACGCGTCGACGTGGACCTGAACGCCGGAGGCGTCTCCACCGTGACGATCTCCTCGCGCGGGGAACTCTCCCCCGAGGAGATCGGCGAAGCGGTGGCGGAGGCCGGTTACGTGGTCGTCGCGGACCGCGCCTGACGCGGACACTCTGCGATCACGACGACGGCGCCCCACCCCCGGCCCCGCCCACCCGGAAAGGCGGGTGGCGGCCGGGAGGGGGCGCCGTCGTCGTCGAAGCGCCGCTCCCGGGCGCTCGGCTCAGGCGTCGACCCGGGCCTCGGGCCGCCCGGCCGGCACCGCCTCGGCCACCATGGCCGATTCGTCCGTGAAGTCGGGGTCCCGGAGCTCGTCCACCCGCACCAGGAGGACGCCCAGGACGATCAGCATGCCGCCGCCGATCTGGATGGGCGCCGGGAGTTCGCCGAGCAGCAGCCACGCCCATACGACCGCGAACAGGACCTCCGTGAGGGACACGAACGACGCCACCTTGGAACCCAGGGCCCGCGACGCGTAGATGCCGGTCACATAAGCGATCACGGTGGACAGGATGACCATCCCGGCCAGGGAGATCCACCACGGCACCGACGCGCCGCCGAGGTGGGCATCGCCGAAGGTGAAGCGCAGCGGCATGATCCCGCTGAGGGTCACGATCCACAGCACCACGGCCCCCACGAGCATCCCGCCCGAGGCGAGCACCAGCGGCGGCAGGCCCTCATTCTGACGGGCGGTGATGAAGAAGTAGACCACCAGGCAGACCGCGGCCGCGACGCCCCAGAGGACACCCACCGGGTCGACGCGCGCGCCGCCGAGGTCGAGCACCAGGAGCAGGCCTGCGATCGACACCACCGTCCCCGTGATGGTGAGCCATCGCGGCGCGTGCCGCTTGATCACCCACAGCCACAGCACGATCATGACGGGCGCCAGGTATTCCAGGAGCAGCGCGACCCCCACCGACAGGGTCTGGACGGCGTTGAAGTAGAAGAGCTGGCACGCCGCCACGCCGAACAGGCCGAAGAGGACGATCGTGAGCCAGTTGTCCCGCACCTGGTGCCATTTGCCACGCAGCGACCAGAGGGCCGGAAGCGTCAGAATGACGACGGCGCCGCTCAGGCGCATCGCGACCGCGGCTCCGGGCGACCAGCCCATCTCCAGCAGGGATTTGCCGAAGGACCCCGAGGTGGCGAACACCGCCGAGGAGAGCAGCGCCACGGGGACGCCGACGAAGGCCGAAGGGGCGCGGCGCGCGGTCGCTGCGGTGCGAGGCATGGCGAGTTCCTGTCAGGAGTGAAACGTGCTTTACTCGTGACAGTAGTGGCAGGAGAAGTAAGGAGTCAATATGGTTTTTGCTCATGACACCGAGGTGGCCCTGCGTTCCGCCATGAATCTCATCAACACGAGCGCGAACGGGGCGGAACTCCTCCCGGATGACGAACACCTGACCGCCTTCCTGACGCGCGAGGAGTTCTACGGCTCTCGCACGCACGACGACGCCGAGCTCGCCTCCGTGCGACGGCTGCGGGACGTCCTGCGCGCCCTGTGGACGTCCCCGGAGGACGAGGCGGCGGAAGAGGTCAACAGGATCCTCCGGGACGCCCGGGCGCTGCCCCAGCTGATGAAACACGACGGCCTGGACTGGCATCTCCACGCGACGACCCACGAGGCGCCGCTGGCGGACCGCATCGCGACCGAGACCGCCATGGGGATCCTGGACGTCATCCGCTCCAAGGAGCTCTCCCGGCTGGCGCTGTGCGCGGCCGAGGACTGCGACGCCGCGGTGCTGGACCTGAGCCGCAACCGCTCCAAACGGTTCTGCGACACGGGCAACTGCGCCAATCGCACGCACGTCGCCGCATACCGGGCCCGCCAGCGGAGCTGACGGCCGACGCGCCCCTCAGAAGCCGGGCCAGGACGACGCCGACAGCGCCTTGGCCGGCGACGCGCCCGTCAGGGCCGTCAGGCCCGTGTTATGGCCCGGGTCGTGGCGCTCAGCGGCCGACCTTGCCCATGAGGGATGCGATCGGCCGCAGGAAGACCGGGCGGGCGAGCAGCCAGGCCGCCGCCATGACCACCAGCGAGGCCACGAAGAGCCAGAAGCCCAGCCAGTCCTCGCCGTCGTGGTTGCCGTACATGTGGTTCAGGTTCCGCAGCATGCCCGTGCTGAGCACGAGGAAGACGTGCACCACGACGAAGGCCACGAAGTAGATCATGACCGGGAAGTGGACCTTGCGGGCGAGCTCCAGCGGGTAGAACTTGTTGACGGCCGCCTTCTTGGGCCACGCGCCGGACATCCGGATGCCCGTCAGGAGCGCGAGCGGCGCCGCGACGAACACCGTGAGGAAGTACGTCAGCAGCTGCAGCGCGTTGTAGTTGACCCAGCCGTTCTCAGTGGGCCAGTTCAGGGAGGCGTACTGCAGGCCGGCGGAGACGGCGTTCGGGAAGACGTCCCAGCTCGTCGGGACGATCCGCACCCAGTGGCCGGTGGCGAAGAGCAGCACGATGAACACCACGCCGTTGAGGACCCAGAGCGCATCGAGGCAGAGGTGGAACCACAGGTCCAGCGAGATCTTGGCCGGCGGGTTCTTGGTCTTGATGAAGCCTTTGTTGTTGCGCGTGAAGTACGCCGCGGGGCGCTGCACGGTCCGCACCTGGAGACCGGTGCGCACGATCAGCAGCAGGAAGAAGGCGTTCAGGAAATGCTGCCAGCTCAGCCAGAGCGGAAGGCCTTCCTGCGTCCCCGCCGGAAGCTCGGAATGCCCGGGGTAGGTGCGGATGAAATCCTGGCCCGCAGTGGTGGACCGGATCCAGATCGCGAGGAGCACCACCACGATCGCTCCCAGCACCACGGCGCCCGTGGTGATCAGGGTCTTCCGTGACGGCATCGCCAGCACTCCGCCCCGCGCGTTCTTGGAGGCACCGCTGCCCGGTTTGCGGGCTGCTTTGGGGGCTTGGGGAACGCGGGACATGGACCGGGACACCTCATCTGTTGGCGGCGCTCAGGGTGTCGGCGCCGTGGCGGTATGCGAAGTGCAGCCAGTCTAACGAGTGGTCAGGAATTCTCCCTAGTGGTGTGAACCCTGTTCGTCGTCGGGCTTCTCAGAGTCGCCGGACTCGCCGGCTTCGTCCGCGGAGGAGAGGTGCACGCCGGAGCCCTCACCGAGGTACGGGGCGTTGTTCTTGTGCGTCAGGGAGAGCATGGCCGCGATGACCAGGGTGACGATGAACGCGATGCCGGCGCCCGTGAAAGCGAGGTCGAAGCGCTGCATCTTGGCACTGCCGCCGGAGGCGAAGATCAGCACGCCGAAGAAGGCCACCACGGCCCAGAAAGCGGAGAACATCAAGGGACCCTTGATGGACGACCGCACTGAACGCTGTTCTTCCGGCTGCTGCCCGTCCACTGTCCAACTCCTGGCTTGTCGTGCGTCTGAATCGTGCAGCTTCCGCGGCTGCCATCGTGCGTGCCCTCGTGGCACTGGTTTCTACCTCGCGTAGAACCTCTACCAGTTTACGCGTTCAGCGATCCGGGGCTGCGCCGCGCATCGTGACGGAGGGTGAGCGCCGAGAGGATCCACAGGACGCCGGTCAGCACGGCGCCGCCGCCGGCCACTCCGAGGAGCGCGTGGGCGCCCAGTGAGATGAAGAAGGGCAACAGCAACGCGGTGCCGAGCCCGACGACGCCGGAGATCAGCAGATCCCGCCCGAGGGCCCGCGCTTCGCTGGACGTGCGGCGCTTGAGGAACAGCCCGACCTCCACCGCGCCGGCCACCGCCAGGGCCGCGGAGAGCGCCAGCGTGACACCCGAGTCGGTGTGCGGGTTGAGCACCAGGATCACGACGGCGGCGGCCGCCTCGGCGATCGCGGCCACCGTGAGCGGGGTGCGCAGTGAGTCGGAGGAGAGGCGTCCGAGCCACAAGAGCGAGGCTCCACTCGCCACCAGGTACCCGGCGGCTGCGTAGGCGTAGACGGCCAGGCTGGGCCCGACCCAGAAGACCGTGACGGCGCCGAACACCAGGGCCACGAGCGACCGGACCAGCAAGGGCGCCCAGAGTTTTCCGGCATCCCGCGAGGCACTCGGGCCCTCGACAGGCTCATTCTGGGGGAGTTCCTGGTCCATAGTCACGCCTTCAAGCTTAAAGCCGCGGCGATCAGGCGGCGAATCGGGCGACCGTCACGACGCTGAGTCTCATGCCCCGGCCACCATCCAGTCGTCCTTCCTGACCCGCCAGCCCAGCGTCAATGCCCTGGCGGACATATAACCGATGCCGAATGCGAGCCAGAGCCAGAACAGTCCCCACGGGCCCTCCTGCGGCGCCAGGAAATACACCCCGAGCAGGAGCGGCGCGTACACGAGGACGTTGACCACGCCCGCCAGGGCGAGATACCGCGCATCCCCGGCGCCGATCAGGACACCGTCCAGCACGAACACCAGTCCCGCGATGGGCTGCCCCACGGCAAGGACCAGGAGTGCGGCGATCAAGGACTGATGAACCCGCTCATCCGGGGTGAACAGCCAGCCGGCCCAGGGGGAGACGGCGGCCAGGAACACCCCGGTGATGACCCCGAACCCGAGGCCCCAGCGCATCATGGTGCGGGTCAGCTCTCGGACCTTCTCCAGTTGGTGAGCGCCCAGTTCCTTGCCGATCATCGCCTGGGCCGCGATGGCGAGGGCGTCCAGCGCGAAGGCGAGGAAGCTGAAGATGGTCATGGTGAGCTGATGAGCCGCCAGATTCACGGCGCCCTGCGCACTCGCCACGAAGACCGTCGCCAGGATGGCCAGGCGCATGGACGCCGTGCGCAGCATGAGCCACGAGCCCACCTGAGCCAGCGAGAGCACTCCTCGGAGGTCCGGAGCCATCCTGACCCCCAGCCGGGAGGCCCTCCGGGCGACCATGACGATGTAGACGAGCGCCATGAGCCACTGGGCGATGCTGGTCCCGAGGGCGGAGCCCGCCACGGAGAGGCCCATCCCGTACACCAGGATCCAGTTCAGCACGATGTTGATGCCGAAGCCCGCTCCGGCCACCACGAGGGGCGTGCGGGTGTCCTGGAAGCCGCGCAGGACGCCTGTCCCGGCGAAGACGAGCAGCATGGCCACCAGGCCCGGCAGGGACCACAGCAGGTACTCCGCCGCGAAACCGAGCACCGCCTCGTCGCTGGCTCCGAGGGTGGCCAGCAGCGGACGCGCGGTCCACAGGCCCAGCAGGGCGAGGACGACTCCGAGGACGCCCGCCAGCCACAAGCCGTCCCGTCCTGCGGCCAGAGCCTTCTCCGGATGCCCCGCGCCCACGAGCCGCGCGACGGCCGGCGTGGTGGAGTACGCCAGGAAGACCATGAGGCCCACCGCGGTGTGCAGCACCGTGGTGGCCAGGCCGGCGCCGGCCAGTTCCGCGACGCCGAGATGGCCGATGATGGCGGAGTCCGCCAGCAGGAAGAGCGGCTCGGCGATGAGCGCGCCGAAGGCCGGGACGGCGAGCCGGAGGATCTCCCGGCCCAGCCGCGCCTCACGGGCCATCAGAATCCTTCTTGTTCTGCGGCCATGTCCTTGAAGCGCGAGTACCGGCCCTGGAAGGCGACCACGAGGTCCTTGGTGGGGCCGTTACGGTGCTTGGCGATCAGGATGTCCGCCTCGCCGGCACGGGCCGTCTCCTTGTCGTACACCTCTTCACGGTGGAGGAGGATGACCATGTCGGCGTCCTGCTCGATCGAGCCGGATTCACGCAGATCGGAGACCATGGGCCGTTTGTCCGTACGCTGCTCCGAACCACGGTTCAGCTGCGAGAGCGCGATGACCGGCACCTGGATCTCCTTGGCCAGCAGCTTGAGGGCACGGGAGAACTCGGAGACCTCTTGCTGACGGGACTCGACCTTCTTGCCGCTCGTCATGAGCTGGAGGTAGTCGAGGATGACGAGCTTGAGACCGTGCTGCTGCTTGAGGCGGCGGCACTTCGCGCGGATCTCCATGAGTGTCATGTTCGGGCTGTCATCGATGAAGAGCGGGGCGTCGTTCATGCTGGCCATGCTGCCGGCGATCTTGTCCCACTGGTCCTGCTTGACCGTGCCGCGGCGCAGATCCTGAAGGTTGATCTCCGCCTCGGCGGAGAGCAGACGCATGGCGATCTCATTCCGGCCCATTTCGAGCGAGAAGAAGACGGTGGGCAGGTTGTTGGCGATGGCGGCGGACCGTGCGAAGTCGAGGGCGAAGGTCGACTTGCCCACGGCGGGACGGGCCGCGATGACGATCATCTGGCCGGGGTGCAGACCGTGCGTCAGCTCGTCGAACTCCCGGAAGCCCGTGGGGATGCCGGAGATGCCGCCCGTCTGGGTGCCGGCTGCCTCGATCTCATCGAGGGTCGGCTCCATGACGTCCTTCAGGGCGACATAGTCCTCGGTGGTGGTGCGCTCGGCCACGGCGTAGACCTCGGCCTGCGCCTGGTTGACCAGTTCTTCGACCTCGCCGTCCTGGCCGTAGCCCAGCTGGACGATCTTGGTGCCGGCGGTGATGAGCCGGCGCAGCACGGCGCGCTCGGCGACGATGTCCGCGTAGTAGTTGGCGTTCGCGGCCGTGGGGACGGTCTGCAGGAGCTCGTGGAGGTAGGCCGGGCCGCCGATGCGGTTGATCTCGCCGCGCTTGGTCAGCTCGTCCGAGACCGTGACGGCGTCCACCGGCTCGCCCCGCGAGTCCAGATCGAGGATGGCGTCGAAGATCGCCTCGTGGGCGGGACGGTAGAAGTCATTGCCGCGCATGACCTCGCTGACGCTGGAGATCGCGTCCTTGGAGAGGAGCATGGCTCCCAGGACGGATTGTTCAGCGGCGATGTCCTGCGGGGGAGTCCTCAGGTTGTCGTCTTGACGCGGGCCATCCACGGCCTCGATGGGCGCTACGGACACGGTTGCCTTCCTTTTTCCTGCTGTCTGTCAAGAAGATCTTCCCCGGCAGGACTGACAGAAATTCCGAGCCGACAGGCGCTCGATCTGACAGGTGGGTCCGGCCGGAGTGCGGCTCCCCCCTCCGACCGTTCCGGATCGGTCCAGGACGGCGGTCCCTCCCCGGATCACGGGAGGAGGGACACCCTGGAGAACCGACTCGGGGAATCGGTCGCGACGGCGGCCGCATCGCGCGGCGCGCGCCGTCCCGGGTGGAGTACCCACTCACGGTAGTCGGGTTTCCCACAGCCTCAAAGCCCACATGTCCTCACAGCTGTGGATAACTTGTGGATGACCGAGCCGAGCTTGTGCGCTTCCCTGGGTCCACTTGTGGGTAAGTGGGAGGGGCCGGAACCTAAAACGCACTCTGACCTGCGGAAATAGTGTCTACATCGTGTGGAGGGGAAGAATTTCCGGATATTTTTTCATCCACAGGCCGCAGCCCGGGATGTGGACAACCTGCTGCGCCCTCCCGGGTGAGCCTGTGAGCTGGGCTCATGCGCGGCGCGCCCGTCTGGAATAGGCTGGTGGCGTGGAACCTCTCCTGATCCCGCTTCTCATCCTGATCGCCGTCGTGGCCGTGGTTCTGCTGCTGGCCCGCCGCTGGAACCGCCCCGCGGAGCCCCGGGAAGACGTGGATCCTCGGGAACTGGCCCGGGAGGCCACCCGGGGGCTGAGCTCGGAGCAGCACCGCGCGCTGTACTCCCTGATCGCGCAGGAGCAGCTGATCGGTGCCATCAAGGTGTACCGCGAAGCCACCGGCGTCGGCCTCCGCCAGGCACGGGACACCGTGCTCGCCATGGCCCGCTACCCTCAGCCGTACCTCGCCGCGCCTCAGCCGGCGAACGCGGGCGAGACCGGAGAAGAGGACGCCCCCGAGGTGTTCGGCTACCGCTACCGCGCGATCGCGAGCAGCGGAGACACCACGCTCGAGGTGAGCAGCAACATGCTCAACGACCAGATTTACGGACGGATCCGGGAGCTCGCCGTCCAGGGCGAGCGGGAGCAGGCCGCAGCCCTCCTCGCCCGCCACTCGACCATCTCCCTCGACGAGGCCCGGGAGTTCGTCTCCCTGCTCTAGCGACCTGCCCTAGTGGGCCGAGATGCCCGCCAGGAGCTGCTCGAAGGGGAGGGACACCATGTCGTCCTCGCGCTGGCGCGCGGGAGCCTCCGCGATGATGCCGGCGAGCTCACCACCCGCGCGCTCGACCCGGTCGGCCAGCGAACCCCTCTGCGCGCCGTCGTCCGTGTTCCCCCAGTCCTGCGGACCCGCGAACACCGCGGTGGGCACCACGCGCGAGCGGAGGTAGCCGAACAGGGGCCGCATCGCGTAGTCCAGCACCATCTGGTGCCGGTCGGTCCCCGCGGTGGCGCCCAGGAGCACGGGGGTCCCCTCTAGCGCCTTCGGGTCGACGACGTCGAAGAACGACTTGAAGAGGCCGCTGAAACTCGCGCTGAACACCGGGCTGACCGCCACCAGTCCGTCCGCGTTCTCCACGGACGAGATGAGGTCCGCGAGGCGCGGTGCCGCGAATCCGGTGACGAAGTTGTTGGCGATGTCGACGGCGTAATCCCGCAGTTCCACCACCTCCACCTCCGACTGGATGCCGAGGTCGGTCAGGGAGCGCTGAGTCGCCGCGGCGAGCTGATCCGCCAGCAGACGGCTCGACGACGGCACGCCCAGGCCTGCCGAGAGAACCACGACCTTGCGGGGCTCAGTTGCTGATTCCATGTGATCCACACTCCCATAGTAGATGCATTTGCATTTACTTTCCTTAACGCGTGCCCTCTGGATCTATTCCCGGCACGCCGGCGGTGCTTGGATGGAGGCATGCACCCCCTCCACGCCGCCGCCGGATCCTCGCCCACCGAGGACCTGATCGCCTCCCTGGACCGCCCGGAGCAGCAGGCCGACTCCCAGACCCTGATCCGCCTGTTCGAGGCGCTGAGCGGCCATACGGCGGTCCTCTGGACGGGGAAGATCGTGGGTTTCGGTCAGTATCACTACCGTTACGAGAGCGGCCACGAGGGCGATGCCCCTCCGCTCGGCTTCTCGCCGCGGAAGGGGAAGTTCGCCCTGTACGGCCTGCTGGCCCACCCTGAAGCGGAACACCTGCTGGAGCGGCTGGGCAAGCACCGGCGCGGCGTGAGCTGCCTGTACGTCAACCGGCTCTCCGACGTGGATCCTGACGTCCTGAGCGAGCTCGCACGCCTCGGCTACGCCCATACGATGGAGCACGACCACCGGCCCTGACGGCTCCTCCGCGGCGGCGCAGGCTGCCCGCGAAAGTCTCCTGAAAGGTGACCTCGGAAAGCGGAGCGCCCCGGGAATGACGAAGGCGCCCCACCCCGAGGGGTGGAGCGCCTTCCGAAGTCCTGCAGCAGTTCCCTGGAGCCTCGCTGCGCTCGGTTTCGGGGAACTCCGTACTACGTGACTACTTGCTGGCCACGATCTCCAGGTTGACCACAGCGGTCACGTCGTCGTGCAGACGGACGTTCGCGGTGTAGGAACCGGTGGACTTGATGTGGACCGGCAGCTGCACGGAGCGCTTGTCGACCGAGCCCAGGCCTGCGGCCTCGACAGCGGCGACGACGTCGCTCGGCTTGATGGTGCCGAAGAGACGACCGGCGACGCCGGCCTTCGCCTTCAGGACGACCTTCTTGGCAGACAGGGCGGCAGCCTGGGCCTGAGCGGCCTCGAGGCTGGCCTGCTGACGAGCAGCGCGGGCAGCCTTGATGCTCTCGACCTGCTTCTCGCCACCGCGAGTCCAGGTCAGAGCGAAGCCGCGGGGCAGAAGGTAGTTACGGGCGTACCCGTTCTTGACCTCGACCACGTCGCCAGCAGCACCGAGACCGGTGACTTCCTGGGTAAGAATGAGCTTTGCCATGGTAGTGAATCCCTTCCTTAGCCGCGGCCAGCGCCGGAGTAAGGGAGCAGAGCAACTTCGCGGGCGTTCTTGATTGCCTGTGCGATCTTGCGCTGTTCCTGAACGGAGACACCAGTGACACGGCGGGCACGGATCTTGCCACGGTCAGAGATGAACTTGCGCAGAAGTGCGACGTCCTTGTAGTCGATGACGGTGATGTCAGCGGCCTTCAAGGGGTTGGACTTTGGTTTGGGCTTACGGATTTCAGCCTTAGCCATCGTGGAGCTCCTTTTCCTGGGAGCCCGTGGAGTGATCCACGGGATGGTGAATGTTGTGGTTTAGAAAGGCGGTTCGGAGTCCGGGCCGTTGCCCCAGCCATCGGACACACCCGGGGTCGCCCACGGGTCGTCCTGCGGCTGAGAGGCCGGACGCTGCTGAGGACGGCTGTTGCCGCCCCAGTTGCCACCCTGGTTTCCGCCGGAGGGAGCCGAAGAGCCCCCGCCCTGGTTGCCCCAGGAGTCGCCACCGTTGCCGGACTGGCCGCCGTTCCAGCCGCCGCCACCCTGACCGCCGGAGCGCTGGTTGCGGTTGACCTTCGCGTTGGCGTACCGGAGGCTCGGGCCGATCTCGTCGACCTCGAGCTCCATGACGGTGCGCTTCTCGCCTTCCTTGGTCTCGTAGGTGCGGCTCTTCAGACGGCCGCTGACGATCACGCGCATGCCCTTGGTCAGGGATTCTGCGACGTTCTCGGCAGCCTCACGCCAGATCGAAGCGCGAAGGAACAGGGTTTCCCCGTCCTTCCATTCATTCGACTGGCGGTCAAAGGTCCGCGGGGTGGAAGCAATGGTGAAGTTCGCAACGGCCGAACCGGACGGCGTGAAACGCAGTTCGGGGTCGTTGGTCAGATTGCCAATAACGGTGATTGGGGTTTCGCCTGCCATCTGCTTCCTCCTTGGGGTTCCTGCGAGAAATGTGGAGGACCGAAGTCACGCAGAATTACTCTGCGGAAACCTTCTGGTCTTCCGGACGGATGATCTTGGTGCGCAGAACGGTCTCGTTGAGGCCGAGCTGGCGATCCAGTTCCTGAGCGGTAGCGGGGGCAGCGGTGAAGTTGACCACTGCGTAGATACCCTCAGACTTCTTCTTGATTTCGTAGGCCAGACGGCGACGGCCCCAGATGTCAACGTTGTCGACGGTTCCACCGTCGGTGGTGATGACATTCAGGAACTTCTGCAGCGACGGCTCAACGGCGCGGTCTTCGACCTCGGGGTCGAAGATCACCATCAACTCATAAGGACGCATATGTGAACCCACCTCCTTTGGGCTGAACGGTTACGGTCTCTCCGTAACAGGAGGTTCATTGCGACTGTCGGTGGCCCGACCCTCCGATTGAGGGCAAGGCGCAACACAGACTTCACAATCTTAGTGCATTTCACGTCTCAAGCCTATTCGGCGTCTCCGCAGGAGGACAGGGAGGGCGTCCGTATGTGGATCGCTGCGACAGAAGGTGCTGTGGACCGGCGGTTAGCCTTGGGTCATGACCACCAAGAAACCGGTCCACCGGGCACGCCTGCGCTTCCTCATCATGCTGATCGTCGGGGTGACGACGGCCGTGATCGTCCTCCTCACGGGACACCCGGTCCAGGCCCCGGCGGCGGGCTGGGCGGCGGCCGCGGCCTCCTACGTGGGATGGGTGCTCTCCCGGACCATCCGGCTCAACGCCGCGCAGACGCGCGACCACGCGACGTCGGAGGACCCCTCCCGCGGCGTGACGGAGGCGCTGATCCTGAGCGCCAACATCGCGGCGATCGTCGCCGTCGCGATCCTGGTGATCTCCTCCCACCAGGGGGACGCGTCCCAGCGGCTGTCCAACGCCGCCCTCGGTTTCGTGACCGTGGCGCTGTCCTGGATGCTCATCCAGACCCTCTTCACCCTCCGCTACGCGGAGATGTACTACGGGGGCGGCACGGAGGGAGGCATCGCCTTCAACCAGGACGAGCCCCCTCAGTACACCGATTTCGCGTACCTCGCCACGAGCCTCGGCATGACCTACCAGGTCTCGGACACGAACCTGGAGACCACCGCCATCCGCAAGGAGGCGCTCAAGCACTCGCTGCTCTCGTACCTGTTCGGCACCGTGGTCCTGGCCAGCACCATCAACCTCGTGGTCAGCATGGCGTCCTGACACGCGCACCCTGAGACGTCGGCGGCCCCACGGAAAACCGTGGGGCCGCCGGCGTTTCAGGGAAAAGTCGCGGGAAGGAAGAGGCCTCAGACCGCCGTCCGGAAGAACAGCTCCGAAGCCTTCGCGAGCCGGAACGGGTCCTCCACACCGCACAGCTCGCGAGCCGAGTGCATGGAGAGCAGCGCGACACCCACGTCCACGGTCCGGATGCCCAGCCGGGTGGCCGTCAGGGGTCCGATCGTGGAGCCGCAGGGCACGTCGTTGTTGGACACGAACTCCTGGTACGGCACGCCGGCCTCGGCGCAGAGCCTCGCCCAGAAGGCGGCCCCCGTGGCGTCCGTGGCGTACCGCTGATTGGCGTTGATCTTGAGCAGCGGGCCGCCGTTCAGCACTGGACGGTTGGCGGGGTCGTGCCGCTCGGGATAGTTGGGGTGCACGGCGTGGCCGGCGTCCGCGGACACGCAGAACGACGCCGCCAGGGCCTGCCGCCGCTGGCTCACCGTGGCGCCGAGGCCGTCCGAGATCCGGGTCAGGATGTCCTCCAGGATCGGGCCGCAGGCTCCCGACCGCGAGCCGGACCCGATCTCCTCGTGGTCGAACGCCGCGAGCACCGCGATCGGGCCGCCCGCGGGAACCTCCGATGCGGCGTGCCGGATCAGGGCGACAAGGCCCGCGTGCGTCGCCGAGAGGTTGTCGAGACGTCCGGAGGCGAAGAATTCACCCTTCGCCCCGAACACCGCGGGCTGCTGCGTGTCCGCCACCACGACGTCGTATCCGCCGATGTCCGCGGGATCCACCCCGCCGCCCGGCACGCTCGCGGCGAGGACCGCCAGAAGGTCCTCCTGCAGCGGATCGCCCAGGCCGAACACGGGGTTCATGTGGTGCTGCTTGTCCAGAGTGAGACCGTCGTTGACCCCGCGGTCCAGGTGGATGGCCAGTTGGGGGAAGCGGAGCACGGGCCCCGTGGCCGTGAGGTGCTCGCTGCCGTCGCGCAGGACCAGGCGCCCCGCCAGGCGGAGTTCGCGGTCCAGCCAGGAGTTCAGGAGCGGACCGCCGTAGACCTCGACGCCGGCCTGCAGCCACCCGAAGCGGCCCGTGGTGGGGCGGGGCTTGAGCTTGAAGGACGGGGAGTCCGTGTGAGCGCCCAGGATGTTGAAGGGCGTGGTGGGTCCGGCGCCGTCGGGGGTGACCCAGGCGATGAGCGCCCCGTCCCGGACGACGTAGAAGGCGCCGGGACCGCCCGCCCACGGCTCGCGCTCGTCCAGCGCGGTGAAACCGGCGGCGTCGAGGCGGGCTGCGGCCTCATGGGCGGCATGGAAACTCGACGGCGAGGCGCTGACATACGCCCCCAGGTCCTGGATGTGTTCGGATGCGGTGGCAGGTGAAGACATGGTTCAAGGCTAGCCCCCAGCCGTCGCGGGCTCAGGAGTGACGGTCCCGCACCAGGGGAAACGACCACAAATGCGCACGAACCCGTGGGCCCCGCGACGGCGCGGCTCAGTAGTCCGGGTTGCTCGGGACCACGAGGCCGGTCTCATAGGCGTAGACCACGGCCTGCACCCGGTCCCGCAGATGGAGCTTCGCCAGGATGCGGCGCACGTGCGTCTTCACCGTCGCCTCGGAGAGGAAGAACTTCAACGCGATCTCACCGTTCGTGAGGCCCTCGGCCATCGCCAGGAGGACCTCGGTCTCCCGCGGCGTGAGCTCCTCCAGCATGGGGTCGCGGGGAGCCGTCTGGCCGTCTCCATGCCCCCGCCCCGCTCCACGGACGTAGGTCTCGAGCAGCCGCTGCGTCACCCGGGGCGCCACCACGGCGTCACCGCTTGCCACGACGTGCACGGCGTGGATGAGCTCCTCGGGGGCGACGTCCTTGAGCAGGAACGCCGAGGCGCCGGCCTGAAGTCCCGCGAAGGCGTACTCGTCCAGGTCGAAGGTCGTCAGGATGATCACCCTGGTCTCCGGGTGCGCGGCGGCGATCAGGCGGGTCGCTTCGATCCCGTCCATGCCGGGCATCCTGACGTCCATGAGCACGACATGCGGCTTCAGGGCGGTCACCTGGCGCACCGCCTCGGCGCCGTTGGAGGCCTCGCCCACCACGACCAGGTTCTCGTCGCCTTCAAGGACCAGCCGGAACCCCACGCGCAGCAGGGGCTGGTCGTCCACCAGCAGCAATCGCACCGGACCGCTCACGGCGCCACCCGTCTCATTCACCAGCTCAGGCATCGCCTGCAACCCCCTTGTCATAGTGCAGTTCCGCGGTGACCAACCAGCCTCCGGCCGGCAGGGCGGACGCCTGCACAGTGCCACCGTACATGCCGGCCCGGGCACGCATCCCCGGGATGCCCTGCCCGCTGCCGAGAGCGCTGGCGGCGCCTGCCGCGTACGCCGACCCGACGCCGTCGTTCTGCACCCGGATGTGCACGACGCCGGGCGTGTGCTCCACCACGGCGTCCACGCGGGAGAGCGCCTTGCCGTAGCGCAGGACATTGGTGAGCGCCTCCTGCACGATCCGGTGGACCGACAGCCGCAGCGTGGTGTCCTCAGGCAGGCCCGGACCCGTGAAGGTGAAGGTCAGCGGCAGCCCCGCCGTGCGGAAGCCGGTGACCATCCGTTCGAGGTCGTTGTCCCCGGTGAGAGGGGTCAAGGGTGCCGCGCCGTCCTCCTCGCGGAGGACGCCGAGAACCCGTCGCGTGTCCGCCAGGGCCGCGCGCCCCGTCCGCGAGAGCTCGGTGAGCACCTCGGCCGCCCGCTCAGGATCCCTTTTCAGCACCGTCGACGCGCCATCCGCCAACGAGACCATGACCGTCAGGGAGTGCGCCACCACATCGTGCATCTCCCGTGCGATCCGGCTGCGCTCGGCCGAACGGCCCCACTGGGTCGACTGCTCCGCCCAGGACGCGATCGCCGCTTCATACTGCCGCCGCTGGCGGACGGCGATGCCGAATCCGACGGCGATCACACAGCTCAGGTAGGTGGTGAGCACCACCGAGAGGCGCAAGGCGATGTCGCTGACCTCGGGGCCGCCGTTCGTGAACGCCTCCGCATACTGTTCGGCGCTCGTTCCGAAGACGTAGCGCCAGACCAGAGGAGCCGGCCCGAGGATCAAAGCGATGACCGCGACACGGCGGCGGTACGCGACGCCCACCGCATAGAGCGCGAACCACAGCCCGGCGCTCAGATTGGACGCCCAGAGATCGGTCAGGGCCAGGACGAACTCCAGCACCGCCACCACGCCGAAGACGATCAGCGGCGCTTTCCGCCGGAAGAACAGCGCCGCCGCGATCGCCAGGACGGCCACGGGGGCCAGCCAGGTTCCGCGCGCGGCGTTGCTGATCGTCGTCGCCAGGGAGAGCAGCAGGTAACAGACCACCACGACGGCGTCCATCACCTTCGGGTGCGCGCTGAAGTACCGGCGGACCGCGCCGCGGTGGCGGGCGTTGATCTCCGCCAGCGAAAGCGGCGCGGGCGCCGTCCCCGTGGGGGACGGCGCCGCGAAGGAGTCCTTGGAGCGGGTCACGTGCTCAGACGTCCCGTTTCTTCAGGACGATGAGCGCGGGAACGGCCAGCAGGACGACCCAGCCGAGCAGGACGAGGCCCGCGATGCCGGGGTCCAGCATGCCGTCGACGTGCCCGATGGCGAGGAACCGTCCACCGGACTGGCTCGGGAGGTACTGCGGGACGTACTTCCAGAAGTCACCCGGGATGAGCTGCATGAAGCTCCCGGCGAAGTCCAGGACGAACAGGAGCGCCACCAGAACCGTCACACCGCCGGCCGAACTCTTCAGGAGCGCGGCGAGGGAGAGGCCGATGATGGCCACGGCGGCCACGTACAGGCCACCCGTGAAGACGCCCTGCAGCACGCCGTCGGTGTCCCAGCCGAGATTGAATTCGGGCATGTCCGAGAAGATCGCCAGGGAGATGAGGAACGTGATCACGCCCGTCACCGTGGCCAGCACGTACCCGATCACGGCCAGGATGATGGCCTTGGCGGCGAAGACGGGCAGCCGCTTGGGAGTGGCCGACATGGTGGAGCGGATCATTCCCGTGGCGAATTCGCTGGACAGGAACAGCACCGCGAGGGAGCCGAGGACCAGGACGGCGATCTGAAGACCCGCGTTGGGCAGGTTGTAGAGTTCGAAACCGGATCCCGCCGGCAGGTTCGCCTGCAGTTCCGTCGCGGTGGGCTTCGCCCCGTGCTCGGTCGCCATGTCGATCATCTGCTGGAAGAAGGTGTGGCGTACCCAGGCCGACAGCGTGCCGATCCCGACGGCGGCGACCGTGGTGCACGCCAGCAGCCAGATGGTGGAGCGGAGGCTCCAGAACTTGATCCATTCGCTGCGCAGCAGGCCGAGGAAGCTCCAATTTCCCGTGGAGGTCTCCTTGGCGGGGGTGGTCTGCGTGTTGCTCAAAGTCTGTGTGCTCATCACTGTCCCCTAGTTCCCGAAGCCCTGGCCACCGGCGGGACCGGCCGCCGCGGCGTGAGCGTGAGTGGCGTTGGCCATGCTGAAGTCGGACTGGTATTCGGCGGCCCCGCGCGTCAGTTCGAAGTACGCCTGCTCGAGGGAGGCCTCCTGCGGCGTCAGCTCGTACAGGAGGATCTGACGCTCCAGTGCGGCGCGGGCGATGTCCCGCGTGTCCAGCCCGGAGACCTCGAGGGTCTCGTGAGCGGACTGGCTGACGGACACGCCGGGAGCCGCGAGTGCTGCGGCGAGTTCCGCCGACTGCGGAGTCCTGACCAGCGCTTTCTTCTGCTGGACGCTCGCGATCAGCTCCTGGACGGACATGTCGGCCAGGATCTGTCCCCGGCCGATCACCAGGAGGTGGTCCGCGGTCTGGGCCATTTCGCTCATCAGATGGGAGGAGAGGAAGACCGTCTTGCCCTGCCCGGCGAGGTAGCGGACCAGGTTCCTGACCCAGTGCACGCCCTCGGGGTCGAGGCCGTTGACGGGCTCGTCCAGGATGAGGGTCTGGGGGTCGCCCAGCAGCGCGTTGGCGATGCCGAGCCGCTGGCCCATGCCCAGCGAGAACCCGCCGGCGCGCTTCTTGGCCACCTCGGTCAGGCCGGTCATGGCCATCACCTCGTGGACGCGGCTCAGCGGGATGTCGTGGGTGGCGGCCATGGCCCGCAGGTGGTTGTAGGCGCTCCGGCCGGTGTGCACGGCCTTGGCGTCCAGGAGGGCGCCGACCTCACGCAGCGGCGCCTTGTGCTGGGCGAACGGCTTCCCGTTGACGGTAACGTGCCCGGCGGTCGGCTTGTCCAGTCCCATGATCATGCGCATGGTGGTGGACTTCCCGGCGCCGTTCGGCCCCAGGAAGCCCGTGACCCTGCCTGGCTGGACGGTGAAGCTGATGCCGGAAACAGCGGTCTTGGGTCCGTACTGCTTGCGCAAGCCTTGTGCTTGGATCATGCCTGGTCCTCGCTTTTCGATGATGCGATCGGTGTCGGCTCCTGCCAGGTTCGGCTGGCGAAGTGCCCTGCTTCCAGGCTATCCAGCAGGATCGCGGCATGCCTCTGTCCGGCGGATGATTCCCGACGACGCCGGTACGCCCTCAGGTGGACCCCCGGCGGTCAGCGGGGCGTACGTTCCACCGTGAGCGGCTTGGCCGCCGACGCCAGGACGGCGGCGAGCACGATCGGGATCCCGATGAAGAGGAGTGCATTGCGGACACCGAGGTGGTCGGCCAGGAATCCCAGCACGGGCGGCCCGGCCAGGAACGCCACGTAGCCCACCGTCGACACCACGGACACGCGCGCCGCGGCCAGTCGCGGGTCGTCCGCGGCGGCGGACATGCCCATGGGGAAGGTCAGCGCGGCGCCTGCACCCCACAGGAGAGCCCCCAGGATCGCGAGCCACAGGGTGCCGCTCCAGCAGAAGAGCGCCAAACCGGCGGCCGCCGCGAGCATGCTGCCGCGCAACACGGCCACGCGCCCGAAGCGGTCGATCAGGCCCGCGCCCAGCACCCGGAACACGGTCATGCCGGCCACGAACACCGCGAAGACGAGCGCGCCCGTCGATTCGCTCTGGTGCAGACCGTCCACGGTGCCCTTGGCGATCCAGTCGTTCCCGGCGCCTTCGCTCAGAGTGGCGCCCATGACGACCACGCCGATGAGCAGGGTGCGCAGTTCCTTCCAGGCGAACATCCGGCCGCCGGCAGGCGCGTCGTCGTGGTCCTCCGGGGCATGGGGCAGGAAGTAGCGCGGCGCCGCGAGGCCCATCACCAGGACGAGGACCGCGATGCCGATCATGTGCGCGGGCAGGCCGACGCCCGCGGCGGAGAGGCCCGCGCCCAGCAGGGCTCCCACGAATGCGCCTCCACTGAACGCCGCGTGGAACTGCGGCATGATGGTGCGCCCCAGTTGGTGTTCCACATCCGCGCCCTCGATGTTCTGCGCGACGTCCCACAGCCCGATCCCGACGCCGATCAGCACGAGGCTGCCGCCCGTGACCGGCACCGAGTGCAGCGCGAGGCCTGTGGCGACCCCGGAGACCGCGAGGGCGCAGAACACGCTGGCCACCCGGATGGTGTTGGCCACCCCGATCCGGTTCACGCACCATCCCGCGCTGGGCAGCGCCACGAGCGAGCCGACCGCCATGCAGAGCAGCAGGCCGCCGATCTCGCCGGGGGAGAGCTGCAGGGTCGCGGCGACGGCCGGGATGCGTGACGCCCAGCTGGCGAAGACGAGTCCGTTGATGCCGAAGACCACGAAGGTCATGATGGTTGCGCGTCGGAGCTGAATGTTCACGGCTGAGCCTCGGCCTCTTCCTTCGGGAGTTCTGTCGGGAGTTCTGCTGTTTGCGGTTCTGGTGGCACGGGTGCTGCCGTCACGGGTGCGGAGTGTGCTGCGGTGCTGCGGGTGTGCGCGGGGTCCTGCGGAGTGACGCGCCCAGACGACGAGGTTCCAGCCTCAGCCGGTCAGGACGGAGGTCGAAGACGCCGCCCTGGGGGTCGTCGACGCCGCCGGCGCGCACGACGTCGTCGTCCGGATTCACCATGTCCCACACGACCCGGACCATCAGATAGAAGGTGGCGGCCATGTGCAGGAGCACGGCACAGACATAGTACGGGACGTCGATGTTGTGCTGCGGACCGCTTCCGCTGGCACCCGCGCCGAGGTACATCCAGATCGCGGCCCAGTGCACCACCTCGGCGGCCTGCCACAGGAGGAAGTCGCGCCAGACGGGACGCGCGAGCACGGCCAGCGGGATCAGCCAGACCACGAACTGCGGCGAGTACACCTTGTTGCACAGGATGAACGCGGCCACCAGCAGGAAGAGGACCTGCGCCAGCCGCGGACGCTGCGGGACCGACAGCGCCAGAAGCGTGATCAGCAGCGCGACGACGGCGAACGACGCCCCCGCCGCCACGTTCACCTGGGCGGCGCTCAGGGCGGGCTGCCCCAGCCGGGCGGCCACGAGGTTCCAGGACTCCCAGAGCGAGGAGAAGCCCGCCCCGCGGGAGAACGCGAAATCGAAGAAGTACCGGAAGGCGCCGGGGTTGAGCAGCGCGAACGGCAGATTGACCGCGAGCAGCGCCGCGCAGGAACCCACCACCGTCCGGCCGAAGGTGCGCATCGTCCCGCTCCGGATCGCGACGATCAGCACCGCCAGCAGCAGAAGCAGCGGATAGAACTTGAAGGACGCCCCCACGCCGATCCAGACCCCGGCCCACACCGGCCGGTCGCGCGCGAAGCAGAGCAGGGCGAGCGAGAGCGCGAATACGGCCCACAGGTCCCAGTTGATGAAACCGGAGGTGATCATGCCCGGGGCCAGGGCCACCATCGCGGCGTCCCACTTCCTCCGGCGGGCCAGGCGGGCGACCACCAGCACCGTGCCGATCCAGAGTCCCACCACCAGCAGGGAATTGAGGTCGAAGTAGCCGAGCGCACGCTGCGCGCCGTCTCCGCTCACCGGGACGGCCAGCGCCGTCACCGCCGCGACGACGCCGAGCAGCACCGGGTACTCAAAGCGGACATCCGGGGTGAAGACCGGGAGTGACCCGCCCGCGAAGGCCGGCCCGCCGAGCAGGGTGGGAAAGTCCGAATAGCACGTGGCGTAGTACGCCCCGGCCCCGGCCCAGCCCTGGACACGGCAGGAGGATTTGATGGCCAGTGCGAGGAGTGCGGCGACCACGGCGAGCAGCACCAGGACCCGGTCCACGGTGAAGAAGCCGGGGGAGACGACTCCCGGCGCGGTCCGGCGGCCGAGTGGTCCGCCCACGAGCTCGGTGAAACGGCTCAGCAGCGAGTCCGTCCGGGAGGGGACCACGAGCCGCATCCGGGTCCTGGGAGCGCCATGTCCTGCCATGTCACGAGCCTACCGGCCAGGAGGAGTCCCGCATCCGGGATGACGCGGACGGAAGGCGCCGTCCGGCCTTCCCGGGCATGCCGAAGCCCCGGGTGTCTGCTTCACCCGGGGCTTCCGCCCGTGCTGCGGCGCCTGTGCGTCTGAAGGCGCCGCGGTCTGTGGTCGCCACGTCGAGCCGTCTGTCAGTACGGCTAGCGCAGCGTGTTCATCAGGTGGATCTGGACGAACACGTCATCACGGGTCTGCTCCAGGGTCCGGCTGCTGATCTCCTGGTTGCTGAACCGGTTCTGCTGCTGGAAGACCAGGGATTCTTTGGGAAACTTCCTCATGAGGGCACACCCCCCTTCGTGTGGTGCGGGTTCTTGTCGCGGAGCTCGGGACTCCGGGACCTGGACGATGCCTCGCTGACACGCTTCTTGTGTCTCGGCGCGGCGGGAATGGGGTCGTCAAAAGCGACGATGATCATGATTTCCTCTGTTTTCGGGCGCGGTGAATCAACAGTGAAATGCCGGGAAAGAATTCAGTGCCGAGGGCATGGGAATTCCACAAAAGAAATCCACAAAAGAATTCAGGGTGCGCTGATGGGCATACCGGAATTCATGGAGAACCGGGGTGCATCAGTGTGAGAGTGCCCGCAGGCGGAGTGGCAGGACTACGCTGCCATGAGAAGCGGTTCCCGCAACCTGGCGGGAACCGGACGCAGAACTACGCTGCGCGCCGGAGCCAAGTACGGGAGGCTGCCACTCCGCCAACCATGTGCACATCCGTGTACAGTGCGGTGATCTTGGTGATATTCATGTCGCAACCTCCTTTTCTCTTGACGCCGATAGTTACCATCCCGGTCCGGCACGCAGTGGTCGCACGAAGCGATGCCAGAGGGCACTGACCGGGTTTCGCTCCCTCGCTGTGAAGGGAACAATAAACAACGTACAGGAAGTTTTCAGGCTTCGCCAGCCCGGAACGGCACTTTCCTGAAAATTTTCTTAAATTCTTTTCCCGGATACCTGGCGGACCGTAATCCGATGCCGCCCGGAGGGGAATTCCCGGGGACCAGGGAGCCTGATGACGGGGAACGGAGAACGCCCCCGGCGGAGGTGCCAGGGGCGTTCTCGGAGGCTGCGCCCGAGCGGGCGGGGAGCCGGTCCGTGGAGTGTTCAGCCGGGGAGGGTCTACAGGCCCCAGGACACGACGGCGGGCGTCTTCTTGTCCCAGCCGAGCGTGCACACGCGCGCGGTGCCCAGCAGGAAGTGCCGTCCCTCGACAGGATCGAGCTCCAGCCAGCGGGCCGCCAGGATGCGGCAGAAGTGGCCGTGAGCGACCACGAGCACGTCGCCGGCGCCACCGGAACGGACACGCTCGACGATCCGGTCGGCCCGATCCGCCACCTCGTCGATCGTCTCGCCGTTCGGCACACCGTCGGTCCAGATCAGGTAACCGGGGTTCTTGGCGCGCACGTCCGCGGAGTTGACGCCCTCATAGTCCCCGTAATTCCACTCCACCGCGTTCGGCTCCGGCTGGGCCTCCGGGAAACCCGCCAGTTCGGCGGTGCGGCGGGCCCGCTGCAGGGGAGAGGTCAGCACCTCACGGAACTCCACACCCTTCAGAACCCCTCCCGCGCGGAGCGCCTGCCGCTCGCCCTCCTCAGTGAGCGGCAGATCGGTCAGACCGGTGTACTGGCCGCTCTTGGACCATTCGGTCTCTCCGTGGCGCAGGAGCCACAGCTGGGGGAGTTCCGTGTTCGGGGTGGCGTTCATGGCTGTCCTTCAGTCCTTCCGGCCGTCGACGGCGGCCTGCTGCGCTGGGTGGTCAACGGCGGGGGAGTCAGTGGCGGGGGAGTCAGTGGCCGGTTTCTCTGCGGCCGCCTCGTCCGTGGTCGCCGGGTCCGTGGCGGCGCCCGCCGCGGACGCCTGGGATTCGGGCTGCTGTGCCCACCAGGCGCGCAGTTCCTCCTCGGCCCGCGCGGGATCGAGAGGGCCGTGCTCCATCCTCAGTTCGAGGAGGTGCTTGTAGGCGCGGCCGACCACGGGACCGGGGCGGAGATCCAGGAGCTGCATGATCTGCTGACCGTCCAGGTCCGGACGGACCGCGTCGAGCACTTCGCGTTCCCGCAGTTCGGCGATGCGCTGTTCGAGATCGTCGTAGGCGAACGCCAGACGCTCGGCCTTCCTGCGGTTCCGGGTGGTCACATCCGAGCGGGTCAGGCGATGCAGCCGTTCCAGGTGCGGACCGGCATCGGTGATGTACCGACGGACCGCGGAATCGGTCCAGCCGGCGTCGCCGTAGCCGTAGAAACGCATGTGCAGCTCCACGAGGCGGGCCACGGCCTTGATGGTGTCGTTGTCGAAACGGAGCGCCTTCATGCGCTTGGACACGAGCTTGGCGCCGACCACGTCGTGGTGGCGGAAGCTCACGGCGCCGCCGTCTTCGAAGCGGCGCGTGGCCGGCTTGCCGATGTCATGCATGAGCGCCGCGAACCGCAGCACGAAGTCCGGACCCGGCACCGCGCCGTCGTCGTCCGTTTCAAGGTCGGCCGCCTGCTCCAGCACCTGCAGCGAGTGCTGGTAGACGTCCTTGTGGCGGTGGTGCTCGTCGGCTTCCAAGCGGAGCGCGGACACCTCCGGCAGCACCCGGTCCGCCAGGCCGGTCTCCACCAGGAGATCGATGCCCACCCGCGGCCGGGCGCCGTTGATGAGCTTCACCAGCTCGTCCCGGACGCGTTCGGCGGAGATGATCGAGATGCGGTCCGCCATGTCCGTCATGGCGGCACGGACGTCTGCGCTGACGCCCACGTCCAGCTGCGAGGCGAACCGCGCGGCCCGCATCATGCGCAGCGGGTCGTCGGAGAAGGACGCCTCGGCCGTGCCCGGGGTGGCGAGGACGCCGGCGCGCAGATCCCTCAGCCCGCCGAAAGGATCGACCAGCTGGCGGCTGGGCAGCCGCAGCGCCATGGCGTTGATGGTGAAGTCGCGGCGGAAGAGATCGTCCTCCAGCGAGGTCCCGAAGGCCACCACGGGCTTGCGCGACTCCGGGTCATACGACTCGGCCCGGTACGTGGTGATCTCGATCTGGAAGCCGGCCTTGCGCAGGCCGATGGTGCCGAAGGCCTTGCCGATCTCCCAGTGCGTGTCCGCCCACGGCTTGATGAGCGCCAGGGTCCGGTCCGGGGTGGCATCGGTGGTGAAGTCGAGGTCCAGGGCGTCCCGGCCCAGGAACAGATCGCGTACCGGTCCGCCGACCAGGGAAAGGTCATGTCCTGCATCCGCAAAGAGCTGGCCCAGTTCCAGAATCACGGGGTCCAGGTGGAAACCGATCGAGTCGGCCGCGCCACCCTGAAATTCACTCACCATAGTGATCCAAGCTTGTCACGTTTCCGCCACCAGTCCCCAATGCCGCACCGGCCCCGCCAGCCCGCGCCAGGACGAGGACCGGTCCTCAGGCCACCGAAAGGTCGATAGAGTTATGGGCATGGCCAATCCAGTACCGAGCGCTCCGAACAGGAGGAACAACGCCCCCCTGCCCTCGGCGATCGGTGCCCACATTGCGCCAGCAAACCAGAACTTCACCACTCCTCTGCCCACCGTCGAGGAGGTCTCGGCCGGCGGCGTCGTGGTCGACACCGCGTCCCCGCAGCTGCCCGTGGCCATCATCGCCCGCATCAATCGCGGAGGCCGCCTGGAATGGTGCCTGCCCAAGGGCCATCCCGAAGGCACTGAGAGCAACGAGGCTGCCGCGGTCCGGGAGATCGCGGAGGAGACCGGGATCGAGGGGAGCATCCTCACCCCTCTCGGCAGCATCGACTACTGGTTCACCGTGACCAGCCACCGCGTCCACAAGACGGTGCACCACTATCTACTGGAAGCCACCGGCGGCGAGCTCACCATCGAGAACGATCCGGACCACGAGGCGGTCGACGTCGCGTGGGTCCCCCTGGCCGATCTGGCCCGCCGTCTCTCCTTCCCCAATGAGCGGCGGATCGCCGACCTCGCACGGGAACTCCTGCCGGGCCACCTGCCCTCCTGACGGCCACCCGACAGGGGGACCGAAAGGGCACCCGGCAGGGCGTCCCGGCCCGTGCCTCAGGCATCGGAGCAGCCGGGAATGAGACGATACTGGGGATGTCTCACGCGAAGAAGGCCGATGCGGCCCTGAACTCCCCGACCTCCGCAGCCTCCCGCGCCAGCGATTCACGCGCCAGCGCGCTGATGGCGGCGGGCACCTTGATCTCGAGGATCCTCGGCTTCGTGAAGTCGTGGCTGCTGATCGTGGCTCTCGGCCTGGGCTCCTCGGTCACGGACACCTTCATCAACGCCAACAACCTGCCGAACATGGTGTTCGTTCTGGTGGCGGGCGGCGTCTTCAACGCCGTGCTGGTGCCCCAGATCCTCAAGGCGAGCCGCGCGCCGGACAGCGGAGCGGATTACATCAGCCGCCTCATGACGCTGGCCGTGATCGTCATGTTCACCCTCACGGCGCTGGTCACGCTGTGCGCGCCCTTGCTGATCCAGGTGACCACCTCGGGCTACGGCCCGGCGCAGATGAGCCTGGCCGTCACGTTCGCGGTGTACTGCCTGCCTCAGATCTTCTTCTACGGCCTCTACGCGATGCTCACCCAGGTTCTCAACGCCCACGGATCCTTCGCGCCGGCCATGTGGGCCCCGATCGTCAACAACCTCGTGGCGATCGCCGGTCTCGGCCTCTTCGTGGCGATCTTCGGCGCCAGTGCCGCCAACCCGCACACGCTGGACAACTGGGGCACCGGTCAGACCATCCTGGTGGCGGGCTTCTCCACACTGGGCGTCCTGGTGCAGACCGCCCTGCTGTTCATCCCGCTCCGGCGCCTCAAGCTGGGGCTGACGCCGCGCTTCGGCTGGCGCGGCGTCGGCCTCGGCGCGGCGGCCAAGGTGGGTTCGTGGGCGCTGCTGACCACGGTGGTCAGCCAGCTGGCGTTCCTGTACGTCATGAAGATCGCCACGATCCCCGGCGCTGTGCGGGCCAACGCCCCGGCGGGCTCGCCGCCCATCGCGGGCAACGCGGTGCTTGAGATCGCCAGCCAGCTCTACTTCCTGCCGCACTCCATCATCTCGGTGTCCCTCGCCACGGTGCTGTTCAACCGCATGGCGAAGGCCTCCCTGGACAACGATGTGCGCGGCCTCCGCGCCGCCCTCTCCAACGGCCTGCGCACCAGTGCCGTGGCGATCGTGTTCAGCGCCATCGCCCTCCTGGTGCTGGCGGCCCCGATCGGCATGTTCTTCTCGGCCGGCAAGCCGCAGGACGGCGCCCTGCTGGCGATCACGCTCTCCATCCTGGCGCTGACCAGCCCCTGCCTGAGCATCAACTTCATGATGACCAGGGTGTTCTACTCTCGCGAGGACGCCCGGACCCCGTTCTACGTCCAGCTGGCACTGGCCGTGCTGAACCTGGTCGGCGCCTTCGTCATCCAGTTCCTGCCGGCCGGAATGATCATCTACGCCATCGCCGGGCTCTACTCCGTGGGCAACATCCTCTCCGTCCTGATCAGCGCGTTCTTCCTGCGCCGGGTCCTGGGCCATCTGGACGGCCCCCGCATCATCAACTCCTACATCCGCATGGGCTACGCGGGCATCGGCTCCGCCATCGCCGGCGGGGTGGTGCTGTGGCTGTTCGGCGCCTACCGCGCCGACGGCTTCCTGTGGCACAACCAGGCCGCGGCGCTGCTCTCCATCTGTGTGGCCGCACCGGTCATGCTCGGTGTCTATGTCGTGCTCCTGCGCGTCTTCCATGTCGAAGAGCTCCGTGACCTGCTCCGCCCGCTGCTGGCGCGCTTCATCCGCCCCACCCCGGCCGAGAGTCCGACGACGACGGCCGCCGCCGCGCCGTCGTCGAGCGCCACCGCCGGGGCCGGGCAGGCCCTCCGCGGGACCCGCGAGGACCTCTCCACGGGTGCCCTCCCGGCCGTGTCGATGGACACGGGCCTCCTGCCCAGAATCTCGGGCGGGTTCGACTCGGAGGGCTTCCGCGCGGCGCCGAGCGCCGAGGACGTGGGGGAGGGTCTGACGCAGCGCGCGAACAGCGGCCACCCGTCCACTCCTCACTATGGCGACGAGGTCGCCGCGGTGCGCCCGGAGGGCCGCAGGAGCCTGCTGACGGTGTTCCGCGACTGGCTCTGGGCCCCTCCTGCACAGCAGCCTCAGCTCGGACGTCACACATACCAGGGCCGCTCTGGGGAGAATCCCCACTTCCCATCTGACCTCCGATAGGATCGAAACTCGAAACACCCCGTGTCTTCCCGGGGCCTGAGGAGGTTGTGATGTCCCAGCAGATCGAGGCAGGATCCGTCCTGGGTGGCCGCTACAAGGTCACAGGCTCGGTGTTGCTCTCCCATGACCGCGATCAGGTGCTGGACGGTGTGGACCAGGTCCTGAACCGTCCGGTCAGCATCCTGGTGGCCAGTGAGCAGAACGCGGAGCAGCTCTCCCTGAGCGCCCGTGAAGTCGCCACGGGGGAACGCCCCGGGGCCATGCAGGTGCTGGACCTGGGCGTCAACGATGGTCTGACGTACCTGATCACCAGTCATTCGAGCGCCCCGGATCTGCTGGATCTGCTGGTCGCCACCGATGCGCCGTATGTGGAGCCCTTCTTCACCGAGACCCTCGGCAGCGAGATCTTCGGGGAGGAGCGCTCCCGGGAGCCTGAGACCTACGGTGGGCGCTACGACGAGAACTCCGGTGACGTCATCCACTACGACTCGGAACAGGGCTGGACGCCCGAGGACGAGGCTGCGCACACCGCCCCCGGCGCTCAGGTCCCGGCCGAGCCGGAGCGCCCCGCACCTGCCGCGGCGGCGCCCGCCACCGAACCCGTGACGCGTGCCCAGGAACCCTCCGCCGCTGAACAGCCCTCTGCCGTTGAACAGCCCAGCGCACCTGAGCAGCCCAGCGCACCTGAACAGCCCAAGGTGACGGTCTGGAACGACGAGGACCGTCGCGATGCCGAAGCCGCCCCGGCCCCTGAGACGGCCGCCTTCCTTCAGCAGCCCGCGGCCGCCGCAGAGCGCGACCGCCGCGAAGCAGGTCACTTCCCTGCGGCTGCTCGGGATCAGATGCTCGGGTTCGAGACTGAGACGGACGACGACGACGCGGCGCCCGCGCCGGAGAACCGCAGCACCCGCTGGATCGTCGGCGGCGTGCTCGTCGTCGTGCTGATCGCCGCCTTGGTGTTCGCGGTGACCAACCTCGGGAACCTCTTCAACGCGGGCGCCCCGTCCGCGGACAAGACCACCACGACGACGGCGCCCACCGCGACGAATCCCGGCTCGCAGCCGCCTCCGAGCACGGCTCCCGTCGCCGCTCCGCCGGCGATCGACTCACTGACGCGACTCGGTGATTTCGACTTCGCCGCCGGCTTCGACAAGGACTTGCCGAAGGCCATCGACGGTAACAATGCGACGTACTGGTCGAACATGGAGTTCGGCTCGGAGAACTGGGGCGGCCTGGTCAAGAGCATCCCCCTCGTGGTGAAGCTCAAGCAGCCCGCGCAGGTCAAGTCGATCACCCTCACCCAGCTCGGTGGATCCGGCGGTTCGGTGACGATGTACACCAACGACAAGCCCAGTCTTGACGGGGCCAAGCAGGTGGCCAGCAACACCTTCACCGGTCCGAACCTGACCATGGCCGTGGGCGGGGACATCACCACCCAGTACGTGATCATGGACATCACAGCGCTGCCACGGCTCGCGGCGCCACGGACGCAGTTCCCGTACGGCCTCAGGCTGGCGGAAATCAAAATTCAGTAGTCGACTGGCCCCAGGTACTCTGTGAAGAGGCCTGGGGCCACTTCTTTGACGGAATAGTTCAGCGCTCCGTTCCGTTGTGCCCTCTGCCGCATTCGTTTGGCTTTGAGCGAGGAAGAGGATTCCACCCACGTGAGCACGCAAGAAACCACGGCCCCTGAGGTCCACGACGTCATCATCATCGGATCCGGTCCGGCTGGGTACACCGCTGCCATCTACACGGCGCGTGCCAAGCTCAACCCGATCGTGTTCGCCGGCTCGGTGACCGCCGGTGGCGAGCTGATGAACACCACCGAGGTGGAGAACTTCCCGGGCTTCCCGGAAGGCATCCAGGGCCCGGACCTCATGGACAACCTGGAGCAGCAGGCCAGCCGCTTCGGTGCTCAGGTCGAGTACGAGGACGTCGTGTCCGTGGACCTCGAGGGCGACATCAAGTCGGTGACCCTCGGCAACGGGGAGACGCACCGTGCCCGCACGGTCATCGTGTCCACCGGCTCCGCGTACCGTGAGCTCGGCCTGGAGAACGAGAAGCGTCTCTCGGGCCACGGTGTCAGCTGGTGTGCAACCTGTGACGGTTTCTTCTTCAAGGATCAGAACATCGCCGTCATCGGTGGCGGCGACTCCGCCATGGAGGAGGCCCTGTTCCTGACCAAGTTCGCCTCCAAGGTCACGGTGGTCCACCGCCGCAAGGAACTGCGCGCGTCCAAGATCATGGCCGACCGCGCCCTCACTCACGAGAAGATCGATTTCGTGTGGGACAGCGAAGTCGTGGACGTCATCGGTGAGGACAAGGTCACCGGCATCCGGCTCCGCAATCTCGTGACCGATGTCGAAGAGGAGCTTCCGGTCACCGGCCTCTTCGTCGCCATCGGCAACGACCCGCGCACCGACCTCTTCAAGGGCATCCTCGACCTGACGGCCGACGGAACCATCGCGGTGGACGGTCGCACGTCGAAGACCAGCCTCCCGGGCGTCTTCGCTGCGGGTGACGTGATCGACCCGAAGTACCGCCAGGCGATCACCGCAGCTGCCTCCGGTTGCGTTGCCGCCATCGACGTCGAGCACTACCTCCAGAACCACTGAGAATTCCGAAGAAAGAAGGAAACCATGAGCAACGCCAAGGACGTTACCGACGCAAGCTTTGAGAACGACGTTCTCCAGGCTGACAAGCCCGTGATCGTTGATTTCTGGGCGGAATGGTGCGGCCCCTGCCGCCGGCTGAGCCCGATCCTGGACCAGATCGCGGAAGAGAACGCTGACAAGGTCGAGGTCGTGAAGGTGAACGTCGACGACAACCCCGCCGTCGCTTCCAAGTACGGAATCACCTCCATCCCCGCCGTCTACCTGTTCCAGGGTGGCGAGGTGAAGAACACCGTGACCGGTGCTTACCCGAAGCAGTACTTCGAGAAGGAGTTCGCCGACGTTCTCGGCTGAACCGTCTCCTCGCGGTGATGAACCGCTGACGAAGGGCCCGATGCGCAAGCATCGGGCCCTTCGTTTTTGTGTTTCACGTGAAACGCCCTGTGGCGGACCCGGACACACTGGTCCAGACGACCTCTTCAGGTGACGGGTCCACCATGCCGACGGCAGTTCACCTGGACCGCACGTCCGCGCACCTTCTCTCGACGCCACCTGGCGCAGGCAGCGGGGGAGGGCGGGTTCGGGGGCCGGAGCGTCAGTCGCCGACGGGGTCGATCATTCGACCGCCCCATCGGCACATGGAAGACCACTGATTCTCAAGCCCGTTGCAGGACCGCGCTCCACGACCCGAGCAGCCAGGACTGGAAGTGTAATCAGTGAGTTCTATGAATTTACGGAACGCTCTGCGAGGACTCCGCGGCCACGTCGGTGAATCGGCGCTGGACCTCAGGGTGCCGACAGGGAAGAAACCGCCAGCCGACGCCGGGGTGACCGATGGCCGACAGGTCCGGCATGAACCACGGCGGACCGATCGCGATTACTCCGCGCGCGATCATGAAACCCACACGCCGTCAGGCCGGCTGCGGGACCCGTGAAACACCTTTGGCTGGTTCCCCTGGGGCCTCCTCAGGACATCACCTCGACCTGTACGCCATGATGACTTTGGCGCTGCGATGGACCCCCAGGATGAGAAGACGTGGTCAGCAGGACGTCTTCCACGACCCGAACTGAGATCGCCAGGCAGTCCAATATCAACCGTTGTGGGTCTCTACTCACAGTTGGAACACGGGTGCCTCGACAGCGCCCGGCCAGCAAGCTCACCACACCACCGACGTCGGCGCCCACCTGCGCACCACGCCTCACCCTGGGATGGCTCGCCTCGAAAGACGCCCGCGACGGGTTCAACCGGCTCCTTGAGGACAGATAGGTGGGAGCATCCAGCATCATCCACAACGGGCGAGTTCCCCGGAGCCATTCGGCAGGGCGGCATCATCCACCATCTCGAAGGCGGTGACCAAGCCCGATCCAGCCGCCTGGGGTGCCACCGTACACGTCGTCTCGAAGAGCTCAGGCCCCGGGATGCGCGGACCACGAGAGATCCCGACCTTCAGTCGTCCACGGGGCACAGGGCCTGCGGGAGCATGTGGGAGAGCCTCTGACCACTCTGTACCGCTGTTGATCCCACAGGCGCACTCCCACAGCACTCAGAGGGCCGTAGGCAGTCGCACCTCCGGGAGACAGCCAGGCTTCGGTCCCGGCAAAGGGAGACCGACCTGCACGCGCCCACAGTCCCCTCGGTGCCGGAAGCGCGGATCCGGAACCTGGTGCGGGAACGGAATCACGCGCTAAGACCTGAGACTGAATGGCCTCCCGCTCGTTGGAAGCGAAAGCGCACACTCAGGATCACCACGGACGACCTCGTCAAAAGAGCAACTGGGAGTCGCGGCCAAACAACCTGCACATGCCTATCACCCTCCTTCACGCCCGGCTGCCGCCTCTCCGAATGCCTCAGGCGGCCCGCCAACGGCACGACAGGCCAGGCCGAAATGCAGCGGCAGGGGAGACGGGGGCGGCGGCACCACGGCAACTCTGAGCTCCTGACAAAACCCACGACCCATGAACCACAACGCACATCGCTCGAGGCAAAGGTTCAGGGCTCAGGGCTCAGGGCTCATGGCTCATGGCTCAGGGCTCAGGGCTCATGGCTCATGGCTCAGGGCTCAGGGCTCATGGCTCATGGCTCATGGCTCATGGCTCATGGCTCAGGCAATCATGCTTCTCCACGACCTCGCTCCCCACAAATTGAGGTATCGAAGCCGTACTTGTCGCGAGTCGAACTGGGGACCGACGACGTCCGAAAACCCTCGGACCGCTCGCCTTCAAGCCCACTGCCGGCTGCCCCTGACCAGTTCGACGTGCCGCACGCCGGTCGATCACCCGCTTCGAATCTTCGACTTCCACGGCCCGCGATCGACCGAAGGCGTCCGTCACGAGAGAACCCAGCATGGGACGACAGGAACTCATTGCCCCCGGGGGCCGCCCCGCGGGTGCCCACCGCGTCGTTTCACGTGAAACAGGAGCTCCTCCTGCCCCTCGCCCCTGGGAGGCACGAGCGGCGGGTTCCGAGCCGGCGCAGCACCTACCGCCGGCTTTCATCAGTCGCCACGTTCTACCAGGTTGCACGCAGCACGTCGTACATCGGCAGACACCGAGAATGGGAGGGCTGCAAGCTCCCAGGTCGGCCGACCGCCACCCGGAGACCAACGTAAGACCAGGCCGCCACTCCAAATCGTACAGTCAGGAGCAAGCGGGCAACTCTGGGACCAGCGACGATTCCCACGCTGGTGTATCGCACAGGCCTGAGCCTGACCGCATGAAGACGCGACGTCCGGCCACGCGCCGCAGAACCAGAACCCCTCAGACGCCAAAGGGGACTGCGACCTGCGGCCGCCATCACCCAGACCTAGCGCCAGGCTCGCCGCGATGCTCACAGATAGTCCCCACCTCACGGTCGAAGGATGGCGACGCCGATGGGCAGAACCACCCAACCGGAGTCCGAGGCGACGACATCGGGCCATCTTCTATGACCGTTGGCGAACGCGATCCTGGCGGACAGCCTCTCCACGCGAGGTCTTCAACCTGCGGACAAGTGCTCAGGAGACCCAGCGCGTCCCCTTGCAACGCACAGCCCTCCACTGCAGGCCCCACGGAGAAGGTCGACGGCGCCTGCGGACGCTTCGCCGCCATGGAGCTCGGCACACCCCCCGAGCCGCGGAAACGGAAGTACACCGGTACACAGGACATTGAAGACGGGGGACGTCCGGAGGTCGCCAACACTCTGATGGAGCCAAACCCGACGGCGCGGCCCTCTCGCTGACGCTCCAAGCTGTCGGCACTGCGGCGACAGCGGGACACCTTAGGGGCCAGGATAGTCCCTTCACTCGCCGAGAGACGAAGGTTCTCCACACCACTTATCCACAGCTCTATCCACATCCTCCTCGACGGAGTACTCCCAACGCCAGAGTTCTGCTGCCTAGTTGTCCACAGGTCCTTGTGGACAAAAAGGTAACCGCGGTTTCACGTGAAACATTGTCGAGGCGGAAGGGTCGTCGGTATCGACGGATCGCCGGAACGACTATCGGGCCAGCTACTGGAGGGCCGAGACGGCACACATCATCAGCCTGGTCCAAGAAGCCGAAAGCCCGACAATCTGCGGGTTTTGAATGCCAAACTGCACGATTCGATGCACTTAGAGATCCCATTTCACCCCACCGGGGCTACTGTTCCCTTCCTCGGGCGCACATCCACCAGGGCCACGAAGCTGGGTGACCCCTACGATGGCGTCGGACCTCATTGCCGAGGTGCTGTCCACAGCCATGCCAACCACCGGCGCTACGCACGGGTGCTCCGTCCCGGCAGCGCGCTCTCTATCCACATAGTTATCCACAGTCAGTTTCCACAGGAACCGAACTCCTGCTCGCGTACCGCGTCACCTGTCGAGCTACAGCGACGACCCCCTCCGTCCCCACCACGACGAACGATCCCACAGAGCGGGGCAAGTAGGACGGCCCTACCAGCACGCTCAGAACTCGAGCAGGACTCGATCAGTTCGACGATGACATACAAGCCCGGGGATCCCCTCGGGAACAGGCCGCCAGCGTCGCACACGCACGGCCGGTCGGTGCCGCCTCTACGACAACCCCAAGTTGTGCGCCATGCCGGAAACATACAGTCAGCCAGCTTCGATGCCGACCTCCTGAGACCAAGAGACACCAGCAGACCCACAGCCACGACAATGAACCCCAAGTTCAAGGAACGTTTCACGTGAAACAGGAGCAACCGCCACGGACGGCCGCAAGACTGCGGTAGGCCAGAGTGCGATGACATGACCGACGCGTCCTCCAACCCCACCCCCTGAGAAGCCGTCTGCAGAAGCGGAGCAACTACCTAGTGCCACTGGTCCGTTCGCTCGATGAGAGGGCCGTCACGCGCCTCCTAACGCCCTTCACGCACCCCAGCTGGGAGCACGAAGATAAGGGGTATCTAACCCCATCCCAGGCGAACCTGACGGCCGGTACAGGGACAGCCGGCACAGGGAGAGCCGGCACAGGCCGGCATCAGGAGGGACGCGAAGGGGGATAGGCGATACCGACGCCTTTTGCTTACCCCAGGCTCAGAAGAACCCGATGGTACCGGCCTGCAGCTGCGAATCAGAGCCTCTAGACTGACTACCCAGGCCTCCTGCGGGGATGTGCGCGGTTCAGCGACCACGCCGGCTCAGAGTCGCCACAGTGTGCACCCGCCGCGACGGACACAGATGCGAGCCCAGTCATTCGAATCCAGCCCGAGATATCGGCTCTGAGGGTATCCATGTGCCTCCGGAGGGTCGCTTGGGATCGCTTGGTCCAGAAGCCTCGGCCCTGGCGACCCACGAAGAGCGGCTGCCTGCCCAGCACACAGCCTAAGAATACGGGTGCGTTCAACATTCCCACGATTGCCGTCAGTCGGGCTCGTTCTCGATAAACAACTTTATTCGCTACAGGACCGCCGCTCTTGCGCACCGAAAACCGGTGGCACGCTAGGTCAAGTTCGCAGGATGGCCAGACAGATCGAGGCGATCAATGCGCGCCGACAGGTGGGACGAACCGAAAACCCTTGCGGGAAGGGGCGTGGCTCCAACCCGTCGAGCGACGTCCCATAGGTGCAACCCCGTCAGGGATAACGTGAGCCGAGTCCAGTGCTCCCGGGCAGGGCTCTGCTGCCCGCTGGCTCTCTTCATAGAGTGCGTTTCACGTGAAACGTCGTTCCGAATAGATGTCTTGTACAGCTGGTCTCTTGCTCGACGATTCCCGGAGGGATCATCTCTAAGGTCTCTAGACGTACCGAGGTACGCAGCGCGTGGACCCTTCTCGAGCTTACGTTCATGTCACGCTCGACCTAGACACGCCCGCAGATGCAAATACGTTAGGATCCGAGCTGCCTGATCGAGCTCGCATCGTTCTCACGGAAGCATCAACCCAGACAGGGGAGTACGGTTTTCGACGCGAACAGGGGACTTTGCGGCCTATCGAGTTGGGTGAGTCATGCCGGCCTGAAGTACCGAGACTGATCGAGAGTGGAATCGCAGGAGAGGCACGAATCGCGCGCCACTGTTTCACGTGAAACATGGCGTCCCGTTGCCGTGATTTGGGGGACGCGTGGGGCGCTGAGGATGAATGCCGTCTACGAGGACAAAATGCGTGATACTCCCAAGTATCGCAGTCCGATCGCGAAACCGAAGGCGTGGAATCCATTGAAGAGGGCCAGGCCCGCTGACGGGTGCCTGTTCCATCTTCGAGCGTCAGCATGTCATGATTCCGGATTCCCCTAAGCACCAACGCCGCGTCGCCACAGTGAAACGTTGCCTCGCGATCAAAAGTGAGTTCTCCAGTGGCTGCGACTTCTGACCTCATCAGCGTTGTCAGTGAGGGTCGATCCTGGCCCTGAACCGGACAACTTCGCGTGCTGCTCCACGTCATGGTCGCTGAGCACACAAGAGGGTCCGTGTTTCACGTGAAACACGGACCCTCTCATTCACGCCGTCAGGCTGCCATCACTAGGACGGATTGATCACGTCCATGATGCGGTTCAGGTCGTCGACACTGGCAAATTCAATGCTGACGCGTCCCTTTCGAGCACCCAGTGTGATCTTCACATTCGTATCCAAGCGGTCGGCGAGGGAGGTTGCCAGGTAGTCCAACCGCTCATGACGAGCCGTGTTCCGAGGAGCTGCGGGCCTTTTCGGATCCGCCGGATCCTGGAAGAGCACCACAGCTTCCTCCGTCGCACGGACGGAGAGTCCCTCTGCGACAATCCGCTGAGCCAGGCGTTCCATCGCGGGCGCATCCGGAAGACCCAGCAACGCACGAGCGTGGCCGGCAGAAAGAACGCCGGCGGCCACACGGCGCTGAACCAGGGGAGGAAGCTTCAGCAAACGAATGGTGTTGGACACCTGGGGGCGGGAGCGACCGATCCGATCAGCGAGTTCTTCATGCGTGGCGCCGAAGTCCTCCAGAAGCTGCTGGTACGCCGCCGCTTCTTCAATGGGGTTCAGCTGACTGCGGTGGAGGTTCTCCAGCAACGCATCGCGCAACAGATCGTCGTCCGTGGTCTCACGGATGATCGCGGGAACCGTCTCGAGGCCGGCTTCCTGGGACGCGCGCCAACGACGCTCACCCATGACCAGCTCAAATCCGGATCCTTCAGGCTTCCGGCGCACCACGATGGGCTGCAGAACACCGATCTCGCGCACTGAGTGCACGAGCTCCGCCATGTCCTGTTCGTCGAACTCCTGGCGGGGCTGACGAGGATTGGGGGAGATGTCGCCGACAGGGATCTCAGCGAACTGGGCGCCGGGAACCGGCACCAGGCCATCCTGAGGATCGGTCGGCTCCGGAGCAGCGGGAGCCGCCGCCGACGTCGTGGAATCGGGAGTGGCGGATTCGGACGACTTCGGGCGCCGAGACTTGGCCGGCTTCTCCGCAGCGACAGCTGCACTTTCGGACGCCGTCTTCGAGGTGCGAGAGGGTGCCTTCTTCGCCGGGCTTTCCTCGGCCGTGACAGCCCTCGCAGAGGCCTTTCCGGCCTCCGGGGTGTCGGCAGCCTTCGCGGTCCGCTGAGCAGGCTTCTGAGGCTTCTCGGCAGCAGCAGCCTCCTGCACGTCGGCGTTCTTCTGCTCGGCCGCCGGGGCATCCTCCTGGACGCGGGTGCGCTGGGGAGCGGGGAAGAACAGGTCCACCGGTCGGGTGGCGGGTGCAGCATTGCCTGCATCAGCTGCGTTGGGGATCAAGGCACCCAGACCGCGGCCCAGGCCACGTCGCTTTTCACTCATGTGGGATTCCTCCCTCCTTCCGACGGCGCGAAATCAATCGCAGGGGATTTTGCTCTGACTGTTCCGCGTCACGCATCAGCTGCGCTCCGCGATCTCTGCTGCGGCTTCCAGGTAGGAAAGCGCACCACTGGAATTCGGATCATACGTCAGCACGGTCTGCTGATAGCTCGGCGCCTCCGAAATCCGCACCGACCGAGGGATCACCGCGGACAGGACCTCTTGTGGGAAGTGTTCCCGGACCTCCGCCGCCACCTGGGCCGCGAGGTTGGTCCGTCCGTCGTACATCGTCAGCAGGATGGTCGAGACGCGCAGGTCACCGTTGAGGTGCTTCTGGATCATCTCGATGTTCTTGAGCAGCTGGCTCAGCCCTTCCAGAGCGTAGTACTCGCACTGGATCGGGATGAGGACTTCCTGGGCCGCGCAGAAGGCGTTGACCGTGAGGAGTCCGAGACTGGGCGGGCAATCGATGAAGATGAAATCCAGACGTTCCAGACCCTGCTGCTCGCGATGCTTCGCGTACACATCGATCGCCCGGCGAAGCCGCTGCTCACGGGCCACGAGAGAGACGAGCTCGATCTCGGCGCCGGCCAGGTGAATGGTTGCCGGTGCGCACTGCAGCCGGTCGATGTCCGGGCACTCGGCCACGACTTCGGCCAGAGGAAGGTCGTTGATGAGCACGTCGTAGATCGAATCGACCTCGGCGTGGTGCTCGATGCCCAACGCGGTCGAGGCATTGCCCTGGGGATCGATGTCGATCACCAGGACGTTCAGACCAGCGGAGGCCAACGCGGCGGCGATGTTCACCGTGGTGGTCGTCTTCCCGACGCCACCCTTCTGGTTGGACACCGTGAAAATGCGAGTGGCCTTCGGCTTGGGCAGCACTCGGCCCGCGAGCTTCTCCCGCCTGCGCGTCTCGCTCGCCAGCTGCCGCGCGATGGGGCTGGACTCGTCAATCGAATCGATCACAGTACTCGCCTTCTTGGCGGGCGTTTCACGTGAAACGCCTTCCTTCGATGAATTATCAACCGAATTAGGTTTCTTAGGCGCGGGTCGTGTCGGGACGCTTCGAACCTCCGTGGAACGTGCGGAACCCAGCTGAACGAAGGGCGGGATCCGGTGCACGGTACTCTCGCGTTCACTCACGGGACACACTCTTTCTCCTGGAAATCTCTCCGACCGACTTCTAGCCTAACTGCTCGACCCTCCGGCCGACGGGCGGGCTTCACACAGCGCGCGCCCCCGACACCACGCCGGACGGTCTCCCGGACGGCGTCGGCCGAGGTCAGTTCTCCTTGCCGACCTTGACCCGGACCACCGTCGTCGACTCCTCCAGGAGGCCCTCGCCGCAGATCACGATGTCCGTCTTCACGGCGCCCAGTTTCCTGAGCACCTTCTGAGCCTTCTCGATCTCCTCCTGAGCACTCCGACCCTTGATCGCGACCAATTCCCCGCGGCCCGCCAGCAGCGGCAGGGTGAGGCGGGCCAGCTTGTCCAGCGCGCTCACGGCCCGCGCGGTCACCACCGTGAAGTCCTCCAGGCCGACGGCGGCCTCCGCGCGGCCGCGCCAGACCACCACATTGTCCAGCCCGAGATCATCGATGACCTCCTGCAGCCAGATGCAGCGGCGTTCCAGCGGCTCGATCAGCGTGAGTTTCAGGTCAGGCCGGGCGATGGCGAGGCAGAGACCGGGAAGGCCGGCGCCTGATCCGACATCCGCCACCACGGCGTCCTCAGCGATGCAGGATTCGATGACCGCGCAGTTGAGGACGTGCCGGCTCCAGAGCCGCGGCACCTCACGCGGGCCGAGCAGACCTCGTTCGATGCCCGACGTCGCCAGGTGTTCCACGTAGCGCTCGGCGAGCGGCAGACGGTCGCCGAAGATGCGCTGCGCAGCCTCCCGCTCACCGTCGGTCAACGTGGCATCGGCTGCGGACACCTCGGGGGCGCTCTCAAGGTTCTGTGCCGACTCGTCCTCGATGGGGGACATCCGATCCTCTCCTGATCTGATTCCGGTGGGCCGACCGCGGCCCGTGCTCACCTGTGGGAAAAAACGACCCGCCCGGTCCTGAGGGCCGGGCGGGTGAGAAGTCAGTCTGCGCTGACCACGATGTGCCGTCGGGGGCCTTCACCCTCGGATTCGCTCACGAATCCGAGTTCGGCCACCGCGTCATGCACGATCTTGCGCTCGTAAGCGCTCATCGGCGCGAGGGCGACGCGGCCGCCGTCGCTCTTGACGCGATCCACGGCGTCCTGGGCGATCTTGGAGAGCTCCACGGTGCGGCCACGACGGTAGCCGTTGATGTCCAGCACCAGGCGCGAACGGTTCTCCGTGGCGGACAGGACGGCCAGGCGGGCGAGCTCCTGCAGAGCCTCCAGCACTTCGCCGTCCTCGCCGACCAGGTTGTTCAGGCCGTGGTCGTCGCCGTCGGCCTCGATGGAGATGTAAGTGCGGCCGTTGCGGACCTCGATGTCGATGTCACCATCGATGTCGGCGATGTCCAGAAGTTCCTCGAGGTAATCCGCGGCGACGTCGCCTTCCTCGTCAAGACGGTTCACATTCTCCGGAGCCTCGGTCACGGCGGTCTCCTCGGCGGGCGTCTCTACACTCACTTCTTCTTCTTCCGGTTGTTCTTGCGGCTCGGCTGGTAACGCTGTCCCTTGGGCTTCTCCGGCTCGGCCGGGATGTCCTCCGGGGCGACCTTCTTACCCGTGGTGACGTCGATCGGGGCCAGACCCTTGGCCTTGCGGCGCTCGTTGAGCTCGCGGGCCGCCTGGGAACCGGGGGTCGGCATGCGACGGATCACGTAGAACTGCTGGCCCATGGTCCAGAGGTTGGAAACCGTCCAGTAGATCAGGACACCGATGGGGAAGTTGATGCCACCCACACCGAAGACCACCGGCAGGATGTAGAGAAGCATCTTCTGCTGGCGCATGAACGGGCTGGCCAGAGCCTCTTCGGACATGTTCTTGGCCATGATCTGCTTCTGGGTGATGAACTGCGAAGCGGTCATCGCCAGGATCATGATGATGGACAGGATCCAGACGGACACCCCGCCACCGTGCAGCAGCGCGGAGGAGAGCGGAGCACCGAAGATGGAGGACTTGTCGAACTCGACGACGTTCTCGTGGCTCAGGGCGCTGATGCCCTCGCCCTTCTCCTTGGCCTGCGAGATGCCGGACAGCACCTGGAACAGCGAGAAGAAGAACGGCATCTGGATCAGCATGGGGAGACAGGCCGAGAACGGGTTCGTGCCGTGCTTCTTGTACAGGGCCATCTGCTCCTGCGCCATCGCCTGGCGGGAGAGCTGGTCGGTCTTGCCCTTGTACTTCTCCTGGAGCTTCTTCAGATCGGGCTGCAGAAGCTGCATGCCGCGCTGAGCACGGATCTGCTTCACGAACACCGGGATCAGGGCCGCACGGATCACGACCACCAGGCCGATGATGGACAGCGTCCAGGTCCAGCCGGATTCACTGGGCAGGCCCAGGAACGTGAAGGCTTCGTGGAAGCCCAGCATGACAATGCTGACCAGCCATTTGAAAGGCGCCAGTATCGCCCCAAAGATGTCCATGATGTGTCCCTCAATCAGGCCGCGGAGCGGCGCTCTTCTTCAGTGGTCTTGGCTGCTGCCGGGCCCGGCTCGGCGTCCTGAGGCAGGTAATCGTGCGGATGGTTCAGCATGATGATCCGCGGAACCCGGTCCACCGGCCAGGAACGTCCGCCGCTCGGCACCGGATCCAGACCGCCCTCGCTCCACGGGTGGCAGTGGCACAGGCGCTTGCCCGCGAGCCAGCCGCCCTTGACCGCACCATGGACGGTGACCGCTTCCAGTGCATAGGCGGAACAGCTGGGGAAGTACCGGCACACCTGTCCGTAGAGAGGCGAGACCGCCAGTCGGTACAGCTTGAGCGCACCGATCAGGATGTTCCTCGGCAGATCGATCACACCGCGGACGACGGCGGCGGCCACGTTCACGCGCGAACCTCGCCGGAGGCGGTGTCCGCGCCCGCTCGCTCGCGCGTGTGCGCGGCAAGACGGCGCTGCGCCACGGCGAAGGCCTGTTCCATGTCCGCCACGAGTTCCTCCCAGTCCGCCTGTGCCGCCGCCGGCAGGGATCGCACCACCACATCGATTCCAGTGGGGTGTTCCTGCAGCAGACGGGCACCGATCTCCCTCAACCTCCGCTTAACGAGGTTGCGGACCACTGCGTTCCCGACGGCTTTCGAAACGATGAAGCCGAAACGTCCGGAGGCGTCCGGTGACGAAAGGCACGCAGATAGAACTAAGTTCCGGCGCCCTACACGGACACCGGAACGAAGTGTGGTGGAGAAGTCGGCAGGAAGCCGCAGGCGGTTCTGTGCGGGAAGCACTCTGTCGCCAGGCCTGGCTCGGGTCGACTAGTCGGCTTTACGCCGAGAGCTCAGTGCGGCCCTTGCCACGGCGGGCAGCCAGGATGGCGCGGCCTGCACGGGTACGCATACGAAGACGGAAGCCGTGCTTCTTGGCACGACGGCGGTTGTTCGGCTGAAAAGTCCGCTTGCTCACGGTGGTTGCTCCAGTTGTTTGACGGGACGCGTCTACCTGGATCGCGGGGAAGCAAAGGCTGACGCAAAGTTTGTACTCACCCACGGAACGAACGGAACGGCTGGCTGCCATGTTCGCCCCTGTTGTGTGGGCGTGGACCCCCCATGAGGACATAGGGGACTAGTCAACGTTAGGGCAGGCGGGAGCAGGGCGTCAAATCTAGAGCATACCCACACCCGTCCACAGGGGAGTGGACAAGAAGCTGTGGAAACTGTGGATGAGCGGCATCCCCGGCCATTCCGCGGAACCACATCGATGTAATTATCCACAGGCCGGAGGCTGGCTATCTTCTGGATTTTCGATCGTCTACAGTGTCTCAGTAGCCGTTTTCCACCGATTGTGCATAACACTGTGGAAAAGTGCGGTCCATCACGACGGTACAGCGCGGCACGACGTACGGGAACCCCAGAGTCAGAAAGTCACGGTGCGCATGGACGAGAGCAATCACGCAGACACGGTCGGTGGTCCCTGGCGCCAGGTGGTCCATCTTCTGGAGCGGGATCCGCAGGTTTCCCCACGTCAGCGCGCTTTCGTCTCCCTCGCACAGGCTCAGGGCCTGGTCGGTTCCACCCTCCTGGTGGCCGTCCCCAACGAGATGACCCGTGACGTCCTGATCAACCAGGTGAAGGATTCTCTCGACGCCGCACTGCGCGAGGTCTTCTCCGACGAGATCCGCTGCGCGATCGACGTGGACGCCAATCTGTCCCCCGTGGCACCCGCGGTGCCGGCCGCCGTCGTGATCCCCGAAGAGCTGGACGTCGAGACGCCGGCCGCCGAGGTCCGGGCCCAGCCCACCCCGCCGAGCACTTCGCAGGAGTTCGGCCGGCTCAACCCCAAGTACCTCTTCGACACCTTCGTGATCGGCCAGTCGAACCGCTTCGCGCACGCCGCGGCGGTGGCGGTCGCCGAGGCGCCGGCCAAGGCCTACAACCCGCTGTTCATCTACGGCGACTCCGGTCTGGGCAAGACGCACCTGCTCCACGCGATCGGCCACTACGCCCGGCGTCTCTACAGCGGGATCCGCGTCCGGTACGTGAACTCCGAGGAATTCACGAACGACTTCATCAACTCCATCCGCGACGACGAGGGCACCAGCTTCAAGCAGATGTACCGGAACGTGGATGTGCTGCTGATCGACGACATCCAGTTCCTGGCCGGCAAGGACGCGACGATGGAGGAGTTCTTCCACACGTTCAACGCCCTGCACCAGAACAACAAGCAGGTGGTCATCACCAGCGATCAGCCGCCCAAGGCACTGGACGGCTTCGAGGACCGGCTGAAGTCGCGGTTCGAGTGGGGCCTCCTCACCGACATCCAGCCCCCGGAGCTCGAGACCCGTATCGCCATCCTCCGCAAGAAGGCTCTCAGCGAAGGGCTCTCCGCGCCGGACGAGGCGCTCGAGTACATCGCCTCGCGGATCTCCAGCAACATCCGTGAACTCGAAGGCGCTCTCATCCGCGTGACCGCCTTCGCCAGCCTGAACCGTCAGCCGGTGGATGTGGCCCTGGCCGAGATGGTCCTCAAGGATCTCATCACCGATGAGGGCGCTCAGGAGATCACGGCTTCCCAGATCCTCGACGCCACGGCGGACTACTTCAAGCTGTCCCTGGACGAGCTGTGCAGCAAGTCCCGGACACGCACCCTGGTGACGGCCCGTCAGATCGCCATGTACCTCTGCCGCGAGCTCACGGACATGTCGCTTCCGAAGATCGGTCAGGAGATCGGCGGACGGGACCACACCACGGTGATGCACGCCGATCGGAAGATCCGCGAACTCATGAGCGAACGCCGTCAGATCTTCAACCAGGTCACCGAGCTGACCAACAAGATCAAGCAGCAGCAGCGCGAGGCCTGAGGGCCTTCGCGGAACCCACTCCTTATTAACTTAACAACACCTGTGGATAAACCTGGGGACAGTTAAGTGGAGAAGCCGCCGCGATGGTCTTAAAACCTCCCTCGGCGCTGTGGATCCCCGAAATGGCGCGGAACGACTGCCCACAGGCCTGCTGCGGTTGTCGGCATTAACGCCCACAGCGGGTCAACAGGACACTTCCGCGGAAAGACGCGGCAGGATCCAGTTATCCACAGAATCCACAGCAGTTATTAACACTACGAATCCCAAAAGATCTGAAATTCGTGAGATAACAACTTCCCTCCGCTCCGGCACGCGTCCACCGAAGACCACGGGACCTCCGGCCCGGCGCGGTGAGCACCCCATCGACAGCCGGGTCCGCCGATCCGGCGGAACGCCCCTGGCCGACCGGATCCCGGGGGTGGACCCGGCATCTCCGGACCCACCCTGCTCCCGTGACCTCGACCACCCGTGCAGCACTTGCCCCCAGGGCCGGGTATTCTTGCAAGCTGAATCCGACTAAGCTGGGCGCAACGAGCTCCCGTACTTGAAAGGCGGCACCCTTCCGTGAAGTTCAGAGTTGAACGGGACGTTCTCGCCGAGGCAGTGAGCTGGGCAGCACGCTCACTTTCTCCCCGGCCTCCGGTACCGGTTCTCTCTGGTCTGCTCCTCAAGGCCGAGCACGGAACGGTCAGCCTCTCGAGCTTCGACTACGAAACCTCCGCACGTCTGGAGATCCCCGCCGAGATCCGCGACGAGGGCACCATCCTTGTCTCCGGGCGTCTGCTCGCCGACATCTGCCGCAGCCTTCCTTCCGCGCCGGTCGACATCGAGACCGACGGGTCCAAAGTCACGCTGACCTGCCGCCGCAGCTCGTTCCACCTGGCCACCATGCCGGAGAACGAATATCCGGCCCTGCCGGCACTCCCGGACAGCAACGGCATGGTCGACGGCGCCGCGTTCTCGCAGGCCGTCAGCCAGGTGATCATCGCCGCCAGCAAGGACGACACCCTGCCGATCCTCACCGGTGTGCGGCTCGAATTCGAGGACGACCTCATCACCTTCCTCGCCACCGACCGCTATCGCCTGGCCATGAAGGAACTCCCCTGGGCGCCCACCACTCCCGGACAGTCCATGTCCGCGCTGGTCAAAGCCAAGACCCTCAACGAAGTCGCCAAGACCCTCGGCGGCAGCGGCGAGCTGAAGCTCGCGATCACCCAGGACGACTCCCGGCTGATAGCCTTCGAAAGCGCCGGCCGTGCCACGACGTCCTTGCTGGTCGACGGCGACTACCCCAAGATCCGTTCACTCTTCCCGGAAACCACGGCCATCCATGCCGTGGTCAACACCTCCGAACTCGTGGAGGCCGTCCGCCGTGTCTCGCTCGTCGCCGAGCGGAACACCCCGGTGCGTCTGGCCTTCACTGATGGACAAGTCCACCTCGATGCCGGCACGGGCGAAGACGCCCAGGCCTCCGAAGAGCTGGAAGCACGTTTGGAAGGCGAGGACATCACGGTCGCGTTCAACCCGGGTTATCTGATCGAGGGCCTGAGCGTCATCGAAACCCGGTTCGTCAGGTTCTCCTTCACCTCCGCCCCGAAGCCGGCCATGCTGACGGCTCAGGCGGAGCTCGAGGGCGAGGACTCGGACGACTACCGCTACCTGGTGATGCCCGTCCGCCTTCCGAACTGACGTGCGAAACCAGCTAAGGAAAGAAGTGGACGCCATGCACATTGGTCTGATCGGGCTCGGCAAGATGGGCTTCAACATGCGGCAACGCCTCCGCGATGGCGGCGTGACCGTCACCGGATTCGACCGCAATCCGGAGAAGACCGACGTCGCGAGCGTGGACGAGCTCATCAAGGCGCTGCCCACCCCGCGCGTCGTCTGGGTCATGGTGCCCGCCGGTGAGATCACCGACGCGCTGATCCGTGAACTCTCCGAGAAGCTCTCCGCCGGTGACCTGGTGATCGACGGCGGCAACTCCCGCTTCACGGAGGACCAGAAGCACGCCGCGCTGCTCGCCGAGAAGGGCATCCGTTTCGTCGACTGCGGTGTGTCCGGCGGTGTCTGGGGCCTGCAGAACGGCTACGGCCTGATGGTCGGCGGCAGCGCCGAAGACGTCGAAGCGGCCATGCCGGTGTTCGACGCCCTCCGTCCGGAGGGTCCCCGCGAAGACAGCTTCGTCCACGTCGGCGACGTCGGCGCAGGTCACTACGCCAAGATGGTGCACAACGGCATCGAGTACGGCCTCATGCAGGCCTACGCCGAAGGCTACGAACTGCTTGCCGCCAAGGACATCATCAAGGATGTGACCGGCACCTTCCGCGCCTGGCAGAAGGGCACCGTCGTGCGCTCCTGGCTGCTCGACCTCGCCGTCAACGCTCTCGAAGAGGACCCGGGCCTCGACAAGATCGCCGGCTGGGCCGATGACTCCGGTGAAGGCCGCTGGACCGTGGAGGAGGCGATCGCCAACGCGGTGCCCGCCCCCGCGATCACGGCAGCCCTCTTCGCCCGCTTCGTCTCCCGCCAGGAGGATTCGCCCGCCATGAAGATGGTGGCCGCCCTCCGCAACCAGTTCGGGGGCCACGCCGTCAAGCAGGCCGGCACCGACGCCGCGCAGTAGTCAGCCGGCGTGTACCTGGCGCATCTCTCGCTGACGGATTTCCGCAGTTACCCTCAGCTTGAACTTCCGCTGGAACCGGGCGTCACCGTCCTGGTCGGGTCCAACGGCGTGGGCAAGACCAACGTGATGGAAGCCATCGGCTACCTGTCCACGCTCGGTTCGCACCGCGTCTCCTCGGACCAGCCGCTGCTGCGGTTCGGCACCGAACAGGCGTTCATCCGGGCCAGGCTGGTCCGGGGTGAGCAGCAGGCCAGCGTGGAAGTGGAGATCAACGCCGCCAGGGCCAACCGGGCCCGCATCAACCGGGGCAACCCGGTGCGGGCCCGGGAGATCCTGGGCCTGGTCCGTTCGGTGCTCTTCGCACCGGAGGACCTGGCCCTGGTCAAGGGCGAACCGGCCATCCGCCGCCGGTTCCTCGACGAACTGCTCGTGACACTGGAGCCCCGTCATGCGGGGACCCGCGCCGATTACGACCGGGTGCTCAAACAGCGCAACGCCCTGCTGAAATCTGCTCGCGGCGGACGGCTGTCCTCCGCGCAAGAAGCCACCCTGGATGTCTGGGATCACCATCTCGCCACCCGTGGCGCGGAGCTCCTGCAGGCACGGCTCGCTCTGGTCCGCAGCCTGCAGCCCCATATCGACACGGCCTACGCGTCCCTCACCGACGGGTCGAAGATCGCCCGGGCGCACTACCGATCCACGGTCGCCTTCGAGACCGAGGCGGGTGCGGCCGGCCTGCTCCCCGTTCCGTCCGCGGCGGACGACGACGGCGGGGCCGCCGTCGTCGGGATCCCCGCGGTGGAGGATGACGCGGCGCGGCTTGCCGGAGACGACGTCGCCCGGCTCACCGAGCGCTATCTGCTGGCGCTGAAAGCGAGTCGCCAGCAGGAGGCCGACCGGGGCCTGACCCTCGTAGGACCACACCGCGAGGAGTGGGAACTGCTCCTGGGACAGGCGCCCGCGAAGGGCTTCGCCTCGCACGGCGAGACCTGGTCGTTCGCGCTGTCCCTGCGCCTCGCCGCGTACTACGCCCTGCTGGAGGACGATCTTTCCGGGACCCAGGCGCCCATCCTGATCCTCGATGACGTCTTCGCGGAGCTCGACGCCCAGCGGAGGGCCCGCCTCGCGACCATCGTGGCCACCGCCGAACAGGTGCTGGTCACGGCCGCAGTGGACAGCGATGTCCCGCCGGAACTGTCGGGTTCCCGGGTCCGCGTCCTGCCGGGCGCCATCCTTCCGGGAGAGCCCGATGGTGCGTGAGCCCGATTCCGGAAGGCCCGAACAGGAGGGCACGCCCGAACAGGTAGGCCCGGACGCCGCGCGTGACGCACTGCGCAGAGCTCGCCGTGCCGCGGAACTGCGGGGCGAGATCCGGAGCAAGTCCGCAGCGGGATCACTCGAGGGCCCCCGCGTCCCGAAGAAAAAGGCGCGGCCGTCCCGGGAATTCGGCGTCGGCCGTGATCCCCAAGGAGTCGGCTCGATCATGGGGCGCCTGGTGGTGGACCGTGGCTGGAGCTCGCCGGTCGCTGTGGGATCGGTGGTCAGTCAGTGGCCGTCCTTCGTGGGGCCGGAGGTCGCCGCGCATTGCCAGGCGACCGGATTCGCCGGCACCACGCTGACGGTGCGCTGCGATTCCACGGCCTGGGCGGCCAATATGCGTCTGCTGCGCCCCAGCCTGCTGGAGAAGTTCCGGACCGAAGTGGGGCCGGGGATCGTGACGGTGATCGAGATCCACGGACCCAACGCGCCGTCCTGGAAGAAGGGGCGCCGGAGTGTGCCCGGACGGGGCCCGCGGGACACCTACGGATGAAACGCTCCACGGCCTCCAGGAGCCCTGAACGCCCCGTGAGCCGTATCCCGGGCCATCCAAGAGTCCCCCGAGAGCGCCAGGAGGCTTTTGCGGGCCGGTCAGAGCTTTTTTTCTTCGCCAGGAGGGCCCCAGAATCAGGAATCGTTCAGTTCTAAAGGGTAGAATGAACAGTGAGGCTCAGAGCGCCGCTTCGTGACGGATCCGGCGCTCGATCCATGTCCCGGGACCGTGCCGGCGGTGCCTCACGCCGGAGGACCCATGGAACGAGCACCACACACGTCAGCCCGTTCACGTCAGCCGACCGCCACGGCGGGTGGCTGACAGAGCACGCTTTAAGAGCAACGAAGGAAAGACACGCCTGTGGCCATTGAGAACGCCGAACACCCAGACGCCGATCCGCAGCCGGAAAGCGGATTGTCCGCCACCACGCAGCGCGACTACGGCGCCAGTGACATCACCGTCCTTGAAGGTCTGGAAGCCGTCCGGAAACGGCCCGGCATGTACATCGGTTCGACCGGCCCCCGCGGTCTGCATCACCTCGTCTACGAAGTCGTGGACAACTCGGTGGATGAGGCCCTGGCCGGGTACTGCTCCCACATCGAGGTGGTGCTCCAGGCCGACGGCGGCGTCAGCGTGGTGGACGACGGCCGTGGCATCCCGGTGGACATCCACCCGACCGAGGGCAAGCCCACGGTGGAAGTGGTCATGACCATTCTGCACGCCGGCGGCAAGTTCGGCGGCGGCGGTTACTCCGTCTCCGGTGGCCTGCACGGCGTGGGCATCTCCGTGGTGAACGCGCTGTCCCGCCGCGTGGACACCGTGGTCCGCCGTCAGGGTCACGCCTGGCGCATGTCCTTCGCCGACGGCGGCAAGCCCATGGGTCCGCTGGTCGAGGGCGAGGAGACCGAGGAGACGGGCACCACCCAGACCTTCTACCCGGACCCCGAGATCTTCGAGACCACCGAGTTCGACTTCGAGACCCTCCGCGCCCGCTTCCAGCAGATGGCGTTCCTGAACAAGGGCCTGCGCATCACGCTCACGGACGAGCGCGAGATCGAGACGCCCGACGAGGATCTGGATCTCGACCACCTCAATGAGGCGGAGAGCGGTCCCCGTACCGTCGTCTACCAGTACGACAACGGCCTGCTGGACTACGTGGTCCACCTCAACAAGAGCAAGAAGACCGAGCTGGTCCACCCGGACGTCATCTCCCTCGCGACCGAGGACACCGACAAGCAGATCTCGCTCGAGATGGCGATGCAGTGGACCACGGCGTACTCCGAGAGCGTCCACACCTACGCCAACACGATCAACACGCATGAGGGCGGCACCCACGAGGAAGGTTTCCGCGCCGCGCTGACCACCCTCATCAACCGGTACGCCCGCGAGAAGAACATCATCAAGGAGAAGGACGACAACCTCACCGGTGATGACATCCGAGAAGGCCTGACCGCCGTCATCTCCGTGAAGCTCTCCGAACCGCAGTTCGAAGGCCAGACCAAGACCAAGCTCGGCAACTCCGAGGCCAAGGGCTTCGTGCAGCGTGCGGTGACCGAGGAACTCGGTGACTGGCTGGAGCGCAACCCCGGCCCCGCGCGGGACATCATCCGGAAGGCCATCAACGCCGCCCAGGCACGTCTCGCGGCCCGCAAGGCCCGCGACAACGCCCGCCGGAAGAGCCCGCTCGAGTCCTTCGGCATGCCCGGCAAGCTCTCCGACTGCTCCTCCAAGGACCCGTCGCGCTGCGAGGTGTACATCGTGGAGGGTGACTCCGCAGGCGGTTCCGCCAAGCGTGGCCGCAACCCGGAGACCCAGGCGATCCTGCCGCTGCGCGGCAAGATCCTGAACGTCGAGCGTGCCCGCCTGGACAAGGCCCTCGGCAACGCCGAAGTGCAGTCGATGATCACGGCGTTCGGCGCCGGCATCGGCGAGGACTTCGACCTCGAGAAGCTGCGGTACCACAAGATCGTGCTCATGGCCGATGCCGATGTGGACGGCCAGCACATCACCACGCTGCTCATGACCCTGCTGTTCCGCTACATGCGGCCGCTCATCGAGAACGGTTACGTCTACTTGGCGCAGCCGCCGCTGTACCGCATCAAGTGGTCCAACGCGACGCACGACTACGTCTACAGCGACGCCGAGCGTGACGCCGCGCTGGCCAAGGGCCAGGCCGAGAACAAGCGCCTGCCCAAGGAGAACGGCATCCAGCGCTACAAGGGTCTCGGCGAGATGGACTACACCGAGCTCTGGGACACCACCATGGACCCTGACCGCCGCACGCTGCTGCAGGTCACCATGGACGACGCCCTCGCCGCGGACCAGGTGTTCTCGGTCCTCATGGGCGAGGATGTCGAATCCCGCCGTAACTTCATCCAGCAGAACGCCAAGGACGTCAGGTTCCTGGACATCTAGGCGAGCCGGCGACGGCGGCCGAGTGCCGCCGTCGTGCGCCTGATCCGGAACTGATCAACGTGAAACGAAAGACGGAACGATGAGTGACGAAACTCCCGAAATCCCTGGCATGAAGAGCCCCGAGGCCGCCATCGAGGGCACGCTGGTGGACCGCGTCGAGCAGGTCGACCTGCAGACCGAGATGCAGCGCTCCTACCTCGATTACGCCATGGCCGTGATCGTGGGCCGTGCCCTTCCGGATGTCCGGGACGGCCTCAAGCCGGTGCACCGCCGCGTCATCTACGCGATGTACGACGGCGGCTACCGCCCCGACAAGGCGTTCAGCAAGTGCGCCCGCGTGGTCGGCGACGTGATGGGCACGTACCACCCGCATGGCGACATGGCGATCTACGATGCCCTGGTCCGCCTCATCCAGGACTGGGTGATGCGCTACCCGCTCGCGCTCGGCCAGGGCAACTTCGGCTCCCCGGGCAACGACGGCGCGGCCGCCCCCCGGTACACCGAGACGAAGATGTCCCAGCTCGCCATGGAGATGGTCCGGGACATCGACGAGGAGACCGTCGACTTCCAGCCCAACTACGACGGCCGCAGCCTCGAGCCGACCATCCTGCCGGCCCGGTTCCCGAACCTGCTGGTCAACGGGTCCTCCGGCATCGCCGTCGGCATGGCCACCAACATCCCGCCGCACAACCTCCGCGAAGTGGCGGACGGCGTCCAGTGGTACCTGCAGAACCCGGATGCGAGCCGCGAGGAACTCCTCGAGGAGCTCCTGCTCCGCATCAAGGGCCCGGATTTCCCCACCGGCGCCACCATCCTGGGCCACAAGGGCATCGAGGACGCCTACCGCACCGGCCGTGGTTCCATCACGATGCGTGCCGTGGTCAACGTCGAGGAGATCCAGGGCCGCACCTGCCTCGTGGTCACCGAGCTGCCGTACCAGGCGAACCCGGACAACCTGGCCGTGAAGATCGCCGAGCTGGTCAAGGACGGCAAGGTCCAGGGCATCGCCGACCTGCGCGACGAGACCTCCGGCCGCACCGGTCAGCGCCTCGTGATCGTGCTCAAGCGCGACGCCGTGGCCAAGGTGGTCCTGAACAACCTTTACAAGCACACCCAGCTGCAGGAGAACTTCTCCGCGAACATGCTGGCGATCGTGGACGGTGTGCCGCGCACGCTGAGCCTCGACGCGTTCATCCGCCACTGGGTGACGCACCAGTTGGACGTCATCGCCCGACGGACCCAGTACCGTCTGCGCCGTGCCGAGGAAGAGGCGCACATCCTGCGCGCGCTCCTCAAGGCGCTCGACATGCTGGACGAGGTCATCGCCCTGATCCGCGCGTCCAGCACCACGGAGGCCGCCCGGGACGGTCTGATGGAGCTGCTCGAGATCGACGAGCTCCAGGCCCGCGCCATCCTCGACATGCAGCTGCGCCGTCTGGCCGCCCTGGAGCGCCAGAAGCTCCAGGAGCGTCACGCCGAGCTCGAAGCGCTGATCACCGAGTACAAGGAGATCATCGCGTCCGAGGACCGTCAGCGCGCCATCATCTCCGAGGAGCTCGCCGGGATCGTCGAGAAGCACGGCGACGACCGCCGCACGCAGATTCTGCGCGGCTTCGACGGCGACATGTCCATCGAGGACCTCATCCCCGAGGAAGAGGTGGTCGTCACGATCACCCGCGGCGGCTACGTCAAGCGCACCCGCAGCGACAACTACCGTTCGCAGCAGCGCGGCGGCAAGGGCATCAAGGGCGCCCAGCTGCGTGGCGACGACGTCGTGGAGCACTTCTTCGTCACCACCACCCACCACTGGCTGCTGTTCTTCACCAACCTGGGCCGCGTGTACCGCGCCAAGGCGTACGAACTGGCCGAGGCCGGACGTGACGCCAAGGGCCAGCACGTGGCGAACCTGCTGGCCTTCCAGCCGGACGAGCACATCGCCCAGGTCCTTGACCTGCGTGATTACCAGCAGGCCCCGTACCTGGTGCTCGCCACGAAGGGCGGTCTGGTCAAGAAGACCCGTCTGGAGGACTACGACACCAACCGCAGCGCCGGCGTGATCGCCATCAACCTGCGCGACGGCGACGAAGTGGTCTCGGCCCAGCTGGTCAGCGAGACCGACGACCTCATCCTGGTGTCCCGCAAGGGCCAGTCGATCCGCTTCACCGCCGACGACGAGGCGCTGCGTCCCATGGGCCGCGCCACCTCGGGCGTCACCGGCATGAAGTTCCGCGAGGCTGACGAGCTCCTCGCCGCCGATGTGGTCACGGAGGACTCCTACGTGTTCGTGGTGACCGAGGGCGGCTACGCCAAGCGCACCGCGGCCGACGAGTACCGCCTGCAGAACCGAGGCGGCCTGGGCATCAAGGTGGCCAAGCTCGCCGAGGAACGCGGTGACCTGGTGGGCGCTCTCATCGTGGATGAGAACGACGAGGTCCTCGTGGTCATGGAGGGCGGCAAGGTGGTCCGCTCCTCGGTCCAGGGCGTGCCCGCCAAGGGCCGCGACACCATGGGCGTCATCTTCGCCAAGCCGGACAAGAACGACCGGATCATCGGCGTCGCGCGCAACACCGAACGCGGTCTGGAGGGCGAGGAATCCGGTGAAACACCGGACGATGCCGCAGGCGATGACGTAACGTTGAGTCAGAACAAGGACGGCGCCGACGCGTCCGTCCCCGTCCAGGACACCGAATCCGGCGAATCCGGCTCGGACGATCCGCAAAGCGATGAAACCAGTGGAGGTACCGCGTGAGCCCCTCGAACTCGAGCCCCTTTGAGAGCCGACCGACGAAGGACGAAGGCTCCGCGAACCCATCGGGTGGCTCTGGCGACAAGGGCGGCCAGACCTCCCGCCCGACGGCTTCCCCCTTCGAGGCCCCGCAGCAGCCGAAGCCTCAGGCCAAGCCCGCGGACC